>CAMVOS010000005.1 GCA_947169185.1 uncultured Prevotella sp.
TTGTTTTCACGATGACAACTATGGACGCTTTTGCCGGTGGTATTCTGACCAACACGAATCAAAGCGTTTTGTTCCTGAAAAATCCCGCCCGTGATGCCGCTATTGGTCTCGACGGCGTTTACTCAAACCCTGCTGGCGTAGCTTTCATGCCCGAAGGATTCCATTTGGCCATCAACTGGCAATATGCTCACCAGACACGTACCGTTACTTCTACTGACCCTATGTACTTGATGGGTAAAAAGAATGAAGGTAAGATGACCAAGACGTTTGAAGGTGTGGCTGATGCTCCTTTCATTCCTTCATTGCAGGCCGCATATAATAAAGGAAATTGGAGTTACCAATTCAACTTTTCAATGCCTGGCGGCGGTGGTGCCTGCGAGTTTGAGAATGGTCTCGGATCTTTCGAACGTGCTGTCGGTAGCATTGCTGGCATGCTAAAGCAGAATGGCTTTGATGTTCAGGGTTATGACATGGATGCTTATATGCGCGGTCGCCAGTACTACTTTGGGTTCCAAGCCGGTGCTGCTTATAAGATTAATGAACACTGGGCTGTTTATGGTGGTCTGCGTGCCGTCTACGGCGATGCTTCGTATCGTGCCCGTCTGAGTCATATTTCAGTAGTTACCTCATCAGGTGCTATTGACTTTGGCGAATTCCTGGAAGGCAACATCAACGACATCAACCGTCAGATAGGTGCCGCTCAGGCTCAACTTCAGATGGCCGCTCAGTCAGGTGCATATACTGCCGAGCAACTTGCTGCCATGCAGGCTCAAGCAGCACCACAACTTGCTGCCGCAGAGGCCGGACTACAGAGTCTTTACAAGCTGCACCGTTATGGTAATGGTGTGAATCTGCAAAGCACACAGACCGGTTTTGGTTTCGCACCTATCATTGGTATTGACTACAAGATTGGCAACTTCAACTTTGCTGCCAAGTACGAGTTCAATACACAGATGAAGATGAAAAACCATTCTACTCTGGAAGAACCCCTGAAGATTTCAGGTCCGATGGCCAATTTCCCCGGCATCAACAACATCAACAAGTTTGAGAATAATACTGATGTCAATGAAGATATTCCTGCCATGCTGTCGTTGGGTGCCCAGTGGAGTCCTATACCCGAAGTACACCTCAACGCAGGCTATCACCACTATTACGACAAGAACGCCAAGTGGTACAATGACTCGCAGGATTTGCTTGACTACGGTTCTAACGAATATCTGGGCGGTATTGAGTGGGACGCCAGCGACAAGGTAAACCTCTCATGTGGTTTCCAGATTACCCGCTACGGACTCACCGACGCGTACATGAACGATATGTCGTTCGTTGTCAACAGCTATAGCGTAGGCGCTGGTATCAGCTACAAGATTTCTGACAAGGTGACACTCAGTGCCGCATATTTCCAGACCAATTATGGCAACTACGACAAAGTACAGGCCACTGACGCCAATGGTAATGTCACTAAAGGCGACTCGTTCACCCGCACCAATCGTGTGCTGGGCTTAGGTTGCCAGATTGACTTTTAACATAATCGAAACTTCGAAGCATCGAAACTTCGAAATAACATTATAACGGATCAACGTCGTAATAGATCTGTAACGACGAATAGCGCTTGTCCGCGAGCATCTGCCTCTGAGCCATGAGCAGATACTCGCGGACTCGTTTCATGTCAATGCCCAACTCCAATTTAAGCACTAGTTTACGAATATTTTGCTGCTTTACCTTTGCTACGGAAGGTTTATCAGGCCCCAGCACACGCCCACCAAACCATTGGCGCAGACGAGATGCCAACTCGATGGATGCCGTATGAACCGTTGTCTCCTGACGATGCTTAAGAAACACATATATCAGATGAAAATATGGTGGATAGCGGAAAGCCTGACGTTCAGCTATCAAGTCCTTATAGAGTGCCGCATAGTCACTGCGTACCACATAGTCGATGACAGGCAACTTAGGTTGCTTCGTCTGTAGAATCACCAGTCCGCGCTTGTTCTTACGACCAGCACGTCCACTGACCTGCGACATCATCATATAAGCATGCTCGTAGGCCCGGAAGTCGGGCTGATTGAGCATCGCATCAGCATTTAGGATACCCACCACAGAAACATGATCGAAGTCGAGACCCTTCGAAACCATCTGCGTGCCTATCAAGATATTAGTGCGACGAGCAGAAAAGTCGCTGATAATGCGTTCATAAGCATTGCGTGTACGAGTGGTATCGAGGTCCATACGCGAAATACGTGCCTCAGGAAACACTTCACGCACCTGCTCCTCTATCTTCTCCGTACCAAAGCCACGAGTACGCAAATCGGTACTACCACAACAAGGGCACTCCGTTGGTACACGATAGGTATAGCCACAATAGTGACATGTCAACTGGTTCATCTGCCGATGGTACGTCAGCGACACGTCACAGTGCTGACATGTAGGAACCCAGCCACACTGATGACACTCGACGACAGGCGCAAAGCCACGACGATTCTGAAAGAGAATAGCCTGTTCGCCATGCTCTAACGCTTCGCGTACGCGCGCTAACAAAAGCGGTGAGAAAGGACCTGCCATCATTTTACGTCGCTGAAGGTCGGCCGTATCGACCACCTGTATCTCAGGCAGTTCGATACCCTGATAACGTTCCTTTAGTTCCACCAGCCCGTATTTGCCCTTTTTGGCATTGTGATAACTCTCTAGCGAAGGTGTTGCAGTACCCAATAGCGTCTTGGCCTTAAACATCTGAGCCAAGACGATGGCAGCACTGCGTGCATGATAGCGAGGAGCGGGATCTTGTTGCTTATAACTGACTTCATGTTCCTCATCGATGATTACCAAGCCCAAGCGTTGGAAAGGCAGGAAGACTGCTGAACGGGCACCCAAAATGACGTCATAGGGATTCTGGGACAATTGTTTCTGCCATATCTCTACGCGTTCGGCATCGGAATATTTGGAGTGATAGATACCCAGCTTGTCGCCAAACACACGCTGTAGGCGTTGCATCATCTGGACTGTCAACGCTATTTCAGGCAACAGATAGAGCACCTGTTCCTTGCGTTCCAGTGCCAACTTAATGAGATGGATGTATATCTCCGTCTTACCAGATCCCGTCACGCCATGTAATAAAGTCACATGATTCTTCAACATCGAGAAGAGTACCTCGTCATGAGCTTTCTGTTGAGCAGGACTAAGGGGTTGTATGAGTTCGGGATGATACGCACCACTGTGATTCAGTCGTCCCACCTCTACCTCATAGGTCTCCAACATCTGGCGTTTCTCCAATTCCTTTATGGTCAATGCAGAAGCGCCACTAACATTCATCAGCTCTTCACGCGTAATCTCATTCACAGTGAACGTTGTTGGATGCTCTTCCACCTGATCCCATCCAGACAGCGCCAAATATTCGATAAAGACATCCAACTGCTTTTTAGCCCTCGACAACACATTAAGTGCGATGTGCAAAGAGGTAGCATTTTGATACTGTGACGTCAGCCGGATATAAGTCTCTGTCTTGGGATGATAGCCATCTTCGGCCTTCAACCCTGCAGGTAAGGCAGCCTTGTAGACATCGCCTATCGGCGACAGATAATAATCACTAATCCATTGCCATAGCTTCAATTGCTGTTCCATCACAATTGGCATAGCATCCAATACTTGCAGGACAGGTTTCACCTCATAGTCCTCGGGTTTCTTGTCGTGCAGGCGCATCACAACGCCCAGATACTTCGTACGGCCAAATGTTACCAACACACGACAGCCTGTCACCACCGTCATACCTTCAGGTACAGCGTAGGTGAACAACCCTTGCAAGGGTACGGGCAATATCAAGTCAGCATACTGCATCAAGATGCAAAGATAATGCAAACCGGACAAAATGCAAAATAAATCGTCGTTAAATTTGGTTTTTTACGCACTTCTTCGTAACTTTGCACCCGACATGAACCAACTGAGACTACTTTTTAAACTACTTTTCATAGCTATTGCTATGAGTTTTGCCGTAGCTTGCCAACAGGGTACGGGTAGCCGAACAGCGAATAAGAATATCGATTGGCACGATTCTGCCTACAAACGCTTTGCCGAGACTGAGGAATTGTTTAACAACGACCAGCACGACTCGCTGATGACCATAGCACATGGGGTGCTTGACTTCCTGCGCGAACACCATGAGTGGAGTTTGTACTACACATTATGGCAGAATCTGGCAGAAGATTACGCCTGGTACAACGAATATACCGAAGCCACCCATGAGGCCGAAGCCATGCAGAAAGACGCCATAGAGCGAAATGACACATTTGGGCTGTCGCTGAGCTACCTAACACAAGGCATCACATATTTGATACAAGATAACTACGATGAGGCTAAAAAAGGATTTAAGAAATCCATAAGCTTATTTCCAAAGGAAGGACAAAAGGGACAGTTGGTGAGTATCTACTGCTACTATGCCGAATGTCTGGAATCCACTAAGGAATATGCTGAACTGGATTCATTATTGGTAACATGGCGAAATCTGTTGGACAAGATGGAACCCGCCACATGCAAAGAGGACACGTTGGCCTATGCGCACTGGTACCACCAATACTTTAATCACAAAAATACGCTCTTGATTAGAACCGGCCATCTTGCGGAGGCTGCTTCAGCCATCGACTCGACGGTATATTATGCCAAGGCGACAGGAATAACCGATAACCACATCTTAAACATTAGCGATGCGCGTCACGAGTTAGCGATGGCGGAAGGAAAGTATGCTGACGCATTGAAGTATGCTGAAGATATCATGAAAGTGGCAAATGGGAATGTGAGTACAAAAATACGGGCTCTGCAAGGACAAGCAGAAGCACTGGAAAAAATGGGACGTTACCGTGAGGCGCTAGCTAATGTCCGAGCCTATAAGGAATTGGACGATTCAATTACGCAGGCCAATAACCGCGAGCAGTTGAATCGTCTGAATAAACGTTATCAGTTAAACGAGTTGCAATCGCAAAATGACATGCTGGTGTCACGATCACGTTTTACGACAGGTGGTGTAGCAATGATACTGGGTATTCTGGCGTTATTGGCTTTCCTAACCTTTAATAGTCGTTGGACGCGAAGGATAGAAATTAAAAACCAACAATTACAGCGAGAACGCAATGTGGTGGTTAGCCAGAACAAGCAACTGGCTTTGGAGCGTGACCGTGCTGAGGCGGCATCGAAAGCAAAGACATCCTTTATACGAAGTATGACACACGAGATACGCACACCGCTAAATGCGATCAGCGGTTTTTCTCAGATTCTGACGATGGACGACAAGAGCATCACACCAGAAATGCGTAATGACATGAGTCAGCGCATTATGGATGGTACCCGTATGCTGACCAACATTTTGGACGACCTGATTCTGATTTCCGACTACGAAAGCCGTACCGACCCGTCGCCTACGGAAGACTGCCTCATAGCAGCCGTAGCCGATCAGGCCATTGACACTATCCGCTCCTTGATTGCCCCATCGGTAACGATAGAGAACCAGTCGTCGATAGCCCCAGAGCTGATGGTAAAGACCAATGCTACCGTCATACAAAACATTCTCACCAAACTTCTGGAGAATGCAGCGAAGTTTACTACCGAGGGCAGCATCACGCTGACAACGGACTTCAGCGAGGGGAAGTTGCACTTTGCTGTCAGCGATACGGGACCAGGCATTCCTGCAGACAAGCATATCTACGTCTTCAAGCGTTTCACCAAGCTTGACAATTTCTCGCAGGGCGCAGGATTGGGTCTGTCCGTAGCACGCCTGCTGGCTGAACATCTGGGTGGTACGGTGACTATTGATGCCAACTACCAGAACGGTGCGAAATTCGATGTTATTATTCCTGTTGCCTAACTTCAAAGATATGAAAGAAAGATTGCTCTCATTAGTGGGGTTCTCTACCCAACGCAACAATTTAAAGACAGAGGTATTGGCTGGTCTGACCACCTTTGTCACGATGTGCTATATATTGGCTCTGAACCCGGTATTATTTGAACCACTTGCTGAAAAAGGGTATCCCGTTGAGGCCCTGTTCACAGCAACAGCCTTAGCCGCTACCATCGGTGGTCTATTGATGGCTTTTCTGGCTAAACGTCCTATTGGTCAGGCACCAGGACTGGCCCTGAACATCTTCTTCGTACAGACTGTATGTGTGTCGTTGGGCTATTCGTGGCGTTTTGCTCTTACTGCCGTACTTATCGAGGGCATACTCTTCATCTTGCTCTGCGTAAGCAACATTAGGCAGATTATATTTGAAATGATTCCCCCATCACTTAAGTTTGCTTTCGCTGCAGGTATTGGATTCTTCATCGCCATGATAGGCTTCAAGAATAGTGGCATCCTTGCTGAGGGTACTATCTTCAACCATATTGAAACGCTAACGAATCCAAACTCGATACTCTTTATTGGCGGACTGCTGTTGGCGGGACTTCTTACCGTGATGCACGTACGTGGCGGATTATTGCTCAGTATCGCCACAATATCGCTGATTGGCATTCCTTTGGGTGTCACCCAATTGCCAGAAAGTATGGTAAGCATTCCCACGTCACCAGCGCTACTCTTCTGTCAATTCTCATGGGATGAACTGCTGACGCCAGACTTGTGGGTATGTGTGCTAACCATGCTGTTTTTCGATGTCTTCGACACGTTAGGTTCTGTGGTAGGTCTTATGGCCAATTCCGGACGAATCCGTAAGAACGGACGTATTCCCAATATGCGTAACATCATGCTCAGCGATGCTATTGGGACTGTGGCAGGCGCATGTCTGGGCTGCAGCACTGTGACAACTTATGTAGAGAGTGCTACGGGCGTAGCAGAAGGTGGTCGTACGGGTCTCACAGCCCTCGTCATCGCCCTATGCTTCCTGTGCAGTCTGTTCCTTTCGCCACTATTTCTGGCTATTCCTTCTGCAGCCACAGCACCAGTAATGGTCATTGCAGGTTTCTATTTGTTCGGCTCTGTGCGACATATAAGCCTGACGAATCCCATCGAGACTTTGCCAGCTTTCCTGACCATCCTGTTGATGCCTGTCAGCGGAAGTATCACCGATGGTATTATCGTAGGCCTGTTTACTTACGTGGCATTCTCCTTTACCCATGGTTGGTTTAATCGCAAGAAAACAGACATTTCATAACTATCAACAAAAAATGGCAGGAAGTTCCTGCCATTTTTATCTTGTTATCTTATTTTAGAAATAGTAAGCTGCAGAAATCTGCCAAGCGTTAGCCTTTGCCTTACCTGTAATAACATCCCATGCTGCACCAGTACCATCCTTTACCTGAACGTCACCAGTCTTGCCAAGAGCAATGTTATAGTTGATCTTCACCTGCAGATGGCTCAGTAACGTAGCACCAATACCAATATTTGCACTTAGGTTAGAACTACGCAACGTCCAGTCGTAAGCATTATTCTTGGCGTCTTTCCATGTTTTGTTCTTGTCACCAATATTAAATCCAAACTGAGGACCAGCAAATGCAAAAATCTCAGCAAGGCTACCAATGCCAAAACCGTAACGAACATTGACAGGTATCTGGATTGACTGTGACTTGATAGTACCGTCATTAGTCTTAGCCTCACGCTGATCGTATAATGCAGCTGCATCAATACCTAAGCCAACAACAGGCAAGGTAAACTTTACAGTCGGACCAATAAAGAAGCCAGCCTTGTTAGACACGGCATTCTCAATACCAGCCTTATCAAACGAGAAGTCAGAAACATTAGTCAAGTTCAGACCACCTTGCAGACCAAACTTAATCTGTGCTTGTGAAGGCATGGCAAACGCTACTGCCATCACGATAAGAGTTAAAACTTTTTTCATAATCTTTCTTTTTTAGTGACTGAATTAATAATCTGCTGGCAAAAGTAAGCATTTTATCTGAAAAAAACAACAATTATGCCAGTTTTTTCACTTTTCACTATTCACTTTTCAGTATTCACTAGCGCAACGCTTAGTGTCAGTGTCTCTGGCGACGTACACTCATACGAGAAGAGCCTGACGAAGAGGCTGACGACTTGGGCGCTTTAGTAGCCTTAGAGCGACGCGATGATGAAGATGAACTCTTCTGGTTGCCGGTAACAGCAGACTCGTCACCAGTAGCTTTCTTTCCCTTACGAGCAGCTTTTCGGGCTGCTTTAAGGTCAGCAGGTGTAAGACGAGAAATGCTATCGAGCGAGTCCTTGCGTTGTTTGTCGCCAAAGATCTTCTCTTCGAAGGCCTTTAACTCGCCTTCGATACGCTGCTGTTCCTTCTGCAAAGCTGAGTCTGTAGGACAATACTGTGCCAATGTCTTACCCAACATGTTGTTGGTTTTATAGATCTTACCCTCGTAACGATTCAGCGTAAAATAGTCCTCCATCGACATCGTTGCTGCATTATTCAGGTTCGATGTCATCACTGTCTGACGACTGAGATAAGGTGCTAAGTCGGCATACTTTACCCAGAACAAGGGATACTTGGCTGCCTCGCCACCAAAGTCATCTTCACGTAGCATGACTGGGCAGAGTGCCAACACCTTGCGATGGAACGTAGAGTTTGCTTGGTCGAAGTAGGCACTCTCCTTCAGATAGTAGAGTTTCACCTCTGCAGAAGGAATATCGCTGTTGTCTACACGTAGCTTGCCATCCTTCTCTTCGTAGTAGATGTGGAAGTTGTCGAGAATGGTCTTCATCTTCACCTTGGCAGAATCCGTAAACAGCTCATTACCATCCAGACGATATTCGTAGACAGGCACATAGCCATTCAACGCCAACTTAAACACATAGGTGAAAAGGTTCAGCTGCTTGTCGATAGGCTCCACAGGATAGTAGAGTCCGCCATTGGCATTCTGATTGAGGTCGATTTCGCGATAGATATCACGACGCCACACCACATCCTCTGGCATATCGACTGCTGTTGGGAACATCAGACGGGCACGCATCGAGACACCTTGATTCTGCTGCCCTTGCTGAGCCTGCTGTTGCTGCTGTTTCTGCTGTTGGCGACGAGCCTTGGGCTGAGCAAGTGCTGTACCTGCCATCACTGTTATCATCAATAAGAACAATACTCTTTTCATATCTTCTTAATTCTAAGTTACTTTACTATTACTTCCATCGAAGCATTCAACTTACGCGATATACCATCAGGTCCGATGGCGTTGACACGCGAGATATAGAAACGCTTGTTGCGCTGCAACTTGCGGAAGGTATCTTTCTGGCGTGCAGAGAAGTTAGCACCATCGCTGACCATGGGGACTGCATTACCCATATTGTCGAAGAATACCGTTTCGAAGCTCTGCACCTTAAAGGCAATATCGAGGATACCATCATCGATGGCTGCTCCGATGCCATCCACGCCCATCAGCTGAGCTTTCGACAAGCCACCGCCCTTATAGCGGACAGGCGAACCTGACTCATCCTTCATAGCAATATACGGTGTGGGGTCTGGCAGACGACGTACACGGAAGGTGAACTGTCCCATTTGCTGGGCACGTCCCGTATTGGTCGACGTCACTGTGATTGTCACATTCTGACCCACAGCAGTAGGACGGGCGATATATCGACCAGGACCTACAGGTTGTAAGGTACCTCCTGTCATCGTAGCCTGCACCTTATTGACTGGCACACCAGGTACGCTGACGCTCAGCGGGTTACTGTAGCCTGCATAGAGCACATTCATCAGGTCGGCACTAACAGTTGCTGACGGATCAACAACGGTATATTTCTGCTCGAAGTTACGCTTCAGCAATTCACCATTACCATTGGCCACCTGAATATAACCAGACAGCGTGAAGTCACCAGTGCGACTGGTTACAGTCTCATAGAGTCCATTGGGCAGGTTCATCTCCCTACCACCTATGAATATCTGAGGTTGCTGGGTGGTATCCACAGCAGCCATCACTATATGAGCTGAGAACTTGTCACCACGCACGATGGTCTGCGAGTTGGGAATAACAAAGGCATTAAGGGCGTTGACACGGATATCCTTCACGTCGATGTTCGACACCAAGGTATGCAGCACCTCACCCTCTGCATAGCGCACGTCGCTCTGCAGTTTCGAAAGCAATGTAACAGCTGCTGCTGCTGGCATCGACTCAAACATATACTCCTGCCAATTCTTGCCCAGCGTGACAGCATCCTTAGGAATCTCAGTTGTCAAGTTCGATGCTATCATCTTCTTCTGATGCTCGTCAGTCACCAGCTTCAACAATTGTTCACGATAGCTGTTAATAGCATCATAAAGCTCTTTGCCTCGTCCACGACTGGGCGACAGCATCACCTGTGTCGCAGCCTCCAAATCCTCCTTATTGCGGATGTTCGAAACATCGCCATCCTTGCCATCAGCTTCTTGTACGATGGCCAACTTCAATTCGTCAGCCAAATTATAGAGCTGGTCGCTCATCTGTTTCACCTGCTGCGACTTATCGAACCATTGCTTCACCTTCTGCGGGTTCTTCTGCATCTGCTCAGCAAAGTCATCATATAGGGCCTGGTTCTCCTTCGTCGAATTGGCAGTGGTACGCTTCAGACTCTCTTCAACGATAGAGAATCCGTTGAGCACCTCAGTTGAGACGTTCAGCGCCAGCATCGCCATCAGTACCACGTACATCAGGTTAATCATCTTCTGGCGAGGAGAAACGGGTCTTTTCTTGATTGCCATATTATTCTTCTTACTTCTTACATCTTACATCAGACATCTTACATCAGACATCTTACATCTGACTCCTTATCTGCATGGCTTCAATCATACGAGCGTAAATCTTGTTCAGCTCCTGTATCTGTTCAGCCATGTGGCGTGTCTGTTCATTGATTTCATCGATGGTACTGATCTGCGACGATGCACTCTTCAACTGCATCTCGTAGACACGACTGATGCCTGTCAGCGTACGATTCAGGTTCTCCATCTCCTCAGAGTCACGCGTCAGGCGCTGACTCTGCTCAGACACCTGTGTCAGCATCTCTGTCAAGCGATTCAACTCATCGATATAGTTCGAAGTAGCCTCCTTCAGCTCCTCACCCATTGGGAGCGTCTCAGGCTGCTGCGGGGCTACGATGAACGAGCTCGGAGCAGACGACCCTTGAGCTCGGAGCTCGTCGCCTTCGAGCTCGGAGCTCGTGCCTTGCGTGCTCGGAGCTCCTCCGCCACCACCTCCGATGATGATGGTTCCGCCTCCGCCACCTGTTGTGCCACCAATGACACCGCCACCAATGACGCCACCGCCTCCGATGACAGCACCTCCGCCTTGAGCAATCATATTTTCGCCATTGGCAACGACTCCCGACAGGCCTTCTTCACCAACATGCAGATCGAGGTCCATACCATCTGTCGTCTTGTCGAACGGACGATCGAAAGCAGAAATAAAGAACACAAACACCTCAGTACCCATACCCAAGAACAGGAAGAAGTTTGCTCCTGGCAGGTGAGTCAGTTTGAACAGTGTACCCAGAATCACAATCGAGGCACCCCATGAATACGCGTAGTTCAGGAACGTCTGTCCTGGTACGCTGTCCATCCACTTCTGCAAGCGGTATACGAAGTTCAGTTTACTATATCTAGTCATTATTTCTTCCCTTTCTTCACTTTAACTTTATCGCTGGTAGTGTTTGCCAATGAGCGAACGCAACGGAAACCTACATACGAACGAGGCTGGTTCTGATATTCATACGAACGCCATGCGGAACGAATATAGCTCTCAGGATCTTTCCACGAGCCACCACGCACACTCTTCTTCTTCAGTCTATAAGGATCTTCCTTCGCTGCATTATATTTCAGCTGCGGATTGATATCGTTCATGGCCTCAACACCAGCTTCCGTATAGATAGTCGATGTCCATTCAGCCACGTTACCCGCCATATCGTAGAGTCCGTTTGAGTTGGCGCTATAGATTCCCGTGCGACTGGTAATCAGGTTGCCGTCCTTGGTATAATTACCGTCATCAGGCTTGAAGTTAGCGAAGAAGCAGCCATTACCACTCATCACATCAGCATTCTCCCAAGGGAACTCGTTTTGGTCTTTACCACGGGCAGCAAACTCCCACTCAGCCTCAGTTGGCAGACGATAACGCTGCACGTAGCGTGCTGCGCCACCCAAGCCCTTCAAGAGGTATTCCGTACGCCAAGCACAGAAGGCATTGGCCTGTTCCCACGTCACACCTACAACAGGATAGTCATTATAGGCTGCTGCTGAGAAATAGTAGCGCATATACGACTCGTTTTCAGCATTGGGGAAGTCGTTGACCCAGCAAGTAGTGTCTGGATATATATTTATTATATAGGTATTCAGGAAATCATAAGGTCCTGTATACTGGCGATTGATCGTCTCGCGATGTATTTTACCCTCATCGTCAATATAGGCCGTATCTTTAGAAATCCAGATTTGTTCGTTGGGATTGGGACGCACGTCAGTATTCAGTATGCGCTCTTCATGATTCGGACGATACTTGCGCTTGGCAGCTTCCGTATAGTCGTACACCTCGTAGCGATAGTTCATCTGACGCCAATCCAACATCTTCTCGCCAGTAACGGGATGTGTCACATAGACGCTCTCGATGGCACGCTGCTCGTCCTCGCTAGGCTTGCGCGGAATAGGCTTCTTCCAGTTCAGATGAGGTGTAATGGGGTCACCATTCTTGTCTTCCTCAATCTTGAAGCTCTCATCGCCACCATAGGCAGGATCAGCCAGACGCTCACGGATGATAGAGTCGCGCACATAGTTCACGAACTGGCGATACATCGAGTTCGTGACTTCACGCTCGTCCATCCAGAAACCCTCTATAGAGATGTCCTTTACTGGTGTCTGCTTGCCCCATAGCGTATCTTGCTTGTCGATACCCATGCGCAAATGACCACGCTTAATCAGCGTCATACCATAAGGAGCTGGCTCGCTAAATGCGCGTCCGCTAGTACCTGTCACCTCGCCACCAGCTGATGATGCCAGCTTACTGCCAAAGCAACTTGACAAGAAGAGGCAAGTAGTAAGAGGTAAGAGGTAAGAGATAACTCCTACCACGACCACACTCACTATCTTTGATTTAATATTCTTAACCATATTGCTATATAATATTTTCGTATTTCTTTTCTTAAACATTTCTCTCACCTCTAACTTCTCACCACTCACCTCTATAAGAACCTCACACTCTGATGTCTGTTACGACCCTTCTTATAGAGGTTCAGATCCGTCTGATAGCCCACGAATAACTCATGGCTGCCATTTCCGAAACTGAGGGCCGAGGTATAGACCTCGTAGCTATAGCCCAACATCACGCCATGGAACAAACCTCCAATGAAAGCTGTCACTGAATTTGTGGGACTATAGCCCACACCAGCATACAACACCCGTTTGTCATGTGTGTACTTTAAACGACACGTCACATCACCTCGATAGGCAGTTCCATCATAGCGCACCAACATAGAGGGGTGTATTGTTAATAACGGGTTGTTTAGCCGAATATTGTATCCTCCAGTCAAATAATACGAACTACTGATGTTATAAATTGCACGTTCGCCCAATTCTACAGAGGGTGTTGTAGCATGCAAAACAGACAAGCCTGCATACCATGGACCATGCTGATAATACAAACCTGCAGACAGGTCCACAGCCGTTCCGTTATCGTCTGTTTTCGTGAAAGCATCATCAGTAGGGTCTTCTAAATCAAGTGCTGAGCCCTTGAATTTTTCGCTCAACAGACCTGCTTGTATGCCTACGCTCAGTATTCCGCCAAACAAAGGTTGTTTGTAAGCATATTGCGCTACCAAACGCTGATGTTGGAACAAACCTATTTGGTCATTCATCAGCTGAAGACCCACGCCATGCATTTTATTGAGCAGCATGAAAGGCATATCGCCAGCAATATACATTGTCCTTGGGTTATTCTCAAAGCCCGTCAGGGTCATGGCATAGGAACCTGTGACATTGAGTTTCGACTCTTTACCCACTGCGGCAGGATTAAAAGAAGGCTCCATCGCCCAATAGTGACTGAACGATGGTTCCTGCTGGGCATTAGCGGTTATTACACTAAGCCAAAACAGCAGCATTAAGACATAATTATGCTTCTGCATCGTATTAAATAACGTACAAAACTCAAATTTTATTGTCTTTTAACATCACATATTAAAAAATATCACTACCTTTGCACCTTGGAAACTTGCTACAAATAAAAACAAATCAAGAAAATAATATGAGAAAAAGAGTTAAGCTTTTCGTGGCATTATTGGCTGTTAGTATCAGCATGTATGCTCAGCAACTGGCCTTTCCTGGCGCAGAAGGTTTTGGACGTTTTGCTACTGGTGGACGCGGAGGCACTGTATACCACGTAACTAACCTCAACGACTCAGGCACGGGCTCTTTGCGCGATGCCGTGAGCCAGCCAAACCGCATCATCGTGTTTGATGTGAGTGGTGTTATCCGCATCAACTCACGCATCGTGTTCAAGAACAACCTCTACGTGGCTGGTCAGACTGCGCCTGGCGAGGGTATCACCGTCTATGGCGATGGCGTCTCATTCTCGGGTGCCGACAACATCATCGTACGTTACATGCGTTTCCGTATGGGTGCCGTAGGCACGAAGGACAAGGACTGCGCAGGTATTGCCAATGGAAAGAACATGATTTTCGACCATTGTTCCTTCTCGTGGGGACAGGACGAGAACTTCTCTATCAACTGGGATAACAAGGGCACTGCTCCGACAAATATTACGCTGATGAACAGCATTGTGGGACAGGGCCTGATGACGCACTCGGCAGGTGGACTGATGCAGGCTGACAATATCACGCTTTATCGCATCCTTTTGGTCGACAATTCGACTCGTAACTTCAAAGTGAAGGGTATCAACCAATATGCAAACAACCTTGTATATAATTGGAAGAATGCAGCCTACAATATGGGTGGCGACTCTGAAGGACAGTCGTATGCCAACATCGAATCAAACCTCTTCATCAATGGTCCTGCAGTAGGAGGCAACTGCCTGACTGGCGGTAATAGTAACTTCCATTTCTATGGAAACGACAACTGGCAGGACTCAAACCGTGATGGTATCTACAACCCCACAGAGTTTACGGGCGATGGCGGTGGCGATCGTCAGGCTACTGCATATGACTATCCTGCATTAGAGAAGTGGGCAGCAACAGATTTGGTTGATAAGTTGCTGCCTGACGTGGGAGCCAGTTTGCCATATCGCGACTTGGCCGACTGCTATATGGTGGACGAGGTACTGTCGTTTGGCAAAAAGGGTAATCTCATTACCAACGAAAACGAGCTGCCTATTGGTGTACCGACAACCTGGCCTTGGTTCAAGGGCACAAAATCCGCAGACACCGACGGTGACGGCATGCCTGACACATGGGAGACAGCCAATGGTACTGATCCACAGAAGGACGACGCCATGACCATTGCAGCTAACGGTTATGCTAATATCGAGAATTATATCAATAGCATTACAAAGACAGACCGTCAGTTCTTCCTACGTGCTCCGATGACACTAACTTTGGTCAGTTCTACGACAAACAGTCTCTCGCTCTCATGGGCTGACTATTCAGATAATGAAGAAGGCTTCATCGTTGAAATTAAGAAGGATGACCAGTTCGTCGAGGTTGGACGCACCACTGGTTCATGGTTCACGATTCAGGATTCAGAATTGAAGCCAGCTTCTGCGTATGTCGTACGCGTTTGTGCATACAAGGATGAACAAAAGTCTGATTATACGGCAGAGCTAACAGTCAAAACACGTCCGGAACAGGCTGACATCATTGATGTTGAGACTTTCAAGGGTACTGGAGAAGGTGAGTGGTTGATTAATCCGCTTGACGATGAGACTATCACCTTGACAGAGCCAACACCCAAAACGGCTGTCGTGGTCTATAGTGATGCTCATGTCACCATTGGCGGCAATGGATTTATCAGCAGCTCTGCCTCCATGAACAAGGCCGGCGATGGCATACTGACCATTGCCAGCGACCAACAGTACGAAGGCGCTACCGTGCTGCATAAGGGAACGTATGAGTTTGAGACACTGAAAAACGGTGGTGAAGCCAGTGGTTTAGGCATGAGTCAGGAGTTTGCCCAGAACTGGGTGATGGATGGCGGCACATATAAATATACTGGAGTTTCGACAACCACCAACCGTTCTGCCAAGCTCTACAGCGATACAGAGCTGAATATTGCTGACAAGTCTGCTGTTGTTACTATGAACGGCAGCATCGAAGGACAAGGCAACTTCATCGTCAATGGCGAGGGTACTATTGGTGTGAATACTGCCAATTTCTTTAAGTACGATGGTGATATTGTCATGAAGGGAGGTACGCTCAAATTGAATAATAAGAACGTTTCGAGCGCTGGTATTGGTTCTGCCTCAAAACTGATTATGCATGGCGGTCAGTTTGTTACTGTTGGTAAGAACGAAAGTTCTGTAACCTACAATTTCCCCATTGAAGCTGTTGCTGGTACCACATCGACAGTCGATTTCGACCTATGGAACACCAACAAATGTAAGGTTAGCGGTACTGGTACCCTCATCTGGAATGTCCATTATCTGCGCGAATATATCGAAGGCAATTGGGACGACTATACTGGACACCTGATTATCAATGGTACAGGTAAAGCCAATCAAAGCCAGTTTGCTGTGCGTAATGGCGTCGGTGTCAAGAATGCTACCATCGAATTGAAAGGCACTGCATCTCTCAATGGTGGTAAGAACCAGTCAACCTTCTATCTGGGAGGTCTTTCTGGAGAATCCACTACGGCATTGTCTGGTTTCAATGTGAAACAGAAGGGCGAAGGTACATGGATTGTTGGTGGTGCCAATACTGACGAGACTTTCCGTGGTGTCATCGACGACTACGATCAGGCACATAGCCATCCTGGTAAGACAAGTATCGAGAAGCAAGGTACAGGCGAATGGCGTCTGACAGGAAAGAATACCTATAGCGGCACGACCATTGTAACAGCAGGAACAATGATTGTAAACGGACAACATACTGGTACAGGCGCTATCACTGTTCGCAAGGGAGCTACACTGGCAGGAAAAGGCAAGCTATCTGGTGCTACAACCATAAATATTGGAGGTACATTACTGATTGGCGACACACTTTCCACCGACAAAGGGTTGACCTTCACAGGTGGACTAAAACTAAACAGCGGAGCCATCCTCAGATTGAACGATGCCATGATGGAGTCCACCCATAAAGATGGCGATGAAATCAAAGCCTTTACAGGCACCGTAACCGGCACATTCTCTGAAATCCAGCCCGCCACACCTGGCGAAGGACAAACGTGGGACGTGTCACGCCTCTACAGCGAGGGCGTGCTGGTTGTTGTTGGACAACCATCTTCAGGCATCAGTACGTACAAAGCTGTTGGAACCCCTCAGAAAGTTGAATACTTTACGCTGAAGGGCGAACGTCTTGTTGACCTTGGCAGTGGTCTTTATATCCAACGGATGACAATGCATGACGGTAGTATCATTAGCAGGAAAATAGTCAAATAACTATACACACTATGCTGAGACTAAGATTAACAGTCCTGACCTCACTACTTGCCATTTGCATGGGCATGGCAGCTACTGACATCGTGTGGTTCGACGGCACACATCCCATAACCTATCAGTTGGTAGGCAAGACCGACCCCGTAGTGAAGATAGCTCTGCAAATGTGGAGCGACGACATGGAGCAAGTGACAGGCATGAGACCTGTCACATCTAAAAAGGCCAGAATCCGTATTGTACAGGGCAAAGGCACGGACGACGGATTCCGTCTGAGCGTCAAGAATGGTCAGATACTCGTAGAGGGACATAATGGTCGTGGTGCCGCTTACGGTCTGTTGGAGCTGTCACGTATGGCTGGTGTCTCACCGTGGGTGTGGTGGGGCGACGTCGTTCCTGAACGTCGCGCACGTCTCAGTTTGCCTGAGACGTTCCAAATGGAACATACCCCCTCGGTAGCCTACCGTGGCATCTTTATTAATGACGAAGACTGGAGTCTGCGCAACTGGGCCTGGAAGCACTACGAGAAGACCGACCAGTTTGGTGCGATGGGTCCTAAGACTTACAAGGCTATTTTCCAACTGCTGTTGCGCCTTCGAGCCAATGCTATTTGGCCTGGTATGCATACCGGTACGCCCGGTTTCTTTACTATCAAAGGCAACAAGGAGATGGCGGACTCGTGCGGTATCCTTATCGGCACTTCGCATTGTGAGCCCCTGCTCCGTAATAATGTGGCAGAGTGGGATCATGCCAAGCGTGGTGCTTACAACTATATCACCAACCGCGAACAGGTTCAGCAATACTGGATTGAACGCCTGAAGGAGGTGAAAGGCAGCGAAGAATTCTTTACTATCGGCATGCGCGGCATCCACGACGGTTCGATGGAAGGAGTCAAGACCAAACAAGAGAAGCTGGACGGTTTGCAGCAAGTCATTGACGACCAGCGTGAACTCATCCGCAAATACTACAACAAAAATGTGGAGAAGGTGCCGCAGGTTTTCATTCCTTACAAGGAAGTGTTGGAAATTATGGAGAGTGGCCTTCGTGTACCAGACGATGTGACGCTGATGTGGTGTGATGACAACTACGGCTATATGACCCGTCTCTCAGATGCCGAACAACAGAAACGCTCTGGTGGCGGCGGTGTCTACTACCATCTCTCTTATTGGGGGCGTCCGCATGACTACATGTGGCTCACGACCACCCAGCCAGGCTTAGTCTATTCTGAGATGAAAGCGGCCTACGACCATAACTGCCGTAAACTGTGGATTGTCAACGTCCACGACCCCAAAGTTGCGGCTTACGACTTGGAGTTCTTCCTTGATATGGCGTGGGATATTGATGCTATCAACCCTAATACGATTAATCAACATTTGGAGAACTGGTTGTGCAGACAGTTCGGTGAGAAGGCAGGCAAGAAGCTGGCACCAGCGATGCATGACTTCTACCGTCTTTGTGGCATCCGCAAACCGGAATTCATGGGTTGGACGCAGGTCGAACTCGATAAGAAACTCTATCCCCGTGGCCGTTCGCAGGTCATCGATACCGAATTCTCTGAGAGTGCTTTCGGTAACGAGCTGAATCGCTATCTGTCCGACTACAATAAGATAGCCCAACAGGTCTCAGAAACCAAGCGTTTGGTGCGACCCGAATTGGCTGATGCCTATTTTGCAGCCATCCAGTATCCCGTACTCACAGCCCAGGCCATGGCCGAGAAGATGCTCTATGCCCAGCGTGCCCGTTCGCGCTATTTGGGACAGACCGATAAGGCCATGGAAGGTCGCCAGGACTATATGTACGCCATGTCGTGGGCCAGTATGAAGGCCTATCGTCGCATTCAGGAGTTTACCGACCGCTACAACAAGATGGCAGGTGGCAAGTGGAAGGGTATCATGAATATGATGCCTCGCGACCTCAATGTGTTCAATCCGCCTATCCTGCCTTATCTGCCTACCGACGAGGAGATAAAAAATACCAAGTACATTAACTTGATTTCACTGGACCATAATAACAATTTCGATCGCACCGACATTGTGGCTTGTAATGCCATTGATCACGATGCAGCCTCAAAGGGATGCCAACCCATCCAGATGCTGGGTCACTCCATGAATGCCGTCAGTATTCCCAAAGGCGGTGAACTGGTCTATCACTTCACCGCACAAAAGGAAGGTGATGCCACGCTCTATACAGCTATGATTCCTACGCAGCCTAACGACAAGGGGGATTTGCGCTATCAGGTAACGTTGGACGATCAAGCCCCCGTTGTTATTTCTTTGAAAGAAAAATACCGCTCGGAATTCTGGAAGACCAGTGTCTTGCGTGGTCAGGCCTTAAAGACAACACCCGTTAAGGTGTCTAAGGGCCAGCATACCCTCAAAGTCAAGGCCCTCGACGACCATATCATCATGGACCAATGGATGCTCGACTTCAAAAAAGACCGTAAGTTCTATGTCATTCCCGTTGTAAAATAAGAATTAAGAATGATGAAACGTCTGCAGCTTAGTGCTTTGTTTTTTCTTTTTTCTTTGTTATTTAGTTTCGCACAGCAAAGTGCCAACGTTGTATTCATCGGCAACAGTATCACCTATGGAGCTCTGCACCAGCAGCGTGAACTGACGGCCCCGCCCGTTCAGTGTGCGCAATGGTTATCCCAACAGGAAGGCATTGATACCGTCTATTTCAAGAATTGCGGACGTAGTGGTAAGACCTCCTATCACTTCCTGCCGAATGCCAAGGATGTCATTCCAGCAGGTGACAAGACCTACTTTGGCGATGTGGTGGCAAAAACACGAGAACTGGTAAAGGATCATCCCACCCTCCCCCTCATTTTTAGCATTAAACTAGGTACTAACGACGCCGTGGAACGGAAAAAGAATGCCCATACCGAGCTTGAGGCTTACGTCCGAAACCTTACCGTTATCATCGACTCACTGCTCCGTCTATGGCCCGATGCCCATGTGGTGTTGAACCGTCCTATATACAATACGTCCGACTATGTCACCAAGAACGGCTCTATTGCTTCGAAGAAAAGTCTGAAGATGATGAACACCTACTACGAGCAGTTCTCTAAGGTCGTAGCCAAGTGCAAGTCAGGTCATGTACATATTGGCGACACTGAGGCTTACAACTACTTTAAGAAGAAATATAAGACCGATGTTTTTGAGGAAAAGGATGCTCATGGCAAGTCATACTGGCTACATCCAAACGAACAGGGTGCGCAGAAGCTGGCTGAATTTTGGGGCAAGGCTCTGTTGCCCGTTCTAAAGTCTTTGAAGTGCATGCCTGTTCCTGTTATCTTGACTGCAGGACAGTCGAATGCCGATGGTCGTGTGCCATTGGCTGATTTGCCTGAGGAATTGAAGGCATACCAGTATTGCCGGTGGAGCTACGGTAGTGGCGACTTCGAGACAGCAACGGGCACATTTTCACCGTTCGCACCTCGTGTGGCTAAACCCAAGATAGAGCAGAGCTGGGGTTTTGATGCCGTGGTCTATAAGCGTCTGGAACAGCTCTGGCAGCGTCCGTTCTATGTCATCAAGCATACCGATGGTGGTACGGCTATCGACCCTTCGTGCAAGGCAAGCACCCACGGACTTTATTGGAGTGCCGACCCTGCCTTCCTCGATAGTACTACCTCTGCTAGTCACGGTGGCCGTTCGCTGCTAAAGGCCTTCGAACGTCAAATTGACGACTGCCTGCCGAACCTGCCTAAGAATTACGACATCAAATGTCTGATTTGGCATCAAGGTGAGAGCGATCAAAAAGCGGCCGACCGTTATTATGACAATCTGAAAGCTGTTGTCCTACATATCCGACAACATTTGGTCGATGTAACGGGAAAGAAGAAGTACCATAGTCTGCCTGTTATCTGTGGCACTTTTTCCAAAGACAGCCGTCAACGCAGTCAGCAGGTAGTCGACGCCCTCTATCGTTTATCGGGTGAAGACCAGAACTTCCATGTCGTCGATGCCAGCGACCTGACGCTATTGCGTGACCGTCTGCATTTCAATACTGATGGTGCAAAAACGTTGGGGCTACGAGTCTATGAAACAATGAGAACTCATAAAATTGCACAATGAAAATAATAATCTTATTAGGTGAATACATCATGCTGATGCACACGGGATAATATGCAGTATAGAATGAAAATTGAGTAAAGAAGACAACACTTAAAAATGAACAAGCTACTAATATTTGCTATTGTGCTACTGACCACCATCGGTGCAGATGCACAAACGAACCGTACCAGTAACCGTGCTCTATGGGCCAGTATCAATGGGGCAAAGAATGCTTCGCTGGGCGACTACCAGCAACACACAGGCAAAGTACTCGTCACATGGCGTATGCTCCCTGGTGATGATGCCACTACGGGGTTTGACCTCTATCGGACTATCGGAACGGGTTCTGAAACGAAGATTGCCACAAATATCAAAAACCGTACTTGCTATCAGGACGGTTCGGCCAGTACGGTTGCCGACAATCACTACCGTCTGACCTATACAGGTAGCACTGAGACGCTCTCCACCTTTACACTAAAAAAGGCTCAAGTTGCCGGTGGTCTTCCCTATATCAGCATCCCATTGGCCGACACAAAAGACGTGTATGAAAACACATCGAAGATAGTCTATACGGCTAATGACGTCAGCGTAGGCGATCTGGATGGTGACGGCGAGTTCGAGATAGTGGTAAAACGCCTACAAAGCGTGAAGGATGCTGACGGCAATATCGTCAGCGACGGCTCTGGTGCCAGCTATTCACAACAAGATTGCCTCTGGGCAGTCATCTGGGATGCCTATAAGTTGGATGGCACCCTATTGTGGCGCATCAAGGGCGGCCCAGGCATCATCTTGGGCAATTCGTCAAGCTTCGCCATAGCTGACTTTGACGGTGACGGCTGTGCCGAGATGGCTATCCGCACTTGCGAAGGTACGGTGTTTGGCGACGGGCAACAGATTCCAGACACTAACGGCGACGGCAAGATTGACTACCGCACATGGGGTAACCTGAATAGCAGCAGTCCTGGGTGGGTAGATCATTACAATTCAGCAGGCCCGGAATTCATCAGTATTATTGATGGTAAGACGGGCCGAGAGTTGGCACGCGACAACTTCATCAACCGCGAGACCAGCGAATCATGGGGCGATGGCTATTGGAAACGCGCCTGCTCGTTCCGTATTGGTGTGGGGTGTTTCGACACAACAGGTCTGCCCTCTATAGTTCTTGGTCGTGGTGTCTATGCCCACTCCGTTATCGAAGCGTGGGACTGGCGCAATGGTCAACTGACCAAGAAATGGCGTTTCGACACCAACGATGGAAAGACTGGCAAAGATGGCAAGAGTCACAGCAGCTACGCAGCACAAGGCAACCACTCGTTAAACGTTGCTGACCTCGACGGCGATGGATTGGACGAGGTGATGTATGGTTCTATGGCTGTCGACCACAACGGCATTGGACTATGGAATACGGGGCTTGGACATGGCGATGCCAATCATGTAGGCAAGTTTCTGCCTAATCGTGAGGGCCTGCAGATGTTCCACTGTCTGGAATCGGGCAAGACAATGGTAGCGTTACACGATGCTCGCGATGGTTCTGTCATTTGGAAGAAAGATGCCGATAGCGACAACGACATGGGTCGCTGTCTTGTGGGCGATTTCTATCCAGAATATCCTGGTTGCGAGTTCTTCTACTATCAAGGCAACTACATCCAACAGGACGGCACCGAAACCACTATTAACACCAAAGGACAAAAGGGCGGTTGCGGTATGGCCATCTGGTTCGACGGCAACCTCTCGCGACAACTCATCGAGGATAATATTATCCAAAGTCCCAAGTATGGCCGTACCTTTACCATGTACCGCTACAGCGAGACATTCATTAATGGCACAAAGAGCAATCCTTCGTGGTATGGCGACCTTGTGGGTGACTGGCGCGAGGAGATCATCGTGCCAGACAACACGCGTTTGCAAGACATCAAGATATTCTCTACGTGGTATCCTACCACCCATAAGTTCCCATGGCTCATGACCGACCATTGCTATTGGATGAGCTGTCTCAACGAGAATATTGGGTACAACCAGCCCACAAATACCGGCTATTATCTGGGCAGCGACCTGAAAAGCGATGCCGAGGCATGGGCAGAAGCCGAAAAGGTACAAAATAAGGAAATTGTAACGGGAATCAAGAACCTCTCTCCTACCTTCTCCCAAAGCGATGGAGTTGTTTACGATCTGCAGGGGCGATGCGTGAAAAAGCCACAGCATGGACTGTATATCAAGAATGGAAAGAAAATCATGATAAAATAAAGATATGAAACAGAGTTATATATTATTTATACTATTGTCACTCGCTCTGGGCATACAGGCTGTTGAACGTAAGAAACTTAACTTCAATGCCGACTGGGAATTACATATAGGCAACGTTCCTATTGGTGGTATTCCAGAGGGAGCCTGGCAAAAGGTAACGCTACCTTACGCCTTCAACGGTGACGAGGCATTCCGCAAGGACATCGTGGATTTGACAGACACCGTGTGTTGGTATCGCAAGAAGTTTACACTTACCGAAGAAGAGACGAAAGGTAAAGTCTTCATCGAGTTCGAGGGTGTGCGTCAGGGAGCAGATGCCTATCTAAACGGTCATCATCTCGGTTTCAGCGAGAATGGTGTGATGGCCTTTGGCTTCGACTTGACACCCTATATCAAGGAAGGGGAGAACTGGATAACCGTTATCTGCGATAATAGTTGGACATATCGCTCGCGTCGTCATGAGAGCCGCTACCAGTGGAACGACAAGAACTTCAACGCCAACTACGGCGGCATCCCTAAGAATGTCTTCCTGCACATCACAGATAAGCTCTACCAGACGTTGCCACTTTATTCCGACCTCGGCACGACAGGTACATATATCTATGCAACTGATTTCGACATTCCAAACCATAAAGCTGTGATTCATGCCGAGTCGCAGGTTAAGAATGAAGATTCTAAGGAGCGCTCGTTTACCTTCTTTGCCAAGGTCCTTGATGCCGAAGGAAAAGAGGTCGCTCATTTCAATGGAGAGAGAATTACCATGCAACCTGGAGAGACGCGTATTGTCAAAATTCAGCAAGCGGTTAAAGGACTTCACTTCTGGTCATGGGGTTACGGCTATCTGTACACAATCGTTACAGAAATTAAAGATGAAAAATTAAATATTATAAATGACAAAGTCATTACTCGTACTGGTTTCCGAAAGACGAAGTTCGGTGACGGTAAAATCTGGTTGAACGACCGTGTACTGATGGTACATGGTTATGCGCAGCGTACGTCGAACGAATGGCCTGGTGTGGGTATCTCTGTACCTGCTTGGCTGAGCGACTACAGCAACAGTTTGATGGTAGAGTCAGGTGGTAACCTCGTCCGTTGGATGCATGTGACGCCATGGAAACAGGACATCGAGTCGTGTGACCGCGTAGGCCTTATCCAAGCCATGCCTGCCGGCGATGCCGAGAAGGATGTGACAGGTCCCCGTTGGACACAGCGCACAGAACTGATGCGTGACGCCATCATCTACAACCGCAACAATCCGAGTATTCTGTTCTACGAGGGTGGTAACGAAAGCATCAGTCGCGAACACATGCTTGAACTAAAGGCCATCCGTGACCAATATGATCCTTATGGCGGCCGTGCTATCGGTAGTCGCGAGATGTTGGACATTGATGAGGCTGAATATGGTGGTGAGATGCTGTATATCAACAAGAGCAAAAAGCATCCCATGTGGGCCATGGAATACTGTCGTGACGAGGGCTTGCGCAAGTATTGGGACGAGTACAGCTATCCCTACCATAAGGAGGGTGACGGTCCGCTTTATCGTGGTAAACCGGCTACCGACTACAACCACAACATGGATATGTTTGCTGTCGAGATGGTTCGTCGTTGGTACGACTACTGGCTGGAGCGTCCTGGCACTGGCACCCGTGTCAGCAGCGGTGGCGTGAAGATTGTATTCTCCGACACCAACACCCACCATCGTGGCGAGTCCAACTACCGCACCAGTGGTGTTACTGATGCCATGCGTATTCCTAAGGATGCCTTTTTCGTGCATCAGGTTATGTGGAATGGTTGGGTAGACGATGAACAATCCAAAACTTATATTGTCGGACATTGGAACTATCCTGCCAAAACCGTTAAGCCCGTGTATGTCGTTTCGACGGGTGACGAGGTGGAGTTGTTCCTGAACGGACGTTCACTCGGTAAGGGCAAGCAGAGCTATCGTTATCTCTTTACGTTCGACAATGTGCCTTACGAGCCAGGTACATTGGAGGCTGTGGCTTCCGATGGCAGTCGCTATCAATTGGAAACTGCCGGTGAACCCTATCAGCTGAAACTGACGACCATCGAGAACCCTGAGGGCATGAAGGCCGATGGTGCCGACATGGCACTTATTCAGGTCGAGGTCGTCGACAAACAGGGACGCCGTTGTCCGTTAGACGACCGCCTCATCAACTTTACGCTGATGGGCGAAGGCCGATGGATTGGTGGTATTGCCACTCGCAACAATCAAGCGTATATGGTTGACGATGTCAAACGTGACAAGAACCTGCTGGATGCTGCCAACAAGAAGAACCTCTCAGATAATTATGTTGGTGCCATGACGCTGCCCGTAGAGTGTGGTGTTAACCGCGTGCTGGTGCGTAGCACTGTCAACGCAGGCACCATCACCATCTATGCTAGTGCCGATGGCCTTAGAGGTGTGCAACAGGCTGTTATCAAAACCCATGCTGTGGATGTTGATAAGCAGATGCCTGCACTGACTTTAAAGGGTAATCTCAGTCATGGCGAGACATCACTTACGCCATCTTATACCGAACGTGCCACAAGTGTCGCCATCAAGGAGGCCAAGGCGGGCTATGATTCCGAACATGCCTCTCGCAGTTTCGACGACAACGAACTGTCGGAGTGGAAGAACGACGGACGGCTTTCTACCGCATGGATAACCTATAAGCTGGAGCGTAAAGCCGTCATCAGCGACATCTGCCTGAAACTCACCGGCTGGCGCCTGCGCAGCTATCCGTTAGAGATATATGCAGGCAAGCAACTCATCTGGAATGGCGAGACGGAGCGTAGCTTAGGCTATGTCCATTTGAAGCCCACGAAACAAGTGAAGACCAATGAGGTAACCATTCGCCTGAAAGGTGCAGGTAAAGACAAGGATGCCTTCGGTGGCATCGTAGAAGTGGCCCAACCTGCTGCAGGAGAACTCGATCTCTTCAAGGCTAAGAACGGTGAGAAGACTAAGAGCGAACTCCGTATCGTCGAGATAGATATACTGGAATAATAATAAAAAAACGTATTATTTTTTGTGGAATGCACAATAATTTGTAACTTTGCAGCCGAAAACAGCTGAGTACTAAAACATATCGATATGAAGAAATTATTGTTACTAATAGCTCTATGTGGGCTGATGAGTGTTGGTGCTTTTGCCCAGCGCATGACGGACAAACTGGATCGCGGTCTGGTGGCTGTAAAGACGACAGATGGTGTATTCATCAGTTGGCGCATCATGGGTGAGGAGTATTATGATGTCAAGTACAACCTCTACCGCGATGGCACAAAGATTGCCGAGAATCTGGATGTTTCCAACTACACAGATGCTGCAGGTTCTACTACCAGCAAGTACACGGTTTCAGCTATAGTACGTGGAAAGGAACAATCTCAAAGCAGTGCTGTCAGTGCTTTGACCAACCCTTGGTTGGAGATTACCATGAACCACGGTTCACTGACCTCTACTTACATTCCCAACGATGCATGCTGTGCTGACGTCGACGGTGACGGTGAATTGGAAATCATCATCAAGTTCGATAACAGAAGCTGGGCTACAGCAGGCTATCCAAAAGAAGGTTACAATGGCGAGTACTTCCTCATGGAATGTTACAAGCTCAGTGGTAAACGCCTGTGGTATATCAACCTCGGACCTAATATGGCCGATTTCCAGAATAATGAGCAGAATATTGCTGCATTCGACTGGGACAAGGATGGTAAAGCAGAATGTGTGATGCGTGCTGCCGATGGTACAAAAATATATATGGCCGACGGCACTGAGCGGGTGATCGGAGATGCTTCCAAGAACTATATGGTAACGGTCGGTGACGGTCAGTGGTTTGTCCATGAGGGTGCCGAATATCTTGTTTATATGAATGGTGAGACGGGTAAGCCCTACCAAGTGATGGAATACCCGCTGAAGCGCCTTGAAAGTGATGAAACCAATTTGGAGAAAGCCTGGGGTGATGGTTATGGTCATCGTTCTTCCAAGCATTTCTTCGGCGCTCCCTATCTGGATGGCCGCAATGCCAGCATCTTCTTGGCTCGTGGCATCTATACACGCCATAAGATGATTGCCTACGACGTGAATCCCAAGACGCATGAGTTGACGGAGCGCTGGCGTTGGAACTGCAACGACTCCTCATCACCTTATTATGGTCAGGGCTTCCATAACTATGCTGTTGTCGATGTGGATTGGGACGGTCGTGACGAGATATGTTTCGGCGGCATGGTAATCGATGATAATGGCAAAGGTCTCTCCACTACAGGCTTAGGTCATGGCGACGCACAGCATCATAGCGACTTCGACCCTTATACATGGGGACAAGAGATTTATACTTGTCAGGAAGAAAAACCCAACAACTGTTATCGCGACGGAACAACATCCAAGATTCGCTATCGCTCAGTAGGTGGTAACGATGACGGACGCTCCATGGCCGGTAATTTCTGTAACGATTATCCCGGTGCAATGGCCTATTCTGGTCATGACACGCCGATTAGCTGTGTAGCTAATGGCCATCTTGATGGCATGGTAAGTACGGGTGTCGGACTGAATTTCCGCATTTATTGGGATGGTGACCTTTGCGAGGAATCTTTAAATGGCAACGCATTGCGTAATGGTAATGGTGTCATATCCAAGTATAAGGTGGGCAATATCGCCACCTTGACAGGTTCAATAACTAATAATGATACCAAAGCGACGCCTTGCTATCAGGGTGATGTCTTTGGTGACTGGCGTGAGGAAGTCATCATGCGTACTGCTAATAATAATATCCGTATCTACACCACAACTGCCGAAACCAAATGGCGCAACTACACGCTTTGGCACGACATGCAGTATCGTAATGCCATGGTATGGCAGATGTGCGGCTATAATCAGCCACCTCATGTCAGCTACTTCCTTGGCGAATTGGAGGGTATCACACAGGCACCTCCTGCACTTACCATGACCAATCGTCAGGAAATTGCAAACGGTGGAACCATCACCACATCCGATCAGGCTCTGATAACCTGTGAAACCAATGATATGGAGGTGACTGTCAGTGACGCTTGCGAACCTTACATATTCATTGACAATACGCCATCATGGGTTCAGGGCACCAATAGCACGTCAACCACCAATCCCGACATCAAATACCAGTACTATACTCACACCTTAAAAGGCGGTGCCTTTACAGGTGCTACGCGTGTTGTAAAACAGGGCGATGGCAAGCTCATACTTCCTGCTGTGGTTCAGAAATATACCGGTCCTACTGATATATGGGCGGGTACTTTACAGTTTGACGGCACTTTAGAGAGCAGTCCTCTATGGCTCAACCGCCACACTACGCTCATCTCTGAAGGTGGTCAGTTCTTAGGCGGTATCACAGCCGACTATAATGCTACGATTTATCCTGGAGGACAGAATAAGGTCGGCACGATGACAGCTTCTACCGTCCTATTAGGTTTTGGTTCACGTATCGTCTTCGATATTAACGGAACCAATGCCGACCTGTTGACAGCCCAGAAGTTAACCATAGAAAAGAAGGTATGGCCTAATGGTGGCGGTCCTCGCTACGATTCACCCATCTTCCAGATTACGGGCAATCCTGAGGCAGGAAGCTATTCACTGGGGGCTGTTTCAGAGATTGTAGGTAACATCGGTGATGTTATCATAGAAGGTTTGACAGGCAAAAAAGCCACCCTTGACTATGCTGACGGCAAGTTGACATTGACCATTCAAGGTTATCAACCTGCCGACTTGACATGGACTGGTGCCGATGGACTCTATTGGAATACCGATGAGTCAGCAAACTTCGTTGGAGCAGACGGCCAGCCTGCAGTCTTTGTTCCTGGCAGCACTGTCACATTTGATGACAATGCCCGCCAGACCAGTATCACTGTAAAAGGCAATGTTGCTCCTGCCGCAATCATTTTCAGCAATGAGACAAAGAACTTTACAATTAATGGTGACAGTATTGTTGGTGAACCCACACTCACTAAGAATGGTACAGGTACAGTAACCATCAATAATATCAATCACATGGGTATCACCAATGTCAATGGCGGTAAATTGAATGTGACATCATTAGCCAACAATTCAGGTCAGGAATATGGTTCGGTCGGTGGTGTCAACAAACGCATCCAATTAGCAAATGGCGCGACTTTGGGCATAAAGGCCACAACAACCAGCAATCAGATACTACGTATCAGTGAAGGAGGTGGTATCGTTGAGGTTGCCAGTGGTGCTACATTGACACAATCTGCAAATATAACTGGCCAAGGACAGACATTAACAAAGACTGGTTCTGGTACCCTGACTCTTGGCACCAATATGACTATCAGCAAGATGGTTATCAATGGGGGTAACGTAAATACTCAACTGAACAGCTCAACAAATGTCGCTTTACCCGCAACGGTAGAATTCCATAGTGGACAATTGAGCGACCCCAATAATCAGGGCGCCTATGCTACTAACGCCACTAATTTTATTGTTCCTGAAGGCAAAAACGGCACGTTGTTATGTGATCCACGATGCAATTATACGGGCACACTGACCGGTTCTGGTACGTTTACGGTTATCGCTGCTGGTGTGCGCGGCTATTTCAATGGCGACTGGAGTAAGTTTGAAGGTACTGTGGTGCCAGGTCTTCAAAAGCGTGGCAGCTACGATCCATCCTTCAACTTCACCAATTCAAAGGGATTACCCAAAGCCACATTACGTCTGAACAGTGGTGTTACGTTCTCAAACAATGATCCTGATGGTAGCAAAAACCGCTCCTATAATGTCACTTTAGGTTCTGTAACTGGTACTGGAACGTTGGCTGGTAATGGTACTTATACTATCGGTGTTGATGATAAGGACTTTACTGTTAGCTTTAAGTCTACTTCTCCTATTGTCAAGAGTGGTCAAGGTTCGATGTTCCTGACGGCAGGCAAATTCTCTGCACCTCTTACTGTCAGCAGTGGCAAACTGTCGTTCTTTACAACTCAAGGCACTTCACTAATAGGCAACAATTCCATCACTGTGAAGTCTGGTGCTGCCATCAACGGTTTTGGTCAATTGGCGACATTGGCATTGGAAAACGGTTCAGAGTTGACGATATATTATGTGGATGAAGATGACGATGCCACTTCTGGAACATTGACGACAACTGGCAAAATGAATGTCGCTGAAGGTGCTAAAGTCACTTTTGTCATTGAAACAGCAGACCATTATTCCAAGTTACAACCCAACTCGCTGACAATGAATGGTACAGTAGCTGTTGTTCTTGGCAATGCGTATGCCCCCAAGAAAGGGGATAGCTTCTCGCTATGGACAACTGAGGACTTTGGCGGTACACCGTCTTGGACATTACCCCAATTACCTTCAGGCCTCTATTGGGATGCTTCTGACTTGGCAAAAACTGGTGTATTGCGCATTACTGATGACCCCGCAGCCTCCATTAGTCTGATTGCTGGTGACACACAGATAAAGTGCGAGGTATTTACTATAGCAGGTGTATGTCTTGGTTCATTCCAAACACAGCGCAGCCAGATGCGTGCCAACATTAAGAAGCTTGGCGTTGTGTCTGGAACCTATATTGTCCGGGTGACAACAGGCCGAACTACAAGTACCGAGACAGTGGTTATCCGCTAAAAGTGTTAATTTTACGGTGAATTGCATAAAAAAGGTGCAATTCACCGTATTTTTTCACCTTTTTCTTTTTCTTTTTGAAAAAAATCATTAACTTTGCAGCGACTAATGAAGTATATTTGCAAATAACCATTTTTATAACTAAAACATTTTTATAGTATGAAAAAAAGACTACTTATGCAATTGTTAGCTGTGGTCTGTGTAGTAAGTGCTTACGCTTTAAACGTTGGTGACTTCATCTACTCTCCTACAGCAAAGTTTGCCGTTACTGGTGAAAACCTGGTAACAAACGGCTGCTTCGATCAGGGCGATGGTTCTGAAGGATGGAGCAATCTGCAGGGCACAGCTTTGGCAGACAACTGGAAGATTTCCACCAAGCAGGGACCTAACGGTGAGAATGTCATTGAGAGCCTCTCGGCCTCTTCTGACTCTATTGCCTACCTGACTCGTTCATGGGAATTGCCTGCAGGAACTTACGCTGTATCATTCTGGATTCGTGGTGCTAGCGCAGGTGAAACAACCGTGGGTGTAGTTAACAACAATGGTGACTACACAACTCCTGGTGACAATTACATCAATTTCTTCGTCGCTGTCGCAGGTACAGCCTCTATTGAGACACCTATCCTGACTGGTCAGTCATTCAACACAGAATGGACACAGATTGTAGGTAATGTCACACTGGCTGAGGCTAAGTCTGTTTGCTTCGCAGCAAAGGCTGTTGCCACTGGTATTCAGATGACAGGTTTCGAGATTTACCCTGTTACTGAGGTTTACGATACCCGCATCATGCAGCGTACCATCGACTTCATGAACACATTGATTGCTGACGAGAACCTCCCTGACAAGAGTGCATTGGAAGGCCCAATGGCAGCTCTGCTGAGCATGGTCAACGATCCTGCTGCTACTGCTGACAAGGAAGCCATGACGCAGATGATGGATTCTGAAATTGAACCTATGATTGTTCAGTTCTTTGATGACAATGCTGGTGACACCGAGTCTGGTGACTGGTCAAAACGTGCATCAATTAACTGGAATAACCTGAATAATGCTACTATTACTGGTAGCTGGAATACTTTAGGCGTTCGTTGGGGATTCTCTGCAAACGATGAGTCTTTGGAGCGTCCTGCTGGTGACGGTTATGTGCTGTCGGCAGGTATCCAGCGTAGCTACAACCTTGACCACGTAGGTACACAAGTAACTCGTAGCGACTTACCTGCTGGCAAGTATCTTATCTATATTGAAGCTCAGGCAACAGCTGCCGCCAACAATGCTTCTCCTTATGGCACAAACGATTCTCGTCCTATTGTTGGTCCTACACTTTGGGTTGGTACAGACTCTGTGACATTGGAGAACGACACCATCAAGAGTAGCTACTGGAAGCGTTATTATCATATTGCTGAAGTGAAGGAGGGTGAGAGTGTTGAAGCTGGCTTCCTGTTCCCAACATATACTGACGGTAAGGGTGGTCGTTACAGCTTGCGTAACGCCATGTTCCGCAAGGTAGGAAGCACTACCACTCAGATTATTTATGGTCTACGTATCAATGACGTCAACAAACAGCAGGTTGAACTGAGAAACCGCATGGACAATTACCTGAACGATGTGGCCGACAAGTACTGGGGTAAGGACTCTCTCCGTAACGCCATTGCTATTGCCACACCGCTCTATGAGAATTCTCTGACGATTGTTGCTTCTGACGGAACAAGTACTGTTCCTGTTACTGAAGAGGGTGTTGAGCAGCTGACAGAGCTTCGCGACTCTGTACTGTTGGTACAGGTGAATCAGATGGGCCGTGCCAAGAACTGGGTCATCAACATCAATAAGATTCAGGATTCTCTGCGCGTAGCTATCAGCGATGCCAATGCTTCACTGGCCAGCGAGGGTTATGTTAAAGCTGATGCTGGTTTGCGCACATCGCTGACAAGCGCTGTGGCTACAGGCCAAGGCCTGATTGACGGTCTTGCCGTTATCGATCCCGTTGCTGCAACCATCGAGATGAACCAGACTCATACAACAGCCAAGAACAATATCCGTCAGGCTCGTCAGGACTTTGAGATCTCTGCCGCAACACGTGCTTATCCCGCATCTATCCAGCTCACCAATCCTGGCTTTGAGGCATGGACTACTAATACGAACTATTCTTCAGACCGTACCGTCAATGGTTGGAACTTCTTCTGCGGAACAGACATCAAGCAGTGGCAGCTCCGTCCGGGCAATGAATTTGTAAAGAGCGGTGTTATCGCCAATGCATGGCGTGGTACAACCGTAGCTCCTATGGGTAAGATGAACCAGAAGGTGACACTGACACAGCCCGGTCTCTACGAGTATCGTGTGAAGGCTTACGCTGTTGACGACACATGGGCACAGTTTGTAGCTTGTCCTAAGAGTGGTATTGTTTATGTTGAGGATGAAGACACTGGTGATGACGTAGGTGTTGATACTATCTACTGCCCACGCGTTTTGGTATTCTTCGGTCCTGACGGCGGTGCCGACTCTCTGGTAGTTTCTAAGAGTGTTGCCTTTGGTGGCTTCGACAATGGTGGTGGTCTGTGGAACGGCTATCGTCCTCTGAGCTACTCTGTCTTCTACAATAAGAAGACTTCCGAGCCTGAGGTATTCGAGTTTGGCTTTGAGTCGAAGGAGAATCAGGCTGCCATTGGTGTCAACGGCTTTGGCTTTGGCGATAACGAAATCTTCTTCGTAGGTAATGAGGCTGACTATATTGCTGCTGCCGACAAGATGTTGACTGACGAGGCCGCTAAGGTTAAGGAGATGATGGCTGCACATGAAGGTGACGACTGGATTAAGTGGAAGGTTAAGCGCTACCTCTTCGACCACTCTTATCCTGAGTATGTCACCACAAAGGCACTTTACGATTCTTCAGTACGTCCTACTACCGCCGCTGGTCTGCAGAATGCAATTCTGAGCCTGCGTGAGATGGCTTCTCTGCTCGATCCTAAGTACGAGCCCATTGAGAAGGATGCCATACCTACAGCTATCAACATGATTGAGAACGCCAATGTACAGAGCGCATTTGCTAAGCAGGGTGTTTACAACCTGCAGGGTGTGAAGATGGATGGTAAGAACCTCTCTCGTGGTCTCTATATCATCAATGGTCGTAAGTTTGTGGTTAAGTGAGAATAAAGCAGAGCTCGCTCATGCTTTATCGAACGTGAACAAACTGAACAACGTTCAAGTTCGTGGTTAAGTAATTTACTACATCATCCATACTTATTAAGTCGGGAAGTACATGTTACTCCCCGACTTTTTATATAAAAGATTTTGTGGGTTCAGAAAAAGTTCGTACCTTTGTACGCAGAAAACTAATAATTCTACTAAATAAATTATTAAAGCGTATGAAAAAATTATTTACTTTAGCAATGTTGGCACTGCTAACTACAGTGACAGCAAGCGCACAAAGCACTTTACGTAAGACATGGGACTTCCGCAATGGCTTTAGTGCAATGACTGTGAACGCCTTGAAAGGTGACCAGGAAGAGTTTGGCGACAACAAGTATTGGCGCAACTATGAAAGCGACGCCACGAAGGCTGACGAACAGCACTTCTGGTGTGCCAGCAAGGAGGCCAAGAATGCCGATGGCTATGCCTGCACACATAATGGTGGACAGGAGAAAGTTATCAGTGAACTTGAAGGCCTGACTTTAGGATTCACAGCTGCCAAGAAATTTGTCATCACCTACAACGGCGCAACCTCTCCCAACGAGTTTGAGTCGGAAGACGGTCCTGCTATTGGCGAACCTATCCCTCACGGCAACAGCTACATTTGGCTAAATGGTAAGAAAGAAACTATCAAATTTAAGGCTGAAGTAGGACAGACCATTAAGATCGGTGTGGAGTCACATGCGGTCAACAAGTCTAAACTTGGCGAGGCTCGTGGTATTTCACTGACAGCCAATGGTGGTAGCCTTGAACTTGTAAAAGGCAAACCCGTACCAACCTACTATACAGAATGTGAATGGAATTTGACGGGAGATGCCGGTTCTGTTGCTGAGCTGACTATTCAGTCGACCAATGGTTGCCATATCTACTATATTATTGTAGGCGATGGTGACGATCCTAATGCCAATAAGACCAAAGTATCATATATTACCGCTGGCGATGCTACCGCAGAACCTGCTTATCAAGCTTTAACTGCCAACGAAAATCTTGCCGTATCAGCCATTGATGCCGCTTCGATTACCGTAGACGCGCTGAAGGCAAACACCATCACAGTTATCAGTCCTTCCCTGCCAGCAGATAATCCAGCTGTCGCCATCTTGAAGGAAGCATTGTCATATACACCAATTCTGAATCTGAATGCAAATCTCTATTCTGCATGGGGATTCGGTGAAGCTTTTGATGGTGAACCTATTGCTGTTATCAAGAATCTGAAAAGTGAATTATTTAGCAGTTTTGTTGTTGATGAAGATTATATCTTGACGGACGATATTCCCTGTTTGACATTTAATGCAACAAAGGCTTCAGGTGTACAATTCTCCGAAAACAGCATCTTTGCTAAAGACGATACTTTGGCATGCAACTATGATGAAACCGCTATCATGATTCATACCCACAACCTCTATCATAATGCATATATCTATATTCCTCAGGAAGCTGTAGCAAATGCTAAGCTATTAGCTAATGTCATTGATGCTTTGAAGGGTTCAAAGAGTGAAATCACTCAGGCTCCTGCTCCAAAGATTAATCTTGAATATAAGGATCAAAAGACCAATATCTCTATGGCTATGGCTTCAAGCAGTCTGCCAATGCCACATATTTATTATACGCTGGATGGTTCTGATCCTACTATTGAGAGCACAGAATACACGGAACCTCTGACAGTTACCAGCGAGACCACTGTCAAGGCTGTGGCTATTGCTGAAGGCTACCTGCTGAGTGAGGTGAAAGAGGTCAAGGCTGAGATTTTCTCACAGCCTGCCACACCTAGCATTGCTGCTGAATACAATGATGGTGCTACCAGTGTTACTTTGAACTGCGCTACAGAAAACACGGCAATCTGGTATAACTTCTCTGAGAGTAATGATACCACTAAGTCAATGAAGTATACTGAGCCTATCCTCATTAAGGCTCCTGCTGACTTGACAGCTTTCTCAGTTGTTAATGGCCAGGTATTCTCTGACCTGGCTACACAGCGTATTGTGGTGAAGAATGCTGTTGTTCGTCAAGATCAACTTGGCGTATTCGACGCTAATGCCGCTGACTGGCAGGAGGGTGGCAGTGCCGGCACCGTCTACTACTTCTCTTGGGGTAAGAATGGACGCAGCATCTATGATACGACTGCTGAGCCTATCGGAACGAAGGAAGATCCAGAGACAGGAGATGTTACCAATATCTATCCTGAACATCCATACGAATACTATGTGCCTGCTACTGAAGGAAATATTTGGGAGGTCAAGTCTAAGGGGCAGGTCATGATTTGGCAGAGCATCTCTGTTGGTACTGATTTTGGTAATGGAGAAGGATACAATCCTGAGACTTCTGGTGATATCCTTACTTATGCAAAAGCAACTAATAATGACATTCAGTTTGGTGGTAAGACCAGCGGTGAACCTTGCACAGGTGCCATTCAGTCGACCAAGAAATTTACGGGTCCGTTCGATATCGTTTCCATCGTGGGTACTGCTGCCGGTGGCGACAACGTAGGACGCATGCAGCTTCAGGTGTCTACTGACAGCCTGACTTGGGAGAACCTCGGCGATGAGCTGACCACTTCAAAGGTGAAGCGTCTGTGGAAGACCTATACAACCAGCTACAATGGCACTGACGAGGTATATGTTCGTATGACTCAGGCTGGTGGTGGATCCAGCGTTCAGATCTACAATATATACATTCTGTGTGAAGGTGAGGCTTCTTTGACGCTGAAGCAGCAATACGATGCCGAATGGAAAGAATTCGTTGCTGGTATTGAGACTGTGAACCGTCAGGGCAACAAGACCATGAAGGCTGTTTACAACCTCAACGGTATGCGCCAGAATGGTTTGCAGCGTGGTCTGAACATTGTGATTATGGAAGATGGCTCCGTGAAAAAGGTTATCAAATAAGACCTATTAAAACGTTTGAGTTAACTAAATCGGCACATCACTTGGTGGTGTGCTGATTTTTTTGTAATTTTGCCCCGTGAATATTGATATAAACAACAAGCTATAATATGAATAAACTTAGACTCTACATCCTAACAGCATTGGCATCAGTAGCACTTTGCGGCCATGCTCAGGTTACCCCCGTGAGCCAGATGGAAAAGCTGGATCGAGGATTGGTGGCTGTTCCCACATCCACTACAGCAAACTTCGTCAGTTGGCGACTGCTTGGTACAGACGACAAAGCCAACACGACTTTCGATCTGTTACGCAATGGAACGGTGATAGCATCGAATCTCACCAAGACCAACTATCAGGACACTCAAGGTTCTGCCACCGCCCGATACCAAGTGGTGACCAAGGTTAATGGTACAGAAACCGAGACCTCTGCTGAGGTTATGCCATGGGGAAAGAAATATCTGTCGCTGAAGCTCGACCGCCCAAAGGGTGGAACTATTTCCAAATGGACAAACAGCGACACTTCCGAAGGCCCTACAAGTGCCGCCTACGCCTACTACCCAAATGACATGAGTGTGGGAGATGTGGATGGCGACGGACAATATGAACTGTTCCTCAAATGGGAATCTACTCACGCTCAGGATAACTCAAGGAGTTTAGGCTACACTGGTAACACGTTCATTGACTGTTACAAGTTGGACGGCACTCGTCTTTGGCGTCTCGACCTTGGTCCGAACATTCGCGATGGTGCTCACTACACCCAGTTCATGGTCTACGACTTCGATGGTGACGGCAAGGCTGAGATGATGTGCAAGACGGCTACCGGCTCGAAAGACGGTCAGGGCAACTATGTCAATCAGGCTGCCACCGACGCTACTATCAAAGGGCACGACAACACAAAAGATTACCGAAACTCTGGCGGTCATATTCTGCAAGGCCCAGAATACCTCACTGTATTCAACGGACTGACAGGTAAAGCCATTCATACCACCTGGTATCTGCCAGGAAGAGCAGGCTCCGGTGATACCAGCACTACGATCGAGCGTGGTGAGCAATTGGGTAAGGTGAGCACCTATCCCAACGGTTTCTGGGGTGACAACTATGGCGGACGCTCTGAGCGTTTCCTTGGTGCTGTAGCCTATATCAATGGTGCCGACAAGCCTGCTTGTGGCATCTTCTGCCGTGGTTATTATACCAAAGCATACGTTTGGGCTGTCAGCTTCGATGGTACCCGTCTGCATACCGAATGGCTGCATTGTTCACCCAGTACCACACAGTGGCTGGTCTATGCATCCAAATGGGCCGAGGGACAAGCTGGTCTTACCTATACCGTTGATGGAGACCAACTCAAGCGTATTCCTATCAAGACTGCGACTTCTAACACTGGCGGCGTTAAGAGCACTGACACCAGTGGCGGCATCGTAGGCAGCAACACGCTCTATGGCAATGGCAACCACAACATGTCTATTGCTGATGTCGACGGTGACGGCTGCGACGAAATTCTATGGGGTGCAGGTGCCCTGAACAACGATGGCACCCTACTCTACGCCACTGGTTACGGTCATGGCGATGCCATGCACGTAGGAAAGATGATTCCCGACCGTGAGGGCCTGCAAGTATTCGATGTACATGAGGAGAAACTGACTGCTACGCATGGTTCATGGGATTTACACGATGCACGCACTGGCGAGGTCTTGTATCATGGCGGCTCTGCTGGTGCTGACAACGGTCGTGGCATGGCTGGCGACCTGACAGGAAAAGATGGTTACGAGTTTTGGTCGAGCGATGTACGAACCCCGTATTCTGCACTGACAGGCAAGGCCACCAGCATCAAGAACTGCTCCGTCAATTTCCGCATCTACTGGGATGGCTCTTATCAAGACCAACTGCTTGATGGTTCCTATAAATACACTGATGGCAACTGGGCACAAACCTCTCATGCAGAACCAGCCATCACCAAGTGGAATGGTAGCAGTTTCTCAACGCTTCAGTCGTTCTACAGCACCACTTACAACAATGCACAGACAGCTAACTACACCAAGGCAACGCCTTGTTTGCAAGCCGACATCTTGGGTGACTGGCGCGAGGAACTCATCATGTGGAACAAGAAGGATTCTTCAGAAATTATGATCTTTACCACGTGGACGCCAACCAGCTATGCTGTTCCTACCTTGATGCATGACCATGTCTATCGTATGGGCGTAGCCTGGCAGAACACCGCTTATAACCAGCCACCTCACTTAGGATACTATCTGCCTGACTACATCAATGGTAAGATAGAGACTGGTATCAAAGAGGTAAGAAATAAGATGGAAGAAGGTATCGTTAACGTCTACGACTTGAATGGTCGCCCTGTCAACAGCAACCACAAAGGCCTTGTTATCATGCGAAGCATCATGCCTGACGGAAGCATTGTCACCCGCAAGGTCGCCAGGTAATTATTTAGTGATTATCCTTCCTTTTTACAGAAAATAGTTGACAAACAAGCCGATTGTTGAAATATTTTATCTATCTTTGCACCGCAATTTGCCGCAGGAGTCGGCAGTTGCGGTGTATCTTTTGTAACCATAGCTATATTACTGCATCAGAGCACCGGCGCCATATTACTCCCAACTCTCAAAAAAATAAAACAGATGAGAGTAATATTGGAACCCGCCGATACGGCAGGACAGGAGAAACTGGCCGAAGCCTTGCAGGAATGTGGTATGGCTAAGTTAGAACATTGTGATGAACAGGCTGGAGAAGTCAGACAACCGTTTATTATCGGTAAGAGGCTGTGCTTCAATTTCAAACGCATCCATAAGAAGGACGTCTATCAGGCTTTTCTGGACATTTATGCACGTGGTGGCGTTGAAATGGAAAATCAGGAACTTATCATGTTCTTGGCTCGACACACCAACTTGGGCAGTGAGACCAGTATCAAGACGCTTTTCTACCGCTACAAGCAGCATATTCACGTCTGAGTTTACAAGAGTTTACAAGTTACCGATACAACTATCAAGGTTTATCGGTAACTTTGCAGCATGGCAAGTAAAACGAAGACGAAAACGAAAAAAGAGGGCGGCGAGCACAAGAAGCCTTGGCAGGAGACATATGCCACGCCGGAGGAGATCAAGGCGATGCTGGATAGCCGCGTGTCGCTACGGTATAACGAGGTCAGAGGGCGCACAGAGATTCATTGGCGGTCTGCAGGACCGGTGCTCAGAGAGGATGAGCAGGGCCTGTTGACCATCTTCGGGGGTGACGATGGGGTAACGGACGGCTATACGAATCTGGACGACCGCGACGTCAACACGCTGTGGACGGCATTGTGTCAGGAGAAGCCCGTCATCAAACAGCACCTCCTGAATGTCATCGAGTCGGACTATGTACCGTCGTACCACCCGTTCCGCTACTATCTGGAGCACCTGCCGCCGTGGACGCCGGAGCAGGGCGACCATATCATGGGGCTGTCATTGACCGTGAACGTTAAGGGCGACTCGGACGAGCAGATCCTGTTCTACCAGTACCTGAAGAAGTGGCTGGTGGGCATGGTTGCGTCGTGGGTCAGTCCGAAGGTGGTGAACAACGTGATGCTCATCCTGATAGGCGAGCAGGGCACATACAAGACCACGTGGTTTGCCAACCTGCTGCCGCCACAGCTGCGCGACTACTTCTACACGAAGACCGATTCCACCATGCTGTCGAAGGACGACCGCATCGTGCTGGCGCAATACGGGCTGATGTGCTGGGAGGAGCTGGACTCCATGTTGCCCAAGGAGCTGAACAAGATGAAGGGAACGATGACCATGCCCTCGATCAACGAACGTAAGGCCTATGCCCGCTACCACGAGAACCTGCCGCACCTGGCATCGTTCTGTGGTACGGGCAACAACGTGCAGTTCCTGTCGGATGTGACAGGGACACGTCGCTGGCTGCCTTTCGAGGTCGACAGCATCGAGTCACCCCTGTCGTCGCCCTTCGACTACGACGGCATCTACAGTCAGGCCTACGCACTCTACCAGCAGGGATTCCAATACTGGTTCGACAAGCCCGAGATAGAACGCCTGCAGCGACATAACGAACAGTTTGAGACGGTACACTCTGAACTGGAGCTCATCGACCTGCACTTCCGCAAACCAGAGGGCGACGAGCCCAGACAACTGATTTCGGCAACGATGGCGCTGCAGATGATTGGCGCCAACATCGCCCAGTCGCTAAGCAAGGAGAGGATAGGCCAGGCCTTCAAACAGCTGGGCTTCGAGTACCGCCGTAAGACGGCTCAACGTGGCTACATCGCCGTGCACCGCAACGACATGGAGCGGGAGCAGTATCGCCGCAGACTGGCAGAAGAAAACGCTACTTCAGCTATGACAGATGACAGCATGACACCCGAATAACGAAAGTCCTCGCGTACCGCGCACGCCTATGCGGTACGCGAGGACTTTACAATTTTTACCGTCATAGTGTCATGAAGAAGGGACTATATTTTTATCTTTTTTTTTGGAACTTTGGAAAATAGTTTGTACCTTTGCGGCATGGTGGAGCAAGAAATGAAACGAGAAATGGGAAAATGGCTAATGGACGTGGCTAAGTACATGTTCACGGCCTTGCTAATTTCTACTATCTTTGCAGATATGGAAGAGCCCATTGTTATATATATTGCAGTCGTTGCAGCATTTATTCTTCTCTTTTGGGGATGGACATTGTACGGAAGTAGTTTTGGTAATACAAATAAAAGAAAGGACAAACGATGAATACAATTCTTATTTCAGGCTTGTTGGTTGTTTTTGCTACAGTAGTAGGTCTTTACTACATGTATCAAGATAAACACCAGAGTTATAAAGGGACTATCGAATAGAAAGCTAAATCAAAAATGTAATAATAAACGCCGCTTATTTTGCGATAAGCGGCGTTTATTTGTCGACAGACCGTAGAGTCAGGCCGGACGGCCGATGGCATGGAAGATGCGGTCTACCTCGATGGGCAGGAAGGTGCGACGACCAGTAGTGAGTAGTGGGCTCAATGAGGGATCGTCGGCCATGTAGTCCTTCAGTTTACGCCAGGCGGCACGACCGCAGATGTTTGGGAAGTAGAGCTGTGCCAGCTCCATACGTCCATAGGTGGGTTTCAGTTCGTTCATTGTGATGATTTTTATTGCTTTTATATAGTCACAAAGGTACGAAAAAAACATGAGAAACACAAGCTTTTCTAGCGGAAAATGTGACCATAAGTGACATCATTTTTCCACAAGTTTTTGCAAGTGATATGGCTCACTGAAAAGGCTTGCAAAACGCCATCTTTTGTTGTACCTTTGCGATGCATTTGAGATGCATCGCGAGTGAAGGCTGCGGCTCAGCATAGCTCGAGCGAGCTCGGCTCTGCGTTCGCCTTGCACTTCACTTGCATCACGCCGGACGAGCGATAAGCAGACGACCCGCGAGCGATAAGCTCGATGGCCACGAGCGATAAGCGGAAGCGGGGGAAGCGATAAGCACGCGGGGCAGAAGCGATAAGCACGTGAGGCGTGAGCGACAAGCAAACTTATTATCCACTATTCAAAACATTTAAGAACTATGGCAGTAAACAAAATTTCGATGGGTATCAACTACCGCAAGAAGACGAACAGTCGCATGACGGGTAGTGGCAACTACTTTGCCGAGGTAGACCGCCGTGAGACACTGACCACACGCGGTCTGGCCGAACACCTGAAGGACCACGGCTGTCTGGCCGGTCTCGACGCCATCCAGGCTGTGCTGGTGAAGATATCGCAGTGCGTACCCGAGCTGGTGGCTCAGGGCATCGGTGTCAAGCTGGACGGACTGGGCATCTTCTACCCAACCATCAAGAACAAGAAGGGCGGAGCCACCGAGGCACAGATGCTGGACAAGGAATTCAACCCGACATCGCTGATTGAGGGCGTACACGTGCGCTTCTCGCCTGAGTCGTCTGACCTGGACAACATCACCTCGAAACAGTTCCTGACGCGCAGTGTGACAGCCGCTTCAGAGAATATCGTAAAGGCCGTGGAGCGTATCATCAACGGCAAGACACGTAAGATCCGTACCGTGGTAAGCCTTGAGGATTTCCGCAATCCAAGTGGCAGTAGCAGCGGTAACGAAGGCGGGGGTACGAACGCCGGGGGTACGAACAGCGGAAGTGGCGACAATCAGGGCGGTAACACTGGTGGCGGCGAAGAAGGCGGAATGTAATCGATATTAAAAGATGAGCTATGAGGAAAGAAACTTGGAAACAGATTGTGCAGATCATCATCACGATTCTGACAGCAATTAGTTCAACAGTATTGGTACAGTCATGCGGACTATTACATTAATCATTGTTCATTGCAGTGCGGTATGGCCCAACCAGACGTCATCGGCCAAGCAGATAGATGAGTGGCATAAGGACCGAGGATTCAAATGCATCGGCTACCACTACGTCATCCGTCGTGACGGAACAATAGAGCTGGGACGTCCGGAATGGCAGGTCGGTGCCCACTGCGTGAACCACAACGCCCACTCGATAGGCATCTGCTATGAGGGTGGCTTGGACATCCGCGGTCAACCCGCCGACACACGAACGGCTGAACAGCGGCAGACCATGCGACGGCTACTCGAAGAGCTGCATGAGCGTTACCCCCGCGCCATGATAGTCGGGCATCACGACCTATATCCCCCCAAGCGGTGCCCCTGCTTCGATGCAACCCATGAATATAAAGACTTGCAGCCAAACTAGCTGCAAGTCTTTATTTATAACCAAGAAATCTGTGTTTAACTGTTTACTTAAACGGCAGATACCACTTCGACTCATCTTCTAAGCCACTGGCTTTGAAGGCCAGTTTCTTGGCCAGCCATTGGCTTCCGAAATTACCGCTATAAAGACCTGCACGGTTCTTACTGCGGGCCATACGGCAGAGGTCATAGAAGCGACTACCTTCAAAGGAGAGTTCCAAGGCATATTCGTCACAAAGGATGTCCTCTACGGCATTGATGGTGTCCTGCTTGGTTGTACCAACAGCTACATTAAAGTCTTTTTTAATCTCAGCCATCTTATTGCTGACGACAACATCGAGCTGATAGGGCGATAGACCTGGGATATAAGTCGCACTATATTTTCCTTCGCTTAAAGGAGATAGGTCGATGTCACGAGTAATACCGGCACCATGACCATGAATACCTATAAAAGCAGTGATATAACGCCATTTAGCGATATTAGCTTCCGACAACAAAGGATAGGTGGTCTGTAAGGCTGTCTGTGTTTCAGAAGTGATATAAGGAGCCACTAACAGTCCTTCGTTGACACCATCCTTCAGAATGGCAAAGGCTGCATCATACATGCCTAAGCGGTTGAAGGCCTCAGCCAAATGGAGCCATACTGTAGACTTTCGATAGAGCACAACCCTAGGATAACGATATTTCGTAGTCCATGTCTTAACAGAGTCGCCCTGCGAACGGTCCGTCTGAATACCTGACAGACGGGTATCACCAATCTTAGTAGCATGAACCACAGGATCGTTACCAGAAGTGATGGCATTATAATAGTAGTCTTGAGCATTGCTCAGTGCCACATAGCTATCACTAGGCTCTATCTGTACCTCTTCAATAAATGCTGGGCTATTGGCATAATAGTCATAGCCAAAGGCCTGAGGCAGGGTAGTAATAGCTCCCTGGCGACTGTTAGCATTAAGAGGGATATAAGTAATCAGGTCATAATTACCGTCACCAAAGATACTTGACCATGTACCCAAATTCCCCAGCTGGTTATCATCTTTCCAATCACTGGGCAGTTCGTCACCAATAACGCGGAAGCCACCACGACGGCGTCCGGAATACGACTGAGTATAGGATGAGAAGGGATTGTCAGACACCTCAGTAAAATAAGTAACATAATGCTTAGCTGCATTGCTATAGTCACCTGTCTCCAAATACATATCACCCAATATCACATCAACAGGAATAAAGACATATCCCGTATAGAATGCGCTGTTGTTTGGTGTGACATTACCGAAGTTGGGCAGTGTGTACTTATCAGTCTCACCATCAGGTTTGGTAAACTTTCCACCAGAATACTGCTCCAAATCGGGAGCCAGACGAGCCACTATACCGGCCATATCCAGTTCCTCATACTGACCATTGTCAATCTGTGATATCTGTGTCAAAGGCTCGGTATAGAACGGAACCTTCTGATAGACACGAGCCAATTGCATATATGCCCAGGCACGGATGGCTTTCACACCAACATATTCGCCCATAGCAACATATTGAGAACCATCACGCAATGTCGTATCACGGTGAGCAATATAGTAATTACAGTTATTAATCACGCGATAATATACGTAAGCAGAATCATAACGGTTTGCTGTCGTTGCCGTAAAGTTAGCCAACTGACGGAGGTTATTGTCTGTATAGTTGGTAACCTTGGTCAAGTCACCGCGCATCTCACCTTGATAGACATAGCAGTCAGCCAGTTCCTGCATACCCTGCAATATACCCAAGGAGAAGAATATAGAGTCTGTCTTACTGTTCAGGTCAGGATTGAAGACCTGACGGGAACTGTCACTCTCCAGCATATCGGAACACGACACCATTGATGTTAGCATGGAGCAGCCAACCAGACAACCGCAGAAAAATTTAAATATCTTAGTAATCATAATTTCTAATTTCTAATTTCTAATTCCTAATTCCGATTACAGATTTATCTTCACACCAGCATAGAACGAACGTCCCTGTGCCAAGTTACCGCAATCGATGCCCTGCGTATAGACACTGCTACCAATACTGAACTCAGGATCACTGCCTGTATACTTAGTAAAGGTGAGCAAATTCTGAGCCTCAGCCCAAACGGTAAGTCCCTGCAACCATGTCCAAGAGCCTGGTATGGGCACCTGATAGCTCAAGTTCACACTTCTCAGTCGCAGATAACTGCCGTCCTCAATCCATCGGTCAGAGAAACGATTGTTGCCCATCGGATCACCAAAGGTGGCACGAGGTAATGTAGCCTGCTGACCTTCATAGCGCCAACGGCCTGTTTCAGCCACCTGCTGATTATAGAAGGTAGCACCGCTATTGAGCACACTACGCTGATAGTTGTAAACATCATTTCCTAACGAGTAGTTGAAGCCCAACGATAATGTCAGCTGCTTCCAGTTAACAGTCGCAAAGATATTACCATAGAGGTCGGGATTAGGATTACCGATGATGGTTTTATCCTGCTCATTGATGATACCATCCCCATTCTGATCAACGAAATGCATGTCACCGGCTACGAAGTTATGACGAGTGCCAGCATTGTCCACCATATACAGATAGTCTGCGCCATCCTTTCCAGCCTTGGCTGCCTCAGCATCCGTCGAGAAGACACCTGCCGTCTGATAGCCATAGAACATAGCCACAGGATTACCGACACTAGTCAGGATGTTATTGTCACCATAGATTGATGATGTGTAGTTCCCTGTTGGCAGACTCTTCACTTCATTCTTATAGTGGCCCATCGTTGCGCCAATCTCTACTCGCCAGTCCTTAGTCACAACGGGTTTACCGCTCAACATAATCTCAAAACCAGTGTTCTTCAGTTCACCACCATTAGACCAATAGTTGTTGATACCACCTATGGGGTTCGAGAAAGTCTTCAACATCAGCAGATCGCTGGTCTTGTGAATAAAGTAGTCAAAGCTAAGGGCGACACGGTTGTTCAACAGATAGCTTTGTAAACCAATATTGAACTTCTTGGTAGTTTCCCACTTAATCATATCATTACCCACATTGGTGAGCTGAATACCCATGGCATTGTTGTAATACTTCAAGGCTGTAAAGCTTGTACGGGCAGCGTAGTTCGAAATATTGTCATTACCACTGACATCGAAACCTGCATTCAGACGCAAGTAGTCAACCACCGACTGCTTCGGGAACCAACTCTCATTGGTCATTACCCAACCGACCTGAACACTGGGGAATACAGCCCACTTCACACCAAAGAGACTCAGACCGTCAGCGTTTTCTCCGAAGCGGCTGTTTGCCTCAGCAGAAAGAGTCAAAGTAGCGAAGTAGCGATTCATATAGTTGTAATCTACATTGCCAAACCACTGGATGTTCTTCCAAATATCATTAGCACCGTTGATTTCAGGTATAGCTGACGAAGTATTGGAATTGAGCACAGGGTTCTTATCGTCTGTCTTACCACGATTCTGGTTACTCAAATCACTGTTGTCAAACGAGAAGTAATTGTAACGGCCTCCTACAAACGCGTTAATAGTATGCTTGCCCAACTGCTTAGCCCAGTCAAGTTGTATCTTACCCATGAAGTTCTGCTCCTTACTGAACATAGAACCAACTTTGCTCGTTACACGTCCCATCGAAGCAATCTCGAAAGGAGGAACGCCTTTATAGGGACGGAAATAGCGCTGTGCATTACGATTGAGCAGATAGCTCAAGTCAGCAGTCAGTGTAAAGTCATTTGCAAACTTGAACGAAGGCGCTACATGTACGGTAAAATAAGTATTCTCTGCCTTATTCTTGTTATCGCCATCACCATTGACAAGCAGAGATACAGGGTTTGCCAACGACTGACTGGTATAAGTCAACGAACGGTCTGCATCCGAGCTTATCAGTCCATTCGACGGATAAGTACTACTCTGTAGAATGTTGTCATACTGAGACTCCAAGTTGGTAAAGCCTCCTACGATAGAGTTATACTGATAAGGAGAAACCAGTGGCGACTTCAGCAAAGCCAACGCTGTAGGCGATGTAATAGTGCTGCCACTGAAGCTGCTGGGTATGCCATCGTCATAGACATAATTGTTTGTACGCGAAATCGCAATATCGAACTTCGTCTTCAAGTTATACATCAGATTGATGTCTGTATTGAAACGAACATTCATACGGTCGAAGCCAGAACGTTTTACCGTACTCTTGGCATCCACATAACCTACAGACAGGTTATACATACCAATGTCATCACCACCCTGCACATTAATACTGTAATTCTGGGTCATGGCATTGCGGTACACCTGATCAGACCAATCTGTGTCATTATGATAGGTGTTATAATAATAGCCCTTAGGATCATCATTGAGGAAATAGAATCCCTCGTACTCATTGATATTAGGAACGCTTCCTAACAGTTCCGAAGCGTAAGCCCTATACTGTGAGGCATTCATCATGGTCGGCAGCTTTGGAATCAGCTGCACACCAGCAGAGATGTTAACATCAATACGGGTAGCCATCGAATGGCCACGTTTAGTCTCAATGAGGACAACGCCATTGGCACCACGTGCACCATAGAGGGCAGTAGCATTCTTCAAGACTGTCACCTTTTCAATATCATCAGGTGAGATGTTTGCCAGAATGTTATTAAACTGACCATCGTGCAGTGAATGACGACTACGCTGCATGTCAACCTCCACACCATCAATGAGGATAAGAGGCTGCGCATCACTGGTAATACTATTCAAACCACGAATAAACATCGAGGCACCGCCATCAACAGCTGCAGAGCGCTGAATACTACGCATATCACCACCCAACTCATTGGCTATTTCGTTATCGACAACAACACCAAAGCGATTAATTTGGGCTGTGCGCTTAGCAGTATAATCAGTTCCCGTGCCATACATCGACTGGAACTTGTCGCTCAGCATCTTAACAGCGATCTGCTGACCGTCATCCTCTGACTTGATAGCAACCTGCTGTGACAAGTACTCAGGAGCATGCACATACAAGGCTGTTGTAAAGGTTGGAACCTTGATGGTGAAAGCACCATTCTCATCGGTCATGGCCGTATAACGGTTGTTAGCCAACGAGCGTAGCTGTACACCAGCCAAAGGTTTGCCCGTAGCCTGATCGGTGACAACACCCTTGACAGACATCATGGGATAAACCTTTTGCTTTACTTCCGAACGCTTGGGCTTCTTGATGGTGGTAGTCTCCTCCATATCGTCATCCTCTGTCTGGGCATAGACACCCGTAGAGAGTCCGATGGCAAGCGCGCAGACTACGATTCTCGTACCGCAGTTCTGCCAAAGATGGAATATCATTCGCTTCATATTCTTTACTTCTTGTTTTGTTCTTCAAATTCTACGAGTTCTTTCGGCTTCAAGATGATGGAAGCAATGCGCAAGTCACGTGTATATGCTTGACGCAGTGCAGCAGTGAATACCGAATACGGCGTACTAATCTTGATATTAGGGCAATACTCATCACCCAATCCTAGATAGCAGACAGGGAAAGTAAACTCACCAATATAGAGGGTGTCAACCTTCGACGTATCGTTCGAGAAAGCACGAATCGTCTGGTGGTTGGCATTAGTCTGGCTGGCATTATCCTTGACGGTTGGGAAACGTGCCTTGAACGCATCAATCTGTGCCTGGTCAGTATTGAGGAACAACTGATTCTTCAAAGCACCAGACGCATCACAATAATTCAATGTAAAGATAACGCGGTTGGGTGTTGTCACTGCATCCTTCTTCAGCAGGTCAACATTCTCAGGAACAAACACACAATAGATATCGTAGGTCGTACTCTGTACGTTACGCAAATAGAATGTCATCTCCGGTTTGATATACTCGTTACCACCAGTGGGTTCCACATGATAGTAGCTGAGTGTGGTAGCGCCGTCTTCCAGTTCTACCTTTTCCTTATTCACATCAATCACGTCGACACGACTACCCGTACCATTGGATATCAAGGCACGGTTGTCTGCCCTTGTAGCATTTATAACACGCTCTGGAGCATAGGTTTCCCACGAATACATGCCATAGTCGTTAACAACACGTCCAGTACCATTACTGAATTTCACAGTCTTCACGGTCTTATCCAGAATTTCCTGAGGATTCGACAGTTTGGTGTATAGTGTCGTCCGCAAAGTATCACTGCCTAAGGCTGATGGGGTTCCATTAAGCCAACGGTTATAGACATCATTGTTGCTATATGCCAAGACGCTGGTTAATGCTCTATTCGTCAAAGAATCCTGCCAATAAGCCGCATCGATCGACAACGGTGTCGTGGTAGTTGGCGTAGAACCACTAAACTGCTGAGCGATAGTCTTTGGAGCATACTTGAAGTTCTTTTTCACCTTGTCATATTGAGCCTTCCAAGCTTCATTGGTGGGCATCAGGAACGTGTATGAACTGTCTTCGCTTTCCATACGAGTATTAAGCATGGCCCATTGCGTATTCTCTGTAATCATCACTGAGTCTACATAGGTCTGCATACCATTGACAATTGGACCTAACACCGAATGTTCCTCATCAAGATAAGTAATCTCATACTTCTTAAGAAATTTACGGAGAGAGTCCACACCTTCCTTGCCAGAGAGTTCTTCGGTCATCAAGTACTCATACAAACTGGGATGATAGGCAGCCATACCACTCATGATGTGCATCACACCATTATTACTACCCAGATTGGGCTGTTCTATCTTAACGCCATCAAAGGTATAGTTGTTCTGCGAACCAACAAACTGATATGACTTGTCATTCAGCATCAACACACGCTTGTCTATCTGGCCAGAGGCATTATAGCTGTAATCGGCAATATGATTCTCCACAAACTGGCTTAACAGCGACTTGTTGCTAAGCTGCAGAATGGCGTTAGCATCATAGGTGCCGTCCAAAGGAGCCCATACCGTATAGTAATGGGTTGTGTTCAGCTTCTCGTCGTAGCCAGCTTTCTTCAATATCGAAGCAAAATTCGACAGCTGCTGATTCTGCTGGATATTCTGCCACAAGGTCTGATTGCCTGCCGGTGTCAGATCAGCAATCTCCTTGTTATAATCATTGAAATCAGAACATGACGTGGCAGTCAGCATCGTGGCTGCCATCATCATGATTCCTATATATTTATACTTCTTCATAATCTTTAATCTTTAATCTTTAATCTTTCATCTCAGATTAATACCAGTCCTCAGCATACTGCTGATTGTCAACCACGCTGGTAGGCACCAGTTCCACGAAGTCAAGTCCTACAGGGTTCGTACTCTTGTCAGAGTTCAACGTCTTGATACGCAACCAGTTCTCGTTGCCCTGATAGAGGTCTACACGACCCAGCACGTAGCGTACTGTCATACTAGTACCCCACTCGAAGCGACCATTGTTGGTCGTTGTCCAACCTGTTGATTCGGCATGTCCGCAATAGCTGTACGGACCACGCATAAATCCGCGGTTGTGCATGGCAATATCACTGGCTATACCCATATCCTCTTCCTCATTGGCATTGGTCAGACCAACGCGAGGATCTTCCACAGGCACAGTAGCATCAAATGGCAAACCAATGGGCAGCATCGAAGAGACACTAGACGAGGTGCCGATATAATACTGCATGAAGGAGCCATAGCTCATCGGTGCGTATACCACACGAATCTCGTACGTACCCGATGGGACAGGAGGCAACTTAAATGCCAGATCATAAGTACCCCAGAACTGCATCTGGTCAGACTCCCAACAGCGCCAAGCACCATGAACACAGTATGCCAGACATACATTATTATTATAATGAATCATGTTTTTGAAGTACTTGGCAGGAATTCCGTGACGTGAACCATCAAAACCAGAAGGAATACGTCCGTCAGATGTTGCAATGCTGCGAATGTCGTTAGTAATCAGCTCTGGGAACAACGAAGTACAATTGACGCGCATACGTTCGTTAAGCACCTTCTTAGGAACATCCTTATCATAAACCAGAATGCCATCGATATAGTGAATCCAACCATTGTCAGCTTCTAAAGACACATCCACACCATTCACCCTGCGAATAATGCCTATACCCTTCTTCTCAACCTGGTGGTTAGTACCCGGTGAAGCCAACGTATTAGTCAGCGTATTGAAGGTCTGATAGCGGTTGATAAAGAGCGACTTACCCGTTCCAACATCATGAGGTTCCCAAATCTTCATCATGGTATGAGGCAGCATGGTCTCATAATAGTCATGGGGGTCTGCATCAGGAGCAAAGTTCCAATATGCATTGGATCCCTTTTCGTAGACCAGCCAGTCATCAGACATTTTGGCATTGACTATGTGATAGGCTACAAACATGTTGAGGGCGTTGTTACGCTCTTCATAATCATCTGCAGTACTCACGCTCATCTTTTTCTCGCGCAGGTAGTCATACCATTCCGGAGCATCAGCATATACCTTGTTGGCGTATGCTATCAAGTCGTTAATATTGTTGATACCATTTTTCTCAAACACCTCATCGCTCTCGGCAAAGATGGTAAAGCCTTCTTTGCATTCCATCTTACCTGTTGAGCCGACACCTGGAGCAGGATAAAGGTTGCCAGAATAGTTTTCACGAGCCATCTGTCTGAATTCCATCTCGCCTCGTGTCTCTACTAAAATGGAATCCATCAGTCCTGTCAACTCTAAGGCTTCAGCAAAGATGCTAAAGTCATCCTGATGGCGTTCGAACAAAGTGGGGAACGACACATCGGTACGCGGTACCACATGGTCGACAATATGTACCAGGCCATTGACAGCCTCATTATCAGAGCTGATAATAGTGGACTTACCGCCTAAAACGACCTGCCCTGTCTCCGACGAGATTTTGATAACACGTCCCAGCATGGTATAAATAGGCGTTGTTGAACCTGTCATCGATACCAAGTTACGATAGGTTGTCGTAATATGGAACTTGGCAATGTTCAAACACAGACTGTCGGTGAGTCCCTCCAATGAATTGGCAGTCATGCCATTATGAGGAATGGCTGCTTCATTATCATTATAAAGGCTATCAATGTAAGCATAAACGCCACTGTTGACAGGTGCAAAGCAAGTATAGGAGCCATAGGTTGCCATCGTCTTGTCAAAATCGACACGCGACAAAATATAGTTGAATGCTGTCAGCGATTCATCCTTGGCAATGAACGATTCGATGGTCTCACCTGTGAAGGTATAAAGATCCGACTCGTCAGGCTCGGGATTACAGGCCGCAAGGGTCACCAATCCTACGGTGCCCAAGACGACATGCTGCATGATTTCTTTCAGATTCTTTTTCATATCGTTAGTCCTCCTTCATTAATAATTCTTACTATAATCATCAGAAGATTTGTATTCTGGATTCTGACGCAACAGCGGACTAACCTTCAACTCTGTCAAAGAAATAGGCAGATAAAGACGTCCCTCGTTATTCATCTTGGCAGCCACAGCATTACCCTTGGCACCCAGCTTGCGTTTCATCAAGTCAAGCATGGGCTGATAGGTAGCAACCAGTGTCTTACCATTGTCCTTCTGAACAGCCAGAATAGTGTTATAGTCCACACCTTCAATATGGCGATAGTTATAACGCATCAGGTCATACCAGCGCTTGCCCTCGAAAGCCAACTCACGCAGACGCTCTTCCAGAATCAGGGCTTCCAATTTCTCTGCCGTATTATAGGTGTTCCACTTAATCGTTTCAATAGTGGTCTCACGCGAACGGGTATTCACCTTCTCAACCAATTCAAAAGCAGTCTGTAAGAGTTTGACATCTTCACCGTCGGGATCCTCATAACCGTCAACAGCCTGTTTTTGGGCCACAATAGCCGTCAATGCCTCTGCCTTCATCATCATGATATCGGGCAGGCGATAAACGATATAGTTACTCTTAGCTGATGAGGCGTAGTCCGACAACGTTCCCTTGCTCTCTGCACTCATATTGGTAGAATTGGGCGAATAGTTCGCATTCTGACTGACATACTTACGAACCATAAAACCTCCCAATTCTCCTACTGTCTGCGCCGTCTTGCCATTATCGTAAGTATTCATCAAAGCTCTCCAGTCACTGGTGTAGGTACCAGTCTTATAAACTGTACCGCCAAAGTTGAAGATGTCTGATGCATACAGATAAGGAGCAGAATTATTGCCACCATTATAGTGGTTCAAGTAATGACCATGTCCGGCATTAAGGTTCGTTGTTCCGTCGAACTGTAACTCAAGGATACTCTCCTCGGCATTCTTGGTAATAAAGAGCGAGCGGAAAGCAGTACGGCCTTCAGCCAAGGGATAGTCTGGCATCTCTGTCTCACCAAATCCCAACACATGCTGAGCCTTTTTCGAGGCAATGACCTTGTCACAATAAACTATGGCCTGTTCGTAGTCGGCAGCACTATGATTCACACTGGCACGCCACAAATAGATATCAGCCATCAAAGCCTGAATAGCATCACGGGTAAAATAGCCCACACGGCGCCAGTCATTATAAGCACTTGCCAAAATTGCATTCTTCTCTGCAGACTCCAAGTCATTCAGACAGTTGGCCAGCACAACATCAGGAGCCGACTGTGGGATATTTCGGTTCTGACTACTATTCTTAAAGGCCTCTGTCACGTATGGCACATCACGGAAATTGCGAACCAGATAGAAGTAACACAATGAACGCAAAGCCAACATTTGTGAACAATCTGCTAAATAGTCACCTGAAGTATAGGAAGGATCCTCTCCCATCACCTGCTCGGCACTGCTGAGCACCAGGTTACAGTAGTTAATCGTACTATACAAGTCACCCCAAGTAACAAACTGGTTATCCTCTTGGGTATTAGCCATATTAATCTCTGTCAGATCCTCTACCAAAGAACCAGTAACACTGGCAATTGGTATCAATTCATCGGAACGCAGATCACCCCATATCACAAGGCGGGAAATCATATTCTCAGAGAGCATACTACGATAGGCCTGATTGACTATCAGTTGCACATCCGACTTCTGTTTCCAGAAATCCTCTTCCACCGTCTTATCATCGGGCAGGATGATGGTATCGATGCACGACACCATCAGCAAGGCCGCACATCCGACACACATTATTTTATATAATTTGGTAATCATAATTTCTAATTACTAATTTCTAATTACTAATATATCATCAGAATCCAATGTTCAGTGAGAGTGTGAACTGCTTTGAGCGTGGTGTCTGTGAAGCATCAGCAGCAACGCCATAGCCTTGCGGAGAAATCTCAGGATCAACACCACTATACTTCGTCCAAACATAGAGGTTATTTAGAGAAGCATAAGCCTGCAACTGATTCAGACCCCACTTCTTAATCATCTTCTTGGGGAAATTATAAGCAATCTGCAGGTTCTGGAAACGTACAAAACCACCATCTTCTACGAAACGGTCAGAAGGCTGGAAATTGTAAGAGGCATTATGCATAGCACGAGGTATCACAGTGACATCACCATCCTTACGCCAACGGTAGTTGACAGTAGCACACTGGTTATAGGTATCAAACATCTTCTCCAGATTCTGGCGTGCCAGGTTCACCACCTTGTTGCCAAAACGATACATGAAACGTGTCTTGACACTCCAGTTGCCATAACGGAACGTGAAGTTGAAACCACCGTTTACCTTAGGCAGTGAGTTACCCAAGTAGACGATATCGAGCTCGTTGATCTGACCGTCATTGTTGATGTCCTCATAAATGGCATCACCACCCTGGTAAGTATAAGTTGACGAACCGCTACCATTATTGTTGACATAGTTGAACAACATACGGCGCGGATGGCCGTCCTGCATCAGCACCTTGCCATTGCGCACAACAACAGGGAAGGTCTTGCCTTCAGCTAGCATACCATTGATGGCAGCCTCATACTGAGCCTCTGTCCAGTTGTTTTCTTTCTGCAAATTCTCTAAGTAGTCGTAACCATATTGGTATACACCCTGATAGCGGAAACCATAGATAGAACCCAACGAGTTGTTCAGCTGTACACGCAGGGGCCAGTCACCACGGTTGGTAATACCCCAAGGAGAGCTTGTCTTACCCGAGCTGTATACAGTTTTCCACGTGTTCAAGCTTTCCAATACGCTCTCATCCATTTCCTTCAGCATGTTAGAGTTCTGAGCAATATTGAAGCTCATATCCATGGAGAACTTGCCTATCTTGACAATCTTCTTGGCAGAAACATTCAACTCCCAACCGTTGTTATTCATCTGACCAACATTCATATAGGCCAATGAACCATAACCTGATATCGACGAGATGGCAACATTACTCATCAACAAGTCTTTTGTCACCTTGCGATAGTAGTCGAAGTCAATCTCAACCTTGTCATTGAACAAACCAAGGTTGAAACCAAGGTTCATACTTGTGGTCTTTTCCCAACGCAGATCATCGATTTTCAAACCATCCAGTGTTCCTGCTGGTTGCATATTACCAGTAGCACCATAGTAACCGGCAGAAGTCTTATAGGTGTTATAGAACAGATAGTTGGAACTGGGAGCCTTACCATTGACACCCCAAGAGCCACGAAGACCTAACATCGAGAGCCAATTACCCTTAACCTTCTTCATGAATGGCTCATCGCTGAGATTCCAACGAAGAGACACACCTGGGAATATGGCCCATTTGTGTTTGGGACCGAATTTTGAGTCACCGTCGGCACGGATTGAGAAGCCTAAGCTATAACGGCCATCTTTATAAGACACGTGACCGTTGTAGAGCAGGTTCTGCGAAGCCGAGCGTGAGTTGCCGCTTGACATATCTGTCAGCCATGCATAAACGGTAGGATCGTCAACACCTTGTGGCAGGTTATTCACGCGCGTGTACTGACTATTATATTTAGACGTACTCATCTCGTAGCGAGCCAACATGGTAGCAAACAAGTCCTCATTCTTAAAGTGCGGCGTAAATACCAATTCCACACGTCCACCGACCTTCATGCGGTTGGTCTCAGAATTAGTCTTGGCGTTATAAGTTGAGGTATTCCATCTGGCACTCGACAGAGCTGCCGGATAATAGGTAGGACTGCTGCTGGCGTAGATATCAAAGTCTACACGACCATTCAGTGTCAGACGGCTCTTGTCTGGCTCAGTACCCAACAGTTCGTACTTGATGCTGAAGTCAGGCGTCAGACGGTAGGTCTGCTCCTTCGACGTTGCCAGATTAGCAATAGCCACGGGGTTACCCAAGGCGCGGATAGGAGACAGATAATTCGAAGAATAGACATCGGTAGCACCGCCACCCGTCGTAGGATTCGACTCGTTCATGATATAGTATTCACCTGTATCATTACCATTGGCATCCTGACGGTAGATACTCATGTTCGGTGCAATGTTCTGTGCAATACCGAGCAGATTCGAATAGTTCTTGTCGTTATCGGTATAGGTCAGAGCGAAATTCGTCGAGAAACGAATACGGTCAGACACGTTATAGTCCAGCACCAGACGAGTGGTGAACTGCTGGAACTTCTGCTTGATGATAGAACCTGTCTGATGTTTGTAGCCGGCAGAGATACGGAAAGTAGCCTTCTCACCACCACCCGATAGCGTCATGTTGTAGTCATGCATGGCACCAAACTGCTTCACGGCCTTCACCCAATCGGTGTTGTTGTTCCAGTTCTGGTATTCAGGCCATGCTGTGTTGTAGTTCAGCTCCTGCATATCGGCGGTAGCATCTGAACGCTGACCAGGGTTATAGAATTCCTCCTTCATCAGCATCGAATACTCATCACCATTCAGCAGGGTATAGCCATCAGGCTGCCATGTGCCTGTAAACTTGTAAGAAAAGTCCACGCGAGGCTTACCACGCATACCGTGTTTGGTCGTGATGACCAGCACACCATTAGAACCACGCGAACCCCAAACAGCAGTAGCAGCAGCATCCTTCAGGACGGTGATGCTGGCAATATCCTCCACATTCACCGACAACAGCGAAGCATACTGTTCCTCGTTAGCATTGGCAAAGTCGAAATTCTCATCGGGATTGTCAAAGATCTTGTCGTCTACCACAATCAGCGGGTTAGCGTCACCGGTAATAGAAGTCACACCACGAAGGCGCATCGAAGTACCGGCTCCCAGGTTACCAGAGTTGGCCACGATATCCAGACCGGCAATCTCACCCTGCAGGGCCTCGTCGGCCGAGGTGAATGCCATACCCTTCACGTTGTCAAGGTCGAAGGTCTGCTGTGACACTGAGATTTCCTTCTTCGAAATCATCAGACCACCCGAGTTGCCGCGCTTGGCCTTGACCACAACTTCCTGCAACTGCGTACCTTCCGGCTCCAGTTTGATATTAAATACGGTCTTATTACCGATGGTTACAATCTGAGTCTTGTCTCCCACATACGAGAACACCAGTTTGTTCTTAGTGCTCTTTACCTGCATGGAGAAATTACCATTGAAGTCGGTCTGTACGGCCGACACAATACGGTTGTTGGCATCACGCTCTACAACATTGGCCATCATGATAGGGCCGTCATTGTCGGTCAGCGTACCCGACACACGGATACCCTGCGCCATCAGCGTCTGGCAGACGATGCCCAACAAAGCTGTAAACAATATTTTCTTGATAGTCATATCTCTTATTTTTAGCGTTTACATATTATTTGGCATAGAGCGGTTCAGACAGTTCGTGAATCACACAGAACGATGACGTGTAGATGGATGAGGCCTGAGTACGGGTCTTATCGAACCAATAGTCACGTGCCATCAGATTACACTTCTTCGAGCTGTCGTTAGCATCGATTACACGGGTATTACCAGCACCGTCCTGCACATAGAGCTTTCCGCTACCACTGTTACCCAGCACCTTCAATTCATAGGCAATACCCTGACTGGTCGTGCTCAGGCTATTGTAAGAACGAGCATCCACGTTGTTGTCAGCATATACCGAAACACTCTGGAAGTGATAGCGGGCAAAATCGCGCATCTGGTCAATCATAGCTTTAGCCTGAGCCTTATAAGGTGCAGCCACCTCTTCATCGGCATCAGCATAAGCTTCATAGAGTTCCTGTACTTTATTCCAGTTAGGCAGGCCCGCAGCATACGCTTTTTTCATAGCATCGTTGTTGGGGGCATAAAGCGTATAGTTATAGGTATTGAACATCTTCACGTTCTCATCCAGACAGCTGCTGCTCAACACATTGGTCTTCGATACACGACGGTCAGCCGTAAAAATAGTGTAAGCATCCTGCTCGCTGATACCAAACTCGTTGGCCTCATCACTAATACCTGCCCACGTCAGGATTTCCTTGACAGAAAAACCTGAGCAAAGCTGATAGAATTCACTGAACTTCTCAGGATAGTTGCGCAGCGTACGACTGACGCTATTGCGAGGTGACTCAATCACATGATTGATACGGAAAGCGGTACCGTTCTTCTCCTTATAGACATTCTCAATAGTTGAGGCAACTATGCCGTTGTCAATCTGCTGACCACTCAGCACTTTGCCACCTACAGACACGCCATCGACGCGGATGGCACCGCCATGTTTCGTTTTATAGTAGCGGTTGGCACCAAACACCTCTGTACTGTCAAGCACAACAGTATGGTAGTTCAAGATATCAACAAATAATGATTTCCATTGGCTCGTTGCAATAGGATTACCACTATTCAACACATTACCGATGGTATTGGTGTTGGGATTATATTCATAAGCTACACACTGTACGGCACCAGAAGAAGCACTGGTTGCCTTATAGTTGAACTTCAAAGCGCGAGGCTGGCTATGACCGAGATAAATGGGATCGATGTAGTAGTTTTCGAAGGCCTCATCATCTGGAATAAAGAAAGCATAATTAGCTTTCATAGCCATCAGATAGTAGTGGAACGACACGCCCAACTGATCGTCATCGTTGATAGCCCAGCGCATGACCTGCATATCAGGATAGACCGTAGCAGGTGCCATGACGCTCTGGTATTTATCAGGAGCAATCAATGTATTCATCTTATAGATGACGCCATTATTAGCCACCTTGATGTCATATTTGCCATCGGCCTTCTGCTGTACCATATTCAGCGTGAGTCCCATAAACTCGTTGGCATCGTTGGTCACCTTCTCGAACTTGCTGGGTACGCTGTTGGTAAACTCCTTACGCATCAGGTTGTTAATAAAGTCGGTCACAATGCCTGGCTGTTTCTTATACAAAGAATCTAAGTTCTCAGTCAGATTAGCCTCAGTGTTATTAGCACCCGTATGCTTACCATAAAGGTCAATCAGATAGGCACCATCGCCACGAACGAAGAAATCGGCCAAAGCCTTATTGGTGGGGGCAAATATAGCTGCCACATCACCCATATTCAGTTCGACTCCATTTGCAGAAGCCAGAGGACTGTACTGGTTCCAACCTGGATCGAACTTCAGCAGGTTATCCACCATCTGGTTGTTGGCATCGCGGTTCTGACGATGATTGGCATCATTATTCAGATAACGAACTTCATAAATCTGACCAATGGTAGGAACATTTTTACCTGCCTTAGTCTGTTCCTCTGCCCAAGAGTTATATGCACGTGTTACTTCGACATTCTCAAAAGGTACACTGAAATAGTCGACAAGACGACTGAACAGACTTGTCTCACTATCACTACGTAACAACTGAGCCATATTGCCTGGAGGAACGATGACGTCCTGCATCTGATGAACATAACCATTTTGACAGGTTACGTCGCTCTTGATAATCTGGTCACCGAAGATGTAGGCCATACCATCCTTGTATTCTGAACCAGTCAGGATGGCAAAGTCGCTCTCAGCACCCAGTGTAGAAATGCCGTTGTTCAACATGTGCTCACGGGTGAAGTGTACCATCATGGGGCGAGTAGCATCGCTTACCACGAACATATTCGAATTGGTACGGAACTCATCCCAGTTCACATTGTTCTGAGGCATCTCAAGGGGCAGAATGTGCTGAATGGTGTCAATCACATTCTGGCTGGTTTGATGCTTCATTGACATACCCTTCGATACGGCGTCCGTACCAGCACTGGCGTTGGACAACATGCCCACCAACAGGGCATTGTTCAGCATCGAATTCTTAAGTAATAGGTTACGCTGAGCAGACGTCAAGTCTTCATACCTTCTGGCTCCCCAGTCATTGGAAGCGAAGAACCGCTCAAAAGCCTCATCATTGGCGGGGAATACGGTCATCGAACCTGTGCGATTCAGAGTCTCAGCATAGCCGAGATCATCAATCAGCCGCAGGTAAGTGTTAAACGTTCCCGTCAAGTTGGTCGGGTTCTTCAGTTCCTGATAGATGCTTTCTCCAAGCCACGAAGGCTTTGAGTCTGCATCCACTGCCTCGTTCTTATCGATACAGGCAGTCATCAATCCCGTTAATACGAGAGAGATACAGAAAATGAATTGTTTCATAAATAGCTATTTATTAATAATTAGATTTGTTTTCACTTTACAATGCTCTGACCAAGGCCAGAAAAGTTTTTTCTGTAGTTACGATAGTTTTCAAGGTGCAAAAGTAAGCAAAAAAAAGTGAAATACAAAAAAAATTACCATATTTTTATAAATATGGGTAAAAATGCTATAACAAAAGAATTAAAAAGCCCTCCCGCGAATTGCGAGAGGGCCGATATTTTAACACAATGTGTTTAGATTACTCTGCTGCAGCTGGCTGCTTGCAGATAGAGATATGGTCGAGGTCAAGTTCACTGGCCTTGCCGTCATTCTTAATGACGAGCTTAGCGCCTGCAGGAATATTCACGTTCTCAAGAGTAATACCACCTGTTACAGCACCACCCCATGTCGGAACCTCAATCTCAATCTTAACCAGCTCACCCATAGCAGCACCAGCAGGTACATAATACAAGGTAACAGTCTGCTCCTCACTGCCGCCGTTACGACCATAGATGAAAATCTTGTAGTTACCAGCCTCAAATGCATCATTGATAACGAAGTAGCTGTTTTCAGTCAGACGAGGACCTGCACCATTAGAGAAACGATCGAAACGATTACCTGCTGTTACAATATCAGTCCAGCCAATCCATGTAGTCACATCGCCAACAAGTGTCATAGCTGTCTGATCCTCAAATTCGCCAATCCATACCAACGAGTCAATCTTCTCATACTTCACGTCCATCAGGTGGATTGTACCTGCAGCATTTGTAGACTCATTACCTGTGAAGGTATAGCTACGTCCCTCGTAAGAGCCAACCTTAGGAGCTACATACCACTTGCCATCGGTTGGATGCTTGTAAGCCAGCTGATAGAATACGGTATAAGTATCGCCTACGAACTGCTCACCCTCAATCCACTCAGTACCGATACGTGTGCCATTAGCACCCTGACCATCGTTGAAGTACTGACGCAGACGCCATGCATACTTACCGCTATCCTTGAACTTAACGGTAATAACTGTGCCAGTCTCAGCAACAGGAGTCTCAGCAGCATTATCAGAATCATATACCCACTTCACAGTATTCTCTGCATTGTAGATAGGAGTCTTGTCGCTTTCCAACAGGCTTATAGTAGAACCTACACGAACCTCCTTAACTTCACGAGCTTCCTTAATTTCATTGCCGTCAGGATCAACATAAATTACCTTGGCATCAGCGAACTTCACAGAGGGATCCGTTGCATTTGTAATGCTCAGATTGTCAATGTAGTTATTCTGGCCATTGTTGATATAACCAAATACGTCAATCTGGGTACCCTCATTAGCATCAGCCTGCCAGAAGTCTTCCTTACCAGGAGTGAATACTGCCTCTTCACCTTCGGTGGCACCACTCTCAGCCAACACGGTTCCTTCCTGATCCTTAACAGACCATTGTACCTGACGATCGAAGTTGTAAACTTTTACCTCAACCTTCAGCCATTTTCCAGTCCAATCAGCTACACCGCCCATTGTTGTGCCATTGATGAAGAAGTTGTTTTTGTCTGAACCAATGCGGAAGATAGCACCCTTAGCACCATAAGTAGTCTTGGCACAACCTGCGCCAACACCATTTGTACGGACCAAAGCATCACCAATTGTTACGATAGCACGGCTATTGGCATTGTAGTAATCGAAAGAAACAATCGAGATAGCAGCCTTCTGAACTTTCTCAGTGAAATCATAGTGAGCAAAGCTGTAGCCGTTTTGAGCATTCTTTGCACCAACAAAGGTAGCAACCTTTGAACCCCAGTCAGCATTTTCTGCAACACCTACAGAAATACGGCTGTCGGCGACAAACGGAGTCTGATCATCCTCAAAATCAATAACAGTAGTCGTCTTATCGAACAACTCTTCCTTATCAAAAGGCAAATTAGGATTAGGATTAGGATTGTCCTCAAGAGAGCAACCTGTCAGCGCGAGGCCACTAACGAAGAGAGCGGCCATAGTCCACAAAAAGTTCTTTTTCATAATTCGTTTTTAAATTAGTTATTAATTAAATGTTATGATATCAGTCATTTACTATGGTTTTAGTAGTCCTCATCATGAGGGAATGAGCAACAGATGACACATCATATGCCCATAAAGCGTGACAAAGTTAGGTTAATTTTTTCAAATCGCAATGATTTTTCGTAAATAATCCCGCGATTTTTAGATTTTTTAATCTTTTCGGCATATGCATCATCACAAACCTCTGTCCTTACGAATCAGCTCGAGCAGTCGGTCGACAGCCTCGGCCTCAGGGATATTCTTCTCAATACATTCCTTGGCCTTATATAGGCTGATTTTGCCACGACCCGCACCGACATAACCGTAGTCGGCATCGGCCATCTCGCCAGGACCATTGACAATACAACCCATAATGCCAATTTTCAGGCCCACAAGATCTTTTGTTGCTGCTTTTATCTTAGCGATGGTTTCCTGGAGGTTATAGAGCGTGCGTCCACAGCCTGGGCAAGAAATATATTCAGTCTTGGTGAATTTGATACGAGCGGCCTGCAATATCGCGTCGGCAAGAGCCGACAAATTGGGAATTGAGAATTGAGAATTGAGAATTGAGAGTTTGGTGGCTTTGCGGTCGATAAGCAAGGCACCAACAGCCATTGAGGCCTTGAGTTGCAAGGTCTCCCAATCGGGGGCGTCAATGGCGATGGTAATCGTATCGTCTTTGATGGATGCCTCTGCCTCAGCACGCAGTTTCATGCATTCGGGAATAAGGTCAACAAGTTTGCGGGCTACTGGGATTTCACATTCGGGCTCCTCGCTGAGCGACACACGAATGGTATCGCCAATACCCTCGGTAAGCAAGGCACCAATACCAACAGCCGACTTAATACGTCCGTCTTTTCCCTCACCAGCCTCAGTGACACCTAAGTGCAGGGGGTAGTGCATATCCTCGGCATCCATGGTCTTGACGAGCAAGCGCACAGTGGTGACCATCACCACCGTATTCGAGGCTTTGATACTGATGACAACATCGTTGAACTGTTCGCGACGGAAGATGCGCAAAAACTCCATACAGCTCTCAACGATACCCTCAGGGGTGTCACCATAGCGCGACATGATACGATCAGACAGCGAGCCGTGGTTGACACCAATGCGTACAGCCGTATGGTGTTCCTTACATATATTAATAAAAGGTACGAGCTTGGCTTCAATTTTCTTCAGCTCCTCCAGATATTCTTCGTCAGTATATTCCAAATGCTTAAAGGTACGTCCCGGATCGACATAGTTACCCGGATTGATACGCACCTTTTCGCAGTATTGGGCTGCCACATCGGCTGTATGGGCCGTAAAATGCACATCAGCCACAAGGGGAGTCTGGTAGCCATCAGCTTTCAGACGTGCCGAGATATGCTTCATATTCTCAGCCTCACGTGTGCCCTGCGTGGTAAAACGTACCAGTTCACCTCCGGCATCAATAATACGCTTGGCCTGCGCCACACTGGCCTCGGTATCGTTGGTATCGGTAGTCGCCATCGACTGAATACGAATGGGATTGTCACCACCGATAGCGATATGCCCCACATGGGCCACACTACTAATTCGTCTTGTAGTCATACTTCAACTCTGCTAAGTCCTTGTTTGCCTTCTCAATCTTTGCCTTCAAACTACCCTTATAGACAGCCAGACGCTGGGCAATAGCTTCATCGCTGAGTGCCAACATCTCGACAGCCAGGATGGCTGCATTCTGGGCAGCATTCACACCTACCGTAGCTACAGGGATACCCGGCGGCATCTGAATGATGCTCAACATGGCATCAAGACCATCAAGCATACCCTTGATAGGCACACCAATAACAGGAAGAGTCGTTGAGGCTGCTATGACACCTGGCAATGCGGCTGCCATACCTGCTGCAGCAATGATGACTTTCAGTCCACGTTCTTTTGCGCCACAAGCAAATTCCTCAACAGCCTCTGGTGTACGATGGGCAGAAAGGGCATTCACCTCAAACGGCACCTGAAGCTCGTTCAACAACTGACAAGCTTTCTCCATAACGGGTAGATCACTTGTGCTACCCATGATAATACTTACTAATGGTTTCATAATCATTTATTTCGTTATTTCGATGTTTCGATGTTTCGATATTTCGAGGTTTCGAGGTTTCGAGGCTTCGACATTATAAGAACAATATGGCAACGGCGGCACAGACAAAACCTATCCAGAAACCGCCTACCACCTGGCCCAGCGTATGCTGACGCAGAATCATACGACTGGTGCCTACCAAGCCTGCTGCTAAAAACACCAAGCAGAACCACCAGACAGGATTAAACATCAAATAAGCTGAAAAGGCAAATAAGGCACCACCCACCCCACCAATGGCGGCAGAATGCGTAGACACCTTCCATACGACATTGATGATGGCGCATACAATCTGTACCAATAAGCCAGCCACCACAATGTTCGACATAAAATGGGGCATGTGGAGACGCTGCATCACGTAAACACACGTGAAGTAGCAGATAATTGAAATAGCGTATGGCACCATACGGCGCTCACGATGTCCCAACTCAATGAGGTTCCAACCCTGATAACGGCGGTAGAGGTGAATCATCAGCGTAGGTAGCAGGATGGTAAAGAGATATACCATCGTCAGCACCTGTAGCTTATACACCCACGGAAACATGCTTAGGTAGCTGAAGACAAAGAGGATTACCATACCTATAAAGGGCAGGTAGAACGGTGTGAAAATCATGCTCACAACACGTGCAGCTAATATAACTTGCTTCTCTCGTTTCATTTTTCTTACTTCTAACTTCTCACCTCTCAGCGACGCAGTCGCGCAATAGGAATACCCATTTGTTCACGATACTTGCTCACCGTTCGTCGTGCTATAGGGAAACCACGTTCGCCAAGTATCTTCTGTATAATCTCATCGCTCAGAGGTTTCTGCTTGTCTTCATGATGGATGATGTCACGTATCACTTCTTTGATTTCACGTATTGACAGTTCCTCACCTTCGGCCGTCTTCAAGCTGTCGCTAAAGAAAAAACGAAGGGGAAAAGTGCCCCAACGGGTCTGAGCATATTTCGAATTACTAACACGCGATATCGTGCTCAAGTCGAGTCCCGTGCGCTCAGCAATATCTTTTAATATCATAGGACGCAGCAAAGCCTCATCACCTTCTTCAAAGAACCGATGCTGCCACTGGATAATAGCCTGCATGGTGATGGTCAGCGTATGTTGACGCTGACGGATAGCTGCTATAAAGTTTTGGGCTGCATCCACCTTGCTCTTGGTATAGAGCAATGCTTCCTTCATTTGACGACTCATGTGTTCCTTGTCTGCCTGATACTCACGAAGTGTATCGACAAACGACTGAGAAACTGTCAGCTCTGGGATTTCACCATGGTTGAGTACAAAGGTTACGCTACCGTCATCGTGCGTGTCGATAATGAAATCGGGCGTTATTTGCTGCATAGAGCGTCCCACAGTTTCCCCCATGGATGTTCCTGGCTTTGGATTGAGTTTACGCAACTCCCGAATCAACACCTCGGCCTGCAGCTCAGTAATGCGAAGAGCCGAGCGAAGCTGTTTCCAATGTTTTTTCGTAAAGAGATCGAAATATTGTTCGATCGCTTTCTGCATCAGTTCTTTCAGTCGTGACGGTTCCCGACGGGCAATTTGTAGCAGCAAACACTCCTGCAACGAACGGGCTCCAATACCAGCAGGGTCAAACTGTTGTAACTGCAATAGTACATGTTCTATTTCTGGTGTAGAGACGTCAAGGTTGTGATAGATTGCTAACTCGTCACTCAGTTGAGAAAGGGACTTACGCAACAAACCATCATCATCAAGCGACCCTATCAGATACTCCATGATATAACGTTCACGCTCCGTCATACGCGCCATTGCCATTTGCTCGAGAAGTTGGTCATAGAACGACTCGGTCTGAGCCATCATGCCCTGATCACCACCACCTTCTTCTTGTTGACGCGCGCCACCATAATAGACAGGCAACTCTTCATCATCACGTCCTATTGACTCCAGGGCCTCATCAAAGGCAGACTGACGCTCTTCCTTTTCGTATTCAGAAGTCTCAGTATTCTCTAAGCCATCAGAATCCTCTGAACCTTCAGAGAAATCTGCATAATCGTCTCCAGGACTAGCCACCTCAATAGCGGGATTATCGTCCATCTCAGCATTCACGCGCTCAACAAACTGGGCAATAGGCAATTCCACCAATTGCGCATGTAGCAACTGTTGCTGCGTAATGCTTTGTGTCAACCGTTGCTCTTGGGTAAGACGCTGTTCCTGGACCTGACTCTGTGCCATTGCTATTTAAAATATTCGCTTAATTGTTCAGCATAGTCTGCCAACTGCTCGGTATCCATATTGGCATAACACTCCCAAATCTGTTGACAAGACTGCAGCAATACACTGACAGGCTTTTCCTGACGACGCAGATAGGGATCACAATACTGGTAGTTCTGTAACACCTCGACCGTCAGACGTGCAGGAATGCGCATCAGACGTGACAAATCCTGAACCTCTGGAGTCTCTGCTACCATCGTAATCGGTGTCAGACGGAAATAAAGATCGAGTATCATAACCAGCATGAAAGGCATCAACCGACCGTCTTCTTCCAGTGGGCGGAAGTCGCGTTCGAATGTTTCTTCGACAGCAACACCCTCAAAAAAGTCACCTGCCGAATTGAAGCCTTTCATTTCACGCAACAGGCGAACAGCACGGGTCAGACGCTGGGGATTTTGACTATACTCTTTCCAGAAACGCTCAATACGAGGTGTCTCCAAATTGGCAATCTCATTCAGACGCTGGAAAAGCTGCTGAGGGGGAATATGCAGCTCCAGGCTCAACTTGACCATCTCACGGTTATACATAGGCTTAACACCCACTGGCTTACGCAGATAAAGCTGCATCAGCAACAACCAATAGTCATCATTCCATAATTGATTCTTTGCCATATCTTAACTTCTCTAACTCCTTTAGCTTCTCTAACTCCGTTACTTCTCAAAGTTCAATCGGCTGTTCTTCGAACATCCCATCTTTACTGATGGTGTAACAACGCGCTTCCTCCAACTCTGGTTTCAAGGCCTCACGTCCCTTGAAATAGCGCATGATAGTAATTTCGTACTGACTGGTAATAAAATACTCTTGATAAGTCAGTCCGCTGTCTGTAGCACGGTTTACCTTCTCTTGATGATAGATGCAGAGCATATCAACAGGATGATGTTTCTTGTCCATAGTATAAAGATAGAGTGCCGGCGTGATGGAGTCCTGCATCTCACACAACAAGATAACCCGACTAGAATATCTGGAGGGCAGTGCCATCGCTTTGAGATGAGCTGTGGAAGGATAGCCAAAATTCTCATTGACAGAAAGAGGGACAGACACGAAATCTCCAAGTTTCTCAATATCTCCTCCTGCCGTCTGAATAGGCAACGTATGAAGGTGTAACGTATCAAACCATGCCTCAATAGGATTGTTGTAAATGCCGGATTTTTTCTGGATATCCCGAACCTGCTCAGCACGTCGAATACTGTCTACCATCTGTTCATAGTAGGCAACATCATGCTTCTTGTTGCCACACGACAACGTCAGAAGCACCATCAGAAACAGCATAAATCCTGCTATTTTTCTCATATCTCGTTGCAAAGATAGTTATTTTTGTGAAGATATTCATAATATTTGCAATATTTTTTGTACTTTAAACTTGTTTGTTTGATAAAAATGTATTATTTTTGCAAGCGATATGCATGTGGATGTTCTTATGAAGTACATAGCAGCTTATGTCCTTACATTGTTAACCTGCACCGCCTATGCACAACACCCAAAGGACATTATTAAGCAGAATATACGATATTCGGCCGGTAGTCTTATGGCATATCCTGGTCCACAGCATAAGCTTACCCCTTCCCCACAAGGTAAACACCCTTGTTATATCTCCCACTACGGACGATATGGTTCACATCACCTGCTACAGAAAGATGAATACGATACGCCTTTAAAGGTTTTGACTGAAGCCGACAAGGCAGGCAAACTGACGATTAAAGGCCAAGACGTCAAGCAGCGTATAGAAAAGCTACGCAACGATGCGTATGAACAGTTGGGAGAGTTGACACCAACAGGAGTCCGACAACAGCAAATGATAGCAGAACGCATGATAAAGCGTTTTCCAGAAGTCTTTAACGGCAAAAGCGCCATCGATACGCGCAGCACCACCGTTACCCGTTGCATTCTCTCGATGGAACACTTCCTGTTACAGCTGACTCGCATTAATCCCCAGCTTATCATCCATCACAACGCCACTCATCGCGACATGATCTTTCTAAACCAACAGGACAGGCAACTCATGGCGAGCAGAATGGACGCTGTCACGACCAATCAATACGAGGCGTTTTGCAGCCATTATAACAATTACGACCACTTGATGCGCATGCTCTTCAACGACCAGGCGTATGTCAAACAGCATGTCGACGCCAAGAATCTGAACGATGACCTCTTCAAGCTGGCCAGTAACATGCAGAACATAGAATTGCGCCATACTATCACGCTCTACGACATCTTCAGCGACAAGGACTTATACAACAACTGGATGAAAGACAACGCCTGGTGGTATATCAACTATGGAGGCTATACACTTAACGGTGGCAAGCAACCTTATTCACAGCGCAACCTGCTCAGAAAACTTATCAATGACGCAGACAGCTGCCTAAAACTGAAAAATCCTGGTATTCAGCTACGCTTTGGTCACGACATCAACATTCTGTCATTGGCCTGTCTGATGGACATCAATCATTGGGGATTGGCCACCAATCGGTTAGGCACATTAGGCAAAAACGGATGGAACAGCTATCGCATCGTCCCTATGGCTGCTAACATTCAACTGATATTCTACCGCAGTGACCCTGAGGATCAAGACGTCTGGCTCAAGGTACTCTACAATGAAGACGAAGCCACCCTACCCCTTCCTGGTGACCATGCACCCTACTATCGCTGGTCTGACTTCCAATCCTATTATCTTAAAAAGTTAGATGACTATGAGACGCATTAGGATATGGATGACGGTGCTGTTGCTGCTGACTACCAGCGGACTATGGGCACAAAGTGCCTACGACTTTATAATACGCAACCGCAATTTTTCGGCCAGCAACTATTGCGTCTATCCTGACAGCGTTCAATACCATCAGACACCGCCCCCCGCTGGCATGCACCCCTTTTATTTGTCACACTACGGTCGTCATGGTTCACGCTACCTCAGCAATCGCGTTGGTTATGACACACCTTACCGCATGTTGTGCAAGGCCGATTCTTTGGGACAGCTCACAGCATTAGGAAAGACAGTAAAACAAGAGTTAGAACGTATTATCAACGACTCTGAAGGACGATGGGGCGACCTCTCGGGTATCGGCAAGCAGCAGTTACGACATATTGCCAGCCGCATGATAATGAACTATCCAAAGATTTTCGAAGGGGAAGCCAACATACAGGCACGCAGCACTACCATTAATCGCTGTGTCATGTCGATGGGTACAACCCTGCAACAGTTGGTAGCCATCAATCCTCAATTACACATTGACATGAATGCCTCAAAACGTGACTTATGGTATCTGAATCATCAGGACCTTCAGCTTCGCGATAGCATGAAATCGAAAAGGGCAACCCAAGCCTACAACGCATTCTCTGATCCACGAATGAAGAACCCACGACTCATGCAGTTGCTTTTTACCCAGACAGACTCGTTGGATAAGAGCATCAGCGAACGATGGCTTAACTACTATCTGTTGAAGACAGCACTCATCCAACAGAACACACACATGGTGGACAGCACGAAACTGATTGACCTCTTTACCAATGAAGACATCCATCTGTTTTGGCAGGTAGAGAATGTGTGGTGGTATATCCAGCATGGCGCCTCATTGCTAAACGGAGGCCATCAACCCTACTCCCAGCGCTACCTGTTGCGTAAAATGATTGTCGAGGCCGACAGCTGTATCCGCATGAAAAATCCTGGGGCTCAGCTGCGCTTTGGTCATGAGACGGTAGTATTACCGCTGGTGTGCCTATTGGGCATCAACGGTTTCGACTTTAAGACGATGAAACTGGAAGAATTAGAGCCGAAGGGCTGGTGGGCATGCTTAGTGTTCCCCATGGCTTCAAACATCCAGTTTGTGTTCTACCGCAAAAACAACTACGACAGGGATGTCATCTTCAAGGTGTTACTCAACGAACAAGAGGCCACGCTGCCTATTGAGACAGACATAGCCCCTTATTATCATTGGCGCGACTTCCGCAAACACTATTTGAAGATGCTCGACGACTATGACAAGCTATAAGCCAACGCATAAGAGCGGATCTGCTTTATCATAGCCAGCAGACCGTTGCTACGTGTTGGCGACAGATGTTCTTTCAGCCCTATCTCATCGATAAAATAGAGTTCGGCATCTAAAATCTCCTTCGGTGTATGATCGCTCAGCACACGAATCAGCAGCGACACGATACCCTTAACAATCAGGGCATCACTCTCTGCGGAAAAGTGAATAATGCCGTCTTCATAGTCGGCCTGTAACCACACACGACTCTGGCAACCGTCAATCAGGTTGCTCTCAGTCTTATACTGTTCGTCTAAAGGTTCCTGTTCGTTTCCCAGGTCTATCAGCAACTGGTATCTGTCCATCCAGTCGTCCAAACCAGAAAACTCCTCAATAATCTCGTCTTGTATTTCGTTGATGCTCATTGTTATTTATTTTTTCGTTATAACGTTATGACGTTATTTCGTTATCACGACTTAATAATCTTAAATAATTTATCGCTGGGTCTTACTTTCTCCGGCACCTTAATGCTGACGCGTGTGCCCTGCTGGGCAGTCTCAATGGATTGGATGTCGTCATGGATCTCGTCGACTGTGACATATAGCGCACCTGTCGTCGGACCTGTAATGAGCATTTTGTCGCCCACGCTGAAGGTATCGGCCTCCACCGTAAACTCTGCCACACCCAGTTTCGAGAAGTATTTCACGCCCTTACCAATATACTGCTTCTTCTCGGTGGCATTCGACCCGTAGTTTGAGTTCCATTCACCCAACAGCTGACCTTGATAATAGCCATCCCAGAAGCCACGGTTGAAAACGGTAGCCAGACGCTCGTCCCACAAGTCCTTCTTCTCCTCAGTAAAGGTGCCGTCCAGCACACTCTGGATAGCTTCCTTATAACATTGTACTACGGTCAGCACATATTCTGGGCCTCGCGCGCGACCTTCTATCTTAAAGACACGCACGCCGGCTTTCATCATCTTGTCGATGAAGCGGATAGTCTTCAGGTCTTTGGGCGACATAATGTATTTGTTGTCTATCTCCAGTTCTGTGCCCGTCTCGCGATCGGTGACGATATAGCTTCTGCGACAAATCTGCATGCAGGCACCACGATTAGCTGAGCGTCCTGTGTTGTCCAGACTCATATAGCACTTACCACTGACAGCCATGCACAAGGCTCCATGACAGAACATCTCGATGCGTACCAGCTGACCACTGGGTCCTGTGATGTGCTGTTCTTCTATTTGGCGGTAGATGTCTGCCACCTGTTCCATCTTCAGCTCACGGGCCAGCACCACCACGTCAGCAAACTGTGCGTAGAACTTCAGTGCCTCGACATTCGAGATGTTCAGCTGTGTGGAGAGATGTACCTCCATACCCTGCTGTCGACAATAGGTCATCACGGCGATGTCGCAAGCTATGACAGCCGATATCCTGGCCTCGACAGCTGCATCCACTATCTGGTGCATCGTCTCGATATCCTCGCCATAGATAATCGTGTTTACCGTAAGGTATGTTTTTACGCCAGCCTCGTTACATGTAGCGGCAATCTCGCGCAGGTCGTCGATGGTGAAGTGGTTGGCAGAGTGTGATCGCATATTCAGCTGCTCGACACCAAAATACACTGAGTCGGCACCAGCTTTCAGTGCTGCAGCCAGTGCATCACGGCTACCCACGGGTGCCATAATCTCGAAATCCTTTATCGTTTCCTTCATTGCGGGTGCAAAGGTACGAATAAGTGAGAGAAAATGCAAATAAATTTGGTTATTTGTTCAGTTTGTAGTATCTTTGCAGCGTAAAAAACAAATTTACTAAAATAATGAAACTAAGATTCTTTTTTACAGTCTTTTGGATAACAATGGGCATGAGTATGCTTGCACAAATCACACCATTAAGCCAGATGGAAAAGCTGGATCGCGGTGTAGTAGCGTTACCCATGACATTAGATGATGGCAACTTTGTCAGTTGGCGATTCCTCGGTACAGATAGTGAAGATTGTCGTTTCGACGTACTTCGTAATGGCGTAACCATAGCTACCGACCTCAATGTCACTAATTACAGTGACATCGATGCGCCTGTGGGTGCCGAATATCAAGTTATCGTAAAGGTTAATGGCGAAGTCGTAGAAACATCAAAGGCGGTGAAAGCGTGGACGACGTTATATAAGCAACTGAAACTGGACCGTCCGGCAACAGGTGCACAAGGCGGCACATACTCACCAAACGATTGTTCCGTAGGAGATGTCGATGGTGACGGCGAATACGAAATCTTCGTCAAGTGGGACCCCAGCAATTCACAAGACAACTCGAAAGGCGGTATCACAGACAATGTGTATATAGACTGCTACAAGTTAAATGGTACCAAGATATGGCGCATTGACTTGGGAGTTAACATACGCGCTGGTGCACACTATACGCAATTTCAAGTATATGACTACGACGGTGACGGTAAAGCCGAGCTGATGTGTAAGACAGCTCCTGGTTCGAAAGATGGTTTAGGCAATTACGTTAATCAGGTGGCGACAGATGTGAAGATCAAAGCTGCCAGCAACACGAAGAGCTGGCGAACCAGCGATGGTCGTATCAACGGCGGACAGGAATATCTTACAGTGTTTAAAGGTGAGACTGGTGAGGCCATCCATACCATTGCCTACTGGCCCAACCGTAATGCCAAGGCTGAGCTGAGCGAAGCAGAGGGCACATTCAACTGGGATGACCGCACGAATAAGAGCGATAAAGGAAGCTATGGCAACCGTGGCGAGCGTTATCTGGCAGCCACAGCCTATCTGGCTGGTCCTGACCAGCGTCCCAGCGGCATCTTCTGTCGTGGATACTATACCTACGCCTATATCTGGGCTGTTGACTTTGATGGACAGGAACTGAAGACGCGCTGGTTGCACCTCTCAGACACTAAGACCACCTACAAGGTTAGAGATGCCAACGGAACGACAACGACGTATAAAGGCAATACCTGTTACTCAGGTTTAGGCCGATACACGATGTATGCCAATGGTAATCACAATATGTCGATTGGCGATGTGGATGGTGACGGCAAGGATGAAATCATTTGGGGTTCGGCAGCACTCGACGATGATGGAAAGATGCTCTATGCGGTAGGCTTTGGTCATGGCGATGCCATCCATTTGGCAGACCTCGACCCCGACCGTCCAGGTTTGGAACTATTTGACGTTCATGAAGAGAAGGGCACATACGCTTGGGACCTGCACGATGCCGCTACGGGTGAGATTATCTGGAAAGGAGGCCCTTCTGGTGCCGACAACGGACGCGGACTGGCTGCCGACATTGTGGCAAGTAGCCGCGGCTACGAGTTCTGGTCGGCATACGGTGGGGAAGAAGGTACTGCCGACAGAAACCAGAATCCGTTCAGTGCACAGACTGGCAAGCAAGTGGCATCGACTAAGCCTTCCATGAACTTCCGCATCTATTGGGATGGTGATCTGCAGGACGAATTGCTCGACGGTACGACCATCTCAAAATATGGTGGCAGTACATTAGGCGTGGGTAGCACACTTATCGCCAACTTAGGCAGTCCTTCGTCATGTAATGGCACCAAGGCAACGCCCTGCCTCTCTGCCGACCTCTTTGGCGACTGGCGTGAGGAGCTCATCCTATGGAGTACCAAGGATAATGCCACACTCAACATTTATACGACTATCACACCGACTAATTATCGCGTGCCAACGCTGATGCACGATCACACCTATCGCATGGGCATCTGCTGGCAGAATACGGCTTACAACCAGCCTCCGCATCTGGGCTACTATCTACCAGACTATATCGATGGCAAGTTACCTTCTGGTATTTCTGCTATCGTTGGTTCGTCCAACGATATGCCGGAAACCATCTTTGACCTTAGCGGACGTCGACTACCAGCTCTCCAAAAAGGTCTGAACGTTGTACGAAAGAATGGAAAAACGTTTAAGATATTGAAGTGACATGAAAAAGTTCGCATTATGGCTATTGTTGACATGTGGGGCACTGACGACAACCGCTCAGACCACGACAACAGTTCTGACGGTCTATAAGGAATTCCAACCTGCCACCATTCATCTGACTGACGGCAGACTACTGAAGGTGGGCTTTGCCAATATCTACCTGAAGAACAGCAGTCTGCTTTACAAAAGCGGACAGGACACAAAAGAGGCCAACCTGAAGACATTGACCAAAGTCGACTTCAAGGACCGCACCTACTATCGCATCGATTCAGTGCTGGCCTATCAGGTGGATACTGTTGGCAACCAACAGCTATATTGCGCCCAACGTATAGATTTTATGGCATGGAACCAGTTGAGAGTCAACAATTCGAATATTACCAGCCTCGATTTCGGCGACTTGATGAGTTATACGACGGTCGACTTAGCCGACGAACAAGACATCCACTTCCCACTCATCAATGTCTATTATCTCCAGATTGACGGAAAGTATGTGCTAGCACACGAACGCAACCTGAAGCGCGTACTTAACAAAGAAAAGCGCCGTCTAATGACATCGGTGATGAGTGAGCCGGGGTTCAGTTGGACTAATGAAAAGAGTCTGCTTAAACTACTAAAATACATACAATAATGAGAACTGCATTTCTTTTTATTTTTTCTTTGATATTTAGCCATGCTGTGGCGCAAGTGACAGACCGCAGCGGTGTAAAGGATGTGAACCAGGTGGTGGACAACACCCCTGATAGTATTGCTAAGGCTATGACGGCACGCCCCATACCAGGATCGAGCCGTAAAGGAAATAATCCTGTACTATTCCTGGTTGGTAACTCTACTATGCGTACGGGTACGATGGGCAATGGCAGCAATGGCCAGTGGGGCTGGGGCTACTATGCCCACGAATATTTCGACCCCACCAAGATTACCGTTGAGAATCAGGCCTTAGGTGGTATGAGTAGCCGCACGTTCTATAATAAGTTATGGGAGCCCATCCGTCAGGCAATACGCCCTGGCGACTGGGTCATCATCTCCATTGGTCATAACGACAATGGTCCATACGACTCCGGCCGTGCCCGTGCCAGCATCCCAGGTGTTAGCGACGACACACTGAACGTGACCATCAAAGAAACTGGCGAGCAGGAGACAGTATATACCTATGGTGGCTATATGCGCAAATATATCAATGATGTTCGCGCGCAAGGTGGTCATCCCATCCTCATGTCGCTGACCCCACGCAATGCCTACGACGATAAGGGCAAGATAGTCCGCAAGCCACACACGCAGTGGCTCATGCAGGTGGCTGCTGAGGAGGGTGTGCCCTTCATCGATCTGAACGAGATATCGGGCCAGAAGTTAGACACGTACGGCAAATGGAAAACTGATTATCATTTCTTCCTCGACAAGATTCACACCAGCCGCTTTGGCGCCATGATGAATGCCCGTTCGGCAGCCGAAGGCTTGATGGCCAGCCATAATCCCGCTCTCAACCCACTGAAAGCCATGATGCGCAACGTGCAGTTGCCCGTTTACGACCTTCAGCGCACAGAGGGCAAACCTGTGGTCTTCATTACGGGCGATAGCACGGTCAAGAATAGCGATAAGGATCCCGACGGCATGTGGGGCTGGGGAGCTGTGGCTAACACTATCTTCGACGAGGCGAAGATCGACATCGTCAATGCCGCCATGGCAGGACGCAGCTGTCGTACCTACCTGAACGAAGGACGCTGGGAAAAGGTGTACAACTCCTTGCATCCGGGCGATTTCGTGCTGATTCAGTTCGGTCACAACGACATTGGAGCCATCGACAAGCCCAAATACCGCGCTGCCATTCCTTCGGGTAAGGACACCTGCCACGTCTACCGCATGCAGGCTGCCAAGGAGGACAAGTCGAAGCAAAACATCATTGACCAGAAGCTGAAGAACGGTGCCGCCGTGGGCAGCTACGAGGTAGTCTACTCGTTTGGCTGGTACCTGAAGAAGTTCATCCAGGACGTTCGCGAGAAGGGTGCCACACCTATCCTCGTCTCGCTGACGCCACGTAACGAATGGACAGACGGTAAGATTGAGCGGCGCAACGACACCTACGGCAAGTGGTATCGTGAAGTGGCCGAGGAAACGGGTTGTGAGTTCGTCGACCTCCACAACATCACCGCCGACTTCCTCGATAAGAAGTGTGGCAAGAAAGAGAAGGCTATGAAGTACTTCAACCACGACCACACTCACACGTCACTCTTAGGTGCCAAGACCAATGCGCAAAGCATTGCCAAGGGACTTCGCGAAAACAAGAGTCCGCTAACGAAATATCTCAAAGGCAAAAAATAATTAGGTATGAAGAAGGTTTTGGCTATACTTTTCACTTTTCACTGTTCACTGTTCACCACCCCTGCAGTGGCGCAGTACCAGACGTTTCCCGAACAGATGGAACGTCTCGATCGTGGCATTGTGGTCCTGCCGGCTCAAGAGCAGGGCATCTTCATCAGCTGGCGCCTGCTGGGCAGTGATCCTAAAGACATCACCTTCGACCTGCAGCGTGACGGCAAGACCATTGCCAAGGGCCTGAAGGTCACCAACTATACCGACAAAAAGGGAACGGCTAATTCACGTTATAACGTGATAACGTCATCACGTCATAACAACACTTCAACATTTCAAAATAACGAGATATCGTCATCAGGGGTAACCCCCTGGTCCGACATCTACCGCTCTATTCCCATCGACCGTCCTCAGGACGGCACAACCCCCGATGGCCGCTCCTATCGTTACACCCCTAACGACTGTTCGGTGGGTGATGTGGATGGCGACGGACAATACGAAATCTTCCTAAAATGGGACCCGTCCAATGCCCACGACAACTCACACGACGGCTATACTGGTGACGTTATCATCGACTGCATCCGTCTCGACGGCACCAAGCTATGGAGACTGAACTTGGGTAAAAACATCCGTGCTGGTGCCCACTACACCCAATTCATGGTCTATGACTTCGACCGCGACGGACATGCCGAGCTGATATGCAAAACGGCACCAGGCTCGCAGGACGGCACAGGTCGCTACGTCACCGAGGCTGCTGACGATGCTGACATCTTGAACGCTGACAACAATGCAGACTATCGCACCCAACAAGGACGCATCCTCAGTGGTCCCGAATACCTCACCGTCTTCGATGGACGCACCGGTCGTGCCGTACATACCATCTACTACCGTCCCAATCGCGCCTTTGGCGTTGGCGGATCGGCCGACTACGACAAACAGGGCTGGGGCGATCGGGCCATGATGGGCAACCGTGGCGAGCGTTTTCTGGCTGGTGTAGCATGGCTCGACGGACCCAAGAGCCGTCCTTCTGCCGTCATGTGCCGCGGCTACTACACACCATCTCACCTCTGGGCTGTCGACTTCGATGGCAGAAAACTCACCACCAAGTGGTTCCACGCCTCCACGACGCCCCATGACTACTATGTCGGCGACCGACAAGGCAAACAAACATGGTATCACAATCTCGCAGCCACTGCCTACGGACAAGGTGCCCATAGCCTCAGCGTGGGTGATGTCGATGGCGACGGCTGTGACGAAATCACCTATGGCTCAGCAGCCATCAACAACGACGGCACTCTGCTCTACTCCACCGGTTTGGGACATGGTGACGCCTTGCATCTGAGTGACCTCGATCCCGACCATCCCGGTTTGGAGGTTTTTATGGTACATGAGTCGTACCCCTATGGTGCTGACTTGCGCGATGCCCGTACTGGCGAACGACTGTGGTACGAGACGGCACGCGATGACACAGGGCGTGGCGTAGCTGCCGACATCGATGGCAACCATCGTGGCTTCGAATTCTGGCATATATTCAACCGTGCCGTACATGACATCAAGGGCAACGTTATCTCCAACCGCCTGCCCAGCAGTAACTTCCGCATCTACTGGGATGGCGACCTGCAGGACGAGCTGTTGGCCAACCGCGGCCAGCGCCCCCACTTCCCCTCATTCATTGAGAAGTGGGACGGCGAAAAGGCCGTACCGTTACCCCTCAGCAACGGCAAACACCTCTACGACATGGGCAATTCGGCTTCCTGCAACTGGACCAAGGCCACACCCTGTCTGCAAGCCGACCTCTTTGGCGATTGGCGTGAAGAAATCATCCTTTGGGACTCGAGCGATGCTGCACATCTGAACATCTTTACGACCAATATCCCCACGCCCTACACTGTACCTACGCTGATGCACGACAACATCTACCGTCTCTCCATCTGCTGGCAGAACACGGCATACAACCAGCCGCCACACTTGGGCTACTATCTGCCCGACACACAAAAATAAGAGCATGAAAAAGGTGGCCGAATAACTCGACCACCTTCCTTTTGCTCTTGTCGGGATGAGGCGACTCGAACGCCCGACCCCTACGTCCCGAACGTAGTGCGCTACCAACTGCGCTACATCCCGAATCTCTGACCTAAAAGTGCAGAGTTTGGCGCTACGAATTCTCGTAAGCGGGTGCAAAATTACAAAATTATTTTGATATCTCAAAATTTTTTTTTAATTTTGCAGGCAAAACTAACCGAATGAAACAAATCATACTGTTTGTTGCATGCTTGATGATATCGCTGAGCACCTTGGGTCAGCGGGTTATAGTCGTGGAGAAAGACAATGTGCAAAGTCTGCTCGACGCCATCAGCACAGCTAACGAACAGAATGCTGACACGACTGCCGAACGTCTGTTTATCCTCATTCCCAATGGTTTCTATGATTTAGGCGAGACGATGCTGACACGCATATCCGGCCATAATGTAGCGTTGATTGGCGAAAGTATGAAAGGTGTCATCATTCGGAATAAGCCCGACATCAAAATAGAAAGTATCAGTAAGACTGCCGTATTTCAGAATCGTGGCAGGAACAACTACTATCAGGACCTGACACTGAAGAACGACTTAGATTACTACGCATCAGAGCCTGACGGACGAGCCGTGACGCTGCAAGATAAAGGCACACGAACTATCTGTAATCGCGTGCGCATGCTCTCGTATCAGGACACCTACTATAGCGACAACGAGAAATGTCAGAACTATATGAGGGATACGGAGATTCACGGTACCATCGACTTCATCTGTGGGGCTGGCGACGTCTGGTTTGAAGGCTGTAAAATAGTGACAGAGAAACGCACACGGGACGGCAGTGGCACAAATATCATTACAGCGACACGCACGTCGGAAACGCCTTGGGGATACATCTTCAACCACTGCACCATCGAGAATGACGTCTCGATGTTCAACTACGGCCGTTCATGGCACACCAACCCACACTGTGTATGGCTGCACACCACACTACTGACGCCAAGAAAACTGGAGACAACACGTTTCGACGACGAGGGCATGAAGATCTCCAGCAACTATTTTAAGGAATACGCTACGATGGACGCACAAGGACACGACATCACGCCTAAGACGAATGTGGTGACCTTTACGCTACGCGACCATACACAGCCTTTCGTAGCAGAAACCATCATGACGAAAGAGGAGTCTAAGCAGTACACACTGAAACGTGTTTTTGGTGACTGGAGACCTGACAAGATATTGAAGAAATTGGAGAAACAAAGCAAGAAAATAAAAAAACAACACAATCTAAACTAATGATGAAAAGACTATTTCTACTGGCTATTAGCTATGGACTAATGGCTGTTGGCTATGCCCAACAAGTGATTACCGTGAAGAAAGGTGACACAAAAAGTCTATTGGAGGCTATAGGCCAAGCCAACAAGCAGAATGCAGAGAAGAATGCCAAACAGACGATTATCCTAATTCCCGATGGTTTTTACGACCTCGGCGAGACCGTGCTGACACAGATTACGGGTCATAACATCGCCCTTATAGGTCAGAGCATGGAGGGTACTATCATCCAGAATAAGCCAGACGTGAAGAAGGAAGGCATCAGCAAAACAGCAGTCTTTCAGAATCGTGGCACCAACAATTATTTTCAGGACATGACACTGAGAAATGCGCTGGACTACTATGCTGCGGGAGCTGCCGGACGTGCTGTCACCCTGCATGACAAGGGTACACGGACCATCTGCAATCGCGTCAAGCTGCTGTCGTATCAGGACACTTACTATAGCGACAACGACTTGGCCCAGTTATACTTCCAGGATTCTGAGATTCACGGTACGGTAGACTTTATCTGCGGTGATGGTGACGTCTGGTTCGAACGTTGCAAGATTGTGACTGAAAAGCGTACTCTCGACGGCAGTGGACGCAATGTGATTGCTGCCCCTAAGACATCGAAGACGCCATGGGGCTATATCTTCAACCGTTGTACGGTAGAGAATATCGTGTCAAACTTCGAATATGCCCGTGGCTGGCACAGCACACCACACTGCATCTGGCTGCACACCACCCTGCTATCGCCCGAGAAGCTGAACAAGAAACGTTTCGACTATCGGGGCATGAACACCGTTCAGAATGACTTCAAGGAATACGGTACCATGGATGCTCAAGGCCGTGACATCACGCCCAAGACCAATATCGTCACCTTCACCATGACAAAAAAGAAACAGGAGGGTGACAAAGAAATAATGACTGAACAAAATTGTGCCGTTGAAACCATCCTTACCGAACAGGAAACCGCCAAATACACCATTGAGAATGTCTTTGGTCGTTGGGAACCGGACAAGATTATCAGAAAGATGGAGAAGAAGACCCCAAAAATATTGAAGCGCCTATAACAGGCGCTTCAATTCGTTTAACTCATCGGTTGTCGTGGCCCAAGAAGTCACAAAACGACAAATGGTACGATGACCTTCAGTTTGTCCCCAATGGGTGAACTCCATACGTTTGGCCAGTTCGTCAACCTTTACATTTGGCAAGATGACAAACTGCTGGTTAGTGGGCGAGTCAAGCCAGAACTCATAGCCTTTCTCCTTAAAGATCTGCTTCATCTGCATCGCCATCTCGATGGCATGTCGTGCAAGTTTGAAATAGAGGTCATCAGTAAATAGTGCCTCAAACTGCAGACCTATCAGGGCACCCTTGGCAATGACAGCGCCATGCTGTTTCTGGATACTGAAAAAGTGCTTGTGGGCCTGTCGGTTAGTAAAGACCACAGCCTCACCACAAAGCGCACCAATCTTCGTACCGCCGATGTAGAAGACATCGCAATGGCGTGCCAGATAAGGCAGTGTAACGTCACATCCGTCAGCCATCAATCCGTAACCCAAGCGAGCACCATCAATATATAAGGGTATGTTGTAATGCTGGCAGACCTGATAGAGTTCGTCCAGTTCGCGTGCCGTATAAAGTGTACCGAGTTCGGTGGGAAAGGTAATATATACCAAACCAGGATGAACGGCATGGTCACGGTTACCATCATGATAGAAGTCGTCGAGATACTTGTTGAGCGACTTGGCCTCCATCTTACCCAAGCTATCGGGGATGGTGATAATCTTATGCTCGGTAAACTCTACAGCACCTGCCTCATGGACGTTGATATGACCAGAGCCCACACAGATGACACCCTCGTACTGATAGAGCATCGAGTCGATGGTGGTGGCATTTGTCTGTGTGCCGCCTGTCAAGAAGAATATCTGGGCATCAGGCATACCGATAGCTTCACGGATACGATCTTTAGCCCGCTCTGAGAACTCATCAAAACCATAAGGTGTTGGCTTGGCGTCATTATAGCGCACCAAATTTTCCAGCACCTTGGGATGGGCGCCATTATTATAGTCGCACTCAAAAGAAATCATAGTGCTTCCAGCATGCGTTTGATAACTACCGAACAGCTAATTTCGCGATTGGCAGCCTCGGGTATGACGATGGAATTCTTTGACTCGATGACGTCGTCAGTAACGATCAGGCCGCGGCGAACTGGCAGACAGTGCATGAACTTACCGTTATTGGTCCATGACATGTGTTCGGTATCCACCGTCCACGACATATCCTTTGACGTAATCTTACCATAGTCGGCAAGGTTGGTGACACCAGGATTCGACCAGTTCTTGGCGTAGATGAAGTCTGCGCCCTCAAAAGCCTTCTTCTGGTCATACTCAACACGGGCATTGCCCACAAACTTCGGGTCGAGCTCGTAGCCTTCAGGATGAGTGATGACGAAGTCCACATCAGCAGCATTCATCCACTGCGCAAACGAGTTGGGCACAGCCTGAGGCAAAGCACGACAATGGGGAGCCCATGTCAGCACGACCTTCGGACGTTCTACCGTCTTATACTCTTCGATAGTAATCAGATCGGCAAAAGCCTGCAAGGGATGCACGGTAGCTGTCTCCATAGCAAAGACGGGCTTGCCACTATACTTGATGAACTGGTTGAGCACCGTCTCAGCATAGTCATACTCGCGGTCGGTCAGTCCGGCAAACGAGCGCACACCAATCATGTCGCAGTAGCACCCCATCACGGGGATAGCCTCCAGCAGGTGCTCCGACTTGTCGCCATCCATGATGACGCCACGCTCCGTTTCCAACTTCCAGGCACCAGCATTGACGTCAAGCACGATGACATTCATGCCCAGATTCATAGCTGCCTTCTGGGTAGAAAGGCGCGTACGCAATGAGTTATTGAAGAAGATCATCATCAAGGTCTTGTTCTTACCCAGATGCTGATACTTAAAACGATCGTTCTTAATCTCAAATGCTTCGGCCATCGCCTTTTCCAACGGGCCGATATCGTTCACATTAATAAAACTCTTCATATAATTTTTTCGTTATTTCGTTATTACGTTATTTCGATGTTTCGAGGCTATGGACGTGTCTGTCCATCACCCTCGATAATCCATTTATAGGTTGTAATCTCCTCTAATGCCATGGGGCCACGCGGTCCCAGTTTCTGGGTACTGATACCTATTTCGGCACCAAGACCGAATTGAGCACCATCGGTAAAGGAGGTAGGCGCATTCCAGTAGACACAAGCAGCATCGACATGAGCCTGGAAACGACGGGCAGTCTGTTCATTCTCAGTAATGATGGACTCGCTATGTCCACTGCCGAACTGGTCGATATGTGCCAGTGCCTCATCGAGTGAGGTAACAGTATGAATAGCCATCTTGTAGTCCATAAACTCAGTACCAAACGACTCCTCTGTGGCTGGCTGCAACAGGATATCGGGATACTGGCCTCTCAGCAACTGATAGGCCGGCCCATCCACATAGAGTGTCACTTTATGGTCGTGTAAGGGCTTCACCAACTCTTGCAGGTCGCCCAAGCGTTGCTCGTGGATAATCAGGCAGTCAAGGGCATTGCATACACTGACACGACGCGTCTTGGCATTACAAATGATGGCCTTGCCTTTCTCCAAATCACCATCCACATCGAAGTAGGTATTTACCACACCTGCACCAGTCTCGATGACAGGGATGCGTGCTGTGTTGCGTACGAAATCTATGAGGCGACGACCACCACGGGGTATGCACAAATCTATATAGCCTACGGCATTCAACATTTCGCCAGTAGCCTCATGGGTGGCAGGCAGTAGTGTTACGACATCAGGGTTGACACCATAGCGTTCTAACACTTCATGGATCAGTTCTACCGAGGCTTGGTTTGACAGGTCGGCATCAGAGCCACCCTTCAGCACACAGGCATTGCCACTCTTAAAACAGAGTGAAAACACATCGAATGTTACGTTAGGACGAGCCTCGTAAATCATACCGATAACACCAAAGGGTACAGATACACGATGCAGACGCAGACCATTAGGCAGCGTCTTCTCCTTTGTAATATGTCCCAAGGGTGAAGGCAACTCAGCCACATGACGCATGTCGGATGCAATATCATCAAGGCGCTTGGCTGTCAATTGCAGACGGTCGTACAGCGGATTTTGGGGATCCATCTTCGCCAAATCCCGCTCGTTGGCCACAAGAATACGCTCTTGGTAGTCAATAATAGCATCGGCAACAGCCCGCAGAATCTGGTTGCGCAGGTTCTCTGAAATCAGCGCTAAAGAGCGACTGGCAGCCTTAGCCTTCTTAAATGTTTCAATCAATTCCATAAGGTATGAATTCTGTATGTGGTACGTTTTCTTTGTTTTCTATCAGGTTCACTAAGATGTTGTCACGCTCGCCATTGGCAATAATAACACGAATGCCAGCCTGCTGGACTTTCGAGGCTGTAGTATATTTTGAGTGCATGCCACCACGGCCAAAGGCACTCTTCTCAGCTTTGATATACTGTGAGAGATCGGTGCCCGATGCCACTACTGGGATGATGTGCGACGATGGGGCATCAGGGTGACCGTCATAGATGCCATCGATGTTCGAGAGCAGAATCAGCGTGTCGGCCTCCATCATCTGGGCTATCAGACCTGACAGCTCGTCGTTATCGGTAAACATCAACTCGGTGACGCTGACGGTATCGTTCTCGTTGACAATAGGCAACACGTCATTCTCAAGCATCACTGTCATACAGGCGCGTTGGTTACGGTATTGCTCGCCAGGTTCGAAGTTCTCCTTCATGGTCAACACCTGACCTACATGGATATTGAACTCACGGAACAGGTCATAGTACAAACCAACAAGTTTCACCTGACCAACGGCAGAAAACAACTGGCGCTGCTCCACTGAGTCCAGGTCATGGTTCACTTTCAGCTCACCACGACCAGAGGCCATGGCACCACTGGACACCAAGATGACTTCAATATCCTGATGACGAAGCCAGGCTATCTGGTCTACAAGTGCCGACATACGTGTCACGTCAAGTTTTCCGTCACTACGGGTCAGTACATTTGAACCTACTTTTACTACAATTCTTCTTCTCATTGTCAGTCTAGTCTAATATAGTGGGATATCCTTCAGATGTTCTATCTCCGGCTGGACATCGTCCATGGTACCTACCACGGTGATTATATCGAAACGGATATCATGATTCACACGATAATATTTCACATAATGATTAATGGCGCCCTGAAGGTTACGGAGCTTACGATAGTCGACAGCTGTCTCAGGCTCAATATAAGCACGGTTTCGGCGCGTCTTGACTTCGACAAAAACCATCGTCTCTTCATCCATGGCAATGATATCAATGTCACGATGACCCGATTTCCAGTCACGTGCCACAATGGTATAGCCCAAGTGCTGAAGGTAGTCAGCCGCACAGTCTTCACCCCATTTACCTAATTCATTATGAGCCGCCATAAATCAAAAACATACTATTGGGCTACAAAATTACGAATAAGTGAGCAAAAAGCAAAAGATTTTTATGTTTTTTATCACCATTTGTCGCGGGTTTGGATATCGTCAGTCCACCGATGGTCTTTGGGGAAGGACTGTCCATTCCATGCCTTGACCTGAGTCCAGGGCTGCGGTGCATCTGTCCAGAAAGGATGAGAGGTTGGCAGACCTAAGGGCATAAAGGCCAGGCTGGTCATATAGAGCGAGCCATTGTTGGTGTACCAGTCGGCTGTCTCAGGCTGTGAACCACAGAAGCCAATCGTCAGATACCCGCCCTCGTTGAAGTTGTTCTGGACATCAAACATCCGATGCATCACCTGGGTCAGAGCGGCACGAACCTGTCCGTTACTGAGGTCGGAAGGCAGTTTCTGATACCATGCCATCAAGGCTAGTGGTTGCATGGCTGCCAGACGGTAAGGTGTAGATCTTCCAATCACGGGGAACGTACCTTCAGGCGAGATGAAACGCTCGAGAATGATGGAAAACTTCTGGGCTCGTTTCAGAGCACGCTCATAGTATTTCTTGTAGTCCAAACGCGAGTTGTACTTCGAATCGACCATGGCCTGCAGAGTTTCCAAATACATCGCATGAAAAACGTAGCTGGAATAGTAGTCGAAGGCAAACACGGGGCCATCGGCATACCAGCCGTCACCCACATACCATTCTTCCACTTTACGGCAGGCTGTATTGACGCGGAACTCATCGAATGGAGCTTTGGCTTTTGCCAGCAGACTCTCGATAGTTGACGAGAACAGGAACCAGTTGGTGTAGGGTGGGTCGATATGACGCATCTTTTGGAATTCCTTGATATAACGCTGTTTGGTCACATCGTCAAGTGGTATCCACAACACATCCCAGGCACGAAGGAACGACTCAGCGATATAGGCTGCATCAACGAGGTTCTGCCCAGCCTTGCCCCAACAGAGATAATCGGGTGAGTCGGGATCAACGGAATTTTTATAAGCCGCCAATGCCCAGTCGCGGAGTTGTCTGCGCTGTTGTCCCTCAGCAGTGTCGTCATCAGGCAGCGTCAGCCACGGAGCTATACCTGCCATCAGACGTCCGAAGGTTTCCATATAGACCACACTACGGTCGCGATTGTCAAATGAGGGTGAGAACTCCGTCTTCATATTCTTCTGCAACTCACCCTTGGCCATGTTCTCCAGCACGGGTTGTGCCATCTTCCAGGCCAGCGAGCACCAATACTCACGATCGGTCTGGGGTGTAATCTGCAGATAGCGATAGAATTCGCAGGCTGCCAGCAGGAATGCGCCCACACCAAAGTTGGCTTGACTGTTAGTATCGACCGTCTGCCCAGGTATGGCGCGCTCGCCGATAGGCTGAACATAACCAACCTTTCCGTCCGACTGCAATGCAATGGTAGACAGGTAGTTCCATGCTTTCTCAACGACAGGTTCAAACTCCTTTCGGGGCAGATAGCCGTTGTTGATACCCCAAAGCAGACCGTAGCAGAAGAAGGCCGTGCCTGAGGTCTCGTAGCCAGGTGCCTGATCAGGATCCATCATTGAGCGCGTCCAGTGGCCTTCAGGTTGTTGCAGGCATTTGACACCATGTGCCAGATTGACGAATTTTTCGGCAAAGAATGGTTGGTGCTTATAGGTCTTTGGCATATCCTGCAACACCTTGGCCAAACCTGCCAGGACCCACCCGTCGCCACGCGCCCAGAAGTCTTTCTTGCCACTAGCCGTCTTGTGTTTTGGATAGACGTATTTTCCGTCGCGGAAGTAGAGACCCGTCTCTTGGTCGAGCATGATACTGTCGCTGTAGCAGATGTTCTCATACAATTTGTCCAGATACTTCTCCTCACCCGTCAGCTTATACATCTTCGTCATCACAGGCATCACCATATATAGTGCATCGGCCCACCACCAATAGTCGTTGGCCTTCGAGTCGGCCTCGTAGCCCATCACCTCCTTGGCGCGAGCCACCTTTTTCTTTTGAGGAGCGAGGTTATAGAGATCAATGTATGTCTGGAAACAGATCTGCCAGTCGCCGAAGAGCACATAGTCCTGTCCTTCGCCATATCGTTTGTATTTCCATTTACCGGGATCGGGTTCTGTGGCGCCCTTCCATTGGTTGTGCTGGGCCCAACGGAGTGAGTAATCGAGAAAACTCTTCACTGTTATCTCTTCACTCTTCACTTCCGACAAAAGTCGGATAGCCTCCATATTACCCGTATGATAGGCGGCATGATCCCAAAAGGCCCGAACTTCAGCAGGATTGTTGGTCTGCCAATAAGTGTTCACCTTTTTGATGATTTCCTTCACTTCCTCGCTCGACCATTGCTTGGCCTGCAAGGTCACAACTGCAAAGACACAAATGACGGTAAGTAGTTTTCTCATTATTCTCATATTTTCCTGCAAAGGTACGATTTTATAACTGAATAATTCGTATTTCTACAAAAAAACAGCTATCTTTGCCTGCAAATTTACAAAATAACATGAAACAAATCGCACATATAATTGTATTTATATCGCTGTTGGTCATTTCAGGTTGTGGGAACAATCACTCATTAAGGCAGTTGCCGCACTTGGGTCATACGCCTTATCAGCAGGATTCTATTCTGGTGGCATATGCCGTCAACCCTGAGCGGGCGCTCGTGCTGCTCGACTCGGCGTTGGTCATAGGTAACATCAGCGACTATCGCGGACAGTTTATCCGTGCCAAGATTTACTGTAAGTCGCTCACGGAACAGCGGATTGATTCAGCCATTACCATTTGCACGGCGTTGCTCAACCACGACTCCGTGCGCAACGAGCCCACCGAACAGGCAAACATCCTCGACATGCTCATCGCCACGGCTCGTGCCAAGACCGACTACGAGGCTTACCTGCGCTGGGCCACCCAGAAGGCCGAGCTCTGTCAACAGCAAGGTGAGGAGACCGAACGCTGGCGCACCGAGGCCGACATTGGTCTAATAATGACGACTCTGGGGCAGGAGGATGAAGGACTTGCCAAGCTCGACGAGGCCATCAGCCACCTGGACGCTCCTGGCAGCATCGACCGCATGGATGCCTTTGTCGTTGCCTGCAAGCGTAAGATCAATGCCCTCAGCAGCCTGAAGCGTTACAACGAGGTGATCCCATTGGGACAACGCATCCTCGATCGTCTCGACCACTACGAACAGCATGCCAAGGACTATGCCGAGGACAGCTACCGTCTCTCGTGGAGCGATAATCCCAGTGACCGAGACCGCTATCTGGACTTCAGCCGCGCACAGGCCTGGGGTTTTATGGCTACAGCATATAGTCACAGCCTCACCCCCGACCCCTCTCCAAGAGGAGAGGGGAGTAACTACCAGAAAGCACGCGAGTATCTTGCGCTTTTTGACCAGAGCGGCTACGGTAAGACCTTTGCGGCCAGACGCTTTATTGCCCCTACGCAGATGGCACTGGGCATGTACGACGAAGCTCTGGCCACCTACGACGAAGTAGAGCGTCGCATGGCTGCCGACACACTCAATGAGGACTATGCCATCATCCTCCGTTCCCGTGCCATCGCAGCCCGTGAGAAGAAACACTACGCGGAAGCTTACTACTACCAGACTCGCAACGCTGAGCTCTCGAAAGTACTCAGCGACAGCCTCATGAAAGGCAAGGCCCACGACTATGCCGCGCGCTACCATGCCCAGGAGCAGCAACTCCAGATTCAGGAAAAAGAGTCTGAGGCCCAGCGCTCGCATATCATCAGTGTAGCCATTGCCGTCATTGCCCTGCTGGCCATAGCCTTTGCCGTCTATTTCTTCCATCAGAAACGCATCGTCACAGAGAAGAACCGTGCTTTGGTACGTATGATCAATGAACAGGCGGAAGAACCATTGACTCCCCTCGCTCATAGGGAGGAACCGCAGGAGGGTCTCTTCTACACCATCGACACCGCCATCCGTACTGAGCGCCTCTATGCCAACGTCAGTCTGCAGCGTCAGGACATCTGCGACCGTTTTGGCATCAGCCGTCATGCACTCAACGACCTGCTCACTGAGTATGCCGGTGGCCTCTCTTTCCCACAGTATGTCAACAATATTCGTCTGGAGGAGGCCCTCCGCATGTTACGCTACGAATCCTCAAAAACCTTGACGACGATAGCCAACGAGGTAGGTTTTACGCCTGCCAACCTGCGCGAGCAATTTAAACGGAAATATGGCATGACGCCTGCAGATTATCGTCAAAATCAGTGAAGAAAAGAATGCCTGACTACTATCAGAATTAACAAAACACTTTCAATATTTACAAAAAATAAAACCTTCGATGCACGCATTTGGGTCATGTACCAAATGCGTGCATATATTCTTTTCCGAATCCAATCCTTTTTATTTAATTTTGCGGACAAATACACACCCCAATGGACAAAGAACTCTTTAAAATCATCGACACAATTATCCGTAATGAACGCCTTTACTCACAAGTTAATTTAATGCGTGAGGACATTATGAAGCGTTTCAACATTGGTCGCCATCATCTGAACGACCAGCTCAACACCTTTGCCGATGGCATGAGTTTCCCCCAGTATATCAACTCCATCCGCATGGAGGTAGCCTACGATCTGCTGACAAACCATCCCGAGATGACTATTACCGATGTGGCCCGCGAGGTAGGCTTCACCGCACCTAACTTGCGTGAACAGTTCAAGCGCTGTTACGGCATCACCCCTGCAGAATACCGTGCAACCCTTGTTCCCGATGAAGAAGAATAAGAATAATATATGTACGCACAGCAGAGTCTTCAAGATACTTTATTCCTAATGCTTTATGGCGCTGTTGCCATATTGGCACTGGTATCAGGACTCTATCTGTGGCTCAGGCGCAGCAATGGCTTTTTGCCTGACGTCACGCCACCGAGGGCACTGCGCCGATGGACGGCAGCGTTCTTCATCATGGCAGCACTGAGTCACGTCTGGTGGTATGTGCTGGGCATCTATTGGCTGACAGACGACCGCTTGGTGCGCAACATCACGGCTGTTACCCTAGACCATATTCTGCTTGTTCCGATGGTGATGGCTATACTGCTGCGCATCTTACAGGACCGCCAGCGCCGTCTTTGGCCGTGGGGCTTGGCTCAAGTGCCTATCCTCGTATTCGCGGCCATAGGAATTACCACGCACAGCGCATTCTACGGCTTTGACATGACGACCTACTGGCAGATGGCTGTCATGTCCATATTTATTTTGTATTACATCTATGCGCTGATACAGTACGGCCGCTGGCTTCGCGAGAACTATGCCGACCTTGAGCACAAGGAGGTCTGGCAGAGTCTGCTGTTTGCAGTTGTCCTTTTCGTCATCTATGAGGTCTATTTTACCAATCCGGGAGAGATGGCCAGAGAGTTTCTGTCACAGCTGGAAACGCTCGCCATAATCGCCTTCCTGCTCTGGCGCGTCGAGACTCTGGAGACACTCGATGCCAAAGAAACGGTCTTGCCGGAAGACATTTCTGATGACACTCAGACTGGGGAGTCTTCTACCAACTCCTTGTCAGTATCCATTCTCAACAAAATTCAGGACTTGCTTGACATACATTGTGAAGCTGGGCAACTCTATCTACAACACGACCTGACGCTGCAACAGCTTGCTATGGGTATCGGCACGAACCGCACCTATCTGAGTACCTATTTTGCCCAAAAGGGCATCACCTATAATGCGTATATTAATCGCCTACGTGTCGACCATTTTATGCGACTCTACTGCGAAAGCGTTAATTCCGATCGGCCTATTGCCGCCACACAACTCGCCCTGAAAAGCGGCTTCCGTAGTTACAGCACCTTCAGTAATGCCTTTAAGAACTTTCGTGGCCTTACTGTAGCAGCATGGATGGCAAATATTCAAGCTAAAAAAGAACTTACATAAAACATGGACGAAAGAGTAATCAAGATAGTGAACGATGCGCGGTGGGCTGACGGCCAGACTGTAAGGAACAGGCTGGACGACATCACGTACAACCCCATGCGCAGTCAGGAGGATTTCGTCATGCGTCTGGTCCGCGAGAATGCCAGCACGGAATATGGCAAGAAGAATGGTTTTAAGGCTATCCATAACATGGACGACTACCGCCGCTTGGTGCCGCTGACCACCTATTCCGACTATAGCGAGTATATCGAACATATAGCCAACGGCAAGCGCAACGTCCTGACAGCCTATCTGACAGAGCATATTTCGATATGGGACTGTTTCAAGGGACTGCCACAGTCCCGTTGGAGCGTACAGGCCTGCTACGACTATTGTTGCTGTGCCGCATTCTATGTGGTGGGCCATCACGGCTATCTGACGGATGGTATGACGCTAAACCTGGTGGACAATGGCTTGGAACGCTTGTCGTCGGGCGTCACCATAGGTAGCCTGTTGGGGCGTCTGCTGGCGAAACGCGATGTCGATAACAAGCAGGTCTACGTGATACCTGTCGACACTGCTATCACGGAAGATACAGACCTGCCATACCTTGAGGCACTCTATGCCTTGAAGGAGCGGGACATCATGCAGGCCATCTGCGACCGCTACGACAAGATGGTCGAGATGTTGCGCTATATCGAGAAACACTGGCCCCAGCTGGCCGACGACATCGAGCAAGGCAATGCGTATGTCAAGCCTGATGCAGAACGGGCCAACGCCATTCGTGAAATCATGGAGACGCATAATATCGGCACGCAAATCGTAGAACAGCTGTGGCCCGGACTACGCTGCATCCTGGTACACGACGTCGACAACCTCAGCGCCAGCTTCGAACTGCTGCGCACCTATTGCGGCAACAACGTGCATTTTGTGTTTACAGGCATCAGCGCCCCCGAGGGCACCTTCACCACCACACTGAACCTTGACGACCCACAGACGGTGCTGATACCCGACAGCGTATTCTACGAATTCAAACCTAAGGACGCTGCGAGCTATAACACGCTGCTGACACTCGACCAGTTGGAAATAGGTCGCAGCTACGAATTAGTCGTATCGACGCTCTCCGGTCTCTACCGTTACAAGACCGGCAAGACCTTCCTCGTCGTTGGTCGCTATCACGACACCCCCACCGTCATTATTGATAAAGGATAAATATAAATAATAGGTTAAACATGTATCAAGGTAAAAAGATTATTCAGCCACCCTATTTGAAGGCAGGTGACAAGGTTGCCCTTGTTTCTCCTGCTTATTGGGTGCCACAAGAAGCCATACATCAGGCTGCAGAAACCATCAAAAGCTGGGGACTGCAGCCTGTTGTTGGTCCACACACCAACAGTTTGAATGTCGATGCCTATGCAGGCACAGCCGACGAGCGCGCCGCCGACCTGCTGTGGGCTCTGGAAGACGACAGCATTAAGGCCATCGTTTGTTCACGAGGCGGCTATGGTTCCATCCACCTGCTGAACCGCATCCCCATCGAAAGCTATCAGCAACACCCCAAATGGCTCATTGGTCATGGCGACATCACCATGCTGCTCTATGCCATTGCATACGCGGGCGTCATGTGTATCCACGGTCCCATGGCCTACCAGATAGCCAGCAATCAGGAGCCAGCCACCAGCATCACACGTAACATTCTGTTTGGTATGCTGCCACAATATAAGATACCTGGCCATTCCTATAACCGGAGTGGTCATGCGGAGGGAATACTCGTTGGTGGCAACCTCTCCAGCTATTCCGCTGTGGCAGGCACAAAGATTCATCTCGCCTCCAAACACGACATCATCCTCTTTATAGAAGAGGTGGAGGAGTCGCTGCACGACATCGACCGCCTGTTCTATATGCTGCGCCTGCAGTACGACTTCGAAAGAGTCAAAGGCATCATCTTCGGTACCTTCAGTTCTATCAAGTACGACCTGCAGTATGGTAGCGTCGAGCAGATGCTCATCGCCCACCTGCACGACTACGACATCCCCGTCTGCTGTGGCTTCCCCGTAGGTAGCAACAGTTGCATCCCCCTCATCGAGGGCGCCCCCTGTTCCCTCGATGTCACCACCGACCACGCTACGCTGTCTTTCAATATCAACGGCGGTGTGGAATCCTATGACGTCAACATCGCCAATTCGAAACTGATTAAGGAGAAACAATTTTGAAAAAGTGCACAGTAGGGTCGCTGTGCACCTATTTCGTCCGTCCCTACGGACTGCGAGTCCGAAGCCTACGGACCGATAGTCCGAAGCCGTCGGACTAGGAGTTTAGTGCCTTTAAACGGGTCACCTGCATAACCACGTGGATTAGCCAAAGATCTTGACCAGTCTGAAGAT
>CAMVOS010000006.1 GCA_947169185.1 uncultured Prevotella sp.
GTCTCTCTGCTTCGTCCGTCGTTACCGTCTCATCGTGTAGCCTCTTCGCGTTCCGTCCGTCTGCTGCCTACTCATGGTGGCAAACCCAGCCAGCACTCAGGACGCTGGGTTAAGGAACAATTGTCTCACCATCCCAAATACGCCTTACAGCGCCCATGTATTGGTCATCATCAGTCCTGCATGGTTGCTTCGTCTCCGCGTCGATACTATGTCATCACGCTGAGACGGCTTCTTTGTTAGCGATGCCTCTCCTTTAGAATGAAAGGAGGTTAACAAGCATTACTAATTAAGAAAGTATTAAAATGGCAAATATCAAGAACTTGCAGATGTGGAACACCATCTGCGCTGATGCTCGTATCAGTATCAGCAAGTCGCTGTTTGGTCTGCGTACCACAGCAATCTACACCCCGTCAAACAGCGTTATCGACGCAAATACAATCGAGTATTCACCTGCTGATGGCGAACATCTGAAGCGAATATTAGATACACCACGGAAGAAAATAGCAAGTGCCATAGGTGACTTCCGTCCGAAACCAATCGTCAATGGCAACTACATGGCAGAGGTAAGCATGTCGCGCGATGGAGCATTCCTGGCTATCCAGCTCCACCAGTTTACACGGATGAGCTATGAGCCGGTAACTGGTGTACTCATCTTTGAAGGCGACGAAGCAAGAACACTCCGTCAGTTGTTCGCTTAAGAGGCTTGCTCGTCGTCAAGCAGGTTTTTATCCGTGCCTTGACGAAAAAGGTGAGTGAAGTGCTTGTCGTAAAGGGCGGAAAGGCCTTGGCGGTTGTCAATGGCCTCGCCCACGACAAGCATTGTTGTAAGTGTCAACTTGTTGTCGTGGACAATCTTTGCGAGGTCTTTCAGTACGCCACGATAAATCTTCTGGTCAGGCCAAGTCAAGTGATAGCAGGCTGCAACAGGCGTATCCTCAGGGTACTCCATTAGCAGCTCCTTTTGCACGTCGTCGACGATGGAGGCACTGAGGAAGATGCACATCGTGCTTTGACTACGGGCCAACAGGTGCAACTGCTCCTTCTCAGGCATGGGTGTGCGACCTTCGCCACGTGTCAGAATGATAGTCTGGCAACGTTCTGGAATTGTGAATTGGCTTTGCAATTCAGCTGCAGCAGCGAGGAACGACGAGATACCTGGGGTGATGTGATACGACATGTGGTTCTGATCGAAGAATGCCATCTGTTCCTGAATAGCTCCAAAGATGCAGGGATCACCCGTATGCAGACGCACAATGAAGTGCCCCTTGTCGTAGTGTTCCTTCATCAGCGCACATTGTTCTTCAAGGTTCATGTCAGCAGAGGAGCGAACTACAGCACCAGGTTTATGGCACTCCGTCAACGCCTTAGGCACCAACGAACCTGCATATAATATAAGGTCAGCCCTTTCCAGCATCTTACGCCCACGAACACTCACCAAATCAGGATCGCCAGGACCAGCACCAACAATCTCGATAAAACCCTCGCGTAAATAGCGACGATCAATGGCTACAGCTGCAGTCCACGTCTTGCCCTTTATTTTATGAATCATCAGCTTGCCATTGTTTGCACCAAGAATAGCTGCAGCTTCACAAACGCTGGGTGTACCCACATGCTTCTGAACAGTAGCACTTGGATTAGGCACCTCTACTGTCGACAACTCGTCAGCGGTAAAGAAACGAACGGTCTCGTCGCGTTGCTGCAGTTCATCGACAAAGGGCTCGTCAGCTTTCACGTCGATGGTGCAGTATTCACGTACATTTGGCAGCATACCCTCTGCAACGATAGCCTTGTTAATCTGGTCGTAAATCTCTGTATAGTCAGCAGGATGATGGGCCAGTCCGAAGCCAATGGTCATCACCCTGGGAATGTAATGCAATACTCGCACGTCTGCAGGCTCGTCTATCGCAAATGGCGAGACGACAATAAGCAGACGATAGCGATCAGCACTGACCTCGTCGACGCTATTGACCACCGTTACATGAGCCGGTAGCGTGTGTTCCAGATAGTCTGTGCCCTCGTCGCGAACAGACAATAGTAAGGCGGTGGGCTGACAAGCAGTAAACGCAAAGATGCACTCGTTGAGCTGCTGTACATCAATGACAGCCCAGCCAAAACGTACTGCTAAGGTGTCGAGCGCCCAAAGGCCAGCATTGTCGCTTTGAGTAGTGATAACCTCACGAGCCCCAATCAGCGCAGCCACTTCACGAGCCAAATCGTTAGCCCCTCCAATGTGTCCTGAGAGCACAGAAATGGCGTTCAGTCCCATGCTGTCGACACATACCACAGCAGGGTCTTCGTGCTTGTCGTTAACGTAAGGTGCAATAGTGCGAACACAGATGCCCATAGCACCAATGAAGACAAAGGCATCGAAGTGCTTCCACTGTTCACCAACATCGCCACGTTTGATGATGACGGCATTGTACGCTTTCTGTAGTTGTCTGGCAATCTCGCTGCCTGCCTCACTGATTTGTATGATGGCTATCTTTTGCATTTTAATATCTCTATGGGGTGATGTTCATCGATAACTATTCTCATGGGTGGTTCTTGGTGTAGCCCGAGTTCCTGACAGGCTTCGTCCCAAAGCTTGTGGCTATCAGTAGTGACCTTAGGGGCTTTGACGCTATTCATGACGATGCAGCCATCGGGTTTCAGATATTGTAGCACTTTAGCCATGATTTCCTTGAGGTGGCCCCCATGTCCGCCAATGAAGACAGCATCTGGGGCAGCGAAAGAATCGCAGTAAACGGAACAGAAATCACCCATGTGGACGTTGATGCCAGGAGCACCAAACTTTCTGGCATTCTCATGGATGATGGCCTCACACTCAGAACGGATTTCGAAGGCTTCGATGTGTAGATGTGGAAACTGTAGGCGAGCCTCAATAGAGACGCTGCCCGTGCAGAAGCCAATATCCCAAAGCACTTTTTTCTTGGGCAATTCAAGCGCCTGAAGGGTAAGCAGGCGGATGGGCATCTTGGTAATCATCTTCTCGCGACCATCAAGGAGGGCGAACTCGCAGTCAGGGATGCCAAAAGTACACAAAAGGGACGGTTCTTTTTGTGTACTTTGAAGTATCGCGCAGTTGGGCATAGAGAATTCTGTCTTAGAAGCCTCTTCGAGTGTCAGCGTTGTGACCTTTTCCTTTTCAGGGTTGCCAAGATGTTCACCTACATACATCGTATAATTGGTATAGCCATACTCAAGCATGCGCTGGGCTATCGTGGCTGGGGTATGCTCCTTATCCGTCAGTATACCAATCTTCTCAGCACGCTCTATAAGTGCCTTATCGAACTCAGGCCAGGGACGACCAGTCAACGAGACAATGCGCATATCGTGATAAGGCATCACCAATCGATGTGCCAGCATCTGCAAAGAGTTAAACGTGGGATAGACAACAATCTCTGCCTCAGGCATCTTGCGCTTGATGGTATTGGCAAAGCCAAAGAACAATGGATCACCAGAAGCGAAAACTACCACTTCATCATGATACTGCTCAAAGACAGCGTCAAGAGGTACGGTGATGTCTATCCACTGAGCATCGTCAGGTAGCAACGACGCAACAATCTCATGGTGACGCTTACCACCTGAGAACACCCTACCCTGTTGGATAACCTCCATCACCTCTGGAGGAAACCAAGGCTGTGGATGGTCTGTGATGCCAATGACGATAAACTTCATAAATCGCGACCAGGTTTCAATTGTTCAGCATCATCGAAAGTAAGGATCGCATTGCAAAGGGTTGCTGCGAGATTGCTGCCTCCCTTACGTCCCTCGACAATAATCTTAGGTATATTACGGAAGGGCTTCACCATATGCTTCGACTCACGAACATGCACGAAGCCTACAGGCGCAGCAATGATGCCAGCAGGATGTGCTTTGCCTTTGCGAACCAAGTCGCAGAGTTCCATCAGTGCTGTGGGCGCATTGCCAAAAGCAAAAAGCGCATCGGGGTGTTCTTCGACAGCCAAGCGGATGCCTGCCTGCGTGCGTGTGATGTTGTTGGCAGAGGCTAACTCTGCCACGCGAGCGTCGTCAAGATAGCATTTCGCATCGATGCCTAAGCGTTGGAGCGCGCCTTTACGAATACCACTAGTTACCATTGTGACGTCTGTGACTATTGTCTTCAACGTTCCATTCTTCACCTTATTATATAGTGCCTCCACAGCTCCTTCATCCGTATAGAGAATGTTCTCCATGTCGAAGTCAGCAGTCGTATGGATGGCATGCAGAAGAGCCCAAAGGTGGTCAAGTGGATAGTCTCTTTTCAGTTCGTTTTTAATCGTTCTGAACGACTCCATCATGATTTGCTGGCCAGGCTTCTCTGTGGAACTCTGTGACTCTGTGTGAGTATAATAACCACGAGGCGTAATGATTTTTCCTTCTGAAATGTACGACTGCGAGTTGCCAATAAGGATGACAGTAAACATATCGACATCTTCAGGATCGAAAGCAGCGAGTGTCGTAACCTTTATCTCTTGTTCCTCACGTCCAGCCTGACGGACATAGCCCACTGGGGTCTCAGCAGAGCGTTCCTGCAAGAACAACTCTATCAAGCGATATAGTTGCCAATAGCGTCCATGCGATTTAGGATTATAGATAGCAGTAACGAAGTCGCCCGTAGCAGCAGCTTTAATGCGACGTTCGATGACCTCCCAAGGTGTCATTAGGTCAGAAAGCGAGATGATGCACAAGTCGTGGCCAACAGGTGCACCCAATAGCGATGCTGCCTTCTGAAAGGCAGAAATGCCTGGCAATGTCTCAATCTCAACATCCGACTGTCGTTCACGCTTCATCTCATAAATCAACGGAGCCATACCATAGATGCCTGCATCGCCAGAGGATATCACGACAACGCATTTCTCTTGTTCAGCCAACAAAAACGCTTGCTCTGCACGCTCACGTTCTTTCTTCATGCCCGTGTCAATGCACTCGCAACCAGGCTTCAAGTATTGCTCCACGAATTGGAAGTAATACTTGTAACCTACGACGACATCTGCCTCTCTGATAGCATCAACAACAGCAGGCGTGATATCCTCACGACTGCCTGGTCCAATGCCTGCAACAATTATTTTCTTCATATCTGCTGCAAAGATACAAAAAAATGATTATCTTTGCAGCATAAAACAGAAAAAAACAAAAGTAGTGAGAAAAATCATACTGATAACAGGTGGACAACGCTCTGGCAAAAGTCGTCAGGCGGAGGAGTTGGCGCTCAGTCTTTCAGAGCATCCTGTGTATGTGGCAACTGCCCATATCTGGGACGATGAGTTTCGTGAACGGGTGCGCAAGCATCAAGAACGTCGAGGGTCCCAGTGGACGAACATCGAAGAAGAAAAACATCTCAGCAAACACGACCTTACAGGACGCGTTGTGGTGATAGATTGTGTCACGCTATGGTTGACGAACTTCTTCTTTGAGACATCCGACGTTGACCAGACACTCGAAACTGTCAAAGCGGAGTTCGATCGTTTTACTGCCCACGATGCCACCTACATCTTTGTGACGAACGAGATAGGAAGTGGTGGTGTGAGTGAAAACGCCATTCAGAGAAAGTTCACTGACTTGGAAGGTTGGATGAACCAGTATATCGCCTCGAAGGCTGATGAAGTCATACTGATGGTTAGCGGAATAGCAGTAAAAATCAAATGAGTACATTTAAGATAGAGAAACCTGACGAAAGTTTGCGTCCTGCCATTCAGGCAAAGATAGACAATCTGAACAAGCCCAAAGGTTCGCTGGGACGTTTGGAGGAATTGGCGATGCAAATCTGTCTGATTCAACAGACGCTGGAACCTTCTCTGCAGTATCCATGTCACTTATTGTTAGGTGGCGATCATGGCATCGAACGTGAGGGCGTGAGTGTATCGCCTCGTGAGGTCACTTGGCAACAGATGATTAACTTTACACGTGGTGGTGGAGGCGTCAACATGTTCTGTCGTCAGCATGGCTTCAAGTTGCGTATTGTCGATGTGGGTGTGGACTATGATTTAAGTCATGTGCCAGGCATCATTAATCGCAAGATTGCCCGTGGCACCAAGAATTTCCTCTATGAACCTGCTATGTCGGAGGCTGAATTCGACCAAGCCATTCAGGTGGGCGTCGATTTAGTAGACGACTGTATCGCTGAGGGTTGCAAGGTGCTGAGTATTGGTGAGATGGGAATTGGCAATACTTCACCATCGAGTATCTGGATGAGTCTGTTTGGCGACATTCCCCTGAAAGACTGTATTGGCGCTGGTGCAGGACTCAACAATGACGGTATTCGTCATAAATACGAAGTACTAAAAAAAGCAATAGTAAACTATCAATCAAAACTCTCACCTCTCACCTCTCACCTCTCACCTCTTATCTACTTCGGTGGTTTCGAGATGATTACTGCCATTGGTGCGATGTTGCGTGCTGCAGAATGTCACCTTATTATATTGGTAGATGGCTTCATCATGACAGCATGTGCATTAGCTGCTATCCAACTCTATCCAGACGCGCAAGACTACATGATTTTCACACATTGTGGTGACGAGAGCGGACATCGAATGATGCTGGATATCGTTGATGCCAAGCCATTGCTGAGTCTTGGCTTACGACTGGGCGAAGGGACTGGTGCTCTTTGCGCTTATCCCATCGTTGACTCTGCTGTCCGCATGATGAACGAGATGAACAACTTCGATAATGCAAACATCACGAAATACTTCTGAACAATGGAAATACAATTAGACCAAACCCGCTGGTATGACCGTATCTGGGCTGCGTTTATCTTCTTTACCCGTCTGCCTTTCTGGCGACTGCACCAGCCTCCCAAGGACTGTTATAAAACTGTTGTGGAGCATTGGCCATTGACAGGATGGCTTACTGGTGGCGCAATGGCTGCCACACTCTATTATGGCAGTATGGTGATGAACTATCCCATTGTTGTCATTGCTGCTATCGTGGTGCGTCTGCTCATCACTGGAGCACTTCACGAAGACGGATTGGCAGACTTCCTGGATGGCTTTGGTGGTGGAGGCAAAGATCGCCAGCGCATCCTCGACATCATGAAGGATTCGCACATCGGGACTTATGGCGTACTGGGACTCATCCTATACGAACTACTCTTAGGTGCAACCCTCTTCTCGATGTCGCCTATGATGGCAGCCTTGACTATTCTTGCTGCTGACCCCTTTAGCAAGATGGTGACGAGTGAATTGATTATCATGATGCCATACGCCAGAACAGAAGAGACAGCCAAGAATAAGACGGTATATCGGAAAATCGATTGGAAAGCAGGCGTTAGTCTTGCCCTACAAGGACTGATTCCAATGGCTGCATATCTTTGGTATACAGGTCTGCCTTGGGAGATGATTATCTTCCTACCCTGCATTGTCATGTATTTCCTCTATCTGCTGATATGGAACCGGTTGCGTGGCTATACGGGCGACTGTTGTGGAGCCGTCTGTCTGTTGGTAGAGTTAGCTGTTTGCTTAGTGGTCTGTGCTGTTATCAGATAAACCACAGGCATAGCCCAGTAAGTATCACCATGATGACTTCAGCCGTTCGATTCACAAGGACGGCTTTTTTCATGTCGCCAGTCGTCAGTTCACGCTCGTTCTCGCCAATAAAGGGCTTATCAAAGAGTTCGCCAAAATAATAGTGCGGACCACCAAAACGACAGTTAAGGATACCAGCTAATGCAGCTTCTGGATAGCCACTATTGGGTGAAGCATGATTTTTGCCATATCGCCAGACAAATTTACACAAAGAGAACCGTCCCTTTTGTGTAATTATCATCAGCAGAGCTGTGAGACGAGCTGGGATGTAGTTGGCAACATCGTCGATATGAGCTGCCCAACAGCCAAAGTCTCGATAGCGTTCTGTACGATAGCCAATCATCGAGTCGAGGGTATTCACCATCTTATAGGCCAGCATACCTGGAACACCCAATACCGCAAGCCAGAACAAGGGAGCTATCACACCATCGCTCAGATTCTCAGCTAACGTCTCAAGGGCTGCAGTTCGCACTTCTTGTGCTGAGAGTTCTGACGTGTCGCGCCCTACGATACGAGCCACCTGCGTCCTACCTTCCTCCAGCGAACGATCGAGGGCTAGGAATACCTGACGCACTTCACGAATAAGCGTCGTACCAGCCAGACAGAAAAAGATAAGAATAGAGGTAAGAAGTAAATAAAAAGAGGTGAGAAAAGAACAGATGAGCCAAGTGACAGCAAAGACGAAGGCAATGAGGAAGATAGCCATCAAAGCACCCTTTAGTTTACGATGTCTGCCTTTGTTCATGCGATGTTCCCCAAAAGCAATCATCTTACCGAATCCCACAACAGGATGCGGCAACCATGAGGGGTCGCCCAGCATGAGGTCGAGCAGCCAACCAATGAGGAGTGAGAGTACGTTAATCATCTGTCAGAATTTGATAGAGTCGAGGGACATCAACATACTTGCGCACGTGGTCAGCCAACTTGTCGTATTGCTCTTCTTTAAACGCTGAGTAACTCTTTAGGCTTACGTTATTAACAGCCTTATCTTTAAGCAGATACTCTATGACTGGTGCATTATCCAAGAAGCCATGAATATAGGTACCAATACAATGGCCCGTCTGAAGGATAGTCTCATTGGTATCGCTCACGCCCTGGTGGATTTCGTAACCTTGACACCTCTGACCATCAAACTCGAAAGTCACCTGTTTCGTGGTCTTTTCAGCAGTCATTGTTGTACGTATAGGCAGAAGTCCAAGACCAGGCAAACTGGCAATGTTGCCTTCGATACCATCAGGGTCCTCGACAGTCTGTCCCAACATCTGATAACCACCACAAATACCTACCACCATCTTACCATCACGATGAGCACGCTGAATAGCCTGTGCACAACCATTACGACGCAGTTCCAACAAATCGTCAAGCGTAGCCTTTGTACCAGGCAGAATGATGATGTCTGCTTGCTGAATGTCCGCCACATTATTCGTATAGAAGAGGTTGACGCGAGTGTCGCGCTCAAGGGTATCAAAGTCGGTATAATTACTGATATGGCGTAGCAGCACGACAGCAATATTCACCTTACCTTCTGCCAGCTCGCGCTGTTTCTTTTCAAGGCTCACGGAGTCCTCCTCTTCGATATAGATATCTTTATAATACGGTATGACGCCAAGCACAGGAACGCCACAGATTTCCTCCATCATCTTGCGTCCTTCATCAAAGAGTCGCATGTCGCCACGAAACTTATTGATGATGATGCCCTTGATTTGTTTCCTGTCCTCTGGCGTCTGCAACATGATGCTGCCATAAACGGAAGCAAATACGCCACCTCTGTCAATATCGCCTACGAGTATGACATCAGCCTTTGCATGACGGGCCATCGACATGTTCACCAAATCGCGATCCTTCAGATTAATCTCAGCTATACTGCCTGCACCCTCCATAACAATGGGATTATAGCAAGCAGCCAATCGGTCGAAAGCCTTGCACACTTCTGCGCGAAAATCTATCCTCTCACCTCTCACCTCTTGCCCCTTACCTCTCCAGTAATCATACGCATCTTTATTACCAATAGGTTTACCATTCAGTACCACCTGCGAGGTATGGTCAGAGCTGGGTTTCAGCAACAACGGATTCATGTCTGTATGACAAGGAATACCTGCTGCTTCTGCCTGAACAGCCTGTGCACGTCCTATCTCAAAACCCTCAGGTGTGGCGTATGAATTCAGCGCCATATTCTGCGCCTTGAAAGGAGCTGGCTGATAGCCGTCCTGCTTAAAAATGCGACAGAATGCTGCAGCAACGATACTTTTGCCAACATCGCTGCCTGTGCCTGCGAACATGATGGGATGGAGATGTTTCATATCTGATAGAGATGCGTATAACTGGCTAAAACATGCTTATATCTGAATATTGGTGTTGGTACAGGATCGCCTTTGGCGTTGTAGACCTGAGCGATACTTTGTGGTACCTCGCCCATAAACTGCGTATAGTGGAACTCGTGCCCACGATATTCTTTGCCATCGAGTACAAACCTACGATAACCCAGCGAGAGTTTCCTGTCTTCCTTGCGGGCTGTGATGCTATAGGGCAATACGCCACACATCGGATACTCGCCATCATCTGTGACAATCTTTTCACAGAGGTACATCATGCCCCCACATTCAGCTACCACTCGCCCACCCTGTTCTACATATTCTTTGATGGCCTTGCGACATGCTTCATTCTTTACCAAAGCCTCCAAATGCTTCTCTGGATAACCACCTGGCAAGTAGAGCAAATCAATACCCTGAAACGAAGGAACCTCCGTTTCAGGATCAAAGAAGTGAACGTTGCCCAATCGGTCTATATTCTCCTGATAGATAAAGGAAAACGACTCCTGGTTGCGTGCTATCAAAGCGTTAACAGTTTCTCCCATGCGATATATTGTTCTATCAGTGTTAACAATTCTACAGGCGCAGCTGTTTCGGTATAGTCAAGTCCCAAATATCGGGAGCCTTGTTCCAAAGATGGTTGCTTAGGCAGATAGCCAAAACACTCAATATGCAAATCGTCGCAAACCTGTTTTAGCATCTGATAATGCCGTTCGCTTCCCACCTTATTATATATAACGCCTGCGATGTGGACATCCTTGCGAAAGTTCATAAACCCTTGCAATAACGGTGCCATCGAATAAGCTACCGACTTCGCATCGACCACCAATACTACAGGAATACCTAGCACAGCGGCAATCTCAGCTGAAGAACCCTTATCACGATCATAACCATCAAAGAGCCCCATCATGCCCTCCACAATACAGACATCAGCATCTTCGCCATAATGCGCAAAGAGTTGACGGACATGCTCTGGTGTTGCCATAAAGGTATCGAGATTGATACTTGGACGTCCGCATACCGCCTCGTGAAACTTTGTATCGATATAGTCAGGTCCGCATTTGAAGGGTTGCACCTTGTACCCCTTCCGCGTCAGCAAAGCCATCAATCCTCTGGCAATCGTCGTCTTGCCCGAGCCACTCGTTGGTGCTGCTATGAGAAAAGCTGTTTTCATCGTTGCAAAGTTACAAAATTTAATTGGAATACAAGATACAAAGTGAGAAATATGACGACCAGGTCAGCCTCACGTAAAATCCTGACGGCCTTGAGCGTCAGTAGCTCAGGGTCGCCAGGACCTAATGAAAGAAAAGTTACCTTAGTCTTCAACGATACGAATCTGCTCAAAGTAATATCCAGCAGCCAACGATGCACCTTTTGTAACGGCACCTGTAGCTACATCGTAGATATAGATGGTCTGTTCGGCAGCGGTATTTACACCAAAGTACACCTTGTTTTCGTTGCTGTTATAAACAGTACGCTGTGAGAAGCTGCCACTGCTATATGGAATCTCCGTACCGTTATAAGCCAAACGTGTGACGGTCTTGCTCTTAATGTCGATAATAGCATAGTAATAAGCAATGTCGCCAATGCTTGGATTAGCCTTCGTTGGGGTAACGGCATTGTCGCCACAATAGGCGAATACCTTGCCGTTGCCTAAGTACTGAACGGTGAGCAGCTTGCCTATGGCATTGGTAAACGCGTTGTAGCCGGCCTCGACATTGAACTCACCTTTCTTAATGCGGAGCAATCTGCCGATATTCTTTCCGTCAACATCATTGAAGGCTGATATATACATATTGTCGTCCTCATCGAAGAAGACAATTTGCTGCAAAAGTTCACCATATGCAGATCCCTGCATCTGCTGGCATTCCGTATTGGTGTTATCCTGCTCGACCTCCATCGTCTTAGGATTGATGACGGCTACGTGAAAGAAAGGCTCCTCAACACCATTACGCTTCTTCGTCTTCCAATAGTAGAAGTAGAACAGCTTGTTGTCGCTCTTGCGATAGGCCAGAATGCCACTGGTGGTCAGCACGGTGTAGCCGGAAGGTTTTTCGATGTTCAGCTCACCCTGCTTGACGATGGTCATATCGTCAGTATTCAACTTACTATAGATGACTTTGTTGTTATCGCCGTTAGAAGCCATAACAACCAGTGTATTGTCGTTAATCCAAGCATGGGTATAGTTGCGTGGCAAGAACGTGATACCATCCTTGAATTTCTGTTCTTGAACAACCTCCATCTTATTGTTCTTGAACTGCAACTTTGAGAAACGGTCAGCTGATACGGGAACCTGATACATATACTTTCCCTTGTAGATGGCCTCCATTGTATAGTCGGTTATCTCCGAACCACTACCGACAAACGTAATGGTCGTCTTGGGGTCGCTCAGAGAAGCGACACTCATGGTGAGGTGTCCCTGTTTGTCCTGACCCATACCGCCATGATTGCCGACAGATACTGTCAAGTCATAGTGATAGGGAGTTTCAGGATCAGGTTTAGGATCATTGTTGTCGTCGTCACTTGAACAGGCAGTGAATGCAAAGGTCAGCGCGAGAGCTGCCAGAGCGGAATGAATAAAACTAATCTTTTTCATTTTAAAATGCTTAAATTAATAATATGAATATTTATTGTAATAAAAGTCTGAATTTGGCAAACAGCATCCGACCAGGCTTTTGGAGCCTGTAGTTGTCGTAGACCGTTTGGTCGAACAGGTTTTGACAATCCAAGGACACACTGTATCTGTCCTTACACCAAGAATAAGTGATGTTGGCACCCACAATGTGCTTCTCAGGAATACGCGCCTTGGTATCCTTTGCACCGTATGCCTCCCATGAAAGGAAGAACCAGTGTACCCACTGATAGTCGGCACCCAGCATCAGCCGGTCACCCTTCTGTATCAGATTCTGAAAAGTATAGTGGGCTTCAGCTGAGCCAAACAGCCAAGGACGGTTGGGTATGCGATTATCATATGTTGCTGATGGTTTCCCGTCATTCATATACCTATTGCGATTGCGTGCATCTTGCCAACTGATATTTCCTGCCACTTGCAAGCGCTTATTCCAATCGTAGCGCAACTCTGCCTCAAGTCCTTTGATGTGGACAGCAGGCTCATTGGTATACTGCATCGTTCCCTCCTTCTCAGTAATCTGTGGCTGGATGTAATTGTCCACAAAGCGCAGGAAGCCATTGACCTCATAGTACAAGGTATGCTGGCCCTGGCGGAACGTTCCAAAGAGTCCCAAGTTCAGGTTGTCACTCATCTCAGGCCTTAGCGCCAGGTTGGCGTAGACGGTGGTTCCGTTGCCCAACAGTTCACGGGCCAGCGGCAGACGCACCGTATGCTCGTAGCTGGCCTTGACAGCCAATTGCGGCAACAACTCCACCTTCGTGCCGACGCCTCCACCCATACTGTTCTGCGTATTCTTCGCGGCCACCTCATCAGACTGCGTGATGAACGAGAGGTCCGTCTGCTCTACACTCAGATAGTTGATATAGTCCTTCACAAAGAACGTATTGCTCATTCTGCCGTTCCAGAACATCTGGTTGTACGACAGTCCGAGGATGTGTTTTGCCAGCACGTCGTTGGCTGGCATAAAGTCTTTCTCCACCTCGTCCCAACGGTTGTTGCCCGTACGGTTCAGTGCGTAGCTCAGGTTTAGCAGATGGTGCTCGTTGAACGTGTATTTGAAGTCAGCCTTTGCGACAGTCATCGGACGTTTGAAGTGACGCTGCGAGAAAGCTCTGCCATTAATCTCGTTACGGGCGCTGACAATGTAGTCACCATTCCAGTCATACTGTCTGCGAGCAGTATCCGTGGTAATACTGTGGTCCCACGTATGCGACAACGTAATGTTGGCACTCAGTTTCTTCATGAGGAACTCGCGTTTCTGATAGCGCGCACCAATGCTCCAGGCATCGCTCGTACGGTCAGCCATACCAATAACGCGTGTCTGAACCTGACCCGTCTGCAGGTCTTTGTTCACCTTATTATAACTAACATACACAAAGAACTCATCAGCCCACGGCTTGTCCTTCACGCCTGCCTCCAGTTGTCCGAACAGCGAGAAGTAGTCGTCGTGGAAACGTCGGCGATTTTTGGGCAGGAACTTTCGTACGCTCTCGTCCCACACCTCTACGTCTTTCATCATGTAGTCATTCTTCGAGTAGCTGATACCCATTGTAGGACGCAGCGTCAGGCCGTTCTTGAAGACATATTGTCCGTTTAAATCTGCCTTATGCGTATGATACGAACCCAGGCCGTACGACACATCCAGATAGTTCCGCTGCTTACGGTTCGTCACAATGTTCACCGCACCACCCAGCACGTCGCTGTTGAGCCACGTGGGCACAACGCCTTTATAGATTTCGACGTGGTCAATCATGCTGACGGGCAGGTTGGCCAGCGTCACCCCCGTACCTTTCGTGTCCAGAGGTACACCGTCCAGGAAGTAGCGCACCGAATTGCCCGACATACCGCTGATGCTCAGGTCGAAGTCGGAACCGATGCCACCCTCCTCACGAATCTTCACGCCTGCCGTACGGTCCACCAACCCGTTCAGCGAGTGGATGGAACTGATGATGGTGTTAACGTCAATAGCATTAACAGCCAAAGCACCCTCGCGTAGCTTTTGCGTCTTCGACTTACCTGTTACTGTCACATTATCCAAGGTAACAGAGTCTTTCATCTGGCTTTTTTGCTTTCTGCTCTGTCCGTAGGCAACATCAACAGTCGTCAGCAACAGGCATGCCAGCAGCAGCCATAACAGTCTTCTCGTCATCATTATGTTCATCATTCTCTCCAGCTCAGCCTTATTCCCGAGGCTTTTCGCTTTTGTTTCGTCTGACGTGGCAGGTTTCCTGGCTCTCTCCGAAAAGTCTGCCTTCCCAAGTTTTTGCTGCTCAGTGGCTGTTTGTTAGACTTTCCATAATGGAGATGACAGTAGCGGGTACTGCTCAGGACTCTCACCTGATTCCCTTTTCATGCACCGATGAACCACCGGCACATCACCATATCGGCTACAAAGGTACACAATTAATCTTAATAGCCAAACTTTTTCTGAAAAATCTTTGTGGTGCTCATAACTTTTCGTAACTTTGCAGCACAATAAACTCATAGACATGAAAGTCGCCATCATACAAAACTGCATTCGTACGAAGGAATTAGAGTGGACGCTCCAGTGCGTTACAGACTTGCTCGACCAACAGCCAGGAGCTGACCTCTACGTCCTGCCCGAAATGTTTGCCACAGGGTTTATGGCAGAGGGTGCCGTAGAGCATGGACCACAGATCTTGAGTTGGATGCAACAACAGGCCAGCCGTTTGAATGCAGCCGTTGCGGGCAGCGTCGCCATCATGGACGACGAACAGCAGCCTCGCAATCGTCTGTTCTTTGTCCGTCCCGACGGCACCTACGACTACTACGACAAGCACCATCTCTTTGGTTATGCTGGCGAGACCGATGCCTATGTTGCCGGTCATCGGCGCGTCGTGGTCGAGTGGCGTGGTGTGCGTTTTCTGTTACAGGTATGCTACGATCTCCGTTTCCCCGTTTTCTCGCGCAATCGTGGCGACTACGATGCCATCATCTATGTTGCCAACTGGCCAGCGAGTCGTAGCGAGGTTTGGCATACCCTTGTCCGTGCACGCGCCTTAGAGAACCAGTGCTTTGTGATAGCCGCGAATATCTCAGGTGATGACAGGGCAATATGTTATTATGAGGGCGACTCTGCCATCATCGATGCTTATGGCCACACACTTGCTCAGTGCACTCCTGGCAGATGTGAAAGTGCCTCGGCAGACCTTGATATGGAGTCCTTACAACGTTTCCGCACCAAGTTTCCCGTACTCGCTGATGCTGATGATTTAGCCAATTTCTGAATTATTGATATTAAAAAAATCGAGCTAACCCATTGGTTAGCCCGACTTTTTCACTTCCGACATCAATTACATGCCGCCTTCCTCGCCACCGGTAGTACCTCCAGTGTTGCCACCTTCATTGCCACCAGTGTTGCCGCCAGTGTTGCCACCCTGGTTCTGCGAACCGCTGCCTGATGGCGCTGCGGTTTCGTCGCCACGCAGATCGCTGAGGAACTTTGCCAACGGGGTCAGCTCGTCGTAAAGTTTCTTCTTGGTCTGCTGATCGCGAACGGCGCGAATCAGGTTGCCACCTTCCACAGCGCAGCGCGTCAGCATCTGCTTCGACGTGATGTTCTGCATCTGCTTCGACGTGGGCAGGAAACGCAGGCGGACGCCCTTGATCAGACTCGACAGCTGCCAGCCCTCCTCGGCCATCTCGGCCTCTGTGGCGCCTTTGCTCTTCAGCGTCGGGTAGAACTTACCCAGACCGTCGAGCATCACGCCATAACCCTGCGACGTGATCTCGGGGACACACTCAGCCAGCTTGGCCAGCACGGCCTGGATGGCGTCAAGTCCTGCCAGGCAGCCGTGGTCCTTCAGGTGCTTGGCCAAACCGAGCGTGGTTAGCGTCTTCTCAGAGTCCACCTCGGCATAGTACTTTTGATAGGCAGCCTGGTTACGCTGGTTCAGGTTCTGCCTCAGGTTGACCTTCAAGGTCAGAAAATTTGTCTGTGCCATTTTGTAAACTATTTTAATGGTATTAGACTATCTGCGACCAACTACATCGGGTGACCGCTTCCCGCTTTATGTATGCCTTTCTTTATGGTTACAAAGTTACGAAAAATATCTGAATTATCCAAATTTTTCAGCTATTATTTTTGCAAATAATTGCCAAAAACCACACAAAGGGTCTGACCCTTTGTGTGGTTTTATTCAGTCATCCGCTACGTAGCATAGGGCACATCTGCCTTAGGTACTCACCCCGTTTGCTATATAGCTGGCACCACCTCCCCTTTTAGCATCCCCCTCGTTTACTTTGGGTAGACGAGGCGATGACCCGAAGGGGAAGTGGCATGCTGTTTTCTATGGTGACGAGTGACGCTGATGCTATAGACTTTCTGATAATAAATAATAAATACGTTGTTGTATTTTTCTTTTTCTCTTGGAAAGTTTTAAAGCCCATCGTCACTCGTCACTTTTCAGAATGGCAGCTCAGGTTCCGTTTCCTTCTTAAGTTCCTGATTTGCAATACGTTCACCTTCGCGCTTGAGGTCTTCCGCCAAAAGGCGTACGACGAAATACATATTACCACGGTTACCCCTTTTGGGAATAAACTTCAATTTCTTCATCGCTGCGTTCACTTTTTGCGATGTAAATTCTCTGTTTGGTCCTATTCGAGAGGTCAGCCAACTGATAATTTCACCCACTAAGACCGCCTGAGCCTGTTCGCCCTGCTTTGGTTCACGCAAAACAGTGGGTAATACGGCTGTGCAGATGTCTTCGGTAACGTATTTCCAGTTGATTTCCTTCAACCGAGCCATCATTTCAGGCTTGATTTGTGTAGAAAAGCTGCGTGGATGGGTAGCCAGATAATAGGCCTGGGCGTAAGCCTTTTCAATAGGCATGTCGTCATAAGGCTCACTGCTCACGACGGGTAGTACTAAGAAACGACGATCGCCCAGGTCTTCGGGCAGGAAGTCGATATGGTTTGTGGTCGCAGCAAATGAGGCATGCACCTTGCGTACTTTCGCATTGTGACCGTATGGCGCACGCTCGTTCGTGATGTTGGCACCGGCACCACCCACCATATTCTTCAGCTTATTGAAGGTCTGGCGGTTTAACGAGATCTCGTCGAGGAAGAACAGTAGATTGTTGGCCGTTGCCAGTGCCTCGTCCTTGTCTTTGAACGTAGAAAGCTGAACGGGCGCTGTCAGGTACCTGCTAAGGGCTGGCGGAAGCAATCGCAAGATAAATTCCGTTTTTCCCGTACCCTCTTTTTCACCAGCCAATATCAGCATCAACTGGTTCTTGACATTGAGTCCCATGCCGCAGGCCACCATGACAACGAAGTAGAGCTTAAAGCACTCGTAGAGGAACTCCACATCGGACCCCTCCTCCAAATGGAGATAGTTGAACACCTGCCTGATGTAGTCAGTACGACGGTTCCAACGCTTAAGCGACCTCACATACTCTTCAACGGGGTTGTACGGCATTGAGAACACCCCTGAGTTGATGTACGTTTCGAGATTGTCTTTCGACACCTTCACGTTGCTGCTGTGAAGCTTTGTGAGAATACCGTTCAGCTCACGGTCGTCGAAGTCACGCCACTCCTCCTCGCCCGGCTTCACCTCAATACGTTCACTGAGGGCGTTGTAACGGAACAGGTAGCCGCTGTTGAGGAACTGGCTTACCAGTTCGAACTGGTTCTGACGTTCCTTCTCACGTTCTGCGTCCGTCTTACGGGGACGTCCCTTTTTTGGCTTCGCCTCCAGAGGCAGAGAGACGTCAATGCCTTGTTGCTCAGCTATGTGGACCAGCGTCCCCAAAGTAATCTCATGGCGCGAAGTCTTTTGACAGTTATCGAACTGCGTGTCCGCCTTCTTGGCATCGTACTTCGCATCGAGCGCACAAATCCTATGGAACCACTCCCGTCCGATGTCGCCGAATATGGAACATACAAAGGCGAACCGCAGGTACTCCTCGTACGTGTGGGCAATGTTAACACTGGCATCAAAGATGCGTTGGCACAGCAGCTCAAAATACTGCTGATCGGTCATGCTTGAATTAATTTTACTCATCTTTTTTTATATATTTGGGGTTTATAAAACAAAGTTCGTCATGTCCAAGGAAGCAGGCCCTGCAAACATCAGAGCAGCCCCAGTCAGGCTCATAGCCGTATTGCAGCACCAAATGGCGACACAGCCCCAGATACTGCTCCTTATAGTTCTGGTCTTGCAACCATTCGGGAATCTCCACCACCCATTTGACGCCCAGGCCGCCAGGCGACACGAAGGCAAGAGCCGTTTCAATGTATTCGTCGGCAGACAACTGACGGACCAGACTATGTGCCTCGTCTGTCGAAGGAAGTCCGTCGATGTCGATAACGATGAAGCGTGACAGCTTTGTCAATGCTGACGCCTTACGCGATGAGAAGATGCCACGGAACGTGACGAAGCGGAAGTTCAGCTTCTTATAGTCGCCACATTCCGTCTTTGTCGCCGTGCCCACCATGCTCCGGAGAATATCCTGAGCATCCTTGGCTGCCGGAGAGATTAAGTACTTGTAGACCGACCAAATGTCGGCTACGCCATCGGGCTTCGTCTGAAGCACCGCTTCACCCTGATTGTTCCTGTATCCGTATCCGAATGACGAGAACTGTGTGTTGTCGATTGTTGTTGCCATAACTTATTTATATCTATTATGTCCATGATCAATCTTATACACTATCTGATTCATTAGCAGGTCAATGTGCTCCACACCCAGCAGAGGCAAGTAAGTCTCACCCTCAGGGCTGCATTCTACATAGTATCTGTCCAGACACTCTACCATCATGTCTTGTACTTCGTCTCGGAATCCCATAAAGGCACTCCTCACGAAGCGAAGCGTCTCATCGTTGATGTACCTTTCCTTTCCCCAAACAAACTGATAAGCGCGTAAGCTCAAATCAAAGGGATCACTTGGGAACATATTCTCATTTTCAAGGCCTACATGTTGTTCGGTCTTGGTACCGCTTTCTGCGAGATTTTTGTGTTTGTTGTTTGCCATAATCTTTACGATTTAGTTTACGATTATGACATCACAAACCGTGTGCCACAGAGGGCCAAAGACCAGTTTTCAGCCCACTTTCGCACGAAGTGACACAAGACGACCTTTAGCGTCGCACGAAATGTCTTCAAAAACGCTCAAAATATAAGTAGCGTCGCATGAAATATCAGCGAGACCGCTCGAAATGTAAGTAGCGTCGCATGAGATTGCCATTGTGACAAAATACAAAAAAGGCTATCTGCATGCAAATAGCCCTTATACAGTGTTATATGAGAAATAATCAGTCTATACCCTTTTCTGCCCGAATGATTAGTTTGTTATACGCTTCTTCAAGTGCCTTATAAACATCATCCATTTCTTTTATAAAAGCAAGTCTTCTTGGTTCTTTTGTTTCGTCAGGGGACCATGGGTGACATGTGTTGAAGCATTTATAGCTGGGTTTACTTTTTAAATCCTTAATGAACTTTTTCAAGAAGGGCTTTCGGGTTGTAGGATGCTGGTCAAGTTGTAGTTCAATTGCAAATCTCTCGAACTTTTCATACTGTGGAGTTGACGTGTCTTCGGGTTCACTCGTGTCCCCAATATCATACATGATTGACTTGTCTACTGCGAATCGATAAACGGCAATCCATTGCGAATCATACTTGAAGAGATTATCTCCACTTTTATCTTTCCTCTCCATTATATGCAGTACGGCATTCTTAAAGCACTGCTTTTCATCCTCCCAAGTAATCTGACGTACAGATGGGAATGTATTAATGAACGATTTGGTCTCTTTTTCCAGTTCACTCAGGTCAATATCTGGGTAGCGATGTATCTGTTCGTCCCATAGGCGGCCTACATCAGCAAGTAGCCTGCCAAAGTAGAAAAAGTTGAGTTCATCACTACAACGATTCCTGTCATAATTCTCCAGTATGCTGCGCAGCCACAGCTTGTCCTCTAAAGTGAAAGAACCATTTTGATGCACAGCTTTCACTTCATCATTATAGATGTGTTGCGAAAACCATCGCACACTCTTAAGCATGCTTATAGCCTCTGCCCGGCACTCTTGGGTGTTCTTGCCATGAAGTAACTCTACTAAACCCTGTCGCATGCAAACCTCTATTGTAGGATCGTTGGAAGCAGTTATATGAGCGTGGAACATGTCAATATTAAAACTATCGTAAAACTCCGTTTCTGTCAGCACGTCTCCATGATGTACCTTGAGAGCGATATCAATACTGCGACATGCCAGTCCGTCGAATTTCTTATTAAATTGTTGCATGACATATTTATAAGTTCCCAGCGAGGTTTCAATGTCTGGTATCCTACGCCGGAGATCCTCCTTCCATGCATACTCCAGATACTTCCAGCTTAATCTGCCAACAATGCTTTTTGCCGCGAAGGGCACGTCCGTCTGCATGCGTAGTCTCTGCATCATTACTTTACGACTGTGAGATTCGTCCCACAGATGGTTGCTGCCATTAAGAGCTCTCTGCCGCAAATCTTCGATAGACCAATTTTGCCTATTAGGATTATAGCGGTTCGCTCTGCGATAGTTTTCTGCAACATAGTTCTGGTACTGGACGAACAATTGCGGAGTATCGTCATCGGTGGGGTCGTCAATGTGCTCAGCCACATATTTCATAATGCCAGCACTTTGCAGCAGGATCTGCCGCAGGTTTTCGTTCTCCCTAATATAATCTGGGAGTTGGTCATAGGGTAATATTGTAAAATCCATGCCCGCAAAGATACTACTTTTTTTCGGATTACGGCTCATTCCATATTGCAAAATTGCATTGCATTGCATTTTTGCTGAAATTGAGGGAGATAAAAAATGGGTAAAATAAGGGTAAATATTAATATAACTATCTAATATATAATAACTTATACTATAATCTCACTCTCTCCACCTTTTTCTCCACTTCCTCGAAAAGTAAATGCAATGCAATAATGCAATATAACGTGTCAATGTACGCATGAAGAGAGGCACATTAAGGCGCACCCAAGAGGTAAAATCGGACGAGACGTAATCTCGTCCTTGGTGAGGTTACGGCTCGCGCCCCACGACATTACGGCTCGTAAAATATCTATAAAGCGTCCCACGCTCTTAAATCTTCAATTATTTGAATCATTGATCTGAAGTTTTTCATGCTTTTATGACTTCATTCAATATAATTTTAGTACTTTTGCACTTATGAAACAGAGCAAGGAGCTTATCCAAGACGAGATATATGGTGAACGGCTGCTGATAAGCGTACGGGCTGATCAAACGGAACTGGATGATAATATCCGTGTAGCGAGGGTGCTACTTAGTTGCTTTGACGACATGTTCATCATTATCAATGAGCACTTGCTGACGATTGGCCACAAGAATCCTGAATACACCATCAACGGCAAGTTGGGCGACCGTAAAGGTATTGAAAGCGAGAACGGTATTAAGTCCGCTTTCCGCAAGGCTAAGCAACAAGGTTGCAAGGTGGTGGTTCTTGATTTCGATATGCATATGTCCGAAAGCATTCTGAAGACAAAGAAGATTGTTTCAGGCCTCTTCGGTCGCCACGAGGACTTCAGCCAGGGTACGCTTGACGAGTGTTATGTAGTCCATAACAGCAAGGCTGTCGTTGTCAAGGCAGACGCTTTTGCTGCGCCAGACAAGGAAAGCATCAAGCGACTCATTAACGATGTGATAGAAAAACTGAGGACATAACCTTTTGGGCTATGTCCTCGTATGGTAGTCAGAAAGGTCCAGCTTGAATTTTGCTCTGAAAGCAAATCGTTCGCGCCCTCTGACGACATTCTGACGCTGCAAAGATAGGTATTTTTCGCTTATCTTCCAAATTTTGGAGCAGTTAATTCAAAGAAAAATGCATTTTTCCTTTGATGAGTCGTGAAAAAGTTCAGTTAAGGCTAAACTTTTTCGCATTTTTTTTGCTTTAGTGACTATATTTACAAATAAAATTTGTAATTTTGTCGCATAATTAGGAACCGAAAGCAATCAATATGAAGACAGATAAACAGATTGCTGCAGCCGCAGCGGAATTCGCGATACGTTGGAAAGGCAGAGGTTATGAGAGAGGCGAATCACAACCTTTCTGGATTGACCTGCTGAGCAATGTCTTTGGCATTGAGACGCCTACGGATGGCTTCATTCGTTTTGAGGAACATCATAAGGTGGATGAATCCAACTATGTTGATGGACGTATTCCTTCTACTCGTGTGCTAATTGAGCAGAAGTCTAAGGATAAAGACCTGCGTGCGCCCATCCGTCAGAGCGATGGTGCGCTGCTGAATCCATTCCAGCAGGCTCGCCGTTATGTGGTAGGTCTGCCCGTATCTGAGCATCCTCGCTGGATAGTGACATGCAACTTCTCTGAGTTCTTGGTCTATGATATGGAGCAACCCAATGGTGAGCCTGAGCAGATATTATTGGAGAATCTGAGCAAGGAATATTATCGTCTGAAGTTCCTCGTGGATGCCAAGAACGAGCATTTGCGAAAAGAGGAGATTGTATCAAAGGAGGCCGGTGAGATCGTCGGCAAGATATACGAAGCCTTGCTCACACAATATAATGACAATTCGCCCGAAGCCCTTCGCTGGCTGAATATTCTATGTGTCCGTATTGTGTTCTGCCTCTATGCTGAGGATGCCGGCATCTTTAGCCACGATCAATTCCACGATTTCCTTGTGACCTACGAGGCCAAGGACTTGCGCAGGGCTTTGCGTGACCTGTTTGAGGTGCTGAATACCCCACAGGAGCAGCGCAGCAAATATTTGCAAGAGGAGTTGAAAGCATTCCCCTATACCAATGGAGGCCTGTTTGCAGAAGAGATTGAGATTCCACAATTCACTGAGGAGCTCAAGGCAACGCTGCTTCAGAATGCCAGCCTCGACTTCGACTGGAGCGAGATTTCTCCCACGATTTTTGGCGCCGTTTTCGAGAGCACGCTGAATCCAGAGACACGCCGCTCGGGCGGTATGCACTACACCAGCATCGAGAACATTCACAAAGTCATCGACCCGCTGTTCTTAAATGACCTACGCCGTGAACTCGACGATATACTTGAGGAAAAGGTGGAGAAACAGCGCAAGCGCAAACTCAGCGAATATCAGATGAAACTATCTTCGCTGACATTCCTCGACCCAGCTTGCGGAAGCGGCAACTTCCTGACAGAGACCTATCTGAGCCTACGTCGTTTGGAAAACGAAGCTATCCGGGAAATGTATCATGGTCAGATGATGTTGGGCGAATTCGTGAATCCTATCAAGGTCAATATCCAGCAGTTCTATGGCATCGAGATTAACGACTTCGCCGTTACCGTTGCCACAACAGCTCTGTGGATTTCCGAAGCTCAGATGCTGGCAGAGACGGAGAAGATTATCCATCAGGACATCGACTTTCTGCCGTTGAAGTCTTATTTCAACATTCGTGAGGGCAATGCCCTACGCATGGATTGGGACATCATAGAAATACCGTCTGGCATTCCTACCATTTATGCCAAGAATGCATACGTTATCTTCGATGAGGAACCAATGATGGCCAGCGAGCCTACTGCTGAATACGAAGAGATAAACCTTGTTACTTCCGACGTAAAGCGTGGCCCCAAGCCCAATACCAGATATAGGGTCAGATACGATTATATCATTGGCAACCCGCCGTTTGTGGGTCAGGCCATGCGTACTAAAGAACAGACTGATGACTTGAAGGTGGTGTTTGCTCCTTCAAAGGACTACGGCAAATTGGATTACGTGGCAGGATGGTTTAAGAAAGCGTCAGAACTGATTAAGGGTACAGATGCAGAGGCTGCTTTCGTATCATCCAATTCTATATGCCAAGGTGAATCTGTCAACCTGTTTTGGCAGAAATTGCTAACCAACAAGCTTTTCATCAACTTTGCACATAACACATTCATGTGGACGAGTGAAGCTAAGACAAAGGCTGCTGTCATGTGTGTAATAGTTGGATTCTCATACAAAGAGCGAAAAGAAAAGTTACTTTTCAATGGTGATAAGTACGAAATCGTTGAGCATATCAATGGCTATTTGAAAGCCGCACCAGATGTGTTTATTACGAATCGCAGTCAGAGCATTAATGAAGGACTGGCTAAGGTAGTTCAAGGAAGCCCTCCGGCTGATGATGGTCGCCTTCTCTTTAGTAAAGCAGAACGTGAAGATTTTGTGAAACGTTATCCTGAACTTGATGAAGTCTTGCTACCATTTGTCGGGAGTCGCGAGTTTATCAACGATACAGAATTTACTCGTTACTGCCTGTGGCTTGTTGGCAAACGACCAGCGGACTATGCACATATTCCTGAACTAACTGAACGATTCCGCTATATAAGCGAATACCGTTTGAGCAGTCCTGTGGACAGAATACAGAAGACTTCCAACAAACCTTATTTGTTCACACAAAACAGACAGCCTGAAACAGACTATCTGCTAATTCCACGTGTTTCCTCTTCTTCACGTCGATACATCCCAGTAGGGTTCATGCCTCCTACAGTGATAGCCAGTGACGCAGCCGTTCTTGTCAACAATGCAACCCTCTATGATTTTGGACTCCTTAGTTCAAACGTGCATAATGCATGGATGCGTGTTGTTGCTGGTAGATTAAAGAATGATTATCGCTATGCACCCTCTGTCTATTATAATTTCCCTATGCCATCGCCTACAGATGAGCAAAAGCAAAGAATAGAGCAGACGGCACAAGCCATCATCGATGCGAGGAAACTATATCAAGACAAGAGTCTTGCTGATATGTATGGTGAAAATATGTATCTCTATCCCGAACTTCTGACGGCTCACCAAAATAACGACCGAGCCGTGATGCAGGCCTATGGTTTCCCTGTCAAGAATACTTTTACGGAGAGCCATTGTGTGGCAGAGTTGTTTAAGCTTTATAATGAGAAGACTAAATAATAACGAAATATGGCAAAAGAAAAGTTCAGCAGGACGAAAGCCTGAGCTCACAAGGGGTCTGTCACCCTGTGAGCCCGGTTATTCCGAGAGAAACTTAAGTTCTGCCTCGAGCATCTTCAGCTTGGGCATCTGGTAACCACTTGCCTCAGCTATCTCGATGGGACGGGTATAGAGGTAATGTATCTCCATCGGGCGGTGGAAATCGTAATCCAGTTTCATCGAGGGAGAATAGGGCGTCATCTCGTCGGTCATCTGTATCATCTTGTCGGCAAACGACTGGTCTAGTCCTGTTACCCCAAGGTGTTGCGCGGCACCTATCACCTCCATCATCTGATCATATATCAGCTGACGGGTTGCCGGATTCTTCAACAGCAGGTCTGTCCGCGTGTTCAGCGCTACTGTCATCCCGTTGAACGGCATGTTCCATACGGCTTTCTTCCAGCGAGCCTCATCGTAGGGCACTGACGCGGCTACGATGCCTGCATTTGTGAAATCATCTAATATCTCTGCAAATCGCACCTCGTCGCGACAGGAATAATTGGCCAGATTGATGCTCCCATAGCATTGATGGTTCACGTGGCCCGGCTCCGTTTTGGCGGAACAGATAAAGGCAAGTCCTGCTATCAGCTGCACCTCAGGGAACATCTTCTGCACATCTGCCTCTACGCCGATGCCGTTCTGAATAAGCACGACAACCGATTCTTCGTGGAGCAATGGGGGGAGCAGTTCCGGAAGCAGGTGATTGTTGGTGGTCTTCAAGCCTACTATCACCACGTCGCACTTAGGCATCTCTGTAGGATACTGGTATACGTTGACTGGGAAGAGATGAAACGACCCGTCGCAAGAATCCACCTGCATACCTCTTTCCTTGACAAACTGATAATCACTGTGCGACAGGAAATGCACTTCTTGTCCGCTATGTGCCAACTTGCTGCCATAATAGCCGCCTATGGCTCCTACACCTATAATTCCGTATCTCATTCTTGTTTGTCTTTTGTAATTCGCCTGCAAAATTACTATATTTGTAGCGAAATTTAGATATACTCGCGCAAAATTTTTAACTTGAGTTATGCAGATAGACGGATTTAAGGTGCGTACGGAGTTTGGCACGATATTTGCAGATACCTTGGCAACGAATTCAAATAAATAAAAAATAAGGTATATGCAAAAAGGTAACATCGGGGTTACGACTGAGAACATTTTCCCCGTCATCAAAAAGTTTCTCTACTCAGACCATGAGATTTTCCTGCGCGAAATGGTGTCGAATGCCGTCGACGCCACGCAGAAGCTGAAGACGCTGGCCCAGCAGGGCGAGTTCAAAGGTGAATTGGGCGACCTGACCGTTCACGTCAGCCTGGACAAGGACAAGGGCACCATCACCATCTCGGACCGTGGTATCGGTATGACTGAGGAGGAAATCGACAAGTATATCAACCAGATTGCTTTCTCGGGCGTCAACGACTTCCTGGAGAAGTATAAGGACAATGCCAACAACATCATCGGACACTTCGGACTGGGCTTCTACTCGTCGTTCATGGTGTCGAAGAAGGTGGAGATTGTCACCCGTTCGTACAAGGAGGGTTCGAAGGCTGTGAAGTGGTCGTGCGATGGCAGTCCTGCCTACGAGATTGACGATGCTGAGAAGGAAGATCGTGGTTCGGACATCATCCTGTATCTGGACGACGACTGCAAGGAATTCCTTGAAAAAGAGAAGATTCAGCAGCTGTTGACCAAGTACTGCAAATTCATGGCTGTGCCCGTTGCTTTCGGCAAGAAGCAGGAGTGGTCGAGCGAGAAGAAGGAGATGGTGGATACCGACAAAGACAACCTCATCAACGACGTGGAGCCCCTGTGGACCAAGGCGCCTTCGACGCTGAAGGACGAGGACTACCAGTCGTTCTACCGTACCCTCTATCCCATGTCGGACGAACCCATGTTCTGGATTCATCTGAACGTGGACTATCCGTTCAACCTGACGGGTATTCTGTATTTCCCACGTATCAAGTCGAACATCGACCTGCAGCGTAACAAGATTCAGCTCTACTGCAACCAGGTGTTCGTGACCGACCAGGTAGAAGGCATCGTGCCTGAGTTCCTGACGCTGCTGCATGGTGTGATTGACTCGCCAGACATCCCTCTGAACGTGAGCCGTTCATACCTCCAGAGCGATCGCGAGGTGAAGAAGATTTCGACCTATATCACCAAGAAGGTGGCCGACCGCTTGCAGGCTATCTTCAAGGAGGACCGCAAGGCATACGAAGAGAAGTGGGACGACCTGAAGCTCTTTATTAATTATGGTATGCTGTCAGAGGAGTCGTTCTACGATCGTGCCAAGGACTTCTCGCTAATGAAGGATACGGAAGGCAAGTACTTTACCTTCGACGAGTACAAGACGCTCATCGAGGCCAGCCAGAAGGACAAGGACGACCAGCTCGTCTACCTCTACGCAACGGATAAGGAGGAGCAGTACTCGTATATCCAGGCTGCCAAGGACAAGGGCTACTCAGTATTGCTGTTGGACGGGCAATTGGACGTGCCTGCCATCCAGATGCTGGAGCAGAAGTTCGAGAAGAGCCGTTTTACACGCGTAGACTCAGACATCATCGACCGTCTCATCGTGAAGGACGATGCGCCAAAGTCGAACCTTACAGAGGACGAGTCTGCCAATTTGTCACAGGTATTCCGTTCACAGATGCCAAAGATGGAGAAGACGGAATTCATGGTCGAGGTGCAGAGCTTGGGTGAGCAGCAGCGTCCTGTCGTCATCACGCAGAACGAATGGATGCGCCGTATGAAGGAGATGAGCCGTTTCCAGCAAGGCATGAACTTCTATGCTCAGATGCCAGATTCGCTGAACCTTGTACTGAACAGCGACCACCCCTTGGTCAAGCGCGTGCTCGACGACTGCAAGGCAGGTACTGAGGAGGCATTGAAGCCCATCGAGAGTGAGCTGAAAGGTCAAGAGGCCCGTCTCGCTGCCATCAAGCAACAGCAGGAGAAGAAGAAGCCTGAGGAACTGACACAGGACGACAAGGATATGAAAACTGAGTGCGAGAAGGCCGTACAGGAGCAGAAGGACAAGAAGCAGGAAGTGCTGAACGGTTTTGCTGCTCAGAACGACATCGTGCACCAGCTCATCGACTTGGCATTGCTACAGAACGGTATGCTGAAGGGCGAGGCGTTGGATAAGTTCCTGAAGCGTTCAGTAGACTTGATCAAATAACACGAACAAGTCAGACATTCACAGCGCCACAATGTGGACACGTGCCTTTGCGTTGCAATGCAGCGCCGCACTGTCCACAATGGAAAGGCGTGTGGGCGAAGCGAAGCCAGCGCCAAAGTGCGAAGAATACGTAGGCAGGCAATAACAGGTAGCCCACATAGTAAAGCGTCAGGATGCTGAACACGACATAAAGGACGGCACAAACGGCACCCAGTCCGAGCAGATAGAGGAAGGCGTCAGAGGCCTGCAGACGTCGGATAGTGTCTTCGACAGCAGCCACACCAACAATGATAATGGCCCACACGGAAGCAACGAAGAGTCCCAGCGTGAAGGGCAGATTGAAGGGGTTGAGCGATGGATGGAAATAATAATGCCGCCATTGCTCAGCCCCAAAAGTCTGTATTGTGGCATAGGCTGTTGCCGAGCAGGCCATGAGGATGCACAGCAGCGTAGGATAGAAAGAGTCGATATCGTTGAAATGCACGATGTAGGCATTACGACGCAACAGCTTGCGCATAGCGTAGACACCGCCAACGATGACACAGAAAGCCAGGAACACCAAGAGGTGATTGTTGGAGAAGGCGTCGATGAACTGCGAGATAGGATCGTCGGGCGACACACTTTCCAGCAGTTCGCTCTCGCGAATCCATCCCTGAGTAATCTGGTCGCGTGCCACCTTAACCCATACGGAATCGATGGAATCAGTAGGCAGGGTCCTTATCTCGGCCACCACAATGCGCTGACCTTTCGTGACATACATGGTGTCGAAGGCCATATCGCCCATATTGTCAGCCAATGGCAGCAAGTCGGCACGCACCAGAAAGTTGTAGTTCTGCGTATAGTGATGGGTGGTCGAAAAGGAGATGGAGTCGAGCTGCTGTTTGCTCATATTCTGTGACCATGGGGCATAGTGTGACGAAGCTATCCAAGCGTCGGTAGTCTGCTGACCATGATTGTAGCAGGCACAGCATAACATCAAGACTAACGACCCTATGACAAACCTAACGAGACGCATACACATTCATCTGACAATTCTTACAATCGAATTCCAAGCGAAACAGGCGTCCGTCGCCTAATCGAAGACTCAGGGGCTCCTTGAGCTGGTTGGGATGCTTTTTCAAGCAATGCCCCAACGCATAGCGCAGACAATGGCGACACTGCATGACGGGACCATGACCACCCTTTATCTCGTAAGCCGTAGGACCATCAACATGATAGAAATCAGCAGACAGGCGATTGGCAATGTTGTAGAGGTAAGGATGAGCGTAGCTGGGGGCTGGATCATGGGGACGGTTCTGATGATCACAATCGCCTGGCGACGACGGATCAGCAGAACCGTCCCCTTGATCCAATGCATCCACCAACTGGCGCCGCAAGTCGCTGAGCACGCTATTGGGAATGAAGTAGTTGAAGTCTGCATCGAAGGTCACCTCACGACATTCATAAACGGTATCGCCCAGCTTTGACAGTTGGCGCTGAATGTTTTCGTGGGGTGGTTTGTTGGCCGTCTGATGTTCGCATACCACACTGACACTCACATCGTTAGCCGTAAGGCGGAAACCGTCTTCAGTAACAGAAAGATGCATCGAAATGGGTATTCTGCGCTCTGCCGTAGGACGCGAAAGCAAGCGTTCGAACTCCTGATCGTAATTGCGATAGAGGGCCATACCTGATTGTAGATTTGCAGGCATCTGGTGTGGGAAGAGACGATTGCCCTGAGCACGATTGACACGAAAACCTTCCAGCTCGTGGTCGTCGTTGATGAAGCACAGCCCGTCGCCATTGGCAAACGACGCCGTACCAGCCACATTGAACGAGTCGCGACGCACCTCCTTGACAGTACCCACAAATTCGCCCATGGCCTTGGGCGTGTCAGGCGAGAAAATGTCAGCTTGTCGACCATGCAGGAAATAGGTCGTGAAACCTCGATTGAACGTCTTCTTCAGATTGGGCGTAAAGGCATACGCCACCCTACCCTTCGACGCCCGACAATACGTATCAGGATGTTGGGCGATGATGTCGTTGAGACGCTGGCTGTAAGCTGACACCACATTCTTGACGTAGGTAGCATCCTTCAGGCGACCCTCAATCTTAAACGAACAGGCACCAGCCTCAATCAGTTCTTCAAGATGCTGCAACTGGTTCAGATCCTTCAGCGACAACAAGTGACGCTGATGCTCCAACTCACGGCCGTCGGCATCGAGCAAATCGAACTTCATGCGACAGAACTGAGCACATTCGCCACGATTGGCTGAACGCTGGAAACAATGCTGCGACACGTAGCACAGTCCGCTATAGCTGACGCACAGGGCACCATGCACGAAGACCTCCAGTTCGACATCAGGTACCTGACGATGAATCTCGCGAATCTCGTCGACAGACAATTCACGTGCCAAAACAACACGACGGAAACCAATGTCGCGCAACCAACGAACCTTCTCAACAGTACGATTGTCCGTCTGCGTAGAAGCATGCAAAGCTATAGGTGGCAAGGACATCTTCAGAATGCCCATATCCTGAACCAAGATGGCATCGACACCAATATCGTAAAGCTGCTGGATGAGCTGTTGGGTAGCCTCAAGCTCATGATCGTAGATGATGGTATTGACTGTGACGTAAACTTTGGCACCAAACTGATGGGCATGCTGGCATAACGTCTGGATGTCGTCGACGCTGTTGCCTGCTGCAGCACGTGCACCAAAACGTGGGGCACCAATGTACACAGCATCGGCACCATGATCGATGGCAGCAATGCCACACGCCAGATTCTTGGCAGGCGCCAACAGTTCAAGCTTCGTCATTTCTCTCACCTCTCACCTCTTACCTCTCACCTCTTACTTAATCTGATTAATATCGTATGGCGTCTCCTGATAGACGTAATAGTTTATCCAATTGGCATAGAGCAAGTTAGCATGAGCACGCCAAGTCACCAGAGGCGGTTGCGACGGGTCGTTGTGACGGTAATAGTTACGCGGAATATCGACATCCTTACGAATATCCTTGTCGCGACGATACTCCTTGTCGAGCGTATCAGGCGCATATTCCAGATGGCCCGTGATAAAGAACTCGCGTCCGTTACGAGCCATTACCATACTGACGCCACAATCAGGCGACTCAGCAATCAGCTTCAAGTCAGGATTGGCAATGATATCCTCGCGATGCAGCTCAGTATGACGACTATGAGGCATCTGGAAAATATCGTCGAATCCACGGAAAATAGGAAGTTGCGGATCAAGCGTATGCTGAGGGAAAATGCCAAACATCTTCTTGGAAAGCGGATACTTGGGAATGCCATAATGATAATACAAGCCAGCCTGGGCAGCCCAACATATATATAAGGTACTCGTGACGTGCGTGCGCGCCCACGCGAAGATGTCCTTCATTTCCTCCCAATAGCCAACGTCTTCGAACTCCAGCTGCTCAACAGGAGCACCCGTGATAATCATACCGTCGTACTTCTCGTCCTTCATCTCCTCAAAAGCACGATAGAACATCATCATGTGCTCGATGGGCGTATTCTTGGGTGTATGACTCTTTAGCTTCATGAAGTCAATCTCGAGCTGCAAGGGCGTATTCGACAAAAGGCGAATCAAGTCGGTTTCCGTTGTTATCTTCAACGGCATCAGGTTGAGAATAACTATCTTCAAAGGACGGATGTCCTGCATGTGTGCACGCGAATCGTCCATCACGAAGATGTTCTCACGCTTCAGCAACTCAATGGCAGGTAATCTATCTGGTAATCTTAAAGGCATCTAGAAATTTACTATTTGACAACTTATTCAACATGGAAAACACAAACGGAAACATTATCGAAACCACCGGCCTCGATAGCTGCTTCACACAAGCCATTGGCTGTACGACCTTCAAGCATCATCTTCTCGATATCTTCATTAGGCACCATATCGTTCAGTCCGTCAGAACAAAGCATATAGGTGTCGCCAGACAGGAAATCGGAAGTAAACTCATAGAGGTCGAGATATGAATCCTTACAGCCAGCACCAATGCAATTAGTAATGATGTTGGAATGCTTAGCCTCACCACGTTCGTTGCTTAGTGAATGGTCAGTAGACAACTGCGTCAACTTACCGTCACGAAGACGATAGAGACGACTGTCGCCACAATTCATCCAAAAATACTTGCCACAATAATAGATGATGCCAACCAGTGTGGTACCCATCTCCAGCAACTTAGGGTCAGAATGACCTTGACGATTGATAGAGTCGTTGATAAAATTGAGCCACTCGACCATCGTTTCTTCAAACTCACCTGTTGACATGCCTTTCGGAATGTCGTGGATAAAGAATTTCAGGCTACTAAGGGTTTGCTCACTGGCTACCTCACCAGCACGATGCCCACCCATACCATCAGCAAGAGCAATGGTGAATCGCTCATTGTTTTCAGTCATAAATTCTGTGCGGTATGCGTCACTACGCACCAGTTTGTCATATGCTAACACCATGTCTTCGTTGTTGCTCCTAACGCACCCTACCCGACTGGCTGCTGTTAATACTATTCTGCTCATACTAACATATCTTTTTACCTTATTATATTATTTAGTTTACACTAACTTGCAAATTGATGTTGGCAAGTGTCACAATATCGCCCGTCTTGATGGACATCGGAACATCAGGCAACAAATCGCGCTGATTGAGCTTAGTACCATTGGACGAATGCTTGTCGATGATACACCAACCAGTGTCTGGCTTGTATATCAGCTGCGCATGGACACCCGAGATAAACATGTTGCCATCAAACAACTGTTGATATGGACCTTGACGACGACCAATAACAGCACCATTGACGCCCACCATACGAATATCGAGCGAAGGATTGTAGAGTGTCAGCGAGGGTATACCGCTCTTGCTGGCCACTGGCTGCTGAGGCTCCTCTGGCTCTGGCTCACGCATAGAGGCTGAAGTTACCTGATTGAACGACAGACTGGCAGCCTGCATAGCAGATGGTCTGGCTGATGCCATGGAAACATAAACATCATTCTGCTTCTTGTCCATCTCGTCAGGACCGGCCATCAAACCACCACAATGCGTGCAACGACGACCCTTGCCAACACGTCCGCATTGGGTGCAATAAGCCAACTCTTGTCCACACTGGTCACAAAAGTGTGATCTTTCTTCTATCTCTTCTTTACAATTCGGACAGATTATCATATACTTTCATTAATATCTTCTGGCATAATCAATTGATAAGTCTCTGGCGTCACCTCCGACGGATTCATCTGGCTCACACGCATAGAGAGCTGCTGGATGGTCTGGTCGAGCATGTTGCGCATCTCACGGGCATTACCGAAGCCCTCTGTCTTGCTAACTACCAGACGACAGATAACATCCATCAGCTTGAACTCTGCCTCAGGCGACAAACGGTAGTTGTCCTTCTGGGCCATCTTCTTGTAGATTGCCAACAGCTCGTCCTCGTTATAGTCGTCGATATGCATCTTGTGAGAGAAACGGCTGGCCAATCCAGGATTAACATTCAAGAAGGACTCCATATCATCCTTGTAACCAGCAGCAATCACAACGAACTTGCCACGATCGTCCTCCATGCGTTTCATCAGCGTATCGATAGCTTCCTTGCCATATTGGTCGTTCTCAGACGAGAGCGTGTAAGCCTCGTCGATAAACAGAATACCACCCATAGCCTTATCGCACATGTTGTTGACAATCTTAGGCGTCTCACCCATATATTTACCAACCAAGGTAGCACGACTGGCCTCGATGACACGACTGGTGGGCAGGATATCCATCGCTTGCAGAATCTCACCCATCTTACGAGCTACCGACGTCTTACCAGTACCAGGATTACCTGTCAGGATAAAGTTCATGGACATCTGCTGAACCTTACCAGCACCCATAGCAGCACGTTGTTTCATGAACATGCTTTGTACGGCCAGACGACGAATCATATTCTTCACAGAACGCATGCCGATGAACTCGTCGAGCTCGTTGAGCACCTCGTCCAACGGACGTGACTTCTCGGTTGGAGCAACCTCGAGGTCGGCACTCGTGATACGATACATATCTTCGTTCGTGAAGTTGGGATCGTTCATCATGTTGACCAGACGCTGGCTCTGCTTCTCGACAGCCTGATCGAATATCTTTCGTGCCTCACGGGCATTACCGAAGTTCTTGTCACGACGCAGATACAACTGCTCGAACTGACGATGGATGGTACCCTGAGTCTCTTCATCAACGGTAAAGTTCTTACCTTTACACAGATTGAGGAATATCTGGGTAAGCTCATCAGGCGTGTAGTCATCGAAGTGGATGGTCTGCGTGAAACGGCTCTTCAATCCAGGATTCGTATCGATGAAGTCGTGCATGTTGTCAGTATAACCAGCAACGATACAGATGAACTTGCCACGATCGTCTTCCAAACGTTTGAGCAGCGTGTCGATAGCCTCGGCACCAAACGAATCCTGATCGTTAGACTTCAGCGTATAGGCCTCGTCGATGAACAGCACGCCACCCATAGCCGAATCAATCAACTGGTTGGTCTTGATGGCCGTCTGACCAGCAAAGCCAGCAACCAGCTTAGAGCGATCAGCCTCTACCAATTGTCCACGGGAAAGGATGCCCAACGTACGGAACACATCCGCCATAATACGTGCCACAGTTGTCTTACCCGTACCAGGATTACCAGTAAACACATAGTGCTTGCCCTGGAACGTATTGGTTTCGCCACGACGAATCTGAAGATTGAGGAATGCTGCAAGGTTGGAGATTTCCTTCTTGACAGCTGCCAAACCAACCATACCGTTGAGTTTGGCCAGACACTCTGTGTAATCGACAGTCTTTGGAGCCTCGTAAGGAATATCCGCAACGTCGATGGTCATCAGTTCCTCATTGCTGAGTGTAGAGATATCCAGCTTCTGCATGCGCTCAGCCTGCTTCGTGCATATCTTCTCGAACAGCTGACGCATGGTACGACCATTGGCAAAGTCCTTGTCGCGTGAGTCATACAATTGGGTAATCATCTTCAGGGTCAACTCGCGAGCCTCAGGTGTAAACTGATACTTCTTGTCCTTGGCAAAGACCTCCATAATCTGAAGGAGCTGATCGGGATTGTAGTCTTCGATGTTCAGGAAATAGCTAAAACGGCTACGAACACCAGGATTGATACGGAACAGATTCTCCATTTCCGTACGATAACCCGCAGCAATCACGATAAACTTGCCACGATCGTCCTCCATACGTTTCATCAGCGTCTCAAGAGCCTGCGTTCCCTGCTGGTCACGCTCGCCACCTGAACTAAGAGGTACCAGCGTGTAGGCCTCGTCGACAAAAAGAATACCACCCATGGCCTTGTCGCACAAGCGGTCGACCACCTTGGGCGTCTCGCCCTGATAAGGGCTGACCATCTTTGAACGGTCAACCTCAACGACATGACCACTATCCAGATAGCCGATAGACTCCATAATTTCACCCAACTTACGAGCAATGGTTGTCTTACCCGTACCAGGATTACCCGTCAGTACGATATGAATGCCAGCCTTTTCTTGTTCACCCAGTCCACGCTGTGCACGCTGGACATTATTATGAACCGTAAACGCAATCTCGCGGACAGCCTTCTTCACCTCGTCCATACCAATGTAGTGATCCAAGTCGCTCAGGATATCTTCCAGAGTACGCTCCTCAGGAACATAGCCGCGGATATCCGTTTCCTCTACCCACGATGCCTCGGCACCACGACTGATAAACGACGTAAAAATATCTTCAGCAGTCTTGACAGCCAGATGAGCATAACCAAAGGTGTCATCCTTGATTTTCAATTGATACTGGAAGAAACGCAGCAACTTACGTTCTGCCTCAGGAGAGTATGCAGCAATACCATACTTCGAACGCAGCTCCAACTTACAGATTTCACACAATTCCGTATAGCTGGGAGTCGGCAGACGGAATGTGTACTTGAAGCGGTTCTGAGCAGCAGGATTAGCTGCCAGGAAGTCATCAAGGCCCTTAGGCAAGCCTGCGATAATGACAATAGGATTCTCGTCCCACTTGTCCATCTCGACAAACAACTTGTCAAGCGGATTAACCTGGTTTGAGTAACGGTCTGGCAACAGTTTCTGCACGTTATCGAAGAACAGGATACCATCTCGCGCATTCTTAACGTTCTCATCCCACTTTTCTACAAAGCGCTGGTAGTCTACTGCATCAACTATTGTCAGCTTAGGTTTCTCGATAATCCGGTGCTGGTAGAAGTATTCACGAATTACCTCAGCCAAAGCAGTCTTACCAGTACCCGTCTCACCTATTATAATAGTATTAACACTGAGACGCACATTCATAACATCCTTGCGCGAATGTAGATATGTATAGGTATCGACAACTGTCTTCAACTGCTTTTTCACCTCATCGAGTCCAACCATATGGTCGAGCACGTTGAGTGACACAAGCGCGTGTCCACACCACTTACAGAACTTCGCTATCGAGCGGTTTTCTTTATGACATTGCTCACAAATCATACCTTATTCTGCATCATTTTTTTGAATCTGGTCGACAACTTCTGTAGGCTTTACCTTCATTTTGTCGATATCAGACTTATTTATATTCAACAAGTTCGGACTAAATACAACCAATTCGGCTACTAACATGCCAACCATCAGACTCCACAAAATGTAATGTATCACAGATTCACCACTAATGGAGCGAACCTGATTAGATACATCATCAAGCAAACCGAACTTCGAACCCTTGAATCGGAACGACCTCTGCTTGAATGTAAAATAGAGTGGTTCTAACAATGTGGACTTGACATCGTGATCGTCCATGACCTCGCTAACCAACTGGCTGTCGCTCTTGGTCACACTGCGATAGTCTGTAAAATGGCATATCATCATATATATTAATGTGATGACCACGATAGCTGGAACAAACATATTGGGGAACGCACCATTCACATAGCGAAGCGCCATGACAGGCAGCCAGGAGGAAAGATAACCTATCAGTCCCCATAGACAGGATATGATAAATCCGTAACCACGGAAATATGCCCTCGAGGCTAAAATCAATGCTGTTGCTCCACCTACAGGCAAGCCAATGGTCAACATAGGATGCTGCAAAACATAATCTTTAGAAGGTACGCCAAAGATAATTAGTAATGCCAACCATACTACGGCTAATGCGTAGAAGACACCACGCCACATTTGTTCCTTACGCTTAGCCTGGAAATAACTCTGACGAACTTCCTGATACTTGTTGGCTGTCTGCTTACGCGCATCACAGAAACGCTTGTAGTACCTCTGGTTCGCATCAATCTCACCCAGCTCGTTAAGCCATTCCTCCAACTTATGCTCATAGCTGTAAGTCTCCAAGAATTCGTTGTGGGGATCTTCATGGTAGAACACAGACATCCACTGGCACAATGAACCACGTTTGATAGCTGCTAACAGTTGTGGACGATAGGCTAACTTGTCTATCTGATGAGGAGTCTTTAAAATAGTACCGTCCTCTAACTGATAGGAAGGCATAGCCCCTAAGATTCGACAAAAACGGTAGGCGGCTGTACGCAAGTCGTATGCACCAAGGCGCTCACGATTCTCCTCACTCTTCAGGTCGAAGCATGTACGAGCCTGGCTAATCTCTTCAATCCACCCATGTAACTGAGCGAAATAATAGAAACGTCCGTTAGGATCAGAGAAGTCTGATACTTTTTCAACATAAGTCACATCGTCAAGCGACTGCCAACCAATCAACTGTCGTGCCATTACCTCACCAACTTTATAAGGCGTGTCAGCTTCGCGAAGGTCATAAGCAGCCTCACGATCCAGATTATAGAGCACTTTATAGGCCAATGAACGTGAAGGCTTCTGGTCTTGAATCATGATGCGCAACGCTTCACAAGCCATAGCGTCTTCACGACAATACATCCATGAGAGCAGACGTCCGTCAGTCAAGCTGTCCCACTCATCATCGCTACAGTTTTCATAACCGAACGAGTGAGAAATCTCCTCTACTGTCGATGACGGGAACTTGGCAAGGAAAGGTATCTCAGGATCAATCTCATATACCAGTCGGAGCACAGCTACTCGTCCATCAAATTGCTTACCAATAGGGAAGTAACTACGCAGGCGATTGACATCTGCCTTTGTATGTGATTCCAAATAAAGGAACAAACGATCGTTAGGATTAACCAACGACAGCGCATACTCTTCCTGATAGCTCAGTACGGAAATGGCCACGCTGTGAATGTCATCACATTTGTTTCCCTTAATATCCTCATAAGGATATGTGGGTTCCATCACATAGATGGCAGACATCAAACCAGCCATCTGATCGGCAGGATAACGATTGACCACGATATCCTTGACTGCTGAACTTAATTTGACGTTACCACACTGTTCAAGCCAACCAGCAATACGTCCATTGTAAAGATAGCTGCAGGCCAGTCTATCATTGTCAAGCAACAATGGTATGAGCTCATGAACGTTATCAGCTACCAGATTACGTTCTGGATCTACGACGAAACTGCGATATTTGAGCAGAGGTGATGTAATGTCGACATCTACATCCTCGCCCAGGAACCAGCGTTCCACTTGTTCATAACCCCAACGGCTCTGCGGATTGACAGCTGTCAGTCCCTGAACTATCATCTTCACACGCTCTGGCAATTCGTTGATGCGTGGCAGACGACCCTCGTTTTTCTTACGCATCATGACGCGCTCGTTCTGACTCAGCGGGTTGTCACCCAACCAAAGCGTCATCAGCGTAATACCCAACGAGTAGAAGTCGACTGCTGGTGTAATTTCCACTTCACCATCAATGACGTCATTGTACATTTCAGGTGCAGCAAAAATCGGCGTACGGGCCTGAGTGGTACGATGGAGTTTCTCATCATTTTCCATCACACTGGAAATGCCGAAGTCACCCAGTACAATTTCCTTATGCTTCGTATCACGGAAGAAATAGTTGCCAGGCTTGATATCCTTGTGAATCACGTTGTTCTGATGACAATAGGCCAACGCAGCTGCAGCCTGCAAGGCAATACGCCTAAACTGGTTGAAGTCGCCATCGAGATCATAATCACTAAGTGTGCCGCCTCGCAGATACTCCATCAGCTCATAGTCGCGATTCTTACCGTCAACATAGGTCTTACCGTAGTCAATAATCTTGACTATCATTTCCAGATTGAAGTTCTGGATAATACGCATCAGCGTCTTCTTGATGGTGAAGTTCGGATAATAGACCTTCAATACTCTCTCTCCTTCTTCGTTTGCAACAAGGAAAACTTGGGCCTCACCGGAATTATCACTGATACACCTGACACAACGATAAATTCTGCCCTTCAGCACAAAGTCCGTACTGTCGTCATGATCCATCATTGCAGCAGTAGTTCCTGGCCTTACCGTGATTTCGTTATTCGACGAAGATGTCGTGCGTTGCGGGCTGTCGACACGGATGGTAGCACCCATATCCTGAGCTGCAGCCGTTTGCTGATCGTTGGTACCAAAATCGGGTTTGCGTGTGATTTCGTCCATTTATTTGTCGTCTTTAATTTCTGCTGTACTATTTTTTCCTAATACCACCCATTTTCCTCCAAGATGAGGCTTAGCGCATCCACAAGGGCTGCTGTGCATGGCATGCTTATAATTGCAAACCCAAGCCAGTCTCACACCGGTGGGTTTACAAGCCATAGCGTAGTTGCGCGCCTTGACAGGGGATGCTGAGGGTGGTACAGCCAATTTATCAAGAATGGCAGAAAGCATCTTGACCTTGATGGCCTTTTGGTCTTCTAATTCTTCCTTCGTCATACGATTTGACTCTACCTTGGGAATTTCAGGAAAGTCAACACCTTCATCTTGCGCTAACAGCGTAAGCACACGCTCGCGCAGCTTCTGGCAATTCTGTTCACGGACAATATCACGCTCTGACGAATATGGCAGGGCATTTTCTAATTTCGTAAAATCCTGAACAATCTCAAGCAACTGCTGATAATCAGGATTACGCTGCAACTGCTTAACCATCAGTTTGGCTTCCTCTGTCAGGGCTGCGCCACACTTTTTGCAAAAAGCGAAATCATTCAACGAATGACAGGTAGGACACACCAAACCACCCTTGGGACTGCCGCACTCAGGACAATAGGCTTCATTGCCTGATAAGTGAGCGCCACAGAAAGAGCAGACATCTTTGCGAATGTAATGGTGACAAACTTCGCAGAAGTCTGCATCGGCATCCACCTCAGCACCGCAATGCGGACATGTCGTCTTACTGATGGGTTGTCCACACTGGGCACAGAACATAGCTTCTGGCTCATTAATTGCGCCACAAAATGGACATTCTTTGCCACCTGCTTGCTGTTGTCTCTGCTGTTGCATCATCTGCGGAATAGGCTGTTCATTAATTTGAGGACGAGCCGTGCGCTGCAACATCTCCTGCGGTCTTTCAGTCCGCTGTGTTGATCCGAAATTTGAAATATTGTCGTTCATTTATTTTTGACGATTAGTAATCATTGTTGCAAAGATACAACAATTTTCTAAAATAAAGCAAAAAAACCGCCGTAAATTTTATTTACGACGGCATTTTTTCGTATTTTAACTATAAAATCACCAAAGAGAGAGTCGTTTTGACTTTGGAATGTACATTTTATCGCCCTCTTTTACATTAAAAGCATCGTACCACATATCAATGTGAGGCAGTGCACCATTCACTCTCCAACGACCCAGTGAGTGAGGGTCACTTTTCGTACGATTACGGATTTCAGCCTCCGTAATATTGCCTGCCCATACGCCAGCATAAGCAACAAAGAAACGTTGGTCAGCTGTCAACCCATCAATAACAGGCAAGGGATTGTGCTTAGTAGCATTCTTGTAGGCATACCAAGCAACTTGCAGACCACCGTGATCAGCCAAATTCTCACCAAGCGTCAAACGACCATTGGCATTCAGGTCAGGCAGCACTTTGATATTCGAGAAGAAATCAGCATATTTATCAGTACGATACGTAAAATTCTTTCCATCTTCCTCTTTCCACCAATCATGCATGTTTCCCTCTTTATCATACTGGCGGCCTTGGTCGTCGAATCCATGTGTCATTTCATGTCCGATTACGACACCAATCGCACCATAGTTGAAAGCATCATCTGCCGTTGGATCAAAGAATGGAACTTGCAGAATGCCAGCTGGAAAGCAGATTTCGTTCGTGGTAGGATTATAGTAAGCATTCACCGTTTGTGGAGTCATATGCCAGTCATCGCGATCAACGGGTTTACCTGCTGTATGATCAATATGCCAAGCAGTCCAAAAGCGACGACACTCCAACATATTCTCAAAGTAAGATTTTTTCGCATCAATCTTCAAATCAGAAAGGTCAGTCCATTTGTCAGGATAACCAATCTTAACATAGAATGTGTTGAGCTTCAGCAGCGCATTAACTTTCGTTGAATCATCCATCCAGTCCTGAGCAGCAATACGCTCGCCAAGAGCAATTCGCAAATTCTCGACCAGCGTCTTCATACGCTCCTTGGATGAGGCTGGGAAGTATTTTTTCACATAAATACGTCCTAAGGCTTCGCCCATCACACTTTGGACCTGATTAGTCGAACGACGCCACAAGGGGTGGTCTTCCTTTCTACCAGAGAAAATCTTGCCATAGAAATCGAAGTTTGCAGCACGAATCTCATCGTTCAGCAGGCCCGTAGAACCATCGATAACACCCCACTCCATCACATCACGGAACTCTGCAGCGCTCATGGTCGAGAACATCTTGTCTGCAGCATCCATAAATGCGGGCTGGCCAACCACCATTTCCTGGATATACTGGCTCTTAATGCCTTTTGCATTCATCTGGCGCTCCAACATCAGATGAGGATATTTTGCATCGAACTCCTTGAATGTCATCTTGTTATAGTTTGCCTGCGGATCGCGCAACTCTGTACGCGACTTCGATGCTTTTGCCAAAATCGTCTCAACCTTCAGAATATTCTTCATTTTCTTTTCAGCCACACCCTTCTTGAAGCCAAAAAGCTGGAACATGCGTACAATGTGCTTCTTATAAGCTTCGCGAATTTTGGTCGTCGCCTCGTCATTTTCCAGATAGTAATCCTTCTGTCCCAAAGTCAGTCCACTCTGCGAAATGCTAAGAATATTGCTTGTTGCATTCTTCTCGTCTGCACCAATATACGCACCAAACAGCTGAGATTCGCCATAAGGCATCATCTCTAATTGGATGGCAAAGAGCTGCTCCTTAGTCTTAGCTGCCTCCATTTTTTTGATGAGAGGCATGATAGGCGCTAATCCATCCTGCTCACGACGAGCTGAGTCCATTGCCAGTTTGTAGAGATCACTCAGCTTCTGTTCGACAGTTCCTGCAGGATAGGTATTCTCCTGCAATTCCTTCAAAATTCCATTGATGCGTTTGTTGTTATCCTCAGCCAAACGATCGAAGCTGCCATAACGCGAATAGGCAGCAGGTAGCGGATTGGCCTTCATCCATCCGCCACAGGCATACTCATAGAAGTCATCACCTGGACGTTCACTCTTGTTGAGGTCGTTCATATTAATGCCCGATCGCAACTGTGCCGATGCTGTGACGACTGTTGTTGCTAATGCCATAATAGTCAATAATTTCTTCATCATTTATAAATTTAATTCAATTAGATAGTTGTTGTTCCAATTCTTCAGATAATTGTTCCCAGCGTTCCACCTCTTCGTCAAGTGCTTTCTTCGTCGAGGTATACTCTGTAACGAACTCCATATTAGAGGCGTTTTCAGGTTTCATCAGCAGCTCGTCAAGTTCTTTCAGCCTGCGTTCCATATCGCTGATTTTACGCTCTGACTCCTCGACAGCACGTTCTGCCTTACGCAGTTGCTTCTGCTGTTCCTTATGCTCGGCATATGACTGGTTCTTTACTACGGGCTGAGCATTTGTTCCCACCTTGGGAACATTTTGTTCCCAGCCTGGGAATATTTTGTTCCCAGCCTGGGAATTTTCAAGTTCCTTTAACTCGCTGATGTTTTTGGTCCTAAGGAAGTCATAGATACCTCCCAAGTGTTCACGAACTTTGCCACCACCAAACTCGTAGACCTTCGTAACCAGCCCATCTAGGAATTCTCGATCGTGGCTAACGATGATAGCTGTTCCGTCGAAGGCCCTGATAGCCTCCTTCAGTACGTCTTTCGAGGCCATGTCAAGATGGTTGGTAGGCTCATCCAGAATCAGCATGTTGACGGGTTCCAGCAGCAGGCGAATCATAGCCAGTCGACTGCGTTCGCCACCACTCAATACTTTCACCTTCTTGTCCGACTCTTCACCTCCAAACATAAATGCACCAAGTATATCGTTGATTTTCAGACGAATTTCGCCTTTGGCGACATTATCTATTGTTTGGAACACAGTCAGGTTTTCGTCTAACAGCTGGGCTTGGTTCTGCGCAAAGTAGCCTATCTGGATATTATGTCCCACTTTCAGATTGCCTTCAAAAGGAATCTCATTCATGATGCATTTCACCAATGTTGACTTACCCTCGCCATTCTTGCCAACGAACGCTACCTTCTCACCACGTTTTATGGTCAGGTTCACATGGTCGAAAACGACATGGTTATACGCCTTTTTTACCTCGTCGCAGATGACGGGATAGTCGCCACTACGCAGACAAGGCGGGAACTTCAAGTGCATAGCCGAGTTATCGACCTCGTCCACTTCGATGGGTACGATTTTCTCCAACTGCTTCACCTTCTGCTGCACCTGAACAGCCTTTGTGGCCTGATAGCGGAAACGCTCAATGAACTGCTTCATGTCGGCTATCTCCTTTTGCTGGTTTTCGTAAGCCCTAAGTTGCTGTTCACGACGCTCTTTACGCAACACGACATATTCGTCGTACTTCACCTTATAGTCGATAATCTGTCCACACGAGATTTCAAGCGTCCTGTTCGACACATTATTAATAAAAGCACGGTCGTGGCTCACCAAAACGACAGCTTTTGCCGATTGTGACAGGAACTGTTCCAACCACTGGATGGACTCGATGTCAAGATGGTTGGTAGGTTCGTCCAACAGCAGCACATCAGGCTTCATCAACAGAATCTTTGCCAACTCAATACGCATGCGCCAACCACCCGAGAATTCCTTGGTGGGTCGTTCCAGATCGTCTCTCGTGAATCCCAAACCTGCAAGCGTACGCTCCAGCTCGGCCTCACGACTTTCAGCACCCATCATCAAGTAGCGCTCATGTTCCGTCGTATAGCGTTCCACCAGCGCCATATAGTCCTCACTCTCGTAGTCGGTACGTTCATTCATCTGACGTTCCAAGTGGTCTACACGCGCCTTCAGGTCGGTAATATTCGAGAAAGCCTTCTGCGCCTCTTGTCTGACAGTCGTATCATCCTGCAGGTTCATGACCTGTGGCAGATAGCCTATCGTCGTATCCTGCGGAACGCTGACAGTTCCGCTGGTGGGTTTCTGTTGTCCGTATAGTATTTTGAGAAGTGTGGATTTGCCTGCACCGTTCTTACCCACCAGGGCAATACGATCTTTGTCGTTGACCACGAAACTCGCGTTCGCAAACAACGGCTTGACGCCAAACTCCACACGCAGTCCTTCTACAGAAATCATTCTACCTTAATATATAATTATAACCTGTAAAAATCTATCAGGCATGATTGTCATTTAACGACTGATTTATTTCGTCAATATAGTTCAGCACCTCGTCCCTGCCCTCTTTCTTTTCTGCTGAAGTCAGGAACATGGGGGGCAATTCTTCCCAAGTTTCCAATAACTTCTTTTTATACGTCTCCATGGCTTGACGGGCCTTGTTGGGCGTCAACTTATCGGCTTTAGTGAAGACAATGCAGAACGGCACGCTCGACATACCCAGCCATTCGATGAATTCGAGGTCTATCTTTTGAGGTTCTAGTCGAATATCCACCAGCACAAAGACGTTGACCAGCTGCTCGCGCTGAAGGATATAACCACGAATCATCTGATCCAACTTGTCAACCTCCTTCTTCGAACGTTTCGCATAGCCATAGCCTGGTAAGTCAACAAGATACCATTCCTTATTAATGATAAAGTGGTTGATAAGCAGTGTCTTACCAGGTGTAGCCGACGTTTTAGCCAGCTTCTTATGATTGGTAAGCATATTAATCAGACTTGACTTGCCAACATTCGAGCGTCCAATGAATGCATACTCAGGCTTAGTGTCCTTGGGGCACATGCTGACCACGGGGGCGGAAAGTGAGAATTCTGCTTGTTTAATGTCCATATTTGAAAAATTTGGGGCAAAGGTACAAAAAAGTTTAGAGTTAAGAGTTTAAAGTTTGGAGAAATTTCGTATCTTTGCAGAAAAATCTAGTTAGCGTATGAAAAATATTGCAATTACAGTGATTTTGCTGCTGAGTGCCCTGACTGTTACTGGAGCTCCCAAAGGTAACAAAACCATCAAGTTGAAGGTGATTGAGACCAGTGATGTTCACGGACATTTTTTCCCGTGGGACTTCACTGAGGGCAAGCCTCTGAAGGGTACACTGGTGCGTGCCAATAATTATATTAATAAGGAGCGCAAAAAGTATGGCAGCAATCTGTTGCTGATAGACAACGGCGACATTCTGCAAGGTCAGCCTTGCGTCTATTGGACCAACTTTGTAATGCCCGAGGACGAGAATCTGGCAGCGCGTGTCATCAACTATATGCGCTATGATGCCGAAACTGTTGGCAACCACGACATCGAGCCAGGCCACAAGGTGTATGACAAATGGATTCGCGAGGTGCGCTGTCCTCTGTTGGGCGCCAACATCGTGAAGGAAGGTCACAAATACGGTGATGCCAAGCCCTCAGATATTTATGATGGTCTTCAGCCCTATTCCGTACACGTGAAAGACGGCGTGAAGATTTGCGTTATCGGCATGCTAACACCCGCCATTCCCCACTGGCTTAACAAGCCAATTTGGAAGGGGCTGGAGTTTGAAGAGATGACTGCTTGCGCGCGAAAATGGATAAAATATATCAAGGAGAAAGAGAAGCCTGACCTGATTTTCGGACTATTCCACTCCGGACTGAATGGTGGCATCAAGACCGATGAATTCGAGGAGGATGCCACTGAGGCCGTGGCTAAGGAGGTGCCGGGCTTCGACATCATCTTCTTCGGACATGACCATCAGGTGCACAACGATTGGATTACCAACTGCGAGGGCCAACAGGTTTTATGTATCGACCCCAGCTGCTTTGTGAAAAACGTGGCAGAGGCAGAAATCACCTTGACCTACAAAAATGGCAAGCTACAGAAGAAGGAGATTAAAGGCAACATCGTCAATGTGCTAGACGAGGACATTGATTCACAGATGATGCAGCATTTCGATAAGGACATTCAGCAAGTAAAAAACTTTGTAGGGCAGAAGGTTGGCGAGTTCAAACAGTCCATCTACACACGCGAAAGCTTCTTCGGGAACTCTGCCTTTACTGACTTGATACACTCCTTGCAGCTGCAGATTTCGAAGGCTGACATCTCGTTTGCAGCTCCCTTGGCCTTTAACTCCGTCATCAATGCTGGCGAAGTAAAAATGGCTGACATGTTCAAGCTTTACCGCTTCGAAAACCTGATGTTCGTGCTACGCCTGACAGGTGAGGAAATCCGCAAGCATCTGGAATTCAGCTACGACATGTGGACCAACACGATGACGTCGCCTAATGACCATGCCTTGCGACTTAACGATGCCTCTACCAGTGACCAACAACGTACGGGGTTCCAGTACTATACCTTCAACTTCGACTCCGCATCAGGCATTGACTACGAGGTTGATTTGACCAAACCCGACGGACAGAAGGTACGCATCCTGCGCATGTCGAATGGTGAGCCTTTCGACGAGAGCAAGTGGTACAAAGTGGTCATGAGTAGCTATCGCGCCAATGGTGGCGGTGAACTGCTGACCAAGGGCGCCGGTATTGCGCGCGAAGAACTGGAAAGCCGTGTTGTTTGGCATACGCCGTTGGACCTGCGCCACTATCTAACTGAGGAAATCCGTAGTCAGGGGGTCATCGACCCCAAACCTGCCAGCAACTGGCGTTTCATTCCCGAGGAGTGGGTAAAGCCTGCTTTGGAGCGTGATAGAATCAAACTGTTTGGGAAGTAGCAGTTTATAGTTGAGTGTTTAGTGTTTAGAGAAGGATTGTGAATAAATATTTTTTTGTATTCTGTAAGGAAGACCTGCTGTTGGAGAAATTGCCTGATGGCTCTTACACCATACCTTTGCAGGAAGAAGCTCCTACAGAACTGAAGCCGTGGACCAACGTGATGAATATTACACCACAGGACGGCACGGAAGTTAAGACCTATCGCATCGATGCACCCGTCACCGACCAGTCACGATACGAGATGTGTGGCTTACGACAAAGCTACTTCAAACTGTCGAAAGCTCTGTATCTGAAGGCGGGCAAATGTCAGGAACTGCTTTATTGGGACCAAAACACCCACTACTGCGGTGTTTGTGGCGCACCTATGCGGATGGACACAGATATATCAAAAAAGTGTACTGAATGCGGTAAGGAGATATGGCCGCAACTTGCCACCGCCGTCATCGTCCTGATTCACCGTGACGACGAGGTATTGCTGGTTAGGGCAAAGAACTTCCGTCGCGACTACTACGGACTAGTGGCAGGATTCGTGGAAACAGGTGAGACACTGGAGGAGGCTGTTGCCCGTGAGGCTTTGGAAGAAACGGGCGTTACCATTACCAACATCCGCTATTTCGGTTCGCAGCCCTGGCCATACCCTTGCGGTCTGATGGTAGGTTTCAATGCTGACTATGTTTCAGGTGAAATTCATTTACAACAAAGTGAGATAGCTAAGGGCGGTTGGTTCCGCAAGGACAACCTTCCTGAGATACCCGAAAAACTCAGCATTGCCCGTATGTTACTAGACGCATGGACGGAAAGCGATTCATTAGTAAAAAATGGAAAGTGAAAAGTAAAGCCAACATAGCAACCATAGCTGACATCATCGTGATTGTGGCAGTCACGTTGCTCAATCCGATGTTGTTTCCACAAAATCTGCCGCCTGTCATTCCTGATAAGGTATTGAAACAATATGAGCCGCAACTGACAGCCGATTCCGTAAAAAATGCCATTGCGCTGACTGAGAAGGAGATAGACGAGATGGGCTACTATCTACGACTCCACAATGTCATGGATGATGGCTATAATCTCGTCGCGCAATACAACACTATTCTGCAACAGCGACTGCAACAACTGAAACACAAGCAGGCGGGTACCGTTCACAAGAGCGTCAGCGTGCGCATAGCCGCGAAAGACCGCCCCATGACAGCGGTCAAAATGCTGCAGGGCTACTGGAAAGCCGGCCACTATTATAACGGTGCCATGAAAGGCGAAGGTATCACGCGCGACGAACAAGGACGTATTGTCTGCGCTGTGTGGGATGCCGACACTATTATCAAGGCGCGCCGCACAGACTCGCTGGGTGTCTACATCGGTCAGATGAATAGTTTTTTGGAAACCTGCGGTGAAGGCATTTTTGAAGCTCGTGACGGTTCCCACTACGAAGGTTTGTGGCATTATGACAAAAGGCACGGCTTCGGTTTCGAGTCATCGCCCAACCATCAGGTGCGTGTCGGACAATGGAAGAAAGGCCGCTTCCTAGGCGAGAAACTGCGCTATACGGCGGAGCGCATCTACGGCATTGACATCTCGCGCCATCAGCACGAAATTGGTCGTAAGCACTATGGCATTAACTGGCACAAAATGCGCATCACTTCGCTAGGTCGCAAACACAATACTGAGGGACTCACCTATCCCGTTTCCTTCGTCTACATTAAGTCGACTGAAGGAACGACCATCCGCAACCGCTACTTCCTAAAAGACTATATGGACGCTCACAAACAAGGCATTCGCGTGGGAGCTTACCACTTCTTCAGTCTACGGACATCGGCCACAGAACAGGCCAATTACTTCGTAAACCACACCCTGGTTAGAGAGAGCGACTTTCCGCCTGTGCTCGACGTCGAACCGTCTGACGCACAGATTACACAGATTGGCGGTGGCGAGGAACTGCTGAAGCGCGTGCGACAATGGCTGCAGATTGTCGAGCGACGCACGGGCAAGCGCCCTATCCTGTATATCAACCAGATGTTTGTCAACAAATACATGGGCAATGCCGACGACATCAAACAGCGCTACAACGTCTGGATAGCTCGCTATGGGGAATACAAACCTGACGTCAAACTGGTCTATTGGCAACTGACGCCAGAGGGTCGCGTGGACGGCATCACGGGACCCGTCGATATCAATGTGTTCAACGGATTTCAGGGGCAGTTTGACGAGTTCTGCAGAACGGGATTTCACAAATAGAAATCCTGCGTCAAAAGTTGGTACAGTTCATCGCCTATTATCAGCCCTGCCTGTTCACACCGGCAGGGCTGTTTCTTGTAGGCTAACAGATAGCGGCGAACGGGCTTCGATGGCGTGGTCTTGACGGCACAAACGCGACTAGGAAAGAAGCCTTGAAAGATGGCTTCGTCGTCCATGCGACGGCGGTAGTCAAAAGGCACGATGACACTCAGTTCGCCATCATCGTTCAACAAACGTGACGCAGCAACCATCAAATCGGTGTAGGTCAGCGTCTCGGTATGGCGCGCCACGTTGCGCTGATGGTCGGGCGCCTGAAGCGAGTCGATGAAGAACGGCGGATTGCTGACCACCACATCGAAACAGCCCGCCAATGCTGCGTCCATGTCCTGCACACGAGTTTGCTTGATCTGGATGCGACTGACAAAAGGCGAAGCCTCGACATTGGCCGTAGCCTGGCGCACAGCACCCTCGTCGATGTCGATAGCCAGAACGTTGGCCTCGGCATAGCGCTGGGCCATCATCAAGGCAATGATGCCCGTGCCGGTGCCCACGTCCAGAACCTTCGAGCCACCATTGGCCCAAGCGCCTAACAAAACGCCGTCTGTGCCTACCTTCATACCGCACAGCGACTGTTCTATCGTAAACTGTTTAAACCGAAAATCACCCAAAACACTCTTTTATTACTTCATGATGACATCGGTCTTCTTGACGAAGAGATAATCATGGCCGGTACGCAACTCGTAGTATTCCACACCGTTAAACGAATGCTCGAAGAAGGTGTCGGCAATGATGGTGCCCTTCGAAACTGTATAGAACGGCTTTAAACCACCTTCAGCATTATCTTCGCAATAGATGACAGCGGCCTTATTAGCCACAAGCTTTGGACCGACGCCCAGCATCCACGTCGTCTGACCCAGATACTTGGTATAGACGTAGCCGACGATGCCGTCAACGCTGACCTTGCTCCACTGCTTGCCTTTCTCCAAAAGTACGCCGCGACCCAGTCCGTGGTCCTCCATCCACAGCTTAGTGAGCACCTTGCCCTGCATGGACGGCTCGGAGCGGACGTTCAGGTAACCGTCGTCGCTGACGGCAAAGACCACGGTAAAAACCTTGCCATTCTCGGCAACCGTCTTAGCACCCTCGACGTAGTACTTAAACAGGTTGTCGTTGTAGTCGATGGCATAAAGGTATTCGCGACTGCCTTCCGTTTTCAACTCCAAATACTCCACTTTATATGTGAAGGGCAGCTTGCTATAAACCTTACCTGTGAACTTGTCAAGCATAAAGAGGAACTTCTTTTCGCTGGTAAAGCCATACGAACAGAAGACAAACTTGGAGTCGAGAATGAAGATGTCGTTACTGGTGAGCCAGTCGGTGGACCATACCATCTGCTGGCGCTCAGGATTGTAGCAATGTAGCTTTGAGCCCTTACCGTTAACCCCACTGGCATAACTGGGACAAGCCATATTGAACAGCAGGTTATGGGTGTCATTATCCCAACGAACATCCTGCACCTCGCAGTAGTTGTTGCCAGAAACCTGACCCAAATCGATAGTATAGAGCGGTTTTTCATCCTTGTCGTAGATTTTCACAATGAACTTATAGTCGGTACTGCCGGCAGAACGGCGATAAAGGGCGAGCCATCCGATGTCGATACGCTCGGAGATGAACTGCTCGAGGTCCTTGGCCTCCTCGCCACGCGGCAGGTATTCGTTCTGTTTCTCCTCGCGCAAGCGGTAGATGGTGCCGTTGGGTTTGTTCTTCATGGTTAACATGTTTCTCTGCCAGTTAGCACCATAGTTTTTCACAGACACTAAGCGCTGGGCCTGAGCGGTGGCACATAGTGCCAACACGGTCAAAAGACTTAAAAAGATTCTTTTCATAATGGTTTGTATTTTAAGTTGTTAATAGTATTTTATTCAACGATTAATCCATGTGGTCACGATAGTCTTCGTACGTAAACCGTCGTAGCACTTCGAGCCGACCGTCAGCATGCAGCATGGCCAATGCCGGATGCGTGATACCGTTGAAGGTATTGGTCTTAACGGTGGTGTAGTGAATCATGTCCTCAAAGATTACCTCGTCGCCCACCTGCAGCTCGCTCGGAAAGCGCCAGTAACCCATGAAGTCGCCAGCCAGACAGCTGTTGCCGCCCAAACGATAGAGGAGAGAGGAGTGAGGAGAGAGGAGAGAGAAATGTTCATCATCGATGTGTTCGGCACCGCGGACATCAGGGAAATACGGCATTTCCAGACAGTCGGGCATGTGGCAGGTAAAGCTGACGTCGAGGATGGCCGTGCGAATACCTTTATCTTCGACAATATCGACCACGCTGGAAACCAAAGGTCCCGTCTGCCAAGCGAAAGCAGAGCCTGGTTCGAAGATAACCTTCAAGTGCGGATATCGTTTGTGGAAACCCTGCATGATGCGCACTAGACGCTCTATGTCATAATCGGCACGTGTCACCAGATGGCCACCACCGAAGTTAATCCACTCTATCTGTGGGAACCAGCGCGAAAACTTGTCCTCGATATGCTGGAGTGTGCGCTCAAAGACATCGGAACCACTCTCACAATGGCAATGACAATGGAAGCCACGAATATCGGCAGGCAGCTGGTCGGGCAACTTGTCAGCACTAACGCCAAAGCGTGTACCAGGGGCACAGGGATTGTAGAGCAGCGTGCCCACCTCGCTGTATTCCGGATTGACACGTAAGCCCAGCGAGCACTCCCCTGCCCGATTGTGATATCGTTCGTATTGTGAGAGAGAATTGAACGTCAGATGACTGGAGCAACGTACAATCTCATCAATCTCGTCATCCTTGTAAGCCGGCGAAAAGGTATGCGCTTTAGAGCCAAATTCCTCGAAAGCCAGACGGGCCTCGGAGAGTGAACTGGCTGTCGTCGACTGAATATATTCCCTAAATATGGGAAAAGTCTTCCACAACGCAAAGGCCTTGAAGGCCAGTATCCATTCAGCATTCGTACGACGAGCTACATCGCTAATAAGAGCCAGATTGCGACGCAACTTCAGCTCCTCAATCATATAATATGGCGTGTTCATGGGTGCAAAGATACAACTTTTTCCGTAACTATATTTGTTAATTCAGAATTATTTGCCATTTTTTTGCCGTTGCCATACCTGTGGTCATTTTCTTAATCACATAATTCTCCATACTGCATGTATTATTTTTCATTTCACGACCTGCAATCTATATTGCAAGTCCTGAAATTTACATTTCACGACCTGCAACTTACATTTCACGACCTGCAATTAAAACACGCTGCAAAGATAATAAAAAAGTAAAAAAGTAAGAAGGTAAAAATTTGGTATTTCACTCGTTTTTTTGTACCTTTGCAGCCGCTAATAATATAATAAGGTATAAAGAAGAGATGATAACAGTCACAAATCTGGCTATCCAGTTTGGAAAAAAGACGTTGTACAAGGACGTCAATCTGAAGTTTACAAGTGGTAACATTTATGGTATTATCGGTGCCAACGGTGCCGGTAAGTCAACCCTTCTGCGCGCCATCAGCGGTGAATTGGAACCCAATAAGGGAACCGTCGAGATGCTGCCTGGCGAACGTATGTCTGTGTTGGAGCAGGACCACTTCAAGTATGATAAGTTTTCAGTAATGAACACCGTGCTGATGGGACATCAGCCCCTGTGGCAGAACATGAAGGAGCGCGAGGCTCTGTATGCCAAGGACGAAATGACAGAGGAGGACGGCAACCGTGCTGCCGAGTTGGAAATGGCCTTTGCCGAGATGAACGGCTGGGAGGCTGAGAGCGAGGCCGCACAGCTATTGCAGAATCTGGGTATCAAAGAGGACAGACACTATGCCCAAATGTCAGACATATCGAACAACGAAAAGGTGCGTGTGATGCTGGCCAAGGCCCTGTTTGGACATCCAGACAACCTGTTGCTGGACGAGCCCACCAACGACCTCGACCTGGACACCGTTCAGTGGTTGGAGGAATATTTGTCGAACTTGGAGCAATGTGTGCTCGTGGTAAGCCACGACCGTCACTTCCTTGATGCAGTATCGACTCAGACTGTTGATATTGACTTCGGCAAGGTCACGCTGTTCTCAGGTAACTACTCGTTCTGGTACGAGAGTTCGCAGCTGGCCCTGCGACAAGCTCAGAACCAGAAAATGAAGGCCGATGAGAAGCGCAAGCAGTTGGAGGAGTTCATCCGCCGATTCTCTGCCAATGTGGCAAAGTCAAAGCAAACCACCTCGCGTAAGAAGATGCTGGAGAAGCTGAACGTTGAGGAAATCACACCCTCTACACGTAAGTATCCTGGTATCATTTTCTCGATGGAGCGTGAGCCTGGTACGCAAATCTTGGAAGTAGAAGGTCTGAAGGCTGTGGATGCAGACGGAACGGTGCTCTTTGACAACGTGAACTTCACCATAGAAAAGGGGCAGAAAACTGTATTCCTGTCACATAATCCAAAGGCTATGACAGCGCTGTTCGAGATTATCAACGGCAATCGTGAGCCAGATGCTGGTACCTATAAGTGGGGTATCACCATCACGACGGCCTATCTGCCCTTGGATAATACCGAGTTCTTCCAGTCTGAGATGAACCTCGTGGATTGGCTATCGCAGTTTGGTACAGGCAACGAGGTGATGATGAAGTCGTTCCTGGGACGTATGCTGTTCAAGGACGAGGATATCCAGAAGAAGGTCTGCGTACTGTCTGGTGGTGAGAAGATGCGATGCATGATTGCCCGTATGCAGCTGAAGAATGCCAACTGTCTGATTCTGGATACACCTACGAACCATTTGGACTTGGAATCGATTCAGGCCTTCAACAACAACTTGATACAGTTCAAGGGCAACATTTTGTTCGCATCGCACGACCATGAGTTCATCAATACCGTAGCCGACCGCATCATTGAGCTGACGCCCAAGGGTACCATCGACAAACTGACGACGTATGATGATTACATCTACGACGAAAGCATCAAGGAAAAGAAAGCTGAGCTGTACGCATAGTTTGGCACGAAATTTGCATTGGGCTTAGCAAAACATTAATTATTGTAACTATGACAGAAGAAGAAATAAAGAACATGGAAGAGGAGGAGACTCCCAATCAGCAGGAAGAGACAACGGATAACACAGAAAATCCGGAAACTCCGAATGAAGCTGAGCAAGAAGAGTTGGATCCGCTGGAAAAGGCTCTAGCAGAGATTGAAGATCTGAAAACCCAGATGCTCTATAAGACAGCAGAGTTCGACAACTACCGCAAACGTACCCTGAAGGAGAAAGCAGAACTCATCCTGAATGGTGGCGAGAAGACCGTTAGTGCCATTCTCCCCATCATTGACGATATGGAGCGTGCCATCGATAACGGCGCCAAGACCGACGATATTGCTGTGGTTCGCGAGGGCATGGAGCTGATTTACCACAAGATGATGAAAACCCTTGAGGGACTTGGTGTCAAGGAGATCGAGACCAAGGATGCTGACTTCAACACCGACGTACACGAAGCAGTAGCTATGGTTCCTGGCATGGGCGACGACAAAAAGGGTAAAGTCATTGACTGTCTGCAGAAGGGATATCAGCTGAACGATAAAGTGATTCGCCACGCCAAAGTGGCAGTAGGACAATAATATGGCACAGAAACGAGACTATTATGAGGTGCTTGGCGTTGACAAAAACGCCACAGAAGACCAAATCAAGAAGGCGTACCGCACCATCGCCATCAAATACCACCCTGATCGCAACCCCGGCAACAAGGAAGCTGAGGAGAAGTTCAAGGAGGCTGCTGAGGCATACGATGTTTTGCATGACCCACAAAAACGTCAGCAGTATGACACGTTTGGATTCAATGGACCTGGCGGCATGGGTGGTAGTGGCTTCGACCCGTTTGGTGGAGCCTCAATGAATATGGACGACATCTTCTCGATGTTCGGCGACATCTTTGGCGGACATGCAGGCTTTGGCGGTTTCGGCGGCACAAAACGTGGTGCACAAAGACATCGTGGTTCCGACCTGCGTCTGAAAGTCCGCTTATCGTTACAGGAAATCGCGCATGGCGTCACCAAGAAGTTCAAAGTACGCAAAGATATTACCTGTACTCATTGTCATGGTTCTGGTGCCGAAGCTGGCAGTACCAGCGAAGTGTGTCCTACATGTCACGGTTCTGGTGTCATTACCCACACTACGCAAAGCATCTTTGGTATGATGCAGACTCAAGGCGTATGTCCAACGTGCGGTGGTGAAGGTCAGGTCATTAAGAACAAATGTAAGCATTGTGGCGGCACAGGTGTGGAGAAAGGCGAGGAAGTTGTGGAAATTAAAATTCCTGCTGGTGTTGCAGAAGGTATGGTGGTTAACGTTCCCGGCAAGGGCAATGCTGGTCATCGCAAGGGTGACAATGGTGATATCCAGGTTTTCATCGAGGAAGAGGAGAACGATACCTATATCCGCGACAACAACGACTTGATATATAACTTATTGCTTGACTTCCCAACGGCGGCCTTAGGTGGTGAGGTAGAAATACCGACTATTGAGGGTACCCGACTGAAGGTTAAGATGGAGGCCGGCACACAGCCTGGTAAGACGTTGCGACTGAGAGGCAAGGGTTTGCCTGCCGTACAAGGCTATGGGCGCGGCAATGGAGATCTGGTTGTAAACGTCAGCGTTTACGTGCCAAAGACACTGTCGCGTGAAGAGAAGGAAGCCATTGAACAATTCCGCCAGAGCGATAATTTCAAGGGCGATGCAGCCACTAAGCGTAGCATCTTCCAGAAATTCAAGAACTATTTCAGCTAAGCATGAATTACGAAGAGACTTGCGAATACCTCTATAACCAGATGCCCATGTTCGAAAGACAAGGGGCATCTGGTTATAAAGAAGGACTGAGCAATACACTGGCACTTGACGAACATCTGGGACACCCCCACCAAGCCTATAAAACCATCCATGTAGGTGGAACAAACGGCAAGGGCAGCGTTTCACACACTATTGCCTCCATACTCCAAGAGTGTGGCTATCGCGTAGGTCTCTATACCTCACCCCACCTTGTAGACTTTCGTGAGCGCATCCGCGTAAATGGTAGTCCTGTTAGTCAGCAATTTGTGATTGACTTCGTTGAGGAACACCGCTCTTTCTTCGAACCCCTACATCCTTCATTCTTTGAAGTTACTACAGCAATGGCCTTCCAGTATTTCAAAGAGAGGAACATTGACATTGCTGTGGTGGAGGTTGGACTTGGCGGACGACTTGACTGCACCAACATCATCGAGCCCCTGGTTAGCGTCATTACCAACATTAGTTTTGACCATACGCAATTTCTGGGTGACACGCTAGCAAAGATAGCTGGCGAGAAAGCTGGTATTATTAAAAGAGGTACACCCGTGGTGATTGGTGCATCGAATACAGAGACACGACCTGTATTTGAAGCTAAGGCTCGCGAAATGGGAGCCCCTATCATCTTTGCTGAGGATGAACCGGAAGTGATAAGTGCCGAACCAAGACCAGAAGGTGGTATGCACTATGATTTGAAACATCTTGGTCATCTGAATGGAGACTTGGGTGGTATCTATCAGAAACAGAATTTGAATACAGTACTCTTTGCCGTTCATGAGCTAGCTAAGCAAGGATATATCTCCGAAGCCAGCGAAGGTCATGCCTACGACAATAATTATAAAGAACTTGAAAAGGGTATTGGCAATGTTGCCAAGCTGACAGGACTGATGGGACGATGGCAAATATTAAAGCAGTCGCCCAAGGTGGTTTGTGACACAGGCCACAATGTTGACGGATGGCTGTACCTGAGCCGTCAGCTAGCCTCCGTAGAATGTCAACAAATGCACATCGTGTTTGGCATGGTAGATGATAAAGACATTGATAAAGTACTCGATTTGCTACCTAAACATGCCAAATTCTATTTTACCAAAGCTCACACCAAAAGAGCGATTCCAGAGACTGTTGTATTGCAAAAAGCCAAAGAACATGGTCTTACAGGAAACTCGTACTCCACTGTAAATGAGGCGTATAATGCTGCTTTTCATGCTGCATCAGCCAACGATTTCATCTATGTAGGAGGTTCTTCATACGTGGTAGGCGACTTCCTCAAAGATTGCATTTAGTTGTTTTTAACATTCCTATAAACGTTTTTTTTGGTCTTTCTTTCGTCTTTCTCGTTTTTTTTTGGTTACTTTGCAGGTAGTTTTTATTAACCAATAAACAAAACGAATATGGCTAACACAACGGAAAACGCGAATTTGTGTGGTCTGAATCGCAAAGATTTCCAGACCACTATCAAAGGAAAGAAAACGGATCTTTACATTTTGAAGAACCGTAAGGGTTATGAAGTAGCTATCTCTAACTATGGTGGCGCAATCTGTGCTATTATGGTTCCAGACAAGGATGGCAAGGTAGGCAACGTCATTCAGGGACATGCAAATATTGAGCAGCTCACCAGTGGTAAAGAACCATATCTCTCAACACTGATTGGTCGCTGGGGCAACCGTATCTGCAAAGGACAATTTACGCTGAACGGCAAGGACTATCAGTTGGCATTGAACGACGGTCCTAACCATCTGCACGGTGGCGACAAGGGGTTCAACTGCAAGGTTTGGGATGCGCGCCAGATGGGGCCCCGTTCGCTAGCTCTGCACCGCATCTCATCGTATGGTGAAGAAGGTTATACCGGCGAACTCGATGTAACGGTAGAGTTTACCTTTACCGACCAGAACGAACTTGTGATAGAGTATCTGGCCACAACGAACAAGAAGACCATTGTCAACTTGACACACCATGCCTTCTTCTCGCTATCAGGTACTGCTGATCCTACTCCAACCATCGAAGACCAATTGTGTGAGATTAATGCAGATTTCTATCTGCCTACTGATGATACCGCTATTCCTACAGGTGAAATTCTGAAGGTAGCCGGTACACCATTCGATTTCCGCACACCGAAGACTTTCGGACGTGAGATTGAAGCTGACAATGAGCAGATTAAGTTCGGTCACGGTTACGACCATAACTACGTGCTTAACAAGAAGGAAGAGGGAGAACTCTCATTTGCAGCACGCATTACTGATCCAAAGAGCGGACGTACACTGGAGTGTTACACCACAGAACCTGGCATGCAGCTCTATACAGCAAACTTCGCTACAGGCTATAAGGGTGCTAACGGATGTACTTTCCCACGTCGTTCAGCCGTTTGTCTGGAAGCACAACACTTCCCCGATACGCCAAACCGTCCCTACTTCCCATCAGTAGTATTGAATCCTGGTGAGCAGTACAAGCAGAAGACTATCTACCGCTTTGGCGTAGCTGAGTAAAAATCATATACAAACTACTTATGATGGAAGTTGATTTTGTAAGAAGCCGATTCATCAAGCACTTTGATGGAAAAACAGGAAATGTTTATGCTTCTCCTGGACGCATCAACCTAATTGGTGAGCACACAGACTACAATGGCGGTTTTGTGTTTCCTGGTGCAGTGGATAAAGGAGTGATGGCAGAAATGCGCATCAATGGTACGGAAGATACCGTAATGGCTTATGCTATCGACCTGAAGGACCGTGTAGATTTCAAGCTCTCAGACCCCAACGGACCGCGTGCATCATGGGCTCGATACATATATGGCATCGCTTTAGAAATGAGGAAGTTGGGCGTTCCCGTTAAAGGCTTTAATATTGCCTTTGCAGGCGATGTTCCTTTGGGTGCTGGTATGTCTTCAAGTGCTGCTATGGAGAGCTGTTTTGCCTTTGGCTTGAACGACTTGTTCGGCGACAATAAAGTATCGCAGTGGGATTTGGTGCTTGCAGGTCAGGCAACAGAACACAACTACTGTGGTGTGAATTGTGGCATCATGGACCAGTTTGCTTCTGTCTTCGGAAAAGCAGGATGTCTGATGCGCCTCGACTGTCGCAGTCGTGAGTTCCAATACTTCCCCTTCAAGCCCGACGGCTATCGTCTCGTCCTGCTCGACTCTGTAGTAAAACACCAGTTGTCAGGTTCACCCTATAATGATCGTCGTATGTCGTGCGAGAAAGTGGTTAGGTGTGTTCAGGCCAAACATCCTGAAGCTAAATTCGAAACCCTGCGCGACTGTACATGGGAACAATTGGATGAGGTAAAGGAAGAAATTGGTGCCGACGACTATCGCCGTGCCAAGTTTGTACTTGGTGAGAAGGATCGTGTACTGGCTGTATGCGACGCATTGACAGAAGGCGACTACGAGAAGGTTGGTGAGCTAATGTACCAAACCCACGATGGACTGTCTAAAGACTACGAGGTAAGTTGTGAGGAACTAGACTTCCTGAACCAGATTGCCAAAGAAAACGGTGTGACAGGCTCACGTATTATGGGTGGCGGCTTTGGAGGCTGTACCATCAATCTAGTTCGCAATGACCTCTATCGTAAATTCATTGAGGATGCCAAAAAGCGCTTCAAGGAAAAATATGGTCATGAACCAAAGGTCTACGATGTCGTCATTAGTGATGGTTCGCATAAAGTATGCTAATCTTCAGATAGATAACAATTGCTGTAAAGTCACAAAATAAGCAGCATTTTCTGTTAGAAAACGTTAAATAATTGGCGTAAGGTGTGAAAATAACACCTTACGCTTGTTTTTTTCTTCTTTTTTCTTTGCCGTTAGGAAAATAAGTAGTAATTTTACAACCAAAATTTGCATATTTAACTAAAACTATTATTAACAATGAAAAACTTGAAAACAGTTTTCGCAGTTGCAAGCATGGCAGTCGCTATGTTTACAGCATGTACTTCTGGTGAGCAGAAAGTACTGACGGTATCGGGTCTCGACCCTGCCAAGTTTGATACCATTATCAACGAAAAGCCCGTGAAGCTCTACACGTTGAAGAACGCAAACGGCATGGAGGTATGCATCACCAACTATGGTGGACGTATCGTTTCGCTCGTCGTTCCAGACAAAGATGGTAAACCAACTGATGTTGTGCTGGGCTTTGACAACATTGCGCAGTATACCGATACGCTGAATTCTCCCTCAGACTACGGATCAAGCGTAGGCCGCTATGCCAACCGCATCAAGAACGGCGCCTTCAAGCTTGGTGACACTGCCTATCAGTTGAAGCAGAACGATGGTCCTAACTGCCTGCATGGTGGTGGTACTTCTGGTTGGATGAATCAGGTATACGAGGCTGAGCAGATTGGCGACTCTATTCTGAAATTGACTATCGTTGCTGAGGATGGCGAGAACGGTTTTCCTGGTAAAGTGACAGCTGTTACGACTTATACGCTAACTGCAGACAACGTGCTGGATATGACTTGGGAGGCTGAAACTGACAAACCGACTATCATCAACCAGACGAATCACAACTACTATAATCTGAGTGGTGATTTCACACAGGCCGCCTACGACCAAGTGCTGTATGTGAATGCCGACAATTTCACACCTTCTGACAAGCTCTACATCCCCACAGGCGAGATCAAGTCGGTTGAGGGTACTGCTATGGATTTCCGCACACCCCACGCTGTGGGTGACTCTATCAACAGCCAGTTCGACCAGATTCAGAATGCTACCGGTTACGACCACAACTACTGTTTGAACACCTATAAAGATGGCAAGGGTGACGATACACAGGTTTGTGCCTCACTTTACAGCCCCAAGACCGGTATCTTCATGGAGATGTTCACCAATGAGCCTGGCGTACAGGTTTACAGCGGTAACTTCCAAGGCGTTGGCAAGGATGCCGACATCATCCGCAAGCACGGTGTGAAGTATCCCAAGCACGTCAGCATATGTCTTGAGAGCCAGAAGTATCCCGACAGTCCCAACCATCCTGAGTGGGCTAGCCCCGTGCTGAATCCAGGCGAGAAGTACTTCAGCCATGCAGCATATAAGTTTTCGACGAAGTAAATAGTTTGACGAAGAATAATTACTAATTAAAATTAATAAAACAGTTAACAAATGGACAAAATTTTTGAAGCGTTAAGCAACAATGGCTTCGCTACAGCGGACTATTTGGTCTTTGCTATCTACATTGTTATCCTTGTTGGTATGGGACTGTTCTTGTCGCGTACCAAAAAGGGCGAAGAGAAATCGTCAACCGACTACTTCTTGGCAGGTAACACCCTGACTTGGTGGGCTGTTGGTGCATCACTCATTGCCGCCAACATCTCAGCTGAACAATTTATCGGTATGTCTGGTTCGGCATTCGCATCAGGTATCGCTCCTGCTGCTTACGAGCTGATGGCTGCCGCCACACTGCTGGTAGTAGGTAAGTTCCTGTTGCCATTGATGATTAAGAAGAAAATCTTTACCATTCCTCAGTTCCTGCGCGAGCGTTACAACTGGGGTGTAGGTTTCGCCTTCTCGCTGTTATGGCTGTTCCTCTATGTATTCGTTAATCTGACATCAGTAGCATGGCTGGGTGCCCTAGCAATTCAGCAGATTCTCGGTCTGCCTACCGACATGACAATTATGGTAGCAGGTATCGAAATCGACCAGGTTCGCATGTGCATCATCCTGTCGCTGTTCATCATCGCCGGTGTTTACTCTATCTATGGCGGTCTAGCATCCGTGGCTTGGACTGACGTGATGCAGGTGACCTTCCTCGTTGGTGGTGGTCTGATTACTGCTTACGCTGCACTGTCTGTCATTGGTGACGAGATGGGCTTAGGAGGAGCTTGGGACGCACTGACCCACATCAAGGACTATCTGGCGCAGAATCCGGCCGACAAGCACTTTAACCTCGTGGTAACCCGTAATGTTGATGCCTATCCTGTTGTTCAGGACGACCCCTTCTTCACTAATCCTGGTATCGTACTGATTTTCGGTGCCCTGTGGCTTACCAACCTGGGATACTGGGGTTTCAACCAGTATATCATCCAAAAGGGTCTGGCAGCCAAGTCACTCGACGAGGCTAAAAAGGGTATGGTATTCGCAGCCTTCCTGAAAATTTTGATTCCTTTCATCGTATGTATCCCCGGTGTTTGTGCCTTCTACATTATGAATGCTCCTGAGTGTGATGCCCTGCGCGAGACACTTGCCGGCTCAATCTCTCGTTCCGACGACGCTTATCCTTTCCTCATCCGCAACTTCACACCTACCGTAGTTAAGGGTCTGAGTTTTGCTGCACTCGCTGCTGCCGTTATTTCTTCACTGGCTTCGATGTTCAACTCTACCTCCACCCTCTTCACGATGGATATCTACAAACAGTTCATCAATAAGAACGCCTCTGAGAAGAAACTCGTAAACGTTGGTCGTCTGACTTCTGTCACCGCGTTGATTATCGCTCTGATTGCTGTTTATCCGTTGATGGGCGGTATCGATCAGGCCTTCCAGTTCATTCAGGAGTATTCTGCCTTCGTTTATCCCGGCGTCGTCGTCATCTTCGGCCTCGGTCTGCTGTGGAAGCGTGCCAGCGGTACTGCTGCTGTTGTCTGCGCTATCGGTACTTTCGCGTTCTCAATTATTTACAAGTTCGCGTTCCCCGACATGCCATTCCTGGTACGTTCAGGCATTGTGTTCATCTCGCTGATTATCCTGTTCGTTTGGATTTCACTAAAGAGCAAGAAGTCTGTTCCTGCTGACGAGCTTGACGCAAATACTATTAAGACTCAGCTGATGTGGAGCCGCATCATGTTTATCATTGCTGCCGTTTCACTGGCACTCTGCATTGGCGGTTTCTTCAGCGAGCCTCTGCACATTCTCGGCTTCGAGGGCGCTATGATTTTCTTTGCAGCCATCACGGCCACCATCGGTATCTACCTGCGTTCGAACGCCCTGGACAAGGTTCAGGATCCGAAGCTGGTATCTATCGACCTGGACATCTTCCATACCGACAAGGTGTTCAACATCGGCGCTATCGGTGTTATCGTTATCCTGACTGTTCTCTACATTGCTCTGTGGTAATACAATAAGGTAATGACAACGTATTATAAAGAATTTCAGAAAGTCTTGCTGTCTGTTGACTGCATCATCTTCGGCTTCGATAACAACAAGCTAAAGATTCTCGTCGGTCGCAGACAGTTGGACCCTGGTCGCGGCGAATGGAGTCTCTACGGAGGCTTCGTTCGTAGTGACGAGAGTCTCGACGAAGCCGCTAACCGCACGCTCAAAGAACTGACGGGACTGCATAAAATCTATATGCGCCAAGTGGGAGCCTTTGGCAGCATCGATCGTGACCCAGGCGAACGTGTGGTCTCGGTGGCTTACTATGCGCTAATCAATGTCAATGAATATGACGACAAACTGCGTCTGGAACACGGCGTAGATTGGGTGGACGTCGACAAGATGCCCGCCATGTATTCCGACCATAACGAGATGGTAAAACGAGCCATCAAGCTGATGCGCGACAAGATCAAAACGCGCCCCATCAGCTTCCAGCTACTGCCCCCGCTCTTCACGCTCACCCAACTGCAGCGTCTATACGAGGCTGTCATTGGCGAAGACGTGGACAAACGCAACTTCCGCAAGCGCATCAAAGAGATGGATTATATTGAGAAGACTGACTTAATCGACAAAAACCACTCCAAACGTGGTGCTGCCCTCTACCGTTTCAACAAGAAGGCGTACGACGAAGACCCGAACTTTAAACTGTAATTAAACAAATGTTAGAAGAACTTAAAGAAAAGGTTTTCAAGGCCAATCTCGACCTTGTAAAACATAATTTGGTGATATTCACTTGGGGCAACGTCTCGGCTATCGACCGCGAGAAAGGCCTCGTAGTTATCAAGCCCAGTGGTGTGGAGTACGATGTCATGAAGGCTTCGGATATGGTGGTCGTAGACCTTGAGACCGGTAAAGTCGTCGAGGGTGACCTCAACCCCAGTAGCGACACACCGACTCACCTCGTGCTGTATAAGGCATTCCCTGAGCTGGGTGGCATTGTCCACACTCACTCGACCTACGCCACCGCCTGGGCACAGGCCGGTAAAGACATTCCCAACATAGGTACGACACATGCCGATTACTTCCACGACTGCATTCCCTGCACCGATGCTATGACTGCCGACCAGATGCCGGAATACGAGCACAATACAGGAGTCGTCATTGTCAATCGTTTCCTCAATGGAGAAATCAATCCTGTCCACACACCTGCTGTACTGGTGAAGAACCACGGCCCATTTGCATGGGGAAAGGATGCCGACCAAGCTGTCTATCATGCTGTCGTCACAGAGCAGGTTGCCAAGATGGCATACATCTCGTTCACACTCAATCCGGAAACGACAATGAATCCGCTACTCGTAGAGAAACATTTTTCACGTAAGCATGGTCCCAATGCCTATTACGGTCAGAAAAAGAAGTAATCAAGAATAGAAACTTAAAGTATATGAAAGCATTCGATAATTTAGAGATTTGGTGGGTGACTGGTGCACAGTTGCTTTACGGAGGCGACGCAGTCGTAGCTGTCGATGGGCACTCAAAGGAGATGGTTGAGGGCCTGAACAACAGTGGCATCATCCCCATCAAGGTAGTATATAAGGGCACAGCCAACAGTTCTAAGGAAGTAGAGGATGTGATGAAGGCAGCCAACAACGACGACAAGTGCGTAGGTATCATCACTTGGATGCACACCTTCTCACCAGCCAAGATGTGGATCAAGGGTCTTCAGGCCTTGCAGAAACCTCTGCTCCACTTCCACACACAGTATAACGCCGAGATTCCCTGGGCAACGATGGACATGGACTTCATGAACCTCAACCAGAGTGCTCACGGTGATATCGAGTTCGGACATATCTGCACCCGTATGCGTGTTCCTCGCAAGGTGGTTTGCGGCTACTGGAAGGACGAGGCAGCTCAGAAGCAGATTGCCGTATGGGCTCGCGTAGCTGCTGGTGTTGCTGATGCCAAGAACGTTCGCTGTCTGATGTTCGGTATGAACATGAACAACGTAGCCGTTACCGATGGTGATCGCGTAGAGTTCGAGCAGCGTCTGGGCTACCACGTAGATTACTATCCAGTATCATCTCTGATGGAGTATTTCAAGAAGGTTACTGATGCAGAGGCTGATGCCCTCGTTGAGGAGTACAAGAAGGAGTACACCATCAAGATCGACGAGAGTGGCGAAGAGGTTTACTGGGAGAAGGTTAAGAATGCTGCTAAGGCAGAAATCGCTCTGCGTCGCGTACTGAAGGACGAGGGTGCTACAGCTTTCACTACTAACTTCGACGACTTGGGTGATGCTGACATCAACGATCCTAACTTCGTAGGATTCGATCAGATTCCAGGTCTCGCTTCTCAGCGTCTGATGGCCGAGGGTATCGGTTTCGGTGCCGAGGGTGACTGGAAGACAGCTTGTCTGTATCGTTCTCTCTGGGTGATCCAGCAGGGCATGCCTACAGGATGCTCATTCCTCGAGGACTACACCCTTAACTTCGCTGGCGATCGCTCTTCATGTCTGCAGAGCCACATGCTCGAGGTTTGTCCGCTCATCGCTTCTGATAAGCCAAAGCTCGAGGTTCACTTCCTCGGCATCGGTATCCGCAAGCAGCAGACAGCCCGCCTCGTGTTCACATCAAAGACAGGTCGTGGTATCAAGGCTACTGTTGTAGACCTCGGCAACCGCTTCCGTCTGATTTCTCAGGAGGTAGAGTGCATCGAGCCGAAGCCAATGCCAAATCTTCCTGTTGCCAGCGCTCTCTGGGTTCCACAGCCTACATTCGAGATTGGTGCTGGTGCATGGATCCTCGCTGGTGGTACGCACCACAGCGCGTTCTCTTACGACATCACCGAAGAGTACTGGGAGGACTTCGCAGAGATGCTGGGTCTGGAGTATGTCAAGATCAACAAGGATACCAAGATCTACGATTTCAAGCAGCAGCTCCAGAACAATGAGATTTATTACATGTTGAACAAAGCTCTGAAATAGTATATGACAGCAAAACAGACAATCGAAGCTGGTAAGGCCATTCTCGGTATCGAGTTTGGCTCTACCCGCATCAAGGCCGTCCTCATCGACGAGGACAATAAGCCCATCGCACAGGGCTCACACGAGTGGGAAAATCAGTTGGTAGACGGTCTCTGGACCTATTCTACCGAAGCCATCTGGTACGGACTCCAGGACTGCTATGCCGACCTCCGCAAGGATGTCCAGAAGCAGTACGACTGCGAGATCGAAGCCCTTGCTGCCATCGGTTTCACAGCTATGATGCACGGCTACATGGCTTTCAACGAGAAGCAGGAGATCCTCGTGCCCTTCCGCACCTGGCGTAACACCAACACAGGTAAGGCTGCTGCCGAGCTCTCTAAGCTCTTCAACTACAACATCCCTCTCCGTTGGAGCATCAGCCATCTCTATGAGGCTATCCTCGACAACGAAGAGCACGTCAGCGACATCAAGTATCTCACTACCCTCGCAGGTTATGTTCACTGGCAGGTTACGGGTCAGTTCGTTCTCGGCGTAGGCGACGCATCAGGTATGATTCCTGTCGATCCGGCCACCAAGACCTACGATGCAGAGATGGTTAAAAAGTTTGACGAACTCATCGCACCGAAGGGATTCTCTTGGAAGCTGCTCGACATTCTTCCGAAGTCTCTGAATGCGGGCGAGAACGCTGGATTCCTCACACCAGAGGGAGCCAAGAAGCTCGACGTCAGCGGACACCTGAAAGCTGGTATCCCCGTTTGTCCTCCAGAGGGCGATGCAGGTACAGGTATGGTTGCCACCAACGCTGTTAAGCAGCGCACAGGTAATGTCAGCGCAGGAACATCCTCATTCTCCATGATTGTTCTCGAGAAGCCGCTCAGCAAGCCTTACGAGATGATCGATATGGTAACCACACCTGACGGCAGTCTCGTGGCAATGGTTCACTGTAACAACTGTACCAGCGATATCAACGCCTGGGTAAACCTCTTTAAGGAGTATCAGCAACTGCTTGGCATCAAGGTTGATATGAATGAACTTTATGGCAAGCTGTTCAACAAGGCACTCGAAGGCGATACCGACTGCGGTGGTCTGATGGCCTACAACTATGTCAGTGGTGAGCCTGTAACAGGTCTAGCTGATGGTCGTCCCCTCTTCGTTCGCTCTGCTAACGATAAGTTCAACCTGGCCAACTTTATGCGTGCCAACCTTTATGGTGCCATTGGTGTGCTGAAGATTGGTAACGACATCCTGTTCAAGGACGAGAAGATCAAGGTTGATCGCATCACAGGTCATGGCGGCTACTTCAAGACGCCTGGCGTAGGTCAGCGCATGCTGGCTGCTGCACTGAACAGCCCCATCAGCGTGATGGAAACTGCTGGCGAAGGTGGTGCTTGGGGTATTGCCCTGTTGGCTGGCTACCTTATTAATAATAATGGTAAGAATCTGGCCGACTATCTCGAGGATGTTGTCTTTGCAGGCAACACCGGTATCTCTATCGCTCCTACTGTCGAGGATGTTGCCGGTTTCGAAAAGTACATCGAGAACTACAAGCGCTGTCTGCCCATCGAACAGGCAGCTGTCGCCAATAAGTAAAACTTTGGCTGATGAAGAAACTTCTGATAGTAGCCATTGGTTTCATCACTTTGACGTCCTCTTCGTGTCGTGCAGAACACACGAAAGGAACGACAGAGACTACTACTATTCAGCAGGCTGAGGAACACCACCTCAGCTTGCTGATTGCTGGTGACCTGATGCAGCATGGTCCGCAGATCAATGCAGCCCTGCAGAAGGACGGCAGCTACAACTACGATGAGTGTTTTGCACGCATCCGCCCTGAAGTGGAACGTGCCGATGTGGCTATTGGCAATTTCGAAGTGACGCTAGGTGGTAAGCCTTACACCGGTTATCCCCAGTTCCGTGCACCCGATGAGTATTTGCAAGCTTGCATCGACGCCGGTTTCGACATTCTGCTCACAGCAAACAACCACTGTCTGGACAGTCGCAAGTCAGGACTCGAGCGTACCATCATGATGATGGACTCGTTGCGTGTGCCCCATCTTGGCACCTACGTCAACGAGCAGGAGCGTCAGAAACAGTATCCGTTCTTGCTTGAACGTAACGGACTGCGCATCGTGCTGCTGAACTTTACCTACGGCACTAATGGTATTCAGGTGCAAGCGCCCAACGTAGTGAACTATATGGATACCGTCCAGATTCGTCGCGATATCCAGGCTGCTAAGCTAATGAATCCCGATGTCATCATTGCCCTGCCCCATTGGGGAATAGAGTATCAGCTGTTGCCCTCACAGCAGCAGCGCGATATGGCACGATGGCTCATCGACAACGGTGTCGACCACGTCATTGGCGGACATCCGCACGTTGCCCAGCCTTTGGAGCTGACACCAGACAGTTGCCATCTCGTAGCATGGTCAATGGGTAACGTGGTGAGCAACCAGTCGAAGCCCAACACTTATGGTGGCTACATGGTGCGCATGGAGTTTACGAAGACGGTTCGTCCAGGCATCGTGCCCACAATTACCGGCAAGAAGAGCGTCACACGTCTGAGTGATTGTGGCTATACGCTCTACTGGGTTAGTCGTCCTACTGACAACAACCGTCAGCATAACTACCGCATCCTCCCCATCGACGAGCCCGACAGCGTGATGACTGTTATCGAACGAAAGAATCGCAATGCCATTCGTACCTCTATGCGCCAACTGATGGAGCACCACACGGTTGGTATCAGCGAATACACCTTTAAGTAAGCCATAAGTTAATTTGTAGAAAAAGCTTTGTTTTTCTTGGCTGTTTGCTCACTTATTCGTATCTTTGCATCGCAAAAACTAAGTGACAATGGACATTAAAGCCAGTTTAAGACAACGCATACTCATACTGGATGGTGCGATGGGCACCAAAATACAAGCTTCGGGACTAACAGCTGAAAGCTATCATCTGGGACATTTTAAGGAATGGTCCGTGTCTCTTGTGGGCAACAACGATGTGCTCTGCCTGACGGCTCCTGAAGTTATCCGAAAGATTCACGAGCAATATATCGAGGCTGGTGCCGACATCATCACGACGAACACCTTTTCTGCCAACCGTATCAGTCAGAAAGAATACGGTTGCGAGAATCAAGCACGCGAGATGGCGTTGTCTGGTGCACGCATTGCAAGAGAGGCTGCAGATGGTAAGAATGTTTTCGTCGCAGGTTCTATGGGTCCCACGTCGAAATCGCTCTCTCTGGCTTCCGATATGAACGACCCAGGCAGTCGTAACATCACTTTCGACGAGATGGCTGCAGCCTATGAGGAACAGGCTGAGGCACTCATTGATGGAGGCGTTGACCTGCTGTTGTTGGAGACTTGCTTTGATGCACTGAATGCCAAAGCAGCCATCTATGCCATCGAGCGTATCAACGAACGAAAAGAAATAGAGATACCCCTGATGGTGTCTGCCACCATTAACGATCGCAGCGGACGCACGCTGACAGGTCAGACCTTAGAGGCTTTCTACATCAGCATCAGCCACTACCCCAACCTATTGAGTTTCGGACTGAACTGCTCGTTTGGTGTGACGGATCTGCGTCCGTTTGTCGAACAATTGTCGAGCTATCTCCCAGTACATCTCTCGCTCTATCCTAATGCAGGTTTGCCCAACGAAATGGGCGAATACGACGAGTTGCCAGCTTATACGGCCAGTCATCTGCGCCAGATGGCAGAGGCAGGATTGCTGAATATTGCAGGTGGCTGTTGTGGAACTAACGAAGAACATATCCGTGCTATCAGCGAAGCACTAAAAGACCTACAGCCACGCGCATTGGCTAATGCAGACCAGCGCATGTGGCTCTCAGGTTTGGAGCCATTGCTGGTTGATAAGGAGACACGCAACTTTACGAATGTTGGCGAACGTACCAACGTGGCAGGCTCACGTAAATTTGCACGATTGATAGCTGAAAAGCAGTATGACGAAGCGCTGAGCGTAGCACGCCATCAGATAGAAGGTGGGGCTTCCATCATCGATATCAATATGGACGATGCCATGCTCGACAGCCAACAGGAGATGCAGACCTTCTGTCGTTATATATCGAACGACCCAGGCGTAAGCCGTGCCGTACTGATGATCGACTCGTCAGACTGGTCCACCGTTTTGGCAGGATTAAAAAATACGCAGGGTAAATGCATCGTCAACTCCATCAGTCTGAAGAATGGCGAGGACGACTTTATCAGCAAGGCCAAAGAGTTGCGCAGACTTGGAGCTGCTGTCGTGGTAATGGCCTTCGACGAAGAAGGACAAGCCACCACATACGAACGAAAGATTGCTATTGCGGAACGTGCCTACAAACTGTTGACAGGCATTGGGCTCCCACCGCAAGACATTATCTTCGACGTCAATATCCTATCCGTAGGCACAGGACTAAAAGAACACCAAGCATATGGTGTAGACTTCATCCGCGCTATTGGTTGGATTAAGAAAAAACTGCCACTGAGCAAGACCAGCGGAGGTGTCAGCAATCTGTCGTTCAGTTTCCGTGGTAATAATAAGGTACGCGAGGCCATGCACTCCGTATTCCTCTATCACGCCATTCGCGAGGGTCTTGATATGGCCATCGTCAACCCTGGCATGCTACAGGTGTACGACGACATCGAGCCCACACTACTCAAGGCTGTCGAGGACGTCATTCTGAATACGGACAACGAAGCCACCGAACGCCTGATAGCCATCGCCTCTACCGTTCTCGCTGATTCAGCCACTACTCCCGCAGGTTCTCCTGTGGGCCCATCCTGGCGCAACAACACCATCGAAGAACGCTTAACCTACGCTTTGAGCAAGGGTGACAACAGTCACTTGGCAGACGATATCCCTGAAGCATTGGAAAAGTATGGACGTCCCATTGACGTCATCGAACAACCACTGATGCAGGCTATGGAACATATTGGCCTGCTGTTTGGCGAAGGTAAGATGTTTTTGCCCCAGGTGGTGAAGTCAGCCAAAGTGATGAAAGATGCCGTTGCCTTCCTGCAGCCTTACATCGACCAAGAACAAGGCGCACAAAAGACAGAACGCCCATGCGTAGTGTTGGCCACTGCCAATGGTGACGTACATGACATCGGTAAGAATATCGTTGGCATCGTGCTAGGCTGTAATGGTTTCGATGTCGTAGACCTTGGCGTGATGGTACCCAATGAAACAATTCTAGAAGAAACGCGCAAGCGCAAGCCCTGTCTGGTAGGACTCAGCGGACTCATTACCCCGTCATTGAAAGAGATGGAACTGTTGTGCCAGCTCTTCCAACGTAAAGGACTTACGGTACCCATTGTTGTTGGAGGTGCCACCACTTCTGCAGTACATACTGCTGTCAAGTTGGCTCCGCTATACGATGGTTGTGTGGTGTATGGTGGCGATGCCTCGCAAACCTCCCTATTGGCTAAACATCTGCAGATGGATGCAAAAACGACGATAGCACAAGTCAAGGCTGAACAACAGACGCTGCGTGATGCCTACGAAGAGCATCATGCTCCGCTGACACCATACGTAGAAGCCAATAGTAAGGCGCCTCGTTTTGCGTATCAGCCTGCAACATACGTTCCTCAGACTTCGGACATCATCCCTCAGCTATCAGACATTCTGCCTTTCATCGATTGGCGTATGTTCCTGTTGTTTTGGGGCTTCAAGGGCGAGACTTTGCAACAGCTGTTGGTGAATCCAGAGGCAGAGCACACCTTGGAGGAAGGCAAGCAATACTTGCAACATGCCATCGAACAACAAACGATTCAGGTGCAGACGCTGGTACATTTCGAATCCGCCAAACGTCGTGGCAACGATATTGTGTTGGAAGACAATACCGTTCTCCCCATGTTGCGTAGTCAGAGCATGACAGGCCATTACCTCTGTCTCGCTGACTACTTCGACAATCAACTTTCGACTCCTTTAGGACTCTTCACGATTGTCGCCCGTCCTACCGTACAACCCGCAGACGAAGCTGAGCGACTGATGAGTCATGCTATCTGTGCCCGTTTGTCAGAAGCATGTGCAGAATGGCTGCAACAGACACTTTATGGTCAACAACCTGCTTTGCGTTTGGCTTTTGGCTACGCTACTTGTCCAGACCACTCGTTGAAGCGCATCATCTTCGATTTGTTGGATGCTGAACGCCAGCTGGGTATCACGCTTACCGACCACTATTCGATACAACCCTCTACCTCTATCTGCGGATTCTTCATCTGTCATCCAGAGGCTCGTTACTTCCCCGTAGGACGCATCGATGAGGCACAGCTGGCTGACTATTGCCAACGACGTGGCATCAGCATCTCTGAAGGTGAACAACTGTTATCGAAATACATTGCCCATTAAATCAAAACAATAGAATCATGAAAGTTATCGACATTCTGAATAGTTCCAAACAACCGTTTGCCAGCTTCGAACTGGTTCCGCCACTGAAGGGCAGCGACGTCACCCGACTCTATGACAGCATCGATCCTCTGATGGAGTTTGAACCACCGTTTATCAATGTTACCTGTCATCGTGACGAGGTGGAATACGTGCCTAACAGCAATGGCACCTACACGAAGATGACGTTAGCTAAACGTCCCAGCACCATTGCCATCGTTGCTGCCATCATGCGACGCTATCCACAACTCGAAATCGTGCCTCACGTCATCTGTGGCGGTGCTTCGCGCAGCAAGGTAGAGAGCGAGTTACTCGACCTGCACTTTCTGGGCATTCAGAATGTGGTAGCCCTACGTGGCGATGCCATTCCCGGGCAGCGTTTCTTCATTCCAGAACCTGATGGTTTCAGCCACAGTTCAGAACTGGTGGGGATGATTCATAACCTGAATCATGGCACGTATCTAGACCCGACAGTAAAGAACGGACTGCCGACGAACTTCTGCGTTGGCGTGGCGGCCTATCCGGAAAAGCACTACGAAGCAGCTAACCTCGATACAGACATCCAAAATCTTAAGCAGAAGGTCGAGGCCGGTGCCGATTATATCGTCACTCAGATGTTCTTCGACAACAGCCAGTATTACAGTTTCGTCGATAAGGTGCGCAACGCAGGTATTATGGTTCCTGTGATTCCAGGCTTAAAGCCCATCTCCAGCCAGCGTCAGATAGACCTGCTACCTCGTTCGTTCCATATCGACATACCCCAAGCACTGGTCAGCGAGCTCAGCAAAGCCAAGAGTTCGGATGATGCCTATCAGATTGGTATCGATTGGGCTATCGCGCAGAGTCGCGACTTGCTGGCTCATGGTGCACCAGCCATCCACTACTACACAATGGCAAAGACGGACAATGTTCGGAAGATAGTAAAAGCCGTCTTTTAAGTGATTTATCATTAAAAGGGTTAAAAAGATTCTGAAAGATTTGGCATTTCAGAATCTTTTTTGTACCTTTGCAGTCGAATTTTTGAAAACATGACTCCATCACGATGGAGCATTCTTTCCAGAGTTTTCTTATTTCAATCAAGTATTATCATTCACATCACTGTATATAATCACTATGTACACAAAGGAAGAATTAGAAAAACTACCTATCCCCGAACTCATGGAGATAGCCGCAGAATTAGACATTAAAGTGTCACAGAATGACGAGTTAGAAAATGTCATCTATGCTATTCTTGACAAAGCTGCAGAGAATTCAGCGGCAGGTGTTGTAACACCTAAACGCAAGCGCACTCGTATAACAAAAGATAATAGTAAGGTATATACTGTCAATGGAACTGATGGCGAAAGTCTCGACCCTAAAGCCACAGCTACCAAGAAAAAGAAAAAGCCTTCACTAGACTCATTGTTTGCCGAGCAGGAAGCAGCAGAACAGGCTGCTTCTGAAAATTCAAAAGCAGCAGAAGAAAAAGAAGATGCAGAAAAACCTGCTCCCAAGAAACGTGGTCGTAAATCCAAGAAGGAATTGGAAGCTACCGCTGCTGAAGAGGCTAAAGAAATTGAAAAGGCACAAGAGCCCCAAACAAATGAAGCAACCCTTGATTTTAAAGAACAGGAGTCATCAGTGGATGCTACTGATATTATTCCTGAAGCAGCACAGGCTTCTGGCAATTCACAGATAAACGAGGAAATGCTTAGCCAGCTGCAAGAAAAAATGGTTCAACATAATCAAATAGAAAGTGAGGAACTGATTGACGAAGCAGGGACTGGCGTATGGGAAGGTGATCCTGGCGATGGTAGCGATTTCATCATTACAGTTGACCTGCCTATTGAGGATGAAGCAGCCATCCCTACCCTTGACATGTTTGACCGTCCAATGATACAACAGCCTGTTGCCGAGGCTGTAATGCCAATGGATAATCCTGCTAGCAGAAATGATACGTTTGATTTCGAAGACCTGATAAATGGCAATGGTGTACTCGAAGTGTTGCAGGATGGTTACGGTTTCCTACGTTCCAGCGACTATAACTATCTATCATCACCTGATGACATCTACGTGTCACCCCAGCAGATTAAGAAGTATTCCCTGAAAACAGGTGACGTTGTGGAATGCACTGTCCGTCCGCCTCATGACAATGAGAAATATTTTGCCATGTGCAACGTGAATTACATCAATGGCCGACAACCTCACGAGGTACGCAACCGTGTGGCTTTCGAGCATCTGACACCTTTGTTCCCAGAGGAGAAGTTTACGCTTTGTGGTGATAAGGCAACAACAAATCCTTCAGTACGTATTGTTGACCTTTTTGCTCCTATCGGTAAAGGACAGCGCGCACTCATCGTGGCCCAACCCAAGACTGGTAAAACCATTCTGATGAAAGATATAGCTAACGCTATTGCCGCCAATCACCCTGAGGCATACATCATGATGTTGCTCATTGACGAGCGTCCTGAGGAAGTTACAGATATGGCACGTACTGTGAATGCCGAGGTAATTGCCTCGACATTCGATGAACCAGCAGACCGTCATGTTAAGATTGCAGGTATCGTATTGGAGAAGGCCAAACGTATGGTTGAATGTGGACATGACGTTGTTATTTTCCTCGATTCTATTACACGTCTGGCTCGTGCCTACAACACTGTAAGTCCTGCATCTGGTAAAGTTTTGACTGGTGGTGTTGATGCCAATGCGCTGCAGAAGCCTAAGCGTTTCTTTGGTGCTGCCCGTAACATTGAGGGAGGCGGCTCGTTGACTATCATCGCTACAGCACTTGTAGAAACTGGTTCAAAGATGGATGAAGTGATTTTCGAAGAATTCAAAGGTACAGGTAATTCTGAGATACAGCTTGACCGCATGCTCTCAAACAAGCGTGTATTCCCTGCTCTCAATCTGGTACAGTCATCTACTCGTCGCGACGACCTGCTGCAGGATCAAACCACGCTGAACCGCATGTGGATTATGCGCAAGTATATTGCAGAGATGAACCCCATCGAAGCCATGAATACCGTTCGCGACCGTTTGGTACAGACACATTCGAACGAAGAATTCCTATTGTCAATGAACGGATAAGAATAACAACGGAGTATTTGAAAATAACAACGGAGTATTTGAAAATAACAACGGAGTATTTGAAAATAACCTGCCCTTATTGAAAAATAAAGGCAGGTTATTTTTTCTATTTAGTCACTATAGGCATCCTCACCTATCAGTTCCCGGGCTCCAATGGTCATTTTTCGCAAATCATACATAGAACCATTATAGATATTAAAGTCTACGTTACCCTTTATTCCTGGCAGACGTCCAACATCTGTATGCTGCCAAAACTTCCATTTCCCTTGATACTCCACAGAGTCTACATAGTAGTGAGCTATCCAATAAGGATAATCATCAAAGACCGGATCGCTCAGATATCGCGTCTTAAACTTATAGTAGGTGTAGATAATGGGCTTCACACCATAGTGTTTTTCAACGATATCAAGCCATTGAAGAACGCTTTGTTTAAATTCCTCGTCAGTCTGATTCTTTGGTTTATGCTCCACATCAAGTACAGGTGGCAAGTCGCCATTTTCGAGTTTTACCTTACGGATAAAAAATGCAGCTTGTGGTTTAGCTGACGAATGCACACTATAGAAATGATATGCACCACGAGTAAAACCGTATTCGCGAGCCTGATAGAAATTATCCTCAAAATTAGGATCAATACGAGTAGACCCTTCAGTAGCCTTAATCATGACAAAACGCACCGGAAATTTATCAATCATGCCACGATCCTTAAGTTCCTGCCAATCAATTTTTCCTTGATGATGAGAAATATCTATACCATGAATTTCATATCCTTCGGGATAGCTGATGTCGCCATATAGCGCACGCCACCGAAAGCCAAATGGACTAACAAAAATGTAATAAAAGAAGAACACGTAACCAGCAACGACAAGACTACCGCCTATCCACCATGCCCATCCGGGCAAATGTTGTAACAGACGAATAAAGACATTCGGACGCCTATGTCGCACAATACTCTGTCGGCGTCCGGATGTCTGTTTCCTTTTATGTGGGTTGTTCTTCTGAGGCATCAATTATTTTGCCTGCTCGAGAGCAAGAGTTCTGGTAGGCTGATCGCAAACCTCTGAGGGTCCCCAGTACTGGATAGGACCGGGATAGACATAAGCAGTCTTGCGAGCCCACTCGTCACGATGTGCAGCAAACTCCTTGAACGGTGCACCGTCGAGCTCAACGAGAGCCTTGCGAATCACAGGCTTCATCTCGCCAGCACGCTTCTCCATGTTCATCATCATCGTGATGGGCACACCACCGGCAATCCACTGCTCAGCAGGAGCGGTCGTATTCTTCACGATAGCCATGTAACCAGTCTTGCCGTTGGCAATCAGCTGAGCGGCTGAGGTACCGAGAGCATAGCAGTAGTCGGCGTCGAAGTTAGAAGGCGCTGCGCAGCGTCCCTCGTAGCCGAAGAAATGGTGCTGTGTACCGAACTTACCTACATACTTGCCTTCCTTCTTCATCTTCTCAAGCTTTTGGGCAACCATTGTTGACAGCAGTTTTTCAGTCTCGATGAGCGATACCTGTACGTTTCCGTGAGGATCGCGGTCCAGGGCCAGCTGACGGGCTACACCGACGGGAAGACTGTTGAACACAGCGAGGTTCTCCTCTGTGAGGTGACTCTTAGCGAAGTCTATCTGCTCAGAACGACCCATATCTTTTACCTCAGGCAAAGCAAGCACATCGTTCAGCTGAGCGATGAGCTTCTTGATAGCAGGGATGAACTCAATGACACCCTCAGGAATAATTACGGTACCAAAGTTGTTACCATCAGCAGCACGAGCGGCAACGGCATTGGCGATGTACTCCACGATATCATCGAGGCTCATAGCCTTCTGCTCGATCTCCTCAGAAATCAGACAGATGTTAGGCTGCGTCTGAAGAGCGCACTCCAGGGCGATGTGAGAAGCCGAACGACCCATCACCTTGATGAAGTGCCAGTATTTGCGGGCTGAGTTACAGTCGCGCTCAATGTTACCAATCAACTCAGAGTATGTCTTACAAGCGGTATCGAAACCGAAAGAGGTCTCAATCTGCTCGTTCTTCAGGTCGCCATCGATGGTCTTCGGGCAACCGATCACCTGTACGCCATAGTTCTTGGCAGCATAGTACTCAGCGAGTACGCATGCATTGGTGTTAGAGTCATCGCCACCGATGATCACGATAGCCTTGATGTCGAGTTCACGGATAATCTCAAGACCCTTCTCGAACTGATCGACCTTCTCCAGCTTCGTACGACCCGAACCAATCATGTCGAAGCCACCAGTGTTGCGATATTCATCAACGATCTCCTTGGTGAGTTCCATGTAGTTATGATCAACCAGACCACCAGGGCCGAGGATGAAACCATACAGACGGTTCTCAGGATTCAGCTTCTTAATCTGGTCGAAGAGACCTGTGATAACGTTGTGACCACCAGGAGCCTGACCGCCAGAAAGGATGATACCTACGTTCATCTTCTTGGTATTGGCCTCAGTAGCGGGCTCGAACTCTACGATAGGCATACCGTAGGTGTTGGGGAACAATTTCTTGATCTCTTCCTGATCGCCCACGCTCTGTGTAGCTGCACCTTCCTTGATTTTCACTGCGCCCTGAAGAGCCTTAGGCAATTTGGGCTGATAAGCGGCTCTCGCCAATTGCAAAGCACTTTTTTCCATTGTATTGAAATGTTATATTTGATGAATAATTGAAATTTCCGAATGCAAAAATACTCTTTTTTTGCGAGAAAACACAAAGAAATGCTGCTTTTTAAGTTTTTTTTTTGATGAAAGTCATTGTATATCGTTTTTTTTTAGTATCTTTGACCTCAAAAGAAACATTATTCATAATTTAAGGAGAATGAACTATGGCAAATAAAAGACATTTGAAACAGACAATCAACTACATCTGCGAAGAACTTTTCGCTGAGTGTGTAGCAGCATCACTTTATGGTCAAAATCGTGAAAGTGCAGAGGCACTCATCTACAGTACAATCAAAATGCATAACAACTACATCCGTCGTATTTCTCACCCTGAGCCAGGTATGAGTGCTAAGGCTTATTACAAGGATTTAAGAGAAAAATTTGCTGCACAAGCCAGTGAAATCTACGACCAGATTCACAATTTCTAACGCACGGATTAACAAACAACGACAAACAATATGTTACAATCATTCTGCCGATGGCTGTTATACAAACGTATGGGGTGGACAGCTGAGGTAACAGAAGCACACCCCAATAAGTTTATTATATGCCTGGCCCCTCATACTAGCAACTGGGACTTTCTCATTGGGCAACTATACAGTAAGAGTACTGGTCTGAAGAGCAATTTCCTCATGAAGAAGGAATGGTTCTTTTGGCCTCTTGGTCCTATATTCCGTCGTATGGGTGGCATTCCCGTATGGCGTTCCAAGCACACTAGTATGACAGATAATCTTGCTGAGACGGCGAAGAAATCATCTGTATTCCAGTTGTGTATAACACCAGAAGGCACTCGCAAACTGAATCCTGAATGGAAACGCGGCTTCTACTATATCGCCCAAAAGGCTGGAATTCCCATTCTGCTCTATGGTGTCGACTATGAGAAGAAATTAATCCGTTGCACCAAGACAATTGTGCCTAATGGTGATATTGAGGAACAAATGCGAGAAATCAAACATTATTTTAAAGACTTCAAAGGGCGCTACCCCGAGAACTTTACCATAGGGGAGGTGTAACGCATGTATAAGACATTGTTATATCTGCTGCTATTATCAGCCCCTGCTTTCTGTTTCGGACAGTCAGCCAAAGACGAGGCGAAGATGGCCGACCGCCTGAAACAATATTTTTCTAACTATAAACCAAAAAGCATGCGACTACCTCGTCAGTATCGCATGCAGGGCTATCAGGTGGACGATGCCGAGAAAACCCTTACCATCACTACCGATGAGTGGTTTGCCATGCAGGAGTTTTCACCTGAGATTACAGAACAGATTTACAAAAGCCTGAAGAGCGAACTGCCTAAGCCTTATAATAAATATAAGGTAAGCATCATCGCCAACGGTACGGATATTGAGGATCTTATCCCAAATCGTCTGTCAAAGAACGCTGACAAGTCGCGTCTGTGGGGCAACATTGAATACGATGGCAAGCCTTGGGTGAAGAACATCTCTACCCCATTCCACCCCACTCATGGTTTGCAAAACCGTCACCTTTCGCTCTGGGCCAGTCATGGGCGTTTCTACGACCAGAAGACTTCCAAGTGGCGCTGGCAACGTCCGAAATTGTTTGCAACCACAGAGGACCTATTCACACAGACGATTGTCGTTCCCTACCTTATTCCAATGCTGGAACGCGCCGGAGCTATCGTCTTTACCCCACGTGAGCGCGACTGGCAGACAGAAGAGGTTATTGTCGACAATGACGGTCCCAAGAGCAATTACATTGAGGTTACAGCACATGGGAAGTGGCAGACGACTCCACAACCTGGTTTTATGATGCACGAAGGTCACTATCAGGACAACGAGAATCCCTTCGAGGCAGGTACTGCCCGCATGGCAAATACTACCAGTAGCAACAAGCGCTATTCTGTGGCCACCTATCAGCCTCGTTTCCAAAAGGCTGGTCGCTATGCCGTATACGTCAGCTACCAATCTCTCCCCAATAGCGTCGATGACGCCCTCTATACCGTATGGCACAAAGGCGAGCGCACTCAATTCCGTGTCAATCAGCAGATGGGTGGTGGAACTTGGGTATATCTTGGTACCTTTGAATTTGACGCAGGGTACAGTGAGTTCAATCGAGTAACCCTAACCAATCAAAGTAGCAATCATGGTGTGGTAACTACTGATGCTGTACGTTTCGGTGGTGGTATGGGCAATATCGAGCGTTTTGGCGAAATCAGTGGGATGCCACGTGCCATTGAAGGTGCACGTTATTATGCACAATGGGCTGGTATGCCCTACTCCGTTTACAGCGGACGTCAAGGCACCGACGACTATGCAGACGACATCAACGTCCGCTCGTTTATGACCAACTACATTGGTGGTGGTTCATGTTATTTGCCAACTCTTGAAGGACTGAAGGTTCCAATCGAACTTTCTCTGGGTATCCATAGCGATGCAGGCTACTTCAAGAACGGAAAGGATATCTGGGGATCGTTATCCATCTGTACCACCAATCATCACGAGGGTAAACTGAATTCAGGTATCTCACGTATGGCTTCTCGCGATCTTGCCGATGCTTTGCTCAACAACGAGGTTAGCGACATCAATTATAAGTACGGAAATTGGACTCGTCGCGATCTGTATGACCGCAATTATTCAGAGTCACGCGTTCCAGAAGTTCCTAGCGCCATACTCGAAACCCTGTCGCATCAGAGTTTCCCTGATATGCGCTACGGGCTGGATCCAAACTTCAGGTTTACACTTGCCCGCTCTATCTATAAGACTTTGCTGCGCTATGTTAACGACCAGCACGGTACTTCATCTGTTGTGGCTCCGCTGGCTCCCGACAATTTCCGTATTAATTTTGAAAACAAGAATGAGATACAACTCAATTGGAATGCAGTCAACGATCCCCAGGAACCTACTGCAAAACCAACTGGTTATCTAGTTTATACCGCAATTGGCGATGCAGACTTCGATAATGGTACATACGTTAAGAAAACCTCGTATGAGATAAAACTCGAACCTGGACTGACCTATCATTTCCGGGTTGCTGCTGTAAATCGTGGTGGTGAGAGCTTCTGCACAGAGGTACTTTCAGCCCGTTATCAGCCTGAAGCTACAAAGACGATAATGATAGTCAATGGTTTTCACCGTGTGTCGTCGCCAGCTATTCGAGACAATGAGTTGGAACAAGGTTTCGATCTTGACGAAGATCTTGGCATTACTTATGGTCCAACATTCGGATGGGTTGGTCGTCAGACAAATTTCGATATCACGCAGATGGGTAATGAAAATGGAGGTTTGGGTTATAGCGACGAAACACTACAAGGGCGGCTGATTGCTGGCAACGATTTTAACTACGTTCGCACCCATGCTGATGCTATTGCCTCTGCGCAGCTGTATAACATTGTGAGTTGTTCCAAAGATGCTGTTGAAACTGGCAAGGTCAATCTATCGGACTATGCTGTCGTAGATATGGTAATTGGATTGGAGTGCAACGACGGACATAGTTTGAACTACTACAAGAGTATCTCATCGATCATGCAGAAAGCCCTGCAAAAGTATTGCCAAAATGGTGGCGCTCTATTTGTAAGCGGAGCTTATATTGGCAGCGATATGACATCTGATGAAGAACAGCAGTTTCTGGCGAATATTCTTAAGTGCCGTTATGTTGGTCGTTCAAAGGCTAATTCCGGTACAGTAAATGGTCTTGGAACTACACTCGAATACTGGAATGATCTTAATGCTACCCACTACGCAGCAACGTCGGTAGATATTTTGCAACCCGTAAAACCTGCATTCACAGCTATGCAATATGCCGACGGACAAGATGCTGCCATTGCCTACAAACAGGGACGCGAAAAAGTCTTTGTAATGGGGTTCCCCTTCGAGTGCATCAAGGACCGACAGAAACGCTCGTCAGTCATGCGTGGTATATTAAACTATTTACTCAATAATTAATCCTACTAACAATGTACAAAATTCAAACCAATTCATCAGGTACAAGAAGTATCGAGATTAGTGAAGAACATCTGCAGACCATCGAGGATTATCAGCTCTTCCGTGATCTTATTGACTCTAACGGTTATGTCGACGAACAGGTTCTCGACAAGTTGAAACTCAACATTCGTTCGATGCTTGAGTCGGACGCTGGCAAGGACAAGCGATTACTCGATCTCTGTCTGGACGTTATTTACCACAGTAATATGAAGGCTTTTGGTCTGCAACAGCTTGTATTGCTCTTCATCAACTGGAAGAATCAAGGCAATGATAATCTAGGTATGACAACGAGAGCTTTCCAAGGAACACCGTTTAACTAATTATAAGTTAATGGAATTAAGACTGACGGATTTTCTCCCCACGACAAAAAAGGAGATGGAACTACGCGGTTGGGAAGAGGTAGATATTATCCTCTTCTCAGCTGATGCTTATGTAGACCATCCTTCCTTTGCCAATGCTGTCATCGGGCGCACGCTTGAGGCAGCAGGCTTTCGTGTGGCTATCGTCCCTCAGCCTGACTGGCACGGTGACTTCCGCGACTTCAAGAAGTTGGGACGTCCACGTCTGTACTTTGCTATTTCGCCAGGTAACATGGACTCGATGGTCAACAAGTACACCGCCAACCGTCGTCTGCGTTCCGAGGATGCCTACAGTCCTGATGGTCGTCACGGCCTTCGTCCTGACTATCCGTCCGTCGTCTATTCCCAGATCCTACGTCAGCTCTATCCCGACGTTCCCATTGTCTTGGGAGGTATCGAAGCTTCACTGCGTCGTCTCACTCATTATGATTATTGGCAGGACAAATTGCGCCCTTGTATTCTTTGCGATGCACCTGCCGACATTCTTGTCTATGGTATGGGCGAAAAGCCAATGGTTGAAATATCCCGTCGTATGGCCGAAGGTCTTCCCATCAGTGCCTGTCGCGACATTCCCCAGACGGTATATATTGCCAACGATGTGACGCCTCAGGCCGACGACATCGTGTTGCATAGCCACGAGGAATGTCTGCGCAACAAGCGTTCGCAGGCCGAGAATTTCCGCCATATTGAGGAACAGTCGAACATGATGCACGCCAAGCGCCTGCTCCAACCTCTCACCTCTCACCTCTCACCTCTCACCTCTTGTGTTGTCGTCAACCCGCCATACCCCCCAATGACTACCGAGGAACTTGATGCGTCGTTCGATTTGCCTTACACGCGCGTACCTCATATTAAATATAAGGACAAGCGCATACCGGCCTACGACATGATCAAGTTCTCGGTAAACATCCATCGCGGCTGCTTTGGCGGATGTGCCTTCTGCACTATCTCTGCTCATCAGGGTAAGTTCATTGCCTGCCGTTCAAAAGAGAGTATTTTGAAGGAGGTGAAAAAGGTGATGCAGATGGACGGATTCAAAGGTTATCTGTCAGACCTTGGCGGTCCGTCAGCGAATATGTACGGCATGCATGGACGTAACCTCAAGGCCTGCGAGAAATGCAAACGTCCCTCATGCATCCATCCACAGATATGTCCAAATCTAAATACCGACCACTCGAAATTACTAGAAATTTATCGTGCCGTCGATGCATTACCAGGCATCAAAAAGAGCTTTATAGGTAGCGGTGTTCGTTACGATTTGCTCTTGCATCACAGTAAGGACGAGAAGTCGAATAAGGCTGCTATGGAGTACACGCGCGAACTCATCAAGAATCATGTCAGCGGACGTCTAAAGGTGGCACCTGAGCATACTTCCGACCATGTGCTGTCTCTGATGCGCAAGCCATCATTTCAACAGTTCTACGAGTTCAAGCGCATCTTCGACCGCATCAATCGCGAGGAGCATCTCAACCAGCAGATTATCCCCTATTTCATCTCTAGTCATCCTGGCTGTAGTGAAGCTGATATGGCTGAGTTAGCTGTCATTACAAAACATCTAGATTTCCAGCTTGAACAGGTACAGGATTTTACACCTACGCCCATGACAGTATCCACCGAGACATGGTATACTGGTTACGATCCTTATACTTTAGAACCCGTCAAGAGTGCCAAGAGCCAACAAGAAAAACTGGCTCAGCGTCAATACTTCTTCTGGTATAAGCCTGAGGAACGACGGGGCATCGAGCAGAGTCTGCGTCGTATCGGCAAACCGGAACTCATCAGCGAGTTATGTCCAAGAAATTACACGAATGGAAATTATAGAGCAAACCCTTATCCCAAAGAATCCCGCGAAGAAAAGCGAGGACGGAATCGTCGTAAGCGCTGATTTTATTGCAGTTATCGACGGCTCTACGTCAAAGTCGCAATATCGTCACAGTCTGTTCAGCAGCAATGGCCGCTATGCCATGAAGCTGGTCAGTAGCTATATCCGACACATGCCAAAGAACACGACGTGCGAGGCCTTTCTTCGTGGTGTTACGGCTTACGTTCGCAAGCATTATAAGAAGTCGATGCTGCAACGGCTGGCCGAGCACCCTGAAGACCGTCTCACCTGTTCCGTCGTTGTCTTTAGTCGTCTGTGTCGTGAAATCTGGATGATTGGCGACTGCCAATGTCTCGTCTCACCTCTCACCACTAACCACTCACCTCTTTTTTACGACAATCCCAAACCCTACGAAGCCGAGCTGGCTGCCATGCGTGCCAAAGAGGTGGAACGACTGCTGAACGAAGGGCATACTGCCGACGAGTTATGCTGTAACGACATCGCCCGTCCCGTCATCATTCCCCACATGATAGAGACCATGCGAAATCAAAACATTACCTATAGCGTCGTCGACGGGTTCCCCATTCCTCGACAGCATGTCCGCACCATTACACTCGACTTCCAGACTTACGAGATTGTCCTCGCCTCCGACGGTTATCCTTTCCTCCATCCCACCCTTGAAGAGAGTGAAGCGGCCCTACAACACCAACGCCAAGAGGACCCACTCAACTACAGTCCAGACTTCCAGGCCACCAAGGCCTTCCATCCGGACTTCAATTCCTTCGACGACCGCACCTATATCCGCTTCCGCGTGTAGTATAAAATGAGACATTTACTGACCATCTTTATTCTTCTGTTGGCTTGCACCTGTTGTACCACCGAGGCCGACCGTACCCGCATGCGGGCCGGTCTCGACAGTATTAATGTGCGTAACCGTAACGGCCTGCCCTTCACTGTCAGCAACGTACAGCCCTACGTCTCGTTCTTCGATGAGCACGGGACACCCAACGACCGATTGTTGGCCCACTATCTCCTTGGCCTTGCCTATTCCGACAACGGCGAGGCGCCCATGGCTCTGCAATGTTTTCAGGATGCTGCCGATTGTGCCGACACCACCACAGCTGACTGCGACTATGCCCAGTTGGCTAAAGTATATGGGCAAATGGCACAGGTGTTTTATAGCCAAGGACTTTATCAAGAACAAATTCATTTTTTGCAATCATCAATAGTAAACGCATGGAAAGGTAAGGATACCTTAACCGCATTGTTAAACTATGAGCAAAAGGTTCATGCTTATCGCCTAGTGGGTAAATATGATTCTGTCGTATTCATATGCCAACATGTTTCCAATCTTTATCGGAAATATGGTTATAAAGGTTACTCAGCAAGATCCTTAGCGTCTGGCATGAGAACCCTAATAAATAATAAGGAATATGTTACTGTCAAAAAACTCATGGATATTTATGAAAATGAATCGGGCTATTTTGATACTTATGGGAATATTGAAGCCGGTCGCGAAATCTATTATAACATAAAAGGACTATACTTCCTTCATACCAACAGATTGGATTCTGCAGAATACTATTTCCGCAAAGAAATACATGACGGCAAGGATTATGGCAATCAGAATTCTGCTGCCAATAGATTGGCACAGCTGTTCCAGATAACTCATCAACCAGATTCTGCTGCAAAATATGCTATATATGCTTATACTATGCTTGATTCTGTCTATGCCCAAAGGACTACTAAAGAGGTTGAGCGCATGCAGGCGATGTACGACTACACCCGTCATCAGGAAGTAGCAAGAAAGGAGTCTGAAAGAGCAACATTGGCCAACAGGGAATTGCTCATCTGTTTTATCGTGCTCTTAACTGTTCTTCTTTTGTCGTCCTGGCTATATATTGCACGCAAGAAAGTAATAGAGCGTTTACAAGAAACCGCTATTAAGTTAGATGATTTGAAGAGAGAAAACTATAAATTAAAACGTGATGCATCTGCCAGCCAACAGCAGATTTCAAAAAACGAAGAAAGGATTAAACAATTAGAAAAGAAACTGGGCAGATATGGCAAATTAGTTTATTTCGGCATTGAAACGACTGAAAGCAACCTGAAGAGTTCTCCCAATTATCTTAAGATAAAAGAGATGGCATCTAAAGGACAGAAGCTTTCAAATGACGATTGGGACACCGTCTGCAATTTGATATGCGAGTATCTTCCCGCCTCCTACGATTTCATCATATCCCAATTTAATATCAATTCTTCAGATTATCGTATCTGTATCTTGTTGCGTCTGCACTTTAAGGTTGGCGAAATTTCCAATATGCTTGGCGTGTCATCTCCCTATATTTCCAAGGTCAGTACTGATATTTTGGAAAAAACATTTGGAAAGAAGGGTTCTTCAAAGGATTTATACAAGGAGTTATGCAAAAATAGTTAGCATCAATAACGCCAAATTTGAACTGGCATTTTGAATTAACCATCTGAATATCAAGAAAATAATTCGGGTTAATTTTTGGTTAATTATCAAAAGCCACTTTTCTTGTCTACAACAATTATTCCTTATAATTTTGCATTCGAAAACTTTTAAGACAAAGCAAAATTATGAATCGAAATTCGGGGACGGTTCTGAATGATCCACTTTTAAGTAGAATTTTTTGTTTTATTGAAAAAAATATGTATCTTTGCGCAGTTAATACTACAACAAAGAATAATATGCCAAGACAAGAGCGCTTACAAAGTGCAACCGGCATCTATCATGTTATGCTTCGAGGTATCAACAAGCAGGACATCTTTGAGGACGATGAGGACTATTCCCAGTTCCTCAATATTCTTCATGCACTGGTTAACCGATGCGATGAGCAAGGGCATTCTCTCCCCTCACATTGTACATTCTATGCTTATTGCCTAATGACTAACCATGTGCATTTGCTTATCAGAGAACGCGATGAGCATATTGGCGAAAGCATTAAGCGCATCGGGGTTGCATACGCCCGCTACTATAACCACAAATACGAGCGCAATGGTCACTTGTTTCAAGACCGTTTCCGCAGTGAGCCTGTCAATAGTATTGAGTATTTCATGACACTGATGCGCTATATACACCAGAATCCGGTCATTGCTGGACTAGTTGCTGAGGTAAGGGTGTACCCATGGAGCAGTTGGCATGAATATGAAGGGGATTCACTCTCGATTAGTATCTGCGACACGACGCCTGTCATTAGACGATTAGAAAGGACCAACTTATATGAGTTTGTCACCATGCCTGTTGATGACAAAAGCATATTGGATGTTGATTATGGAATCGGGGGAATAATTACAGACGATGAAATAAAAGAGAAGATTGCTGAAATATCAGGTATTCAACAGCCAACAGATGTACAGAAATTAGAAAAGAAAAAACGAAATACCGTTTTAAAACAAATATGTGAATATGGAGCAAACATCAGACAAGTCTCCCGTATTACGGGAATCAGTTATGGCGTTATTTACAGAGCAAAAAGTGGATCATGAGAACCGTCCCCGATTTTAAATTGCCAGCTCCATCAACATCTCCTTGATGACGATGCGCTTCTCCAGCCGCTTGTGTCTCGACTTGTTGATGGTGCCGGTCAGCGCCTTCTTCAGCCCTTCCTCCGACGATTTCTTGGCCATGTCGGCCGATAGCTTGCTCATTTCAGAGAACTTCATCTCCAACGATGCTTTATCCTCCTTCAACGTGGCGGCCTCCTTCCGCAGTGCCGTTATTTCCTCGTCTTGCTCGGCTACACGTTGTTTCAGGCATTCGTTCTCCGCAAACAAATCATCCACCCAATTTAAAAAATTGAGCCCTTGCCTTGCGAAGTCTCTGAGGTTTTCAAGTGGGGCCTCGTCCCCCTGCTTTGCAATTGTTGCTTCCATTGTAAAATGAATTTTTAGTATTTATATTGAAAGTAAATCCCCCCGCCATTTTTTGAGGGCGAAAAGGATTGCAAAGATAGCAAAAAATTCCGCTTTCATCGATAGGAAAAAGCGGAATTCTGTGAGACTTTAATATTTATTAGCGTTCAGCACAAAATGCCCTTTTTGTGCAACATCTAGCATAACTCTCTGATGCTGTGTGCTGTGTCTTCACACGGCTCATCTATCCCCGTGTATCAGGGGTACGCCCCGTGATAGGTTTTCACTGCAGGATTTTTTATCACTTCATGCTGTCTCCGTGTTACCCTTATTAATCAAAAAAAACCTCCCCCGCACTTCGCAGCGCAGGGAGGGTTAACAATTCAACTTTTTCTTAATGCTTATTCGAGTTACCGTTGTAACTCAGTTGCTTTTCCTGACTTCGTCGATTTTTGTCAATTAAAATTTTGACATCTGATTATCAGTAT
>CAMVOS010000007.1 GCA_947169185.1 uncultured Prevotella sp.
TTCATGGTACATCATTTTTCACTTTTCACTCTTCTCTTTTCACTTAATATGATTTTAGGTCCTTGTTCTCCAGCGTACGCCAGTTGGTAATCAGCAGACCATGCGGATTGTTCTGCGTCCTCGGTACGTTCTGCAGTTTTCCGACGGTGATGATACTGCGTTTTACGCTATTGGTACGTCGCTTGATCATCTGCGTACCGTAATACTTGAAACTCATCTGATCTTTGTCAAGTTCGATACTATCGGCAACAATGGTCTCTACGGCAGAGCTGGAGAGCAACTGCGAGTAAAAGCCAGTTTCCTCAATGGCCTGTTTCTGTCTCAAAGCACTCTCATCGGCCAGATACATGGCCTTACCAAACGTCCACTTCAGATACTCATCATCTGGAGAAAGATTGAAAAAATATTGGTGGAACAATTGGATATGTGCCTTGGCCTCGATGTCAAAGGTCATCTCGTTCTTACTACGCTCTGCCATGAACGGAATGCTCCCGTCCAACACATACACCTGCTGCTGTTGGTCTCTGACCAAACTGATGGCAAAGTAAAAGCACAGGCCGCAAGTCACGGCGCTGGCACTGACTGCCAGCAGAACCGTGAACATCGCAAGCTTCGTTTTCTTCTCTAAACTTTCAATTAACATGGTTATCTTTGTTTTTTCTTATTACTTATACTGTCTATTATCTCGCACTACTTCTGGCTACACTTCCCATGGTGTTACGTGTCACACTGATGCTTGAACCTACAAAGCTTCCTGCTGCGCCTCCTGCGGCGGCGGCTCCTGTGGTAGTCATCGAACTAACTGCATTGCCGATACTGCTGCTGGCTCCTCCTGGAACAATCCATGAGGCAAGCTCTGGCACGAATTTCAAAAGCATGGCTCCAACCAATAATCCTACGACATACATACAGGTACTTCCAATGCCCTGCATACCCAGTCCTCCTATCTCTCCCCAACTGTAACTGGCGCTACCCAACAATGTTGTATAGGCTGTGGTGTCCTGTAGGATGGTATATTTCAGTATCATGTCGGCATAGATGCTACACATATAGATTAATGGTGCCCATAGCGACAGACTCACATACTTACTGATCCACTGACTCCACGCACTGGCCCAAGGTGGTACGATACTCAGGGCAAAGGCTACAGGACAGAAGATTTTCAAGACGTTCATCATAAAGGCCTGACCAAGCAGCATACCGAAATACATCACCTGATAGATAATTTCCCCGATATAGCGGAGCAGCATATTGATGGTTTCCGCTATCTTGGTCTCTGCGATGACAGCAGCTTCCTTAGCCCACTCCGACACGGCATTATCCATGTTCTTCACGGCATAGCTCACCTCTTCCCACCAATGGGAATCCTCTGAGAGTTTGGCTTCTGCTCTGCGCTTTCTGTCCAGCGAGTCGTTATGCGCACGTAGCCTATCCAGATACTGGCTCTGTAGTTTGGCCTCGTGTTTCTCCAAGGCATCGATACGCTGATGACTGATCTTTGCCTGTGCCTTCATTACACGTCCCATCTGCTCTCCCGGTGCTGCCACGGCATCGGCAATGGCATTGGCAGAGACGATACACAGTGAGATTCCCACGATACGGAACAGCTTCATCACGTCAATACCGCGTCTGCCGAGCATCATCATCCAGCACTCATAGCTGGTCACGCACATGGCGAGTATTAGTCCCAACGACTTGGCAAAGCCGCCCCATGAGCCCAAGAATAGCGCGTGCTGGTGGATATAGTCCAGCACACTGGTCATCACTGGGTCTAATGTTGGCAAACCCATCGTCAGGAACAAACTTCCCATGCTACAGTTCAATAACAATTCGTTCATCTTTTTATCTCCTTATTTTGAAACTTCTACATATCTCATCAAATCGATGGTACTTTGTGTCACCTTTTCCATATCTGCCTTCAGCTTGATATAGCACTCCTCACGTTTGGCATTCTCCAGCTCATAGCCGTTACTGCTTTTATGCACATAGCTGACCTGCTCTGTGATAAAGCGATTCTGGTTGGAGAGGCTGTTAACCAAGGATATGACATTGGTATCGCCTTTGCTATTAGCTAGACAGTAAGTCAGCCCTGCGGAAATCTTATTCTGCATCTCATTAAAGTCATCTTTGAACATTAGATAGGCAGCATCAATCCGTCGGTCTGCGGCAGCGAGTGTCTCTTGCTCCAGTTGGTGCTTGAAATTCTTTTCCTGGGCATCGGTGGATTCCCGTGTCCACTCATCAGTAGCTGCACCCAACGTACGCTTCGGAAGCAATGGCTTGGCATCGCTCTTATGGGGCTTCAGGTTCAGATAGAATCCGCTATGGAACAGTCCATGCCACTCCCATTCCCACTCATGATGGGCATAACTGTTATGGAACAGCCAGTAGTAAAACCTCGGTTCAAACTCTAACGGCCCAGTTTCCATCGACCGCCATTGCAGACGTTTTTCTTCATCATAGACCTGAGCCTTACTTATCTGCGGAAGTAAAGCCAAGCCCATCGTTATTGTAATCAATGTCTTTCTCATATTGGCCAATCTTTTATAACGCTTTTTCCTATTTCTTCTAGTACTGACGTATCAATAATCTCCCAGATATGACTCTCACGAATATACCCGCCCACCAACAGGTCGCACCACATATAAGCTTGCTGGATGATATCGCGCATATTGGTGATGCTCTGATTCAGTGTCCAGATGATGTTCATACGCTCCTTGTTGGTGGCTCTGAAGAACTGTGTTTCTGATGCTGCCACGGCTAGGTAGAGTTTCCTGATATTCTTAATTTCCTTCGATACCTTGTAATTGGCTTCAAAGGCATACCAGGCAACCAACGGTTTGCCTTTAAGATGGTCTGCTGCAAAACGTGTAAACTCGGAATATTCCTTCGTCAGTCTGACAGTATTTGTTACGCAACGACTCATCTCAGCTGCAAGAGCCAGATATGACATGGCATCGTTGCTCTTCTTGTCGAGAATGGTCTTGACATCATCATACTTCTGGGCGACATCCTTCACCATAGCCTTGATAGAGGCATTGGCAGCCAACTGTCGGTTGCTCTCATCTTCGGCACTCATACACTCCTTATGCTGGTCTATCAGTGCTTCAATGGTAGGCAGGTCATTTGGCAAGATGCCAGCCTGTCCTGTATGTGGGAATGTCATTCCCACCATGATTGCGAATATGATTAGCTTTATTCTCTTCATTCGTACTTCTGCGGTAGCAAATTTTACACTTTTCACTCTTCACTTTTCACTTACCCAAAGTCTTCCCAGCCACTGACAATGTCACCAACCGTCCACTTCATCTGCATGGCATTACACCATGTATCAGGATCCAACTCCATCAGCAGGTCTTCGAGTCCGTTATTGGTCTGACAGAGGAAGATCAGGGTATCAAGGTTGTTCCTGACAATCACCAAGTCTTCCAATATGTCATTGGCCATACCCATACGGTCAGCCCTTGACATGAAGTTATAGCCGTCATCCTTGCCGATGTTGGCTGTGCCGCCCTTCTGTGGTATCAGACTATTGGGTTTTAAAGGCGAAGTGACATGGCCGTTGTTCACAATGTTCACAAAGCCTGCAATACACTGCTCCGTCTTCATCGTCAGGTTGCTGATCTCATTCATACACAGGGGCAGGTTAATATGGGGCTTTCTTGCGAGCCAACTCACTGCTACAGGGATGTTAGTCACGATATAGAGGGCATTTTCTCCGATAAGTTTGTAGTACCTGCTCTCCTCTCCGAAACCCTTGGTATTCTGCATAGACTGCTTATAGAGTTGTCTGATGACATTGATAGCGGTGGTATATTCAGCGATACGCTCCTGCTTCTTCCGTTGCTCTGTGAGGGTGTTATTATGTATTCCCTCCGCTCCAGACTCAGCAGTAGTGTTCGCTCCGACCTGCATAATAGTCCAATAGTCGGTATTTATACGCCACCAGGCATTGGCAGGGACTGTGCTGACCAGTGCGGCCAGCAACAGTACCATGGCTTTTGTCATTTGTCGTTTCATGCTGTCTTGTCCCATAGTTCCATGACTTTTTGTTGTTTATTGACTTCATTGGCAAACTTCAGGTATTTACCCGTCAGTCCAGCCTTCTCCATATCCCTGCAGAAGTGACGGATGCCCTCTACGGTATCACCTCCATAGTGCTTAATGTAGATTTTCAGAGCTTCTTTCTCTGCGCGTTCCGTGGTATAGGCCATATAGCACTCGGGAGGTTCTTCCACGCCATAGACATCTGCGCTCTGACCTCGGCATATCCAGACTTCCTTGAAGTAGTTGCGTCCCTCATGGTTGTCGAGCGAGTTGATCGTAAAGATCTGCTGTCGCTGTACATCAGTAATACCGAGGATAGCGGCTATCTCATCATACCTGTCCTTAAACTTGCTTTGATCCAGGAGTATCTTGATATCGGAGTTGTTGATAATAGCCTCTTTTACGATAGGCGAATCTATCACATCACCGAGTTCCTGAGTCACAACACCTGCAATGCCATGGAACTTTCGCACGGTCTTATACAGGTACTTGATATACTCTGCCATCGTCGGTGAAGAGATGGCCTTCCACGCTTCTTCGATAATCAAAGCCTTGCGGCCTTTCTTGATACGCATCTTCTGCAGGAACACATCCATAATAATCAATACCACGATGGGAAAGAGCACGGGGTCATCCTTAATCTTATCAATCTCGAACACGATGAACTTCTCATCGAAGAGGTTCAAGTCCATGTCGTTATTCAAGATGGTTTCCATCTTACCGCCTTTATGGAAGGGTTCCAAGATAGCAGCAAACTCATTGATGGGAAAAGCAATGCCTTTCTCTTCCATCATCTGAGGAATACGCTCACAGGCGTACTCATAGAAGGTATCGAAAGAGAGCTTCGATACTTTCAGGTCGCGCTTCTGGCGCTCCATACGCTCGATACGCTGGTCTATCTTCATCAAGTAGTGTCCCTCTATCAGCTCCGGCATCAGGCGCATCAGCTGGTTATTGGCATGCTCGCGCTCACCCACACTGGCCGATGGGTCATCTGCCAAGTTATGTAACTTCTCAACAAGACGCTGCACCTTGGCATGGTGTGCCTTTTCATCCTCAGTATAGGTCTGCTTGTCGGAAGTTGGCTTTTCACCTTCAGTGGTGATTACATCTGCGTCATTCTCAATGGCCTCGATGTACTCGCCATACTTACCATTACGCTTATCAGCCAACAGCAGCTGCTTGCGCAGTTCTTCCTTCTCTTCATTGGTATAACCACTAAAGGGATGGAAATAGGCATCATAATACTCGTTCAGCACGGTATCGATGATGGTGTCCTCCAACTTCTCAGGTGCCTTGTTGCCCTTGAAGATCTGGAAGATGAGCGACTTCAGGAAGTTTTTCTTCTCTCCGAAGTTCTGCTGATACTCCACGTCACTGACCTTGAAAGGGTTCATCGAGATAGGATGCTCCTTGCTATAGCTAATGTAGGTTCCATGGAAATAGCCACAGATACCCTCATACGAATCACCAGTATCTACCATCACCACATCGGTGTCCTGCTCAATCAACTGACGCACCACGGTATTGGTCGAAAAACTCTTACCGCTGCCCGATGGCCCCAAACAGAAGAAGTTACTGTTGTTAGTGAGTTTCAGTTCTCCCTCCTTACCTGTAAAGTCGATGGCTATAGGCACACCCTGACGGTCTGTATAGAACACTTTCAGCGGTGTCACCTCGTCATGCTTCATGCGCTCCTTGTAGAAGAGGCACAAGGCAGAGTCCTGCAAAGTCAAAAACAGGTCATAGTCCTTATTGAACTTATAGGCATTGCCGGGGAAGGAGCACATAAACAGCTCCAGCTGGTTATAGGCAGATTTGCTGGGGGCAATGCCCACCTCAAAGAGCTTGGTCTCCAGATAGCTTGTGACCTTGGTCAGGTTTTCCGGTCTGCACGACACAAGGACGTTGAAGTTCGTCCAGACCATCGTCTTCTGCTCTGTGGCAATAACCTCCAGCACCTCGTCAATGTCTGCCTTGGCCAGTTTGTTACTGGGGTCTGGCATTGAGGCATGGCGCTTGCTTTTACCAATCAGCCTTTGACGCTCCCTGCGCTGGGCAGGTATCTGTATCACCTGGTTATAGACCACGCAATCCGTCAGGGGTACGGTAGCCAGAAACGACAACAGATCGGTACTCATATTATAGCCGTTAATGGGCTTGGTCTGCACAGGATGGATGACCGTCGGCAAATCTATCACGTCGATGTCAACCAGCGAAAAGCTTTTTACCAGTCGGTCGCCCATCTTCAGACTGTCATCGGTACACTTTAAGTTTGTCATCCCAAATGGCCCCTTCTTGAAGTCAAAGGCCATGAAGCGGTGGAGATATTCGTCTATCTCCTGCCTGTTCAGCAGATGGTGCCTAAGTCCCTTCTCTTCCAGGATGTCCTTTACCTTCTGCACCTTGTTATTGAACTCTGCCCATTTTTTCGGGTCGTAGGCCACGAAGGTACTCTTTCTTGTTTCCTGCGTGATAATAATAAAGGTACGTATCTCGGTATAGGGTCTGCCCTCATAGTACCTAAAGTAGCTCTGGGTCAGGAACTCCATACCCGGCGTGATGTCATGGTGGTACGCCTGTCTGCAAAAGATGTCCTGTTTTTGCAGGGCATAGCCCTCACCGAGTGTCTGCAGGATATGATCCAGCACGTTCATAAAGGTATAGTACTGGTCGGCATCGGTACAGTACTGCTGCACGGGATTCTCAATCTCGAAGATGGAGCTGTAGTTTCCCGCCTGACTGTACAGCACGGTATTGACAACCCTGCCCTTTGCATCGGTAATGTCCTCAATGCCAGAAAACAGTCCGTCCAGTGTGTTTTTCCTAACGCTCATACAGCTGATGATAGTATTTGATTCCTTTTTCTCGTTGTTTCGTATGCAGCCCCTTGCGCTGCTTCACATAGATAGTTAGCAGACCGCCTCCGGCACTTACGCCCAACACCAGCAGGGCGATGCCGAGTCCGAAGAGCACGTAACCGGCAATGAAGCCGAGAAACGACACGCCGAAGGTGACTGCGGCAATGAGGATAAAGCGTCCCCGGATGCCCATAAATTCCAAGGGCATCTGGAGACCTTTGAATACAGGATAGCCTGCGTAGTTCGTTTCCATAGCTTAATAGCCAAAGAACTTCGGCAGGGCTACGGCCATCGCTACCAGTGCGGCACAACCGCCAATGGTCATCATGATGGTCTTCTTCACATCCTGGTCGCCGTTGTTCATCTTGTAGAAGACGTTGAAGGCTCCGATGATGCTGACCACTGCGGCAATCACATAGAGGAGGTTTCGCACAGGCTCGATGTAGCCCTTGAAGGTGCCTACGGCTCCCGTGATGGCACTCGATCCGGCATCGGCCATAGCGTAGCCGGTACTCATGAAGAATAACAGTGCCAGGCTGGCAAGTCTCAAACCTTGGTAAGAAAGCTTACCCTTACAATTCTTAACGAGGGAACACAGTTTGTTCCAGTTTTTCTGCATAATGTGTTTTTCATTTTGTTTTTGTCTTTCTTGAACATCTTAAAGTGGGGATTGTGTGTTTTTCATCCCATTAGGTATAACTGGTCATTAAACATCCTCTCCTTCGGGGGGCTTGGTGGGGTCTTACTCATAGAGTTTCATGACATCCTTCAAAGCTGTGCTCCCCGGATTGTCATGCTCCTGTTGGAGGGCGTTGTGCAACTGGTCAATGGTATAGCCGCCGCACATCTGGGTCAGTCCGTCATCCTGACTTCTTTCGTCATTTGATTCCTTTGCCAAAGGGATAGAGTCCCTGCTGATCTTCACAGGCTGGTACTTTTCCACCTCGCCCGTGATGTCCACCTCTTCCTCTATCCTCAGCTCATCACTCAGCAGACTGCCCTTACTGAAAAACAGGTCGTGAATGATCTGATAGGCATAATAGATGACGTAGCCCGTAATGATAATCGTCAATAGTGTCGTGAATTTCATAGTATTCTCTTTCTTATTCTATTCGTGTTTCTCAAATGCGCTGCAAAATTACATCGTTTTTCCAAAACACGATGTGCTTTTTTCGCCTTTATATACTTTTCATTCCTCCTTCACCTCCAGACACAAAAAAACACCGACCCATCACGAGCCGGTGCCTTTCCATTTTTATTATTAATCTCTAATCGTATGATCACTTTTATTCTCTCACCTCATGGTTGCCTCGCTCATAGCAAGGTCTTACCTTATAATTCTTGGTGAGCAGTAGCCAGATATAATAGACTCCATCATAAGTCCACTGTATTTCTGCTTTACCATCTGCTCCTGTCTTGATCACAGTATAGCCTCTGTCCTTGAAGCTCTCTGTCAACTCCCAGGAGGAATTACCTTCGTCATCTTCATCAACATCAACGATAACACCATTCTGTTTCAAAGTACACAGCAAACCCTCTTCTGGCATACCGAAAGAATCGGCAATGGATGATGTGCTCTCTGAGAAGCCAGACTTACGTATGAATTTGTCAAAGCAGATCTTGGCATACAGGTCGCCACAGCATTCCATGACTCCGTTGTGCCGGGAATCCCGTTTATTTGGCTGATAACCATTGATAGGCACCTGAACGATTCGCATCTTGCCATCTGCATTTAGCTCACGTCTGGTCTCATAGTGTACTGGGATGTCGAAGATGGTCATCTGCTGTCTGTAAGTAGTATCACAGAAACAGGCGAGCAACTCTAGCGTCTTGTCCTGCATCACCACATGCTGGGTGAAACCCTGCATACACATCAGGTAGTCATCACCGTCGGGACTCTTCTGATACGAGAAGCCCTCCACGCCATTCTCTAGTAGTTCTTTCACTGCCTCGTCCCACGAGGAAAACGCAAGGGCGTATGTTTCCCTTAAACTGTATGGAAACAAGTCACCATGCAAGAAGCACTTAAAAGTGCGAAGACAGTAGTCTTCGAAGCCCTCACCGGAGGGCATAATAAATGATTCCATAATTTTAAATGTTATGATTATAATTGATTGTATTTCTTCTATGCGGCCTTGGGGTGCGGCTGAGTCAGAAAGTTGGCAGTCACATGAACGCTCACCATCCTGGCTATTTCGTCAAGGTAGGATTGCTGCACATGGAAGTCATTGGGAATAAACCCGTCGATATAGTCCTTTGGCCAAGACTTTAGCGACAATCGCCTACAGGCAAACTCTTCATTGAAAGGCAGGTTGCAACGCTTGGCCTGGATATAGCCGATAAGGATGTTCTTCAGCACATCCTCAAAGGATTTGTTCTCCACTCTCACAGGTCTACGGTCATTCTCCACCTGACGGACAAGCATCATTCGTCTACTGTCACTCAGTTCTCCCAATAGGAAGGCCGAATTCAGCAGATTGCCCTTCATTTTCCTGACCTTGTGGGTATTTCCGATTTCTACCTCGTAGGTTAGTTTCTCCAACTCATTCAGTCGGAGTCTTTTCTCTTCACTCAACTGTTTCATAGTACTGATTAATGTTTGTTTGAATATCCTGTATCATAATCTTTTTCACTTTTCACTATTAACTCTTCACTTTTCACTTCCGGGTGGTGGCTATACCAAGCCAATTTCCGAAAATCAACATTCTCAAAGTGTATATAATATGCCATTTCGTTCATTCTGGAAACGATTCTTAGTCCCAGATGCTCCCTCAGCTGATCACTGTCGAGATTGGTACTCACCACCATGGGAAGACGCAACTTATAGCGTTCCGTGAAGACATTTCTCAGAGGATAGAGCGGATTGCCCCATCGGAGTATCTCGGCTGGTTCACAGCCCAAGTCCTCGATACCAAGGTACGACGGCCAAGTCACAAGTTCGTTCCACTCTCTGGTAGAATCTATCAGGGTGCACAGTTTGGTGGCATCGCAGATCTTTAAGTTGACATCCTCCGACAGCAGCCTGTTTTCCACCAGCCACCAAAGGGTTTGTCGCATGGCCTCCATCAGCGTGGTCTTTCCCGTAGCAGTACTGCCGTCCAGCACAATCATGAAGCGATTGTCATTGCTGTCGGTCAGGAAATGGGCCAGCTTGCTGATGACACCACTGGTCAGGTTATTGGGGACGTAGGTGACCCTACGATGGGCAACCTGTCTGCGATAAGCCATCTCCAACAGTGCTGTCAGCCCCTCTTCGTCCACGCCTATCTTAGAGCGGTCGGTCATACCCGGCAGCAAAAGAGTCCGTCCTTGACGCTTCAACTCCTCTACGAGGGTCTTGATATCCATTGGTTGTCCCATACGTCTGTGTTACTTGCTTGTTTCGATAAAAATTCTCCAGAACTTTCTGAAAGTGCTGCGGCATCATGATCCAGTCGAAGTCGGCTATCCAGCCCTTTTGTCCCTTTCCGTTCAGGAAGTCACTGGCGGCTGCATTCCTGATGGCCTGCTTCACGCTTTCTTTATCAACACCCGTTTGCGCTATCAGCTGTTCGTATGCTTGTCTGCGTTCAGGCGTTTTTAGTGCCACCTGCGGAATAACTTTTCCCTTCATCTGCTGATTGAAGAAGTCTATAATCTCATCGAAATCATTTTCAAAAAGATTTCTCTCAAATATTTTAGCCACCGCCTCCTCGCGCGTACGCGCTCCTCCTCCGGCTATAATATTTATCTTTTTATCAATAAAAGGTGTAAGGTTCACTTGGGGGTACATCTGGCGGTCAACTTCGCCGTCAAGGTTTACCGCATCCTTTACCTCGGACTTTACCTCCAAATCAGCCCAACCGAGCTGAGTAATAGTAATTATCGACTTATGGTTATCGGTCTGTCTCTCAATAAGTTTGTCTTGCTCCAATCGTTGCAAGAACCTGATTACCGTAGGCTTGCTGACACCCCACTGCTTTACCAGCGAGTTGACCGTTACGATGACCTGTCTCGCTTGGAGGTAAACCTGTTGGCGGTTGAACCAGACGGTTTTCTCCGTCCAACTGGCTTCACGCCTGAGCCACGTCCACCATTTCAGGTAGCGCTCATCATGACCTACCCATCCATCCAGCACAACCATGGGAATGGTGATAAACCTGGCCGTGCGCTGCTGTTGATCTTCCGTTTCTTCGTTTCTCATAACTCTAAACTCTCAACTTTCAACTCTAAACTAGAGTAAGCTCTTGCATTTCACTGCTGCAAACGCTGCCTCAATCTGAAACTTCGAATAATAGTAAGGCGAGTTCTGACTGGTTCCCTTCTTGAAGCCCTTAATCAAGCCTTTCCGCACCATCGCGTCAAACTTCCTACTCATCTTACTGTCATTACCCAGCCAGGCTCTTACCTCTGAAGCCTTCAGCTGGTCTTTCACAGGATCGAGCTTCTGCACCGCTGACAGTGCTCCAAGTGTGGCTGCATTCGTTAGCATCGCCTGTAAAGTTGTCACTGTTATGTCCATCTTTCTACCTTAAATTTTTTGCATTTATATTAAAATATAATATTCTTAATAACTTTTTTGCATTTTTACTTGCATATATCGGAGCAAATGCTTACCTTTGCACCCGAACAGCGTTTAAAACGGCTGCAAAATTACAACTTTTCAGAATATTCACAAAACGAATTTAAAGTTTCATTCCTACAAATCATAATATTTTAGAATTTTTAAGCATTATGACAACTGATAACGAACAAACTACCGTGCAGGGCGTTGCAGAGAGATTCGCCCAAGCAGCAGAAGAACTGCGTCTGACAGGACGACAGTTATATCGTGACGGAATCGTCGCAAACGACCAAGTTCTGAGCAAAATCACGCATGGTTGGCAGAAGCCTACTAAGAAAGCTATCGAACTATTCTGTCAGAAATACGGTGTAAGTGCAGCATGGATGTACACTGGTGAAGGTAACATGTATATAGGCAGAACTATGCCATTTGCCCCCACCATGGAAAACGTAGAAGGGAAACTGTTCTATAACACTGATTTCAAATTATGTATCGACAATCAAGGGGAGCCTATACCCAATGGGGAAGAAAAGCCCATATATGTCCCTCAAATAGGTGTTGTTGATTTTTGGTGTTTAAACCTCGACGACTCTCTGGCACCAGCTATCATGCCGGGTGACATGATTGCCTTGAAGAAATTTTCCACATGGAAGGAGTATTTACCTGGTGATTTCGATTGTATCGTTGTAACAAACGGATTCAAAGTGTTACGCAAGGTTTCTGCAAAACAGGACGACGAACAAAGCATTGTTTTTATCCAGATGATTGACGGAAAACCCGTAGAGTCCAAGATTCCTAAAAACATCATCGTCGAGATTTACAGTGTTGTCTGCAATCTGCACCGCAGGTAACCGTCACCTCCGAAAACGACACATCCCCCGACTCAGTCCACGAAGAACTGAATCGGGGGATGCCCATTAAATGACATATAGACGACTGAGTTCATCAACCCTCAGCCATCATCCATCAGACTTTATACATCATCCATCTTCCTTCTTTTCAGCTCTTCATTCACCAATCCTACGGGCATACCTTTCCCATAACCCAGAAAACCTCCGAACCCAAAGTCCATGAGGTAAGCCGGTATTCCCGTATACTCCGAATTATAGAGCTGTCTCATTTCTGTTTATCTTCTTGTTCAGTTTGTTGCCATGTCATGGCGACCAGCCACCGTTCCCTGTGGTTTTCCGCCGGGCCTTAGCGCCTATTCATATTGATTCTTCCTCCTATATTGTTCCGTCAATTCCAGAAGCTTTCTAAACTTCTCCACCCTTTCCAGCTTCAGCGTCCCAGCATTCATCTGCTTCCTGTTATGCTTCAACCACGTATAGTATTCACCTCTCTCTTCCGCATCATACTTCGAGGGATTGCGCTTATTGGTCTCAATAAACGTCATCACCTCATTATATCTTGCAATCCACTTCTCGTCCTGCGTCATACCGCCCTAAACTTTTTCATCATCTAAGACATCGTTCACATACTCTTCCATCACAATGCCCTGCTTCCTCGCCTCCACAATCTTGTCATACTCAATATGTTTCACCGCATTCACAAAACAGAAAACGGCCTCTCTCACAGTCGCTATCAGATTCATCGCCACTTCTTCAAACTCACCGCGAGAAATAGTCAGCACAGCGTCATTATCCTCCATCAGTCCATTATCAACTATCTGTATAGCCCTGTGCTCCATAGCATTCCTTACCTTCTGCAGATTCTTGGTCTCTTCTGCCTGAAGATAGTATTCATTCCCACCATAGATATCATTTCTGATAAACAGCAGCCCTGCTAAGGAAATCACCGTTGAATGATTAAGAATCTCGGGTCTTATATTCCTACCTTTCTTGTCGTTATACCACAATCCTTTAAACGAGACATCCTTACCGTTTATCCCAAGCCCCAAATATCCATTCAGCGCAAAGGCAATCTTATCCAATAAAGAATACAGTGATCTGAAAGCAGCCTTTGCCAATTCTACATGATAGGAATAATTGGAGTAATCCAATACGTCCGCCAACTGCACATTCTTATCTGAGAAATGCACCTTCCCCGTCTCCTTGAAATAGGAATATAGCATAAACCTCGCAGACACATACTCCTGTTTGATTTCATTCAGCAGCGACATCATCCGATAACTATCATTTACAGCATCCTTAACCGTATATAACGAATCGAAATAAAGGCTGTCATCCTGTGAATAAAGCGAAGCGGGGGTTATCTCATTATATCCATTCAGACGCAGATAGTTCTCATTCACCCACCTATTGTATTCGTCCTCTTCCGATGTCCCATATTCTACGTTCTTCTCATCTAGCGAGGCAGGTGTTTTCAGTCCGCTTATCCTGCGATACATATCTCTGGCAGATTGAGTCGTTTCTGGCTTGTTCAGGAATTGCTTCAAAAGTTCCTTTGCTTTCGCCACCACAAACGGTTGCACTCGTTCTTCATAATAGCCAAACATCCCTCCAAATGAGAATCCTATATTGAACTGCCACATATAGTCGTTGGGCATCAACAGTCCAGCCTTAAAATAGGAATGTAAGGCTTCTTGGTGCCGTCCCAGATGATCATACACATTTCCCAAATGCACGTAAGCTTGGTATTCACACCCCTGTACAGTATTATACAGTGTCCATATCTTCTTTCTTCTCACCTCATCTGCAATGCGCAATGTCATCCTATAGCAGAATAACTCCTTCATCACCAGCGGGTGATTATACATTGCTTGCGATGGGTCTTGGGTGAAGCATTTCTTGGTGTTACAGGCCTGCCCCAGAACATAGTACGACATCAGCCTGTCATATGTATTCAGCTGTCCTCCCTTTAGCAACGTCTCAACGCTGTTAATGATGGTGTCAACTTCTCCAACAGATTTCTGTCCAGCTCTGACTTCATTGATCGATGAGCCAAATCCTTTCAGTTCCTCTGAAGTCTTTGTCACCTCCGATTCTTTCAACTGTTCCTGTACGTCCATCTTACTACCAACATCTATTTCCCAGACACGTAAGCCAACGTGCCCACCAAGGAATTACTGCTAAGAAAATGCGCTATCGTGAGCCAGTTCTTAGACTTATTCTTTTTTATCTCGTCCAAACTGACCGCTTGAATAAAACTATGCACTTCTTGTTTGGTACCCATCTCCATCACGACAAACGTAAAACCGAAATCTCCTTTGCGGAAGCAATAGTACTCATCTTTACCAGCAGCCCCCTTCTGGAGAAGTTCGTTAATCTTCATTCCTATTTGCTTCACCTCATCTCTACTGAAATTCAGAAGGCCAAGGACTACCTGGCCCAATCCGTAATGAGGAGATGAGTCGATCTCCTTTACAAGCGCATCGAATGTTCCATTCCGCCACGCACTATTATCCACCGTTACATCCTTATGTTTTGCATACTGAGGTAAGAGTTCTGCATCTATCGCTTTCGCATACGAGTTATCAAACATAAACGCATCATACTCACCCCCCTCCAGATTTAGCCGATTATAGGTGTATGCAGCCAGACAATTCAATTCTACATCTGTGCGGGTATTGTCATAATGTTTCTGGCGATTGTGAACATAATGCATAAAATAGTAAGGCTCATTCAAATACAAGCCCATCACACTTACGTCAAATACATTAACGGCAAGTGCGGCTGGTTCCGATGGTTCCCTGTTCAGCAGTACTGCCATTTGATGCGTCAGCGATGGATATTCATCCGAAGTTTCACAAACAATATAGACCTCTCGAAGCGACGGAAGAGTAATTGTTTGCCGTGTCTTCTTATCCTCAAATCTGTAATCAGTTTGATGAAGCAATGCCTCTCTGCATTTTAAGCCCTGTTTGTAAGCTGCTTGAAAACTCTTCGTGAAATCCTTCCGTATGGATTCAAGATTCCCTTGTCGTGATGCAAGGGTCAATCCTTTTGACTTTATCTGGAAACAAATAGCATAGTCCTTCCAGATACACAATGCATCAATATCGGTTTCTTGATTTTTCCCTTTACAAACAATTACATCCTTATAACAGTTCTTTCCAAATATGCCTTTCAGCACTCTCAACGTCTGAACTTCAGAGAAATCGCCCGTATGCGAACCTATCTTTTTGTGTTCGTCAAGCTGCTCATACAGCCAGTACCTTGGCGTATCATACATGCTCTTAAAAAGCTGTTGTGCCTCTGACACAAGATAGGAGCCAACAGACGTTTTTATAACAGGAGATGACATCAAGATGCTTAAGTCTCCTGGTTCTTTACATGCTTCGTTACAGCCTTTTGATGGTTCTACACTGAATAGCTTAAGGTAGTTCTCAGCACCATCATATTCAACTATATCTTCCTTTGTAAAGGAAATAGCGTCCTTGAGTCTATCACAGAATTCCTGTATAGTCAGTTGCTCTTCTTGGTTATAGAAGAACTGCCAAAGCGTCAACTCCTTCCGAAATTGTTCTTCTGTCAATTCAGAAGGCTTATTTTTCAACTGTTGCTCCCAGGTTTCGGGTAAGGATTGCAGCCTGAAACGCCTAATCTTATTCCACACCGTCTGTTTTATTTTACTGGCTATATCGCAGAACTCATCCTTATCGTAGCCTTTATGTTCTTTCAGCCATTGGTCATCCTCTTCATAGCGTTTCTTGGTGTAGTAGATATACTCCTCATCATACAAAGCGCCACCACTATAGAAGATGGCTTCTTGAAAAACCGCTCCGTCATAATAAGGCTTAAACTCTGCGAGTTTTCCATTCATGATGTCTTGTACGTGCGAAGCAACTCCCGAAAAGAAAGTGAAATGCAATTCTTCCATGAGACGCGGAATTTCACTCCTCATAGAATAAAGTTCATCGAAATCAGATGGATACTGCCAGAAATCCCCTTTATTCACCAAAAGGCTCCACAGGAAAAGAATCTCATTAGCAGAAAGCCGCTCTTGGTTATTCCTTTTCTCAATGTTGACGGTTGCTATCGACTCATCTTCTATCTGAGCCATTATAAGAGCATAAACAAATCCCTTCTTTGAGATAAGTTCATCTATCTTCTCCAGTACCTGACGCATTTCATTATTCATAATCCTACATCCCGTACCTTATCTTCATAAAGTCCTCACGGTTCTTCTCCATATCCAGCAACTTCTTCTCATCAGCTATGCACTTATCAGCCCATTCCCGAACTTCAGGTTTCGGATGCCCCAACAACTTCTCAAAACACTTGATGTTTCGTGCGTAGTAACTGGACACATCGTTTCCATACCATGAGAATGTTCCCAGGTTACTCGATATACTGCTTCTCACGTCCTTCTGTTCGCCAAAATTATCCAGCAACCATATAATCCACTTGTTAAATCTGCCAGTTTCCTTGCCATTTTCATCATACTCAAAACAAGGAACCATAGCGGCAATCCTGTTCGGACCAGATTCTGGGTTGTCTATGCACAGTTGCTTAATCAGCTTCTCGTCTATATCGAACAATGGCCCTTTACCAAAGCCAAATCCCGAGCCTAGTTCGTCCTTCACCTGGTAATAGAACAAGAATGAATCGGGGCCTAACAGAGCTTTTGCGAATTCCGGCCATACAGCATCAAAATAGTCTTTCAATAACTCTGTAAAGACCCCCTCCGTACTCAAATGAACCATCTGGGTATTATATACTTCTATAAACTTTTGGTTCACCAGCTTGGCAAATTCAACATCATGCCACAGTTGAAGCGTCTCAACTAGAATGCGACTATACTCATTGAGCATACGACCATTGTCGCCGTCAATCTTATAATTGAGTAAAGCCTCTTTTACAATCGCTATTGATTCGGGATGGTCATCTTTTCTCATCGTGAAACGCTCGGTTTCAACGTATGCCACCAGCTCGTTGGGACGATCTGGGAAATTCTCTTTTAATGCCTTAAGCAATAGAAGATATCTTTCATCTCCATATGATCTGAAGAAGTGCAGATATACGGGCAGGAAATCCGTTTTCAACAAACCTTCCTTTTGTTCTGTCAGCAATTGACAAAACTGTCCTAAATCAGCATTTTCCGTTCCAGCCATCAGCGAAATATAAAGCTGTTCCCGTCCATTATTTCTCAGTTCAGTAAGGAAATCAGCCAAGGGGTTTCTGTCCTTTGAATAGTATGCTAGATTACCCAAGAATGGACTATAGAACTCTTTGGGTTCTGATGATAATATGCCCTCAATTGTTTTATAAAGACCTACTAACTGCTCGTCAGAGGAGATTGTCGCCAATGGCCTTACGAAATCTATCGGAATGTACTCTTTGTCTTCCAGCAGTTTTCTTACTTCGTCAGCATCAATATAAACTTTCTTATCAAAGAAATCTACAGCCAGAGGAGAAAATAGTGTTTCTGACAATTTCATCTGCTCTTTATCGCCCAGATGATACTTCCCATGTAGTTTATAGAGAGCCTCATTGAGCCTTGTCTTAAACGAACCACCTCTCAATTTTTCCATTAGCACATCTACACCCAAGGCCTTTGCATCAATGCCAAAGTTATAAACAGTTTTGGCCAGAGCCTCATATCCCTTATCCCATTGATATCCTTTCGCTTCTGCAATCCTTTCCAATAATGGTATAAGAACATTCTTCTGACCTCCTCTCGCCCAGTGATAGACATTTTCTTCCACTACTTCTGCTATCAAGTCCACCACTTCGGGATTCCGGTCCATCCATTCCAGCAAAAAGTTTCGACAACCATACCAATATTCAAATATCTCATTCCATGTATCCGGAGTATAGTCTTTCCTGTTCTCAAAACCGAATTTTTCTGCTCCTCCCATTTTGGTGAACCCACCATTTCTTAGCGCAGCAGCAAAACAGCGAACCGTTAGAGCCATATAATCTTCACTTTCATAGGTGAGCCCTCCAAGGGTTTGCAGACGTTCATGTAAATTCACCTCTGTTCCTGCAAGTCCAATATGGAAGAGCTGAATCAGCTGTCCTGTGGCGTTGTTGCCTATATCTTCATTCTCAGCAGCAGCCAGACGTGCCATTACAACAACGCCATCGTGGTAGCTTTCATGTGCGAAGCAAAGTCTTTCCAAAGCCCAAACCACATTCCGTCTTCCATCTCCATCGAAATGATCTCTTAACCAACCTATGTCTTTTTGTCCTAAAGTTCCTCTAAGATTTGCTGCAATGGCGGCAGGGTTCACCGTACTCATTGCGAGGAAAAGCTTAGAACCCAAGCCAGAACACAGGTTTTCCTCGTCGAAAAAAGGGTGGTTCACGTCAGCATTCACCAGTCTTTCCACCATCTTAAAGGCTTCCTTGTTTCCTGACATCTGCTGAATATGCTTACAGAATCCTTCGCTGATTGCGTTCTGTACCCATTCGGGCTGTTCTTTTATATGGTTTATTAGTTCCTTGAAGTGTATTGGAGTGTTACAAACGTTCTTGAACCACTCTGCCGTCAACCATACAGCCAGGGGAAATGGTCTCACATAAAGCCATATTCCCTGCACGTCTATAAGCGTTGGAAAATACTTCTCTACTAATTTCCCGGCTATACTTCTGCGTTCGGTGAACTCCATTCCGTTCAGTGGGGTCACGAGATTGTCCTTTATGAGATATTCAAACCCTTCGTGAGCAGCATCCTGGTATGGGAATGGCAGGCAGAGTGATAGGGTTTGCCACACTCTTTTTTCCTCTTCTTCTTTGCCTGCTGTCAAATCTAGTAGCTTTGGCATGAGGTGCGCCACGGCTTCAGGTCCTGCTGTGTTGTCTTCCTGATATGCCTTTATCAGTTCCAATGCCATCTGAGGATATCCTTCTGCCAATTTTTGAATTTCAGCTACATCATTCTTATTGTTTTCATTTTCTTCCAGTTTCTCACTGATGTATTGATTAACCCTATCGAGCATTTCTTCCGGCTTCAGTTTTATCACTGGAAATGATTTGATATTGTCAAGAGCATCATTGAAATAATCGTGATGGACCATAATGAGTCGAAACTGGTCGTTTTTTTGATTCCTGATGCTTATCAATATAGAAACCATTTCCATTGGGCAATCATCCACTATGATAATCCCATCATTACCATGATTTTGGATGAGTATCTGTTTCAACTCGCCCGTTAACTGCTCCTGGTTATTATTATATTTTGCATAGTATCGGTTGGGTTCTCGTTCAGTACCTTTGAATGCTTCGTAAATGAGTTTCGACTTGCCCATACCCGACAATGCGGTCAACAACAGCGTCGGTTCATCGTCATCTCTGAGCTGATTGATAATCTCTTTTGTCCTCTCGTTTTCTATGAAAGGACCCGTCTGGTTCAATTCATAACCTGATTGGTCAAGAGGATTCAACAGTTTACGACTATCGATACTATTGGCTATACCACTGTCTGCAATATAATCAAAGTCTCTATTCTCCACAATTCCGTCAAACAAACCGGTGGATAAGAATTTCGAAGATGGCATACATACAAACTCGTTGTTGTTTCCATCATACCTCCCCACTTCCGACATATAGGCGGCCATATACAGCACATTCGATGAATCTTGATAGAAAATACCTCCTCCTGACGTACCCTCAAAATTAATCACGGGTTCCAGACTCTGTACATTCAATTGAATATTAATAACTGCCCAGCTGTTTTCTCCTCTATGTTCGAAAGCGTAATGTTTTGGTACCTTGTCGCCTTTGTGAAAGCCACAAAACTCTGCTGGTCCGTTAACGCTTGACGTTAGGAGCCTTACTCTGTCAATGCCAGAAAGAGACGTATCGCCCGAATAGGTAGCAAGCATTACCGTAGCATCATCCTTTCTGTCGTAATAAACAACCTTTGCAACCTTAAAAACAAGTTTCCGGCTGTTTCTTGTCATCGACACACCTATCTGGTCTTCGTCCAGATATCCGTCTTTTGCATCGTTCTCTATTACGTGGGCGGCAGTAAGTATATAGACAACATCTCCAACAGCGACGATGGTTCCCGAACCTTCGCTACCGTTGGAGCACTCTATTTTTACCGTGACCTTCTTCAGGTCTCGAATGTTTGCTTTCGTCAGATTCATAGTTCTGTTATTTTTTCATGCACCTCGAAATTCCATTTCTCTTTCTCTCCCTCATTTAGGAAGGGAGCTCCATTAGTAACTATTAGGTCCATCTTGTGATTAAAGCTAAGATGCACCTTTTCTTCTTTATTTCTGTTAGGATGGCATAGTATATGGGCAATGGCTGTCCTGTCAGGATGATTAGAGCGATTCTTTCCTCCGTTCGTTGAAATGAGATAATTGTTGCATTTAATAATGTCAAGCAGGCTATTGCTCGTATTATTCCTACTGCCATGGTGTGATACCTTAACATAGTCCACCTCCAGTGGTTTATCTTCAGAATATCCTTTTACTTCCCTCAGATATTTCTCCACATTTTGAGGGTAGCTGTCACCCAACATCAGAATACTAAGATCTTCGCATCTGAGGATAAATGCTATGCTTGCAGCGTTAGCAAGTTCATTGTCTCTTTCCAAATTTGGCTCATCGGGTATATCCTTAGCAAGTTCTTCAAGTGGTGTCTTGAGATCTTGTATATTTCGCTGTGATGCTTTTAGAAGCTGTTTACCTTCTTCTTCCTGTTTCTGGATAGCCATCATCCTCACTTCATTAGTCGGCGAAAAGACCTCAATGGTTGCAAATGGCAAATCTATGTCAAGACCTTCGCATATATCATCTCGCCATGTCATTTCCCCTGTATTAGCCATCTCGTTCAGCAAAACCGACAGTTTAGCTCCTTGTTTGGCACTGGTTGTCTTGTCTTCTGCCACCTCAACAAATCCGGCACAGTTAGCCCATATACTCTTGGCGGGAATCGTGCCGTTATCTCGGCAAGTGTTTATCCATTGTAAGATACCACCAATATGGTCGTCATCATAGTGTGTCAGTATCATGAGGTCGGGTATCCCTGTTTGCTGAAATTTGTTTTGTAAGACATATCCACATCCTGTTGGGCCTCCGTCCACTACTATCACTCCATGATTATCTCCCCTATGGCATTCTATCACAAAGGCATCGCCATGTTTCACTTGTAGAAAATGTATTTTGTTCTTTTTTGTCTTTCGTCCAGGATACAACATTATATTCTTTCCTTCCACTGGTGTCATTTGGAATAATGAAACCATCACTCTAAAATTCTCATCATCCTTTAATGTCTCGTCAAAATAAAAATGAGGGTATTGTGGATACAACGACCCACCGTTCTGTTTTTCCAGTATAGCCCAATTAATCTCCCCCTCAACTTCTTTCAACAGATTCTCAAATACGTCTGCTTCCACCCCTTCAGGACGATTTATCTTCTCTATCTTGTACAACACTGTCTCGCCATTAGGTAATTCCAATGGCTTTTCAAAATACTCTACACATCCGTTTTGACTTATCATAACTACACCCTCCAATCTAATATAGACAGGTTGAAATCATCTGCTTTCCTTCTTCATCTATCACATACCATATCACCACCTGCTTATTTCATCTCCTTAAGCGGAAACTCCTTCGTGTTTTTAAGGTTCCTTTCCAACAAACCGAACAAAGACAAGTCATAATGCGCCATTGAGTCTTTGAATATATCCACATTGACCACACCGACATCAAGGTTGTTCTTGATACGCTCATATTCCTCACTTGTTGGTTCCGTCAAAACAAACAGTTCATCTAAGCCCTTTGCAAAGAATGGCTTCTTAGGGCCTGGCACCGGCAGCGCAAGGTTATTGAAAGTAATCTGTGGGTAGTTAAACTGCTCGTTGACATGCACGGACGTGTAGCGTACACCTTTAAAATCCTGATGTATCGCTATCTCGTCACAAGTCAACCATTCCATAATAAGTTGTGGTATCAGATAGCAGGATTTGTATGGATCACCATAATCTGCGACCTTTACCATACATGCCATAATTAACGGAAACAGTTTAACGCAGGCCTTTAAATCTGAGGAAAAAGTATCATATGATGGTATTTCCAACGATATAACTTGGAATTTTTTGATAACTTCATATCTACTTATCATACAATCGCCTACTGGTGGCCGGTGTAACTCTTCCCAACAGGCATTAGCATGATAGCCAAGATAGAGGCATGGGAGTCCTGGCATACTGAACCTTTGGGTTTTCACCAAATAACGTTTATCATCAGGTATGGGTAATAGGTCTTTATACCCAAACTGAACATCATCTTTGCGAAGTCTCATCCTATAAAAACTCTCACCGATATCCACGAAAGGCTTTAGATACGAGAGTTTGTGCAATTGGGGGCTTAGTGTTTCATACGCCTTCGTCTGATTACCAGAATAAGCATAATCAAAACAAGTCAATATGGCATCACACAAAGAGACAACCTCGCTTACTGTATCTTCATCTACGAGATTAGCAGCACCTTTTATAACACCTTGAAAAACCTTAAAGGAATCCTCTAACAGCACCTTGGCATCATGTTCCCCATGATGTTCTATAGGTACTAACGTAACGATTTTCCTATATAGAATATCCATTATTATGGCACATATTTAATCCCTTATAAAACCAACAAGGAGCCATATCCCTATTGGAGTTGCTCATAACCAACAGTTCTATGACTCACTTGCCAGAATGTATTATCGTCGTGCGAATTTAGTCATAGTACGCCTTATACCACTCTGCAAATTTCCTCAATCCCTCTCTCAACGTTATCTTAGGAGTGAACCCATAATCCCGTTGCAAAGCCTCAGAATCTGCATAGGTTGTAGGCACATCCCCAGGTTGCATCGGAACGAGTTTCTTGTGCGCATCAAAGTCGTAATCCTTAGGCAACACACCTGCACGTACCAACTCCTCTTGCAGAATGTTCACAAAGTCCAGCAAGTTCTCAGGCTGTCCACCACCTATGTTATATACGGCATACGGCGGAATGGGAAGTCCATCCTCACCATTCTTGCGTTCAGGAGCACCAGCCATTACACGAACGATTCCCTCTACAATATCATCCACATAGGTGAAGTCCCTACGGCAGTTACCGTAGTTGTATATTTGGATGGTATCACCCTTCAATAACTTATTGGTAAAACCAAAGTAAGCCATATCAGGACGACCTGCAGGACCATAAACCGTAAAGAACCTCAAGCCTGTTGAAGGAATATTATAGAGCTTGCTATAGCAATGCGCCATCAGCTCATTACTTTTCTTGGTAGCAGCATACAGCGAAACAGGATTATCCACCCTATCATCCGTAGAGAACGGGACCTTCTTATTACCACCATACACAGAGCTTGAAGAAGCATAAACCAAATGCTGTACAGGATTGTGGCGGCACGCTTCCAGAATATTATAGAATCCAATGATATTACTCTCAATATACACATCCGGATTCTCAATAGAGTAACGCACACCTGCCTGAGCTGCCAGATTCACAACAATATCAAACTTATAATCCGCAAAGAGTTTGTCTATTAACACCTTATCAGCAATGCTTCCCTTTACTGACTTATAGTTGATGCCAGCAGGTTTTGCTTTATCCAACTCGCTAAGACGGTATTCTTTCAGTGAAGGATCATAGTAGTTATTGAGGTTATCAATACCCACAATGGTACCTTCTTTCATATCGTGAAAGAGACGATGAACAAGGTTGCTGCCTATAAAACCAGCATGTCCTGTTACCAGAATGGTTTTGTGATTAAGATCTATCTTTTCCATATTTATCTACGGCCTCATAATATGTATCCAGGCTTCCGATGTCAAACCGTCCGGCACTCATCTTCCACGCGTGCATAGTGGTATGTTCCACCATATAGTGTGCCAGGTTGCCCGGGGCATCTTTGCCACAACCATTTTCCACGGAGTGACGAACCAAGTCTAAGTCTTTCTTCAAATAAATATAAAAAGGAGGAACAGCCCAATGAGTCTTAGGCTCCTGCGGCTTCTCTGCCATCTCCAGTACTTTCTGGTTATCATCCAGTACCACCACACCCGTCCTTTGCAGTTTCTCTATCGAGGGCTGCTCGTGGCACATAATGCACGAAGTTCCTTTCTGGTATGCAAAGTCCACAAACTCTTTGAACGAGAATTCCAGGATATTGTCAGCCGCCACCACCAGCATATCCTCATAAATATCTAACTTCTCCATCGAAAACAGCAGGTCGCACACAGCCCCTAGTCGCGTCTCATTGGTCTCTGTGCCGTCATCCATAATGGTGATGGGGCAACGATAATGCTGACCATTCACCCATTCATCAAAGATGGGTGCGAACTTATGGTTGGTGATAATGATATGTTCGTCTATCTCCGGAATTCGGTCTATATCATCCAACATCCTTCCCAGAATGGTACTATTCCCAATCTTCAACAACGGCTTCGGGAAGTTCTTGGTCAACTCCCCCAACCTCGTGGCATAACCTGCAGCAATAACTACATTCTTCATCCTTCTACGAATCTTGCTCCGTCATCACTCTTACAGAAATACACTTTGAACGAGTTCTTATATTGCGGGAACTGCTCCAAGTATTTTTCCGTAATCTCTTTCTCAATCTGCTCCTTCTTAGCAGGATCAACCAACGCAATGCAAGCGCCCTTGAATCCCGCACCTGAGAAACGGCCACCATACACACCATCTGTGGTCAGCATAGCATTATAAATAGCAATCAACTCTGGGCTTCCACACTCATAGTTATGAATGCTGCTCTCACAACTGGCCTTTGAAAGACTGCCAAGCCATTCCAAATTTCCCGTTTCCCAAGCCGTAATACCTTCACGAACTCTCTTATGCTCTCCAAAGAAGTGTTCTGCTCTACGAGCAAACCTGGGTGGCATCTCATCCCTATGTCTGCGATACATAGTCTCCGGCACATCCCGTAAGAAGGTCTTATCGTGCGTCTTCAGCGGCACGTTCTCATACGCCTGCACAATCCAAGCAGCCGTCTTACATTCCGTTACGCGCAGGTTATAGTCAGATGACATCAGGCTACGGGTCAGACCGCTAAAGAAGATACCCAACTCGAACTCCGGCATATTCTCTGCCTTGGGTATCAAGCGATATTCATCACTCTCACAGTCCAACATCAACAGGTGGTCTTTCTTGCCCAGTGCAATGCAAGCCTGATCCAGCAGACCGTTGTTCAGACCTATATACTCCCGTTCTGCTTCGCTGGCAATCTTCATCACCTCAAATGGAGCCAGCGTAATGTTGTTAGCCTTGGCGAAAGCCATCACGTAGGCAATCAGAACAGCCGCACTTGATGACAATCCACCTACCGGCAACGATCCCTTAATGGTTCCCGTGATACCCGTCTTCAACTGGAACCGCTTCTGCAATGCAAACTTGGCTCCTCGGGCATAATCACCCCAGTTGCCCTGCTTCACCAGTGTGGGTGCTGCAATATCAAAACTCACATCACCCGTAAAGGTTTCGCTCTTCAACACTACAAGGCTTTCACCTCTTCCATCTTCCTTCTTACTTCTTACATCGAAGTATAGGTCCACGCCCTTATCAATGGCGAAACCCGTCACCAACCCATGCTGGTGATCCACGTGAGCGCCCAATGGGCACACTCTATACGGACTGAAAATATGATATTGGGAATCCATTCTATCGTTTAAACTAAACCTTTTCAAGGTAGCATGTGAACTGCCTTAACCGTCACATCGTCGTAGCAACGTGCCTTGCCGTCCTCAATGTTATTCTGTTGCACACAGAGATTCTTCCCCCCCCTTTGCACCAGTTACTAGAATCTTCATTATTACTTTACTATATTGGGGATTCCATTCAACTCGTTCTGAATATACTCGAGGCTGGCAATCTTTGCCTTTGTCTCTTCAACATCCAGAAGTTTGGTATTATGCGAATTAAACTCGGTCAAATGAACCCTATTTGCATCACCCTCAGTGAAATACTTGTCATAGTTCAATGTACGATTATCTGCTGGAACACGATAGAAATTACCCATATCCTCAGCTTTTGAGCATTCTTCGTTAGTCAGCAAAGTTTCGTACATCTTTTCACCATGGCGTATACCAATCACGCGGATTTCTGGTTCGTTGGGCGCCTGATGCTTAAAGAGTTCTATCACAGCTTCTGCTTGAGTTTGGATGGTGCATGCTGGGGCCTTTTGGACTAAAATATCTCCATTCTGACCATGTTCGAATGCGAAGAGTACCAAGTCAACGGCCTCTTCCAATGACATGATAAAACGCGTCATCGAAGGCTCGGTGATGGTGATAGGATTACCCTTACGAATCTGGTCAATCCAGAGAGGAATAACAGAACCACGGCTGCACATCACGTTACCATAACGAGTACAACAGATTTTTGTATTACCAGACATACGAGATTTCGCCACTGCCACTTTTTCCTCAATCGCTTTGGTGATGCCCATCGCATTGATAGGGTAAGCAGCCTTGTCTGTGGAAAGACAGATGACACTCTTTACACCTGCGTCAATTGCCGTATCAAGTACATTATCCGTTCCTAACACATTGGTCTTCACCGCCTCCATAGGGAAGAACTCACAACTGGGCACCTGCTTCAGAGCTGCAGCATGGAACACATAGTCCACGCCTTTCATTGCGTACTTCAACGTGCTCTTGTTGCGCACATCACCAATATAGAACTTAATCTTGTTAGCCACCTCCGGCATACGCGCCTGGAAGTCGTGGCGCATATCGTCCTGCTTCTTCTCGTCGCGGCTGAAGATACGAATCTCACCAATGTCTGTTCTCAAAAAACGGTTCAGTACAGCGTTACCGAACGAACCAGTACCTCCTGTAATAAGAAGGGTTTTGTCCTTAAATACACTCATTGTTATATTAAATTAATAATTATTTCTTCATTATATCTTCTTCACCAAGCGGCTCATATGGACCATCCTTGGCCTCAAAGAGGATAGTACCAGACTCAAGGCATTTGAGACTATGCCACTGCCCTTTCTCGATATTTAGTACATCCCCACCAGGAACCATATCAACGGTCCCAGTCAACTTCCCGTTGTCATCATAAAAGTACTCCTCAAAATGTCCTCTAATGCAGATGCAAGTCTCAGAAGAGTCTCTGTGTCTATGTATTGGCACTATTGTACCAGGCTCCAGAGCATTCAGCATCCGCTGGCTATTATCCTCTGTCGAGTTTCTAAGATCCAAATTGCAACGTAGTCTTTCAATTGTCTTTGCTTGGGCGGTCAACTCATTAAACTTTGCTTTCCTAATAATCATAGCAAGTTATTACTAAAAACTCTTCTTAATATTATCACGCGAAGGTAAATCAATACCGTCTAGTAATTTAACCTTAACGTCATTATTTGAACATTTTATTATATTACCACTCATCTCGTAGTCTATAGGTGTGTCCGAGAATAAAACGGGTATTTGAGTCGATGTGTTGGGATTGAAACGAATATAATTATTACACAGTTTATAACGTATTTTTTTTGACCCAACAATTAATATAGCTCTGACGTCAATATTGTTATTATACAGAGTCAAACAATTCCCTTCTTTCTCGATATCTGAACCCGCAAACACCCCTGTGGAAAAATCTGAAATGGGGACAACCTTATTATTTATGATTGTAGTATTATAGCCATAACCTACCATCCAAATAGCAAAACATTCAAATAAGTTACCATCAATTATTTCATTCTCCCCCCTACATTGTATGCCGATCTGATAATCACCGTAGATTCGATTGTTTCTATAGATATTACCATATGAAGTTGAATGTCCACCTATAGCGCTACCTGTTTCCCCGATATTTTTCTCCTGATAAAAAGAACAATTTCTAACTATATTATAGCGGGATTCAAAACTGCCTGAAAAATCAACTCCCCTCCTATTCTCATAGAACTCTGAGTTTTCTATTACAATGTGGGAACCTTTGTTAACCTGTATACCATAAGATGTTCCCGTTCCTGAATAATATGCTCCTTTAAATAAGCAGTTTCTTACACATCCTGAATACCCACCTAAACTCAACAGCGCATTCGACCCTTCTTGGGCTTCAAAACTACAATCTTCAATAAGAAAATCACTTCCATTAAAGCTTAATCCATCTTTACCAGTAAATACAAAATGACAATTTTTCAGTTTGTATGCCCTTGGTTTATAAATTACATAAGTTGATTTTACGCTTTGTTTACTATAAGTTCTTTCGATTGAAAAACGCTCCAAACTATCTGCCAATAGAATTTTATCTCCGTCTACACTGAGAATTCTAGATGTAATACCTTTATATAAAGTCGGAATCCCTTTCTCATTAGGTCTTGAATCAAATATTGTTTCATCAGCCGTCGATATTTCAATGACATATCCTTCATATTTCTCAGAAACTTCATTGGAAACCTTAACAGAATTAATAAAATTCTTATCACCTATTGGAGAACAAATACCACATGTAGATGCAGATGACCAATAGCGAATACTATTGTTTGTTTTCAAGTATAGGTTTTTAAAATTGACGCTCTGGTTATCATCTAATATTATTGTTTCATTAATAATAAATGGAATACTTTCAAAATCCACCTCAACGTTTGGTAGACCTTGGAAATCCTTCACATTCAACAAAGTGCGATCGCCAACTAACCATGAGATCTTTATCGGATGCTGGTAAGAGGAAATATCAACATTATCAAAGATTCGCTTAGATTCACTATCTATAATATAATCCCCTTGTAATTTACCGTTACAAATTACACCATTTTTGAATATAAGCCTGGTATTTTCAAGCAAATTAACGGTTTCACCCTTAAGATCTATTGTTCCGCTAATTACATATCTTGTATTACTTCTAATCACCTGCTTCGAAAAGGGCTTCCTAGTGCATATTATTACTGTTCTTTGTTTAATATCTCTGTTGTTCTCTCTAGTAAAAGCTTGAATAGGGCGCAAATAGAAGAAGCCAACTAAAAAAAATATGTATAACCATCCTCTAAAAAATGATTCAGTTATCCGATGCATTCCTTAAATCTCTATAACCCACTTTATTAAAATAGTCTATTACGCCATTAGAAGTAATCCTTATAAGAAATTTTACTGAATCCACAGGGAAAATTCTAGAATGTCTACATAAATCTAAAACTCTGCGATTGTACGACATTACTTTTCTTACAAAAAAAGAAGACTTACCATAGTAAGAGTTATCACGATTATGCCCCATATTCCCAACCTCTAGAAGAAAACAATTGATTAGCACAGCTTTTTTCCCCCACCTTTTAGTAGTGATATAGAAAGGCATCGCTTCCTCTGGCATACCTAAAAAATTCACGGCATAATAACCAAACGCCCTCCATTCGCTCAGTAGCCCCATTCTTCTAAGTCTATTCCCAAGCAAATCATAGTCTATTGAGCTTCTATTAGTCCATAGTAGCCTACACCAATCACAGATCTGCCTTAAGCCTAAACCACCTTTAAAAAAATGCTTTAGAAAATGAGTGAATACAAAAAGAATATCATTATTAATCCCTGGCAGAAAAACCGGAGTTTTACCATTCATCCATGAACGAACATTTCCACAAAAAAAGATATCATCCTGAATTTCCTTAATTACAAGATCAACCCTATTAGAAAGTCCGCAAAATTGATTGTCATGTAATTCTATCTCCCAAAGTGACACCTGAGCACTTATATTTCTTGCCTGTTCAAAAACCGGATCAAAGCCATTCTTCGTTAATGGTCTGAGAAATTCACGCGCCTTATGAAAGTTCTCTTCACTTAATAAAAGATCTATATCCCCGCTTGAACGCCATAAAGGCCTCTTATAGCACTGAGCAACCCCCTGTCCTTTAACCAATACAGCATCAATCCCAATAGCACGCATCTTTTCGATAAGCCCACCAATAAAATTGTTCATTGCTGTGTTTCTTTGCTCAAGTTGCAAAGCTTCACCAACAAACAAGAGCACTTCTTCCTTTGGTATCTTAATATCTGCAATATGTTCTAGTCCAGCAGCAACAAGGCCAACAACCGATTGTTCTTGCGCCAATCGATATATTACATTGAAATCAACATCTCCATACGGTTCGAGTTGGACATCATTTTCCCAAAGACCAGCTCTTACTAAGGCGAGGAATGCTTGTGTATTATTATCCAAAATCATCACAAATCGAATGCCGCGAACTCATTCATTGCTGAGGTGCAGCTTGACTTCGCCCGATATTAGGCAATGATTGCACTCTTAATAGAGTCAACAATATATTTGACATCCTCGTCCTTTACATAAGGACCGGCAGGTAAGCACATCCCCACCTTAAAGACAGCCTCACTCAAGCCATTCACGTATGCTGGCGCATTCTTATAAACAGGTTGCTTATGCATAGGTTTCCATACCGGACGAGCCTCAATACCAACTTGATCCATGAATACACGAAGTGCCTCTACATTGTCATTGGGCTGACAATCAGTAGTTGCACTATCTGCCACATGGATGACACCGGCAGCTCCGCCTACGGCACCCTTTACTACGGTCTTATAAGCGTTTTCTTGACCTTTGACCTTCACATCAGGGTCAATGGTAATGGTGCAGAGCCAATAGTTGCTGTCATACTCTCCAGTTGCCGGCTGGCTATGTACCTTGATACCCTTTACATCTTTGAGCAACTCTTCATACAGTTTCTGCACATGCTTATGGTGTGCAATATGATCATTAGCCACGGTCATCTGCCCTCGACCAATACCAGCACAGATGTTACTCATACGGTAGTTATATCCAATCTTCTCATGCTGATAGTATGGATAGCTCTCACGATACTGAGTGGCATACATCATAATTTCGCGCCATTCATCTTCATTATCGGTAATCAATGCACCTCCACCTGAGGTTGTGATCATCTTATTGCCATTAAATGAGAGTACGCCATACTTACCAAAAGTTCCAAGAATTTGGCCCTTGAACTTAGAGCCAAAGCCTTCAGCTGCATCTTCCACTACAGGGATGTCATACTTGTTGGCAATCTCCATAATACGGTCTGCCTTATAAGGCATACCGTAAAGTGCTACTGGTACTATGGCCTTAGGTTTCTTACCAGTCTTGGCAATTCGGTCCTTGATGGCTTCCTCCAATAACTCAGGATCCATATTCCAAGTGTCTTTCTCGGAGTCAATGAAAACCGGAGTAGCACCCAGATAGGTAATCGGGTGACTGGAAGCGCAGAAGGTAAAGCTCTGAACACACACTTCATCACCAGGCTTTACACCACAGGCAATCAGGGCCAGGTGGACGGCTGCCGTACCGGCAGAAAGCGCGACAACGCGCTTGTTCTGCCCACAGAACTCCTCCAGGTCCTTCTCAAAACCGTTGACGTTCGGGCCAAGAGGAACGACCCAGTTGGTATCAAATGCTTCTTTAATGTAATTCTGTTCAAGTCCGGCCTCGCTCATGTGAGCCAAGCAAAGGTATATTCTTTTATCAGCCATCTTATATAATTATTAATCAACTTCAACTAAATAATCATTCTTTGCGAATGTCTTTCCATACTTAGGCGTCAAGATGCTCGCATCCACCCTCTCGCCTTTTAACCATGAAATAATAGCCTTAGGCATATTCACGCCAGCTTCGTACGAGAATGGGTATCCGCCACCAAAACGGGGGTTCAATTCAAGCACACAATAATCGCCATTGGCTCTCTGCATAATATCCACATCCAAATTACCAATGTGCTTCAAATTGCGTCCTATTGAAGCACCCATCTCCCGCACTTCAGGAAGATCAACAGTAGTAGCTTTATCAGTTTCGCCAGCGCGCATCGCCAATTTCTGCTTTACAGAAACGGCAATGTTATTGCCCTTCAGGTCATTAATCACATCCAAGCCAAACTCTTTTCCGCCCAGTTTTTCTTGAATCATGATATACTCATCACCCACTGAAGCTGCTGCAAGAATAGTCTTCTTTATTTTCTTCATCAGAAGGTTGTAATAGATGTCCAGTTCCTTCATATCTGCAATAGATTCCAAACCAATAGAACCAGAGCCCCAACGAGGTTTCATAAATAGCGGGAAAGCAATCTCTCCTTTTGCCAATGCAGCTTTGGCATCAGCAAGACGTACATAAGTCTTAGGTGCGTTTAAGCCTATTGATTCTACCCACTGAGCAGTCTTATACTTATCAAAACATATGTCAATAACTTCTGGATCAGATACTATCACTTTCACACCCTGTGCTTCAAACTTTGCTTTGTGCTCAGCCAGGATTGGAAGCTCCAAGTCGTTAAGCGAAATCAGAGCATCTACTTTCTGCTCCTTGCAGATGTCCAGAGTAATATCAATATATTTCGGGTCATAAACCGCAGGGACTTGAATCTTAACATCTGCAGCAGTAAGTGCGGGTGCACTCAGCTGCATGTCTGTTGCAACAATCTTGTCGCCTTCAGACATATTCTCTTTAAAATATTTCAGAAGATACGTGCGTCTTCCCGCACAAGTAAAAAGTATATTCATTATGCTATCTTAGTATTTATAAATCTGAATAATATCTTCTATTGTCTGTCTTCTCCTGGCCTCCACAAACTCACCATTTTTTTCCATCAAGATGGGCTCGAGGTAATTGATAAATGTTGGGGTAAGACATATTGTGTAGGCACCTACACCTCTAAACTGAATGTATTCACCTGCCTTCATCTTAGGCATATTAACCTCTTTCAGCATAACATCCTTCTCCATACAGGTTGAACCCACGACATCACAAACATAATTTTCAGCTGTTTCTGTTGCTGTCAATGCTTTATGAGGAAGGTTGTTTGAGTGCATCGTTGGTTTAACGTCGAACACAGAGCCATCAACCATCACAAAGTTCACCTTTCCGACCCTCTTGTTCTGATATACTTTCGTGTAATAAGTAAACACATTGGAAACAACAGAAGATCCCGGCTCAATCACGATGTAAGGCTTATGAGACATAAACCATTGGTTAGTCAATGTTTCTCCAAGCACACAATCTGCATAATCTTCATATGTGGGCCGTCCTGTCAAATCCATGCCCTCTGGTGCTGCACCAAAATAACCACCGCCTATATCAAAAAACTCCAAGTCATTAAGCTGATATTTCTCACAGACCGTAAGCATGTGTTTGGTAATTATCTTATAATTTAAGACGGCTCTATCAGAAGTTGAGGTGTGCCCATGTAAAGATATTATACTAACGCCCGCTTTGCGAAGTCTTTCAACGTTCTTTTCAATTAGATCAGCTGGAAAGCCAAACCTTCCAAATCTTAACCCGCACTGAATTGTGCTATTTCCATTCTCGTCAGTTAAGTTGATATTGATACGCATACCAACCTTAAGGTTACATGAAGGATGCTGTTCTTTATACTTGCACACAGCATCTACTTCATATTCACTGTCTAGATTGATAATTGATCCATCCTCAATTGCCCGTATCAAAACGGTAGACCTTTTAATTGGGCCATTGAAAATAATCTTTTTAAAGCCAAGATTTTGAGCCAATGCATATTCCATATCAGACACCACTTCTGCAAAGCAGCCCTCGTCCTTGGCTATCTTGCAGAGTGCAGGCACATAGTTGGTTTTAAAAGAATAACCCGCAATGATTCTTTCATACTTTCGCTTGAAAGCATTAATAAACCCATTGACGTTATGCCTATATCTGTCAGAATCCATTATATAAAACGGAGTTCCGAACTTATCATCAAGGCTCTTAATTAAGCTATAACTAATTGGTTCCATCAAAATCTTCCATTGTGGCGTCATTGTCAGAGTTGATATCTTCTCTGAACAACACCTTCTTGATTGTTATAAAAATGACCTTCAAATCAGTAAGAAGCGACACATGATCAACATACCACACATCCAACTTAAATTTTTCAGTCCAGCTAATTTGATTCCTGCCATGACACTGTGCCCATCCGCTAATGCCAGGCCTAACTTCATGCCTGCGCATCTGCTCTTTACTATACAATGGCAAATACTGCACGAGAAGAGGACGCGGTCCAATTAAAGCCATATCACCTTTCAGGACATTAATCAACTGTGGCAACTCGTCAATAGATGTAGAGCGAACAAATTTTCCAACCTTTGTCAAGCGATCACCATCAGGTAGTAAATTACCATCAGCATCCCTTTCATCGGTCATTGTTTTATATTTAATGACCTTGAACAGCTTTCCATCTCTACCTGGTCGCTCCTGTAAGAAAAATGCGCCTGCCCCTTTGTTGGCAAAATGTAACCAAATTGTAACCACCAGCAAAATTGGTGAAATACAAATAAGTGCAATCAGTGAGATGCAGAAATCAAAGAATCGCTTAAAGAAATGCTTATACATTATTTCTTTAACTTAGAATAAGTAGTTTCTAATACATCAGCAACTTGCGCAGATAACTTGGCTTTGTCATAAACCTCCACAGAGAGTTTACGGGCATTCTCTCCCCATTTCTGCAGCTGGGGCTTGTTGTCTTTGTACTCTAGCAATTTTACGGCAAGCATCTCAGGCTTTTCAGGGTCAACATAGAAGCCACAATTATCTTTTTCAACCATATCCTTTGTCCAACCAGCAGAATTAACAATAATTGGTTTACCAGCGGATAAAGAATCAAAAAGTTTATTTGGTGAGTTTGTTGCCAATATAGGAAGATTTTTAAATGATGTAATACTTGCATCACAGCAATTAGTAACCTCCGCAACAATTCCCACTTTATAATTACCTAAGAAGCGTACATTGTGCAAATCATTATCTTTTACCATTTCCTCAAGCATGGGCAGCATAGCTCCTTCGCCCATGAAAAGGAACTGAATACAGTTGTCGCCTCTTTTCTTTAATTCAATAGCGGCCTTAACAATGTAATCAAGTCCGTTGGCTACGGCAAGCATTCCAAAATGAATGACATTGAACTTAGTCAAATCAAGATCAAACTGCTTGACAATATCTTGGTTCATTTCGTGCGGATAGAATATGTCAGGTTTCGACATATTGGGTATCATAGAAGTCTTCTCTACAGGTGTTCCGGTCTTAATGACACCTTCTTGCATACCAGGAGAGAGCGCAACAACATGCTCAGATCGTTTGTATATTCTTTTTTCAAACTTTCGAAGTAACCATATCAAAATAGGATTAGTTACAGCCCCCACTTGAATAGGAAACTCTGGCCAAAGATCACGAACTTCAAACACATATCTCCAGCCTTTTAAGGCTCTTAAAGCCAATGCAACAGCACCAATTGTAAGAGGAGTAGATGTTGCATAAACTAAATCCACATCTTTCTCTTTAGCTGCAACAGAAATAGACTGAAAAATAAATTTCACAAAGGACCAAACCTTTTGTAACTTTGTCTGTGAATTGTTATAGAAATTATTGATATAAATAACATCTATACCATCTCTATCAAACCTTCCTGGCTCATGCTTTGACTCGCTATTGCCTGTTATCACAGTTACATGATGACCTCTTTTTACCAATTCCTTTGAAATCCAATAAGACCGTGTTGCTCCTGGTTCTTGTGGAGTTACAAAGTATTGGTGAATATATAATATATTCATATTAATCAAGAATTAAATTATGCCCTATGTGAAAAACTATTACGTTAGCCAACTAATCTCAAATAATTAAGAGATATCTCTTCTTTTTTTATTTATACTTATTCTCGTCTTTCTTAATCTCTTCAGCATACTTCTCAGATATAGATTTTATACCAAATAAACTAAAAAGAGAACGAACCAAACTAAAGATTTGCTTATTTTGTCGAATATAGAGATGTAAATCCAAGTAAAGGCTAGTAATAATATCTAGTTTCCCTCTCTGGCGATAATCTATTATGTAACCTTTTTTCTTAAAACGTCTTAAACCTTCTCTTAAATATTTACCTCTTTGAACCATATGCTCAATATGAAGAATATTCCGAGTATCACAAAGACATAGCCCGTCTAATGAATGAGTTATATCATTCTTTAAATTCCTCTTTATTTCAAATTCCCACGCGGTATAATCCTCATTATTGATAACTTTCTTAAGAAAATCAACACTCCATATTGATGTTAAAAGGCTGATTCCATACTCAACGTTTGCGTCTATCTTTTTTAGAAATTTACTATCACCATAATACTCCGTAAACAATGGCGTTCTCTCTTCTAATTTATAATACACCACATTATTCGACTCAATAAAAGTGATAGCTTCACTTATTTTACTGTCAACGTAATCTGAAATATAATAATCCTCTAACATTAAGATTACATATTTTGAATGTATCTGCTCTAATGAGTATAGTAATCTTCCTGTCCAATTAAGAACATCCCCACATAAAATCGTCTTTACGTTGTTTTCAGTACAATCTTTACTATTCGTCACTAAATATGTGGGATATTCGCATTTATTCCAATATAGATCTTTCAAAACAAAAAAATCATGCCACAAGTCACTATAAGCATCGCAACTCATGACTATAATACTAACGTCTTCTCTCATATCTCTTTATAATAACATTTTTAGAGGAAGGAATCCCTCCACATAATCAACTTTATTTGCATAGCCCCAGATATGATTACGTTCGATAACAGTCCCGAATAACTTATTGAAACGATTATGGTCGCCCTCATATGCGGCTAATGAATCAAGTTTCTTTTGAATTTGTTCAGATATATCTACAAAAACTAAAGGATTGAGTTGTTGCTGGAGAATATAACCATTCGAATGGTACATTAAGACATTGCGGCAATGCCGAGAAGCTGTTTTGCAAATACGCGAGGCTTCAACATGATCTTGGTTCATGTCATCATAATAATGCATGAAAACCGTATCAATATTTAAATCAAATATCACCTTCTCAACTCGTTGCATAATAGCTGTGTTATATACTAACTCGTTACACTGTACCGGCTTAAATTCTGTGATTTCTTTGATGCCAAGTATCTCACAGGCTTTAGCACTCTGGCGAATGCTTGAATCAGCATCAACATGAATATTCATTTGTGCAAAATTGGTCTCATTATTTGTCAGAGTTAATTTGTATACATTTTTCCCCTGCGCAGCTAATTTTGCAGCTGTACCGCCACACCCAAGCTCAGTATCATCATAGTGGGCCCCAATAATTAAAATGTTGTTCATTATTTAATATTTTTTGGTTATCATATATAATACTAACAATTCACGTCTACCCCTTTTATAATACTATCATAGAAATGATAGTATACTTTTGCAATATTAATCCATCGGAATTGAGTGAAGTCAACTCCATTAGCATTAAAATGGCTCCTATTTTGGAATATTTTATCAATAGCTTTTACAATATCTGGAACTGATAACGGATTAACGCCAATCCCTATTTCCTCAGGAAACATTTGGTCTATTCCTTGTCCTTTGGTATAGACACAGGCCAGACCTTGAGTCATTGCCTCAATGTAAACAAGCCCAAAGGTCTCGTGAATTGAAGGCATGGCAAATATCGAGTTATCTAAATAAATATCCTTTAACTCCGTCTTATCATTAACCTGTCCCATATAACACAAGGTTTGTGGATTTTTATTAGCTAAAGACATAATCCTTTCCTTTAGCTCTCCACGCCCCCCAACTAAGGTGAGTCGAATATCTGGATATTTTTCACTAAGACACAATACAGCTTCTACTAATCTGATAACGTTCTTATTATCATCATATACCCCAACGTAAATAAGATTGTGATTGTTTGGAGCGATTATACGACCTTTAACACTATTATCAAGCCAGTAATCATCTACCCCGTTAGGCTGCACAACAATTCTATTTTCAATTTGAGATAAAAATGTTTTTATATATGGATGTTCACAAAAGCTGCGCCTTAGTGCTTCTGATATAAAAACTATTAATCTAGCATTCATCAAAATTCGCTTACCAAATGGCCATTCATGATACGCATTCTTAAGGTGTATGTTAATATCAGAATTTCTAACTGTTACGATATAAGGAATATAATAACTTCTGAATAGTCTATATGCGACACCGCCATCACTAAATAGAGTTGTTGCATGGCATATGTCAATCTTACTCGCGTTTATCCTCCCAGTTAAGTCATGAAAGACTTTTCGACCCTTATGGTAGTAGAAGTAACGGTCGTATTTCTTTAGGATGCATGCATAATGTATTTTTGACACATCGCTATCAAAATAATTCCGTCCCTCATATTTCTTTTCAATGAAATAAGAGTAAATTTCCTGAGTAACACCTAAACATTCAAGCGACTTATAAAGATTCTGATGTACCTTGCTACCAGGAAAGTCACTACATATATGTAAGACCTTCATAATGACAATTATATATGTTCCTCTACGCCACGGAAATGAACATTAAGTTCGTGCAGGTGTTCCAACAGTGTACCGAGGGGTGTACCCTCTGTCATCTTGGCAAATGCATTCACATCCTTGGGAAAACACTTACCGCCATAACCGAACTTACCATCAGGTCCAGGTACGTAAGTATGAGTATCATTGATATATCCAGACAGGAGTATACCTGTATGAACCTTGCGCCAGTCTGCGCCCATCTGTTCGCAATACTCGCGACAAGCATTAAAGTATGTTACTTTGTATGCTCCAAATACATTGTGCATGTACTTAGTTAGTTCTGCCTCCAACGGAGTCATCACAGTAAACTTCTTGCCCACAAAGATTTTGGTCAAAAGATCATGAGCACCCGTGAAAACCATTGTCTGCTTTCTGAAGTCCTCGATAAAGGTACGTTCCGTTAGGAATTCAGGCATATAACATACCTGGTGCCCTGTCTCTTTTGAAAGGAGGTCGCTAGTACCAGGAAGGATAGTTGTACGAACAAATACTGGTACGTCAGGAAGATTTGTTATTAACTCTTTCATGAGAGTCAGATCCTGTGTACCATCATCTTCGGTAGGAACATGAATTTGCAGAAATGCAATATCAATGTTACTTAGGTCATCATTATAACCCTTTGGCGGATCACTGATGAACAATTTACACTCAGGATTGTTATGCTCCAACCAATCTTTAAGGGCTCCACCTACGAAGCCACACCCAATAATTCCAACGTTAATCATATTATAAAAATTAAATTACAATTTTCTACTATTATTATGATACTGTTTACACGAAAGTGCAACCGAAATTAACCTAATTAGAGCCTTGCCAATCGTAATTTCTCAAAACCATAATCTTTTATATTCCATCTTTGACTTTGCACTGCAATAAACAAAACGAGCCCCAAATACTCACTATGAACAAACACAGCCTCTAGATTATAATTTAAAACCAATATTAAAAATAATCCCCAATTAAGTAGGTTGCTATTTTTGCTTGTTTTAGACAGCAGCAAAATATAAAATAAGATTACTAAAAAACCTCCTATTAAACCTAATTCACTTAAGTAAACTAAATAAGTATTATGCATTCTTACATTATGGTCCTTCGGGAGTATTTCTGAAAGATGCTTTTCAGGGAACACTTTTCCTGAACCAACGCCAATATAATCTGATTGTTCTAGAACGCTCCATGCCTCATTGTTCAAATCCCAGCGACCGGAAGACATATCTGATGTTGATGACGTTGCCTTATAATCTAAACGTTCTTTAAATGGCATGAACACCCCATAATGATCCATTATTAAGAACCCGCCAATGAATACAATCAACACTAGGACCTTATTTTTGAATGATTCCGTCTTAAAAAGGCGAAGAATATAAAACAACAGAAATAGAATCCATAATAATATTGGACCACGAGATAATGTCAAGAACAGAGCAATTGTCGAAACAGAAAGAGCTGCTATCTTTGTGAACTTCCTTAGTTTATAAAAACTTAGAATAAGTATACTAAGCATGGCAACAATCAAACCCGAACCTGTAGATGCACCCACAGTAGTTGCGACTCTAAAAACTCCACCAATATCATATTCATCCGCTGTTAAATCGACTCCTGCTGCTGAGGTATAAGTCAATAAGCCAAGACCATAAATTATGATTTGTAATGAAATAAAAAACAACGAAAATAGCATTAAATATTTTGTCTTGTCAGCATGCACAACATCTAGTGGAAAGAGAAGAAACAATAGCGGCAAATAAATAAATGTTAAATTCCCCAAAATAATATTTAGATACTGCACCAGGCTGTATCCATCTCCAATAGAGCGAACGAACACATATACAAATAACAACAATAAAATGCTAATATAGCTTCTTACTTTTTTTCGCTTGGACGGTATTCTAAGTTTATAATAATACAATATATAGAAATAGAAAAATATGCTTGGTAAATAAAACAATACACCTAGAATGCTAATATAAAACTTATCCTCTAAACCACTGGGCAATATCCAATGAGTAACCATTGGTAAGACTAGTAAGTTCGGAATGACAAATTCACGAAATTCCTTTAGGCTAATCATATTGTTTTGTATAGATTTACAATGTTTTCACATTGATAGTCATTTTTGATTGGTTGATTATGACATAAACGCCCATTTGAATAGGCTTTCCAGATTATCTCTAACTGATTCTCAATATCATCTACTTTATCAACATCTGCAAAAAAAGGGATTTCCCCATTGAGATACAAATCGTTTAACACACCATGAGCTGGAGAAATTGAAAAAATGGGTATGCGCATCTGCATAAAATCAGACACTTTTGTAGGTAAAAAAATACCGATTTCACAAGGTGCTTCTATTATAACTGCAACATCATAATTATTTAGCGCAAGAAGGCTTTCTGAATATTTCATTGGTGCTATATAGTATATGTATCTATCAAGCGAAAGCTCCTTAATATAAGCATCTAATGAATCATTACCCTTCCCCATAATTGAAAAACTAATATTCGCATCAGGATGCTTATCTATAAACAATCGTAAAGCTTTAAGAAACGAATATGGATCTCTCGGTTGCCCAAGATTACCAGAATGAATAAGACGTAACATACCTTCTTTCTTCTGGGGTTTAATATTCGCACCTTGTGTTATAACGGCATGAGGAATAACCAAACAATTGCCTTTATTAATTTGTAAATACTGAAGCATATAATCCATAATACGTTTGTTGGGGAAAATATGAACATCTGCTTTTTCCATAATACGTATTATGCATTCACTCTGAGAATTAACCTTACAAAAGGCGCCCTTTCCATATGGCGCCGGGTATTTTTCGCTTGGGAATGGATCATTCCATGTTGCTACCCATTTTATATTATAGTGTTTTTGCAAATAGTATCCTACAAGAAATGATGGCGAATTTTTTGTAAGAATATAGTCATAATTATTCTTTTTTACTAATTCACGAGCTTTCCTAATTGCCGGATATGCCCAATGGCATCCTTTAAAGAACACCCCTGTAAAAAGAAAAGATAAAAAGTGTTGAAGGAGCGTTCTTAAAGACAACTTATTATCAACACGGATTATACTGAGGCTATTTACTTTTACGCCAAAGTAACTCAAGTCGTCAGATGGATAATTTTCCCATACCATCTGACGACTAATTAAATCAATACAATATTCATCCGATGATGAAAGCGCCTGTAATAGCTTAATGTTTACTATGTTTTCAGCACCTGTTACCGGAAAGCACGCAGGGGCAATTACAAGAATCTTTTTCACTGTCTTCTACTTTTGTTTACAGTAATTACAATATAAACTGATTGATATATAGTGTGAATAAAATAAGCACATAAAATAGCTAAAGATAAACCAGTTGCCCCCATTCCCATATGAATAAAGAGGTATGAAAAACCTATCATCATAGCCGACCATATAAAATTGAACAATAAGCCCGTCCACATCTTAGCCCTACTAACTATAGTTAAACCAACAACGCTTGAAGCAGTACTGAAAATAGAAGAAATAGCCAAGACTATTAAAGGTAGAGTCTTTCCTTCGTATTCGGAGCCGAATGATTTCATTATCCAAGGACTAGCAATGGCAACAATCATTGTTAAGAGAAAAACTATCCCTACGTTTAAGTATAAATTATATCTAAACACTTTCCAAAACTTGTCTGTATCTGAACTTGATATACTAGAAAGTATTGGTAAAACTATTTGACTAATAGCAGCAGGAAAATAAATTATTAAGGTTTTCCAATAATCCGAAGCTTCATAAACCGCAAGTTCTCCATAATTTGAATAATTTATTAAAATATTTTTGGTTATCCAGTATGTTGGGGCCACCATAATAGAAGCCAGCATGGCCGGTAGAGAGAACTTGTATAACAGAGAAAAATCCTCTTTATCTATAATAAATCTTCTCGGGCCTATTTCTAATCGGGATAAATCTTTATTGATTGTTAAGTAATTACAAACAAATAAAACAAGATAGCCAAGACCAAAGCCAACAAAAGCACCAGTTACACCATATAAGTATGCACCTAAAAGCATTAAGCCGGATTCTGCTAAACTACTTATGAATGTATTTATAGCTCTACCTTTAAAATCTTCGAGACCATATATAACACCATCTTGAGCACCATTCAATACAGTTATAAAAAGAAAAAAAGCTCCTATTTTTAGACATGGTGCCAAGGAAGGTTCTTTTATGCTGTGAATGGCTAAATAATCAGAGAAAAAATATACAATTATTGCTACAATTAAGCCAGTAATAAATGAAAATAATGTTGTTAAATTATAAATACTATATACTTTTGCTCTATTGGAAAACCTGTATTCCGAAATATATTTAATTGCCGTATGGCCAAGACCAGCTATACCAAAAACTACAAACATGTTAATAGTTGACCTAACCATCCCCAGTTGGCCATATTCTTCAATGGTCAATAATCGAGCACATATAATACCTGATAATAAAACTATTATTTTGGCCATTGCAGTTCCGGTAAAAGACCAGAATGCACCACTTGCCATTCTTTTCCCAATTTCAGATTTCAGCGCGCTTCTCCAATTTATCATATTTCGATGGATTTCTTTACAAAAGAAGGGAAATAAGATCCTACATCGCCATGATCTGTAAACTTCTCTTCTATAGCTATTACCTTATAATTATACTCATTAAGATCACTAAGCAAGTCTACAATTTCTTCTTGATATGTTGGCTCAAGCTTTGAGAACAATAAATAAATGATAGTGCCACAACCTTTATTCTTTTCAACTATTTCTCGAATAGAATTATTTAATATTTTTGTAAATTCTAATGAATCTCCTTCTCCCATCATCGAATTAAAAATATCTAAATGTTTCTGACAATTTAGATATGTTCCAATATTATATTGGCAAGCACCACTGAATACTGCTGTTGCCCTATTGTTAATGCCATAAAATAGTGCGGCAGAACCTCCTTTAGAACTGCCTGAAAAATACGTAGATTTATAATTTTTGCGTTTGAGTATCCGATCTATCAGACCTTGCGTTTCATATTGAGGATAGTTAGAACCACTCTCATACAAATAATAACTTCCCCTATATGCATAGGGATCTAATATATACAATTTATCAACATCAAGCCCGCTAAAACTTTTTACATAATTATATCTACGTTGATTTCCAGGAGAAAAACCTGAAAAAACAATTAACAAAGAGTCTGAATGGTTATTAATGAATAAATAACGTAATTTCCGTCCAAAACGTCTTTCTTTTATTTTTATATATATTTTGTATAAAAGCGACTTAACACTCATATTAGATACATTTCTATCAAAAAACTACAATAAGTCTTATTTCACTTCGTATCGCGCCACCTTATCACCATTCAGGACACGGACGATACGCGAGCATGCTTGGCCGTCACCATAAGGGTTGACGGCTTTGCTCATTCTTTCGTATGCAGCCGCATCATCCAGCAAAGTGCTCACCTCAGAAACAATTAGGTCATGATTGGTCCCAACAAGGTGTACCGTACCGCTCTTCAGAGCTTCAGGACGCTCTGTGGTGTCACGCATCACGAGCACCGGCTTGCCGAGACCAGGAGCCTCCTCCTGAATGCCGCCAGAGTCTGTAAGAACCAAGGTCGATTTCTCCATCAGATACACAAACTCCAGGTACTGCAGCGGCTCAATGAAGAAGAAGTTAGGACGGGTCAAGTCCTCACCGAACACCTCGTGAATAGGTTTGCGCACATTGGGATTGAGGTGCATGGGGTAAACAAAATCCACATCAGGATACTTCTCCGAGAGATCCTTCATGGCCGTAACCATAGAGATAAATCCCTCACCAAAGTTCTCGCGGCGGTGACCAGTAATCAAAACCAACTTCTTGCCGCCATCCAAACGAGTTACATCATAACCGGCACTCTTCAGCACATTGATTTGTTCATCTGCCAGAGCCTTGTCACTCTTTAGCTTGTCCACCACCATGTGGAGAGCATCAATGACAGTGTTGCCTGTCACGAAGATCTGTCCTTGAGCCTTCTCCTCCTGCAGATTCTTCTCAGAAAGCGGAGTTGGAGCAAAATCGTAAGTGGCAATACGCCCTGTAATCTGGCGATTCATTTCCTCCGGCCAGGGAGAATAAATATTATGTGTTCTCAAGCCAGCCTCCACGTGACCCACGGGAATCTGCTGATAGAATGCAGCAAGAGCAGCAGCTGTGCTGGTGGTGGTATCACCATGAACAAGCACCACATCAGGCTTACACTCCTTAAACACATCCCTCATACCCGTCAGCACACGCGCAGTAACATCATAGAGGTCTTGTCCCTGCTTCATGATGTTCAGATCGTAGTCCGGCTTCACATCAAAGATAGTCAGCACCTGGTCCAGCATCTCGCGGTGCTGTCCAGTTACACAAACAATCGTTTCAAACTCATTCGGATGCTTCTGGAACTCTTTCACCAACGGGCACATCTTAATGGCCTCCGGGCGCGTTCCAAACACAAGCATTACTTTTTTCATTATCGTAATTCTTAATTAGTCTCGCTTAAATATATCTCTTGTATAAACCTTCTCTTTCACATCATCCAAAACCGTATCATAGCGGTTGGCAATGATGGCATGGCTTTGGGCCTTGAACTTGGCAAGGTCATTGACCACTTCACTACCAAAGAACAAACTGCCATCTTCGAGTGTAGGTTCGTAAATGATAACCTTAGCACCCTTGGCTTTTATACGCTTCATAATGCCCTGAATGGCGCTCTGGCGGAAGTTGTCGGAGTTACTCTTCATTGTGAGGCGGAAGACGCCAATGGTAGGTGTCTGGAGGCCGGCATTATTCTGCGTGTAAACATTATTCTGAGTATAGTCGTAATATCCAGCCATCTTGAGGACCTGATCTGCAATAAAGTCTTTGCGGGTGCGGTTGCTCTCTACAATGGCAGACATCATGTTTTGAGGAACGTCTGCATAGTTAGCCAGGAGCTGCTTGGTGTCCTTGGGCAAGCAGTAGCCACCATAACCAAAGCTGGGGTTATTGTAGAAGGAACCAATGCGAGGATCAAGACCAACACCCTCAATGATAGACTGGGTGTCAAGGCCTTTTACTTCTGCATAGGTATCCAGTTCGTTGAAGTAGCTGACTCGGAGAGCCAGATAGGTGTTGGCAAAGAGCTTCACGGCCTCTGCCTCTTTCATGCCCATAAACAGTACGTCAATGTTCTCCTTGAGGGCACCTTCTTGCAACAGGGCAGCAAACTGACGGGCTTTCTGCTCCATCTTGGCCACATCAGTTACCTGCAGGATAGCCTCATTCTCTTCCTTGAATTCAGGTCGGTCAATAATCTTGGGGCTGCCCACAATGATGCGGGAAGGATAGAGGTTATCGTAGAGGGCTTTACTCTCTCGGAGGAATTCCGGAGAGAAGAGCAGGTTGAACTTCTTGTGGCCTTTGGCAGCATACTGCACATAGAGGTTGCGGGTGTAACCTACAGGAATGGTGGACTTGATGACCATGGTGGCATCTGGATTGACGCTAAGCACAAGGTCAATCACCTCCTCAACGTGAGTGGTGTCAAAGAAGTTCTTTTGAGGGTCATAGTTGGTGGGGGCAGCAATCACCACAAAGTCTGCATCTTTGTAGGCGGCTGCACCATCTAAGGTGGCCTTCAAGTTCAGGGGCTTGTTGGCCAGGTAATCCTCAATGTAGTCATCCTGGATGGGTGACTTCTTGTTGTTAATCAACTCTACTTTTTCAGGAATCACATCAACCGCTACCACCTCGTTGTGCTGTGCCAACAGAGTGGCAATGCTCATTCCCACATAACCGGTTCCTGCTACTGCTATCTTCATAATGTCTGGTATTATATTCTATTGTTAAAATGTTAAATGTTAATTTACACTTCCTCATAGAAGGTGTCGGGATGCGATGCATCGAACACTTCGTTGCAGTACATAACTGTCACAAGGTTTTCCGTTTGTGACAGATTTATAATATTATGCGTATAACCGGGCAACATGTGTACACACTGAATATTATCCCCAGAGACTTCGAACTCCAGGACTTCGTCGGTGCCCAGCTTGCGCTCCTGGATGAGGCCGTGGCCGGAGACTACAATGAAGAACTCCCACTTGGTGTTGTGCCAGTGCTGGCCCTTGGTGATGCCGGGACGGCTGATGTTGATGGAGACCTGGCCGCAATTGAGGGTGTGCACCAGCTCGGTGAAGGAGCCGCGGTCGTCTACATTCATCTTGAGGGGGAAGGCCACTTTCTCCTTGGGCAGGTAGCTGAGATAAGTGCTGTAGAGCTTTTTGGCAAAGCTGCCAGCAGGGATCTCAGGGATTAATAAGGTTGAGGGTTGAGAGCTGAAGGATTTCAGGAGTTCAACTATCTCTCCCAATGTTATCTTGTGTGTTACAGGACAGTAACAATACTTGCCGTCTGCCTGCGGCAGCACGTCAAGTCCATCGAACTCGCAATGGTGCTCGCGGCCCTGGAGGCAGAGGATCATCTCGTCTACCAGATCGTCGATATACAGCAGTTCCAACTCAACGGAGGGGTCGTTGACGGTATAGGGCAGGTCGCAGGCAAAGGCGTTGCAGAAGGTGGCCACGGCACTGTTGTAGTTGGGGCGGCACCACTTGCCAAAGAGGTTGGGGAAACGGTAGATGAGCATTCGGGCTCCGGTCTCCTGACCATATTGCAGGAAGAGGTCTTCGCCGGCCTTCTTGCTTCGGCCATACTCGCTGTTGCCAAAGCGGCCGGTGAGGGAGGCCTGCTGGCTGCTGGAGAGCATGACAGGACAGGTGTTGTGGTGCTTCTTAAGCGTGTCCAGCAGGGTACTGGCAAAGCCAAAGTTGCCCTGCATAAACTCCTCCTGGTTCTGCGGGCGGTTCACGCCGGCCAGGTTAAACACGAAGTCGGCCTGCTGGCACCATTCGTCCAGTTGTTCGGGAGTGGAGTCCAGATCGTACTCAAAGACTCCGTCAATCCGTAGCTGCGGGAACCGTCTATCCTTGCCTTCGGCAATATTCTTCAGTGCCCAGCATAGGTTCTTCCCAACGAAGCCCTTGGCTCCTGTAACAAGTATTTTCATTTTGTTAGCTTAATAGCTTATTTGTTTAATTGCTTAGTAGACGCTTGCTCTTCGAGCTTTTGTTCGTAAGAGTTGCTTAGACCATTAATCATCTTTGCAACGGCATCAATCGAAGGCTTAATTGCCTCTACGCTTTCTTCTGTTATATAAGTAAGTTCAATTGCTATTAGCAGTTGGTTGTAGGTTTCCATCAGTGAGCCATAGGCTATTTCTAAGAAATGAATTTGTTCCTTCAATGACCTACGTCCACTGCCTTCTGCAATGTTTGAAGGAACTGATACTATGGCTCTTCTTATCTGGTCACAGAGGGCATATTTTTCAAACTTTGGAAAATTGTCAAGCAGATGATAAACATCTACCACCAGTTTCTTGGCTTCCTGCCAAACTTTCAGTTTCTCAAAAGAATAAGCAATGCCCGTCATTCTATTTAACCTACTAACCTACTAAGCTATTAACCAATTAAACTAGAACTTCCTCCACACCATCTTATTTACCACACCGACGTAGGATTGGATAATCCTTACAACCTTAGTACTTACGTTTTCGTCGGTGTAATCAGGTACGGGTATTCCGGGTTCGTTATTCTTGATGAGTTCCACGGCAACGTCAACGGACTGGAGTAATCCCTTGGTGTCTATGCCGCTCAGGACAAAGCATCCCTTGTCAAGGGCCTCGGGGCGCTCGGTGCTGGTGCGGATGCACACGGCGGGGAAGGGCTTGCCAATGGAGGTGAAGAAGCTGCTCTCCTCGGGCAGGGTACCGCTGTCGCTCACCACGGCAAAGGCGTTCATCTGCAGGCAGTTGTAGTCGTGGAAGCCCAGGGGCTCATGCTGGATGACGCGCTTATCGAGCTGGAAACCACTTGCCTCCAGGCGCTTGCGGCTGCGGGGGTGGCAGGAGTACAGGATGGGCATATCGTACTTCTCGGCCATCTTGTTGATGGCGTTGAACAGGCTCAGGAAGTTCTTCTCGGTGTCAATGTTCTCCTCACGGTGGGCGCTCAGCAGGATGTACTTGCCCTTCTGCAGGCCCAGGCGCTGGTGGATGTCGCTGGCCTCTATCTCCTTGAGGTTGCCACGGAGCACTTCGGCCATGGGGCTGCCGGTGACGTAGGTGCGCTCCTTAGGGAGGCCGGTGTCGGCCAGGTAGCGGCGGGCGTGCTCGCTGTAGGCCATATTGACGTCGGAGATGATGTCCACGATGCGGCGGTTGGTCTCCTCGGGCAGGCACTCGTCCTTGCACCGGTTGCCGGCCTCCATATGGAAGATGGGGATGTGCAGGCGCTTGGCCCCGATGACGCTCAGGCAGCTGTTGGTGTCGCCCAGCACCAGCACGGCATCGGGCCCCGTGGCCACCATCAGCTGGTAGCTCTTGGCAATGATGTTGCCCATGGTCTCGCCCAGGTCACTGCCCACCGCCTCCAGGTAGATGTCCGGATCGGCCAGCTTGAGGTCCTTGAAGAACACCCCGTTGAGGTTGTAGTCGTAGTTCTGCCCCGTATGCGCCAGCAGGCAATCGAAATACTGCCGGCACTTGTTAATCACAGCGGCAAGACGGATAATCTCCGGTCTTGTACCAACAATAATCAGAAGCTTTAATTTACCATCATTTTTAAATTGTTTCATTGCCATTCTTTATTAAACACATTTGCTCTGACTGGCAGTATCGAACTGCATCGTGATACGACCACCTGTGCAGTCAGATATTCATTCGTTTGTTAAATTTTGTATCGAAATATTTATTTTTGTTTTCTAGCTAAACGAAGGTCTTTTCAACTTCTCTCGGATTTTCTCAGAACAGGCCGAGCCCTGAATTTTCTCGATTTTCTCTCATTTTCCTCTCAAACACCCCTTTTGTCACCTCAACCAACCTTCCAAAAATTAACATTTCTTTACTCTCAAGGGATAAGAAATCTTAATGCTCTTGCGTATTCGGGTAAAAAGTAGTATCTTTGTATAGAAATGAGCGGAAAAGGCTCAATTTCCCGGATGTCTGATGAATGTCTGATGACTCTGGAAACGGTGGTTTCGTATTGCAATGACTGTCAGGCCGTTATGCGGAAGTTCACATTAGCTAGGAAAGCTGATTGGCTACACCACTATTCGAAGACTCTACTACGCTATACATCAGATCAGATTTTGCCTGCAAAACATCAAGCTTTGCTTGCAAAGAGTCAACCTTGCTTTGAAGGCTATCTGAATGTAATTCGAGGGCTTTCGCCCAAATAGAATCAGCGTGGTTCATTCTTCTGTCTAGTTTTATACTCTATCTTCCAGCTTAGCCAGGAGTTGGTCAACGCTCTCCTTGAGAGATTGTTGACTGGCGGAGCAGTCATCGACCTGACGGGCCAGGCGGTCAACAGACCGCTGCAGCGCTGCGCGCATAGCGGCACTCTGCTGCACAGCAGCATCAGTATCCCGTCGCAATTGTCTTATCTCGTCGTCCATACTCTATTCTATCGGTATTCTATCTCTCTTCGAGGAGTATTCGACCCCTAACAAAATTGTCTTCCTTCCAAAAACGTCTTTTACGCTCTTAGGAGCGTGAACCCTCCGTGTTCCCTCCGTGTATGTACCGTGTACGTTCCGTCTTCCTATCGTCTCGCTACCCGAACGCTACCCTAACGCTACTGTCTCGCTATCGGCTTGTTAAACACCCCGTTGAGGTTGTAGTCATAATTACGCATTGCGTTTCCTCCTTCTCGCTCGACAGTGCTCATGCAAGCATGGCACTGTACTCACTCGTGCGTCGGTTCTGGCCCGTATGCGCCAGCAGGCAGTCGAAGTACGTGCGGCACTTGCCGATGACCGCCGCCAATCTTATAATCTCCGGCCGCGTCCCCACAATGATGAGGAGCTTGAGTTTGCCGTTGTTTGCGAAATTTGCCATATTGTGTTTCGTTATTTGTTATCTTTTATTTATTGACCACGGATTGCTCGGATTGAACGGATTACCTTTTTTATATTGATGGCAATCTTGAGTAAGATTGCTTTGCTTAAGCAAAGGTTTTGTTTTTCTGAAGTGCTTCTGAAAGCTAGCTTTCAAGACACTTAAGCAAAATAAAACTTATCATCAATATTGGGAAATCTGTGTGTATCCGTTAGATCTGTGTTCGACTATATAACTATTCTGTCTTTTTCCAGTTCGTCGGAGCATCCGAAGTTGTAGAGTAAACCTAACTTCATGCCCGTGGCATGTAGATAATTATAGACTTGAGACCGGTGAGTGTCATCCAAGGCGCTTACCGCCTTCAACTCGACAATTATCTTATCATAGCAGACGAAATCTGCTTTGTAAGTTTGTTTTAACTCTACACCATCGTAAGTTATCTTCAGTTCTTTCTCTCGTTCATACGGGATGTTGCGTCTCTGGAATTCTATTTCCAGTGCTTCCTGATAGACTGCTTCAAGGAAGCCGTGACCGAGCTTATTGTAAACATGGAACGCAGCTCCGTTGATTGCATAAGTAAGGTCACTGTATAGCAACATATCCTTTATTCTTAGACCACGGATTGTCCTGATTCAACTGATTTTATCCGTATTATCCGTTAAATCCGTGTTCGTAATTTATTCCCTCACTTGGCTAGCACAATGCTATCTGCGGCATCGGCAAACTTGGAGAGGTCGGCTTCGTGGAGAGGATAGTACATGCTCACCACTTCCTTGATGCCCAGGCCTTTCTTGCGCATATAGGCAAAGCTGCGGCGGGTGAGCCACTGGTAGTAGGCCAGCACCCAGCCGGCCCAGTACTCGGGGCCTACGGTATAGGTGCCGTCATTGTCGTGCAGCACAGTGCCGCCCGTGGACTCCACCACACTGTCGGCCAGCTCGGCACCCGACATGCCCACCAGATAGCGGGGGTTGCCGCCAGCGAACTGTCGCGACACGTCGGAGGCAAGGAACTTCTCGTAGAACTCCTCGATGGGGTAGCCGTACTTGCGCACGCCACAATCGAGCATCACGGCAAGGTTGCGCATGGCTCCGGAGAGGTATGTCTTCTTATATGCCCTGGCCATTTTTCCAATTGTTTCTGATGATGTCAATCACGTATATCTCGTTCTCCGCCATGGGTTTAGCCGCAATCTGGCGGTACTTGCCGCGAGCCTCCTCGTCGCGCTGACGGTACTTGGCGAAGTACTCCTTGCGGGGAGCCTTGATAGCCTCCACGAAAGTGAGCGCATCGAAAGCTTTCTTCGACTTCAGTACCACCTGCTCGCCTAACTTGCCCAGGCGCATGGCCTCGGATAGGTCGGAGAGCGAGAGCGTGCCGTTCACGAAGTCGCCCGCATAGGAGAAGTAGGAGTCGTTGGCACGGTAGCCAATGATGATGTCGTACTTCTTGTAATCGACCTTGAAGTTCTCCAGAATGTATGCCCTTGCCCGCTGCGGCAGACCCTCGGCCACGTTGAACTTGCGGTTCTCCAGCAGGATGGCCAGCCAGTTGAGAATGTTGTACTCGGGGGTGTTAAGATTCAAAACACTGAGGCCGGTCATCTTCAGCTGATAGTGGTTGGCATACCCGTCAGTGTCCGACGAGCAGGCCCATTCCTTGGCCAACTCAGCATGCTCGGTGCAGTAGAAGCCCCGACCGTAGTCGTTGTAGAGTTTCCCCGCCCCAAACACAGGACTCTCTATCACCTTGGGAGAGCCGTGGTATATGTCAATCACATCAGACATAGTACTGGTCGTTGTTATATTTCATTTTGGCAGTCGTAACTGCCGAATTACCGGCTATCTCACTTTTGGCAGACGCGTCTGCCAAATTGATTTCGTCAGTCGTAACTGACGAATTGCTGTCGAATACGCGCCATTCCTCGTAGAACGTGCGCATGTTACGCAGGTTACGGGCAGAGAAACCCTTGAGCCCGGGCAACTCGGCACTGAGCTGGCGACTGATGGTCTCAGCCGTCTTGATCTGCTGCACCGCCTCGTTATACTGTGTACTCAGTTTCTCTTGCATCGCTTCTATTCTTTATCTTGTTAATCCGTCAGTCACGACTGACGTTTTATTCTTTCTATTTGTGGCACAAGTTGTGCAACAATTTGTTTCAATCTCGGTTGAGGGAATATTTAATCCCTCAGATATTCCCTCAAATGGGTTCGTTTATTTCCTTATTATATACTCGGCCACCATCGGCCTATGTTAGGTGCCACGGGGACAGGCCCCTGTCACGGTGAGGGCGGGAGTTTTATTCCGTCAGTTCTTGGGCCTCATGCATATTTTGCGCGTGACAGGCGTCAACGATCGTGACAGTATCGCCCTCTATCGTGTACGCAAAGTACCACTTGAGCTTTGCTCGAGTCTGCTCACGCTCGACAATGCACAAATACGATTTGGCATTGTTCTCGCTTAATCGCAGCCTTGTCAGTGTTCGCCATGTGGTAGCCCGCCCAACGTTTCAGAATAGGCGGACGTCGCAGAAGACCGTTTTCTATACGGTAGAATGCATCCACAGCATCATCGATATTCTGCAGCATCAGCTCCTCGGAATAGGTGTGTCTGTACTTCAGTGCCACGTGGTAATAGAACGAATATATTGCCTCATAGCACTGAGGGAGGACTAAGTACTGATACCTGCTCATGGCATAGAATAGACCTCGTGAACCATCCGGTGAAGTCGCTCGCGCATAGTTTCCACGTCTATAGCATGGCTGGCTGAAGCAGACAACTCTGCCTGCCTGCTGCTTTTCACGCGTTGCTCTATGGCATCATAAACCTCTTCTGTGGTCAGATTACTTTCATTACGCATCTGCTGGAGGCGAAGGTCTATAAGTTCCTGTGCCCAAAGGCGGATGGCTGCCGTGGAGTCTAACTCGGGACGCATGTCGCGAAGTGCAGCCTCATCAACGTTTATACTTACCATGCACATAATTCAAACCTTTCTTTATTTGTTGACTACTAAATTACTTGTTTTTATCTCATTTGAGGGAATATTTTCCGTCGGGTGAGGGAATATTTTATCTTAACGAGGTCCGAACAGGACCTGTGCCATGCACGGACCTCGTGATGAGAGTTTATTTACAGGGCATGATAGCCTCCGGTCTTCTTGCTGCCTCGGTGCTCAATGAGACCTCGCTCAATCAGCACCTTGATGTGGCGCTCAATGGACTTCGAGGGTATCCCCGTCTCGGCTTCAATTCCAGGGACATTTATTCCCTCATTGACCTTGATGCAGTCGAGGACCTTAGTTTGTCCCGCAGAAAGGTCGGAAAGAGCAGAAATAATGTCTTTTTCCGAACACGAATCACTCGAATTACACGAATTTGAGTCCTCTGAGGGATTATCTGAGGGAATATCCACTCGCTTTTTTTTATCCCTCATCGCGAAGTACCGTTTCCGGAATCGCTCCGACTCCGTGATCAGCCGGCCTTCAGCATAGTGCATAAAGCCTTTTGCCTTGTGCTCTGGATCATCCTCGATGAAAGGCAGCAGCCTTAACATCGCCCGATAAATCTTTTCCGCTTCCTCAATGCGCTTCTGCTCCAGCCGGAGTTTGAACACATCAGAAGCGACCCAGAACATGCACAGGGTCGTGAACCGCCCCTTATGCTCCCTATAGATCGGACGTATCGCCTCGTACGCCTCCTCAATCTTGCCCTGCTTGCGCAAAGCAAATATATCCTTAACGTTCATAAACCGCAAGGATATTAGAAGGCTATCGGATCTATATCGTCCAACCAGGTTGTATTAACCAGAAATGAACCAACTGTTGCACTTGCTGCCGTAGGATACATCGAACCCGTCAGCTTGGTCACGCGGTTGCGCTTGAACGGCACGTTGGCCACCACCGTACTGTAGATCGTATTGCCATCCGCATCCAGCGTCTCGATGGTGACATCCATGGTCTGCTCATCGGTCGCCAGGAACACATAGCCAACGGAACTGGATGTCTCTCCCACTCCGGCACTGTTGCCCACGGTACTGACCGAACCCGTATTCGAAGGAGCCAGACCCGTTGTTGGATCAAAACTCCTACTGCCGGCCGCAAACGTCATGCGCACCTTGCTCACATTAGCCGTTTTGCCATCGGTGGACTCCACAATCAGCTTCGTCACGATACGGTCGAGCGTTGCACTAAGCTCCACGGCATTAGCACTGGTGATACTCACCGGCTGAGTGGCTGCAAAGGTCTCACGCACATCGCCCGTAAAACCTGCCAGATTTGCATTGGTCAGCGTGAACTCATCGCCCTCGTAGAACGTGTAGCCCAGCACCACCATCGTGTAACTGCCCAACGGCAATGAGGTCGAAAACTCACCAAAGGTGGTGTAGGTGTCGGCATCATCGCGATTCTGGGTGTGCTTGTACACCTCCGTGCCATTGCTGGCATAGAATGCCAGTGTAAGAAACTTGATGCCGTTGTAACTACCAACAGCCGTCGCCCGCGTGGTGCCAGGGAAGTCCTCCTGGGAGACGACAAAACCGTCAACCCTTACAGTCACCGGTGCAGCGGCCTGCTCGCTAGAGAGATTAACACTTGAGTCCAAAGACTCGTTGGTGCAGCTGGCTGCCATCAGCGCCATTGCTGCGAAAATCATTTTGTAATTCATAAAAGTTATAAAATAAAGTTGTGGTGTGCAATATGCAACACCGCACCAAAATTACAACTTTTTGTAATTACAGAAAATGATTCTTGTATTTTTTTACAAACAGCAGCGGGAGGGAGATATTATCCCGACCGAGAACGGTCGGGCACGGTGGCTATTTATCTGCGGGGAAACCGCCGAGGGCGAGACCTGCTAGGAAACCGCTGGGCACATTAGAGGCGAACCGTTATCAGAAATTGATGGTGTTACCCGGCAACCAGTCGGTATTCAGCTTGAAGGAGCCCGATGAGGTTGATGCTCCATACATTGCACCTGTCAGAGTCGTTATACGATTGCGTTTGAGAGGTACATCCTTCACTGTCTTACTGAAAAGCACATTATCATTGGCATCGAGGGTTTCGATGGTGATATCCATGATCTGCTCATCGGTCGCCAAGAACACACCGCTAGATATGGTGGTAGCAGTGCCTACCGCCACACTGGTGGCCACAGTATTGGCAAAGCCGGTGTCATCGGTAGCAAGACCGGTAGAAGGATTGAAACTCCTGCTTCCACCGGAAAATGTTGTACGAATGGAGGTGACAGCAGCGCTACGACCGTCAGTAGAAATGACGCTCACTTTCGCCATGATGCGGTCGAGGGTGGCAGTAAGCTCTATTTCGTCAGTGTTGATAACCGACACAGCCTGGGTAGCCACAAACGTCTCGCGGACATAGTCATCAAATCCTGCTGCAGTAGGGCTAGTCAGCGTGACTGCATGACTGGTGGAACCTTGTCCATATCCTATCACCACCATGGTATAGCTGCCCATGGGGAGCGATGTAGTGAACTCGCCAAAGGTGGTATAGGTAGTGTTGTCGCTCTTAAACTGCGTATGCTTGTACATCTCGGTACCATCGTTCTTATAGAAAGCGAGAGTGATGGCCTTGGCAGTGGCGTAGGAACCAATGTCTGTGCTCCGTGTAGTGGGGAACTCCTCTTGCGTGATAGTGAAGTCGTTTACATGAACCGTCACCGGTACTAGCGTTTTATTGCTTTCTGAACCGTTGTCATTGCTGCACCCTGCAAAGAGCAAGCACAACATAACGGTAGCTATTAAAATTTTATTAAACATTATTTTAAGATATATTAATCATTTATATACTGGAGAGTGTGAGCTTTTCCCACGATTTGAAAGCGGGGTTAACCGTAATACTCCTTATACCATTCGGCAAACTTTCTTAACCCTTCGCGGAGGGTTATTTTCGGGGTGAACCCGAAATCGCGAGCAAGGGCGGAGGAATCCGCATAAGTCACGGGCACGTCACCTGGTTGCATCGGGACGAGTTGCTTGTGGGCCTCGAAGTCATAGTCCTTGGGCAGGACACCGGCACGGACGAGCTCCTCCTGGAGAATGTTCACGAAGTCCAGCAGGTTCTCCGGCTGGCCGCCACCGATGTTGTAAACGGCATACGGCGGAATGGGCAGGCCGTCTTCTCCGTTTTTACGTTCAGGCGCACCTTTCATTACACGTACGATACCCTCTACGATATCATCGACATAGGTGAAGTCGCGTCGGCAGTTGCCGTAGTTATAGATCTGAATGGTCTTCCCGGCCAGCAACTTGTTGGTGAAACCGAAGTAGGCCATATCCGGACGGCCGGCAGGTCCGTACACCGTGAAGAAGCGCAGGCCCGTAGTAGGGATATTGTACAGCTTGCTGTAGCAGTGGGCAAAGAGTTCGTTGCTCTTCTTGGTAGCCGCATATAGCGAAACCGGATTGTCCACGCGGTCATCAGTCGAGAACGGCACCTTCTTGTTGCCGCCATAGACGCTGGAGCTGCTGGCATAGACCAAGTGTTCAACAGGATTGTAACGGCAGGCCTCGAGGATATTGTAGAAGCCCATCATGTTAGACTGGATGTACGCATCCGGATTCTCGATGCTGTAACGGACTCCGGCCTGGGCAGCCAGATTCACCACAATATCGAAGTGGTTATCGGCAAAGAGCTTGTCGATGAGGGCCTTGTCTGCGATATCGCCCTTGATGAAGGACCAGGTGTTTCCCGGCCGCTGAAGCGGCGGGCACATGGACGAAGAGGAATCACCCGACGGAGAACCGTCTAGCACAGTGGCTAGTTGTTCGATTTCCTGGAGGCGGTATTCCTTGAGGGAGGGGTCGTAATAGGCATTCATATTGTCAATGCCCACGATGGTGGCACCAGTCAAGTCCTGGAACAGGCGCTTCACCAGGTTGCTGCCAATGAATCCGGCGGCACCGGTGACTAATATCGTTTTACCGTTTAAATCAATTCTTTCCATATTTCTTTTGTGCTTCGTAATAAGTATCAAGGCTTCCGATGTCAAATCGGCCGGCACTCATGGGCCAGGCGTGCATGGTGGTGTGCTCTACCATATAGTGCGCCAGATTGCCCGGGGCGTCCTTGCCGCAGCCGTTCTCTACAGAGTGACGGACGAGGTCGAGATCTTCGCGCGTATATATATAGAAAGGTGGCACGGCCCAGTGCGACTTAGGCACCTGCGGTTTCTCCTCCATACCCAAAACACGGTTGTTGGCATCGAGCTCGACCACACCTGTGCGCTGGAGCTTCTCGATAGAGGACTGCTCATGGCACATGATGCAGCTGGTGCCTTTCTCTTTTGCAAAGTCCACAAATTCTTGGAACGAGAAGAACAACAGATTATCTGCAGCAACGACCAACAAATCATCATTGATAATTGACAATTGAGAATTGAGAATTGACAATTGCTTTCCATCAGCAAGAGGAACACCCCCCCCATTGATAGCGAGAATAAGGTCGCACACAGCACCCAGGCGGGTGTCGTTGGTCTCAGTTCCGTCATCTACGATAGTGATAGGTTTCAGCCATCGACATTCTTTCTGTTTCCACTCCTCAAAAATGTGGGCGAACTTATGGTTTGTGATGATAATGTGCTCGTCGATCTCAGGAATCTGGTCGATATCATCGAGCATACGTCCGAGAATCGAGCGTTCACCTATCTTCAACAACGGCTTCGGGAAGTTCTTGGTCAACTCTCCCAGCCTCGTTGCATATCCTGCGGCAATAACTATATTTTTCATTCGTCTACAAATCTTGCACCATCGTCGGGGCGAACCCAGAAGACCTGGAATGTCTTTTCATATTCCGGGAACTGAGCCAGGTAGCGCTCTGTCAGAACTTTCTCGACATTCTCCTTATGGGCGGGATCCACCAGTGCGATACAAGCGCCCTTGAATCCGGCACCGGAGAATCGGCCGCCATAGACTCCGGGGAGTGAGCGCATAATCTCGTAGATGGCAATCAACTCGGGTGAGCCACACTCATAGTTGTGAATACTCGACTCACAGCTATCGAACGACAGCTTTCCGAAGAGCTTCAGATTACCGGTCTCCCATGCCGTAACGCCCTGACGAACTCTACGGTACTCACTATAGAAATGCTCAGCCCTACGTGCAAATCTCGCGGGCATAGCGATACGCGTCTTGTCGAACGTGGCCTTGGGGATATCGCGCAGGAAGGTCTTATCGAACGTCTTCAACGGCTGCTCGGTATAAGCCAGCATGTTCCAGGCAGCGGTCTTGCACTCGTAAACACGGAGGTTATAGTCGGAATTGACAAGGCTTCGTGTGAGTCCACTGAAGAAGATGCCAATCTCAAACTCCGGCATCTCGGGATTGCGCTTGATGATGCGCCAGTCGTTGCTGTCGCAATCGAGAAACAGCAGTCCATCCTTCTTGCCCAGGGCAATACAAGCCTGATCCAGAAGACCATTGCTCAGTCCGATATACTCACGCTCCGCCTCTGAGGCAATCTTTACGACTTCAAAAGGCTGTAGCTTGATTTCATTGGCTTTGGCAAAGGCCATTACGTAGGCAATCAACACGGCAGCACTACTGGAGAGACCACCCACAGGCAGTGAACCCTGCAGCACGCCCGTAATACCCTTAGAAAGCTCAAAACGTTTCCTCAATGCATATTTCGCGCCACGAGCATAGTCGCCCCAATGATATTCTCGAACCTGCGATGGGGCATTAATCTCGAAATCGACGATACCCTCAAAGGTCTTAGACTCCAGGTGTACATGTCCGTCATCGGATACATCGAACCACAGGTCCACACCCTTGTCGATGGCAAAACCGGTGACTAAGCCATGCTGATGATCCACATGTGCACCCAAGGGGCACACACGGTAAGGGGAAAAAATATGATAAGTATATTTCATTTTGTCTTCTTTGCTTTTATGTCTTTAATAATAGCATGATAACGCCGGAAGATGTCCGGACAACCGGAATGGGTGTTGCGATAGTCCTTGACCGCTTGTCGCCAGTGGGCCTGACGGGTGGTAATGAAGAGGGCGATCATCAAGTAGGCATCAGTAGGGCTGAGGGAGGAGGGAGAAGGGAGGAGGGAAGACGGCTGAAGGCTGATGTCTGATGGAAGATGTAAGAGATCTAAAGCCTGCTGCTGGTAGAGGTCGCGCTTCTTGGCACTCTTCAGCAGATAGGCACAGATGAGTTTGAGGGCCACGAAACGGGCATGCTCATCAGCATCGTCGACATAGATGCGGTCATAGGTCGCCAGTCGCTTGAGGCGCTGCTGGTCGACCTTGGTCACTTCCTCAGTATAGCGTTTGCCAAAGCGGTGGCTCAGGATGTCGATAATCTCCTCTTCGTAGTTGGTGATAGGGTTATCGGTGAGCATACGACCGCGTTCGGCATCCTCGAAGAGTACGTCGCCCACACGAACGTCCGTAAAATTAATGCTCTTGGTACGGCCCAGGATGTTCATGCTGATGGTCATGCAGAGCTGTCCGTGCTTGATAACAACCTTCTTCACCACACCCCGCTTGCCAGTCCACGGCTCGGTCTGTAGGATGACACGGTCGCCAATAGTAAAGTCATCCAGCGGTTGGTCAATATAGAACTGTAGGTGGCGATTTTGGACGGTATCCATCAATAGTCGTATCTCGGCATCGGTAACCTTTACTTCCTTGTGATTGGTGTCACGATAGTAGCGCAAACGTGAGCGTGCCTTAGTGTTCCAGTCGGACGAGACAATAGCCCGTACGCGCTCTTCCGGTGCCTGAATGAACACAAAGTTATGGAGGTCATCGCGCAAGGCATTCGGATCGTCCTGTGCTTTATAGTGCTTATCGGTGACAGCACCCTTCACCTCCTGTCCTTCATGGAAGATGGGCATGTACTGAAAGGGTACATAGAAACGATAAGGGGGCAGTGGGGTTTCGTCCGGCTTGCAGAACAAGCCAGCACTGTCTTTCTGCAGCATAGTTTCGATGTACTGCGGTTTAAGGTGCCACATGACATACCATGAGTCGTGAGCGTTTTCCTTGTCAATCATTTGTTGAGACATAGCCATAGTTCTTTCTTGTCCGCGTCTTATTCCATACGGGACCTAAGCTCCTGTTTATAAGCTTATTATATTTACCAATCGGTCCACCTGCACTTGCGGAGTCTCGAGAAACCACACACTAGTAAGTTTTCGTCCGACGGCAGGTTCACCTGTCTTTTGTACACACCAAAAATAGACCTTTTAAGGTCTTTATGGCATAATACGGGTGCAAAGGTACGAAGAAAAAATGATATAAACTATTTTTTAATTAAGAAAAAATAAGTTTTTTACAAAAAGCGTTAAAAGTTCAGATGATATTCACCGTCCCAACCATTAAATAGTCCAATCGAGGAAGCCATAGTAGCCCCTGAAAAGTAGGGACAATTGCAATGTGTGATATGATTCTGTTGGAGTGACACATCATAGTCACGTTCCAGGAGGACGTTATCACTGGCATCATAGGCGGTCACCAGGAGACGAATCGTGCCCTCAGCAGCATGCAGAAAGGTATACAGGTCGAACGTTTTCTGACCGTTGGAAACATCGAACAGCACCGACTGCTTACTGTTCACGCAGCCCAGACCGGTGGTAGCATCGAAGGCTCCACTGCCGCCAGTATAATAAAAGCGCATCTTCTTGACATTTGCAGGATAGTCATCCTTAAGTACAAACCGGCAGAGTGATACGATACGATGTGGAGCGACCGTCTTCGTCACCGATTCATCACCAATAGAAATATAACTCGTAGCAAGGAAGGTATCGGTAAAGCCCTGGGCATTCGTGTATTGCACCTTCTTAATGCTTGCCAAAGTGGGGTTACCGTCACTGCTATGGGCTACGACCACCAGTTGATATGTGCCGGATTCCAACTGAAAGGAGGCACATCCGTAATCGGCCACGCCAGAAATTTGGTTAACCTGCTTAACACGTGAGCCATTCATATCGAAGACTACGAAGTTCAGGCGGGTTACTGGCAATCCAATATTGGCAATACTGACAACGAGGTTACCATCCTGCTTTATCGTCTTGTCATCTTCTGGCGATATAGGCTTTTCGCAAGAGACCATCGCCATCAAGAATACAAATATGGCGAGAATCTGTTTCATCGTTCGATGTGGAGCAGTTGGGTGATTTGGCGCGTAAGGGGCGTGGGGCGGTTGTCGATATAGGCATCGAGGATGCGGGATTTAGCCTTGAGGGGAATTACGTCGTAGTCGGCAATGGCGGCAGGAATGAGGGCGCTATGGCCTTCACGCAGTAGGATTTCGTCACCCGTGCTACGAACGCGTAACGTGCAGTCGCCCTCAATACACATGGTGATGATAAAGCTGTCATACTTCAGCAGGTTGCGATGGAAACGATCCTTAAATTCTAACACACGGACACTGAAATAGGGCGAATCGACAATGAGTACCGCCCGATTATCGAGTTGGGGATAATCCGTACGATAGTTACGCTCCACCTCGTAATCGAGGGCCTTGGCCGCCAGTTCGGTATGCAGTTCACGAGGCTTACCATCGAGGCCCGGACGGTTATAGTCGAAGATACGATAAGTAACATCGCTGGACTGCTGAACCTCAGCTAACAGAATACCGCCACAGATGGCATGGACACGACCGGCAGGTAGGTAGAAGACATCGCCGGCCTTGACCTTGTGGTCAGCCAAGACCTCAGTGATGCTTCCATCTTCTATTCGTTTCTGATATTCGTAGGGGGTGATATGCTGCTTGAATCCCGCATAGAGATGTGCATCGGGGGTGGCCTTGATGACATACCACATCTCAGACTTACCCATCTTGCCGTGTTCTCGTTGCGCCATCTCGTCGTTGGGGTGTACCTGAATGCTCAGGTCGCGCTGGGCATCGATGAACTTCACCAAGAGCGGCAGTTGGCCATGGTACTTCTCGTTAACAGCACGACCCAAGATGGCTTCAGGGTGTTCGGTCACGACCGATATCAGGTCGCGACCAGCCCACGCACCATTGCTGATGATGCTGGTGCTGGAGGGTACTGCACTGACCTCCCACGACTCTCCAATGAGGTCATCAGTGGCAGGCAAACCCTTGTAGGGTTGCAACTGATGACCTCCCCATACGACGGTATGGAGATTGGGTTGGAAGAGAAGAGGATAGAAGCGCATGCGCTAAATAATTAGAGGTGAGAGGTGAGTGGTGAGTGGTGAGAGGTGAGGTTATTTGGCGTAAGCTACGCTACGCGTTTCACGGATCACGGTGATCTTCACCTGACCGGGATAGGTCATCTCGTTCTGGATCTTCGATGCAATCTGGCCGCTCAGTGCCTCCGTCTCGGCATCGTCCATCTTGTCGGCACCCACGATAACACGCAACTCACGACCAGCTTGGATAGCGTAGGTCTTGGTAACACCGGGATACGACATGGCAATGGCCTCAAGGTCGTTCAGACGCTTGATATAAGCCTCGACAATCTCACGACGGGCACCAGGACGGGCACCAGAGATAGCATCACAAATCTGTACGATAGGTGCCAACAGGGTCTGCATCTCCATCTCGTCATGGTGGGCACCTATGGCATTGCAGATATCGGGTTTCTCTTTGAATTTCTCGGCAATCTTAGCACCATACAATGCGTGGGGCAACTCGCTCTCCTCATCGGGTACCTTACCAATATCATGCAACAAGCCGGCACGCTTAGCCTTCTTGGGATTCAGGCCCAGCTCAGCAGCCATCACCGCACAGAGGTTAGCAGTCTCACGGGCATGCTGCAACAGGTTCTGACCATACGAGGAACGGTACTTCATCTTACCGATGATACGTACCAGTTCGGGATGCAGACCATGAATACCCAGGTCAATAGTCGTACGCTTACCAGTCTCGATAATCTCGTTCTCGAGCTGTTTCTTGACCTTGGCAACGACCTCCTCGATACGGGCTGGATGGATACGACCATCGGCCACCAACTGGTGGAGCGCCAAACGGCAGGTCTCACGACGTACAGGGTCGAAAGCTGAGATAACAATGGCCTCAGGCGTATCGTCAACGACAATTTCAACACCGCAGGCAGCCTCGAGGGCACGGATATTGCGACCTTCACGACCAATGACACGACCTTTAACGTCGTCGTTATCGATATGGAAGACGGAAACAGAGTTCTCGACAGCAGTCTCAGTAGCGACACGTTGGATAGTCTGAATAACAATTTTTTTCGCCTGAGCATTAGCATTGAGCTTAGCCTCATCCATGATCTCGTTGATATAGGCAGCAGCATCGGTCTTAGCCTCGTCCTTCAGCGACTCCACCAAGCGCGCTTTGGCCTCATCAGCACTGAGTCCGGAGAGTTCTTCGAGCTTGGCACGCTCCTGCAACTGCATCTTCTCGAGTTCCTCAGACTTGATGGTCAGCAGTTTCTTTTCGTTGTCGATACGCGTCTGCTGATTGTCAAGATCATTCTTACGACGACCTAACTCCTCCTGACGCTGATTCAGCGACATCTCGCGCTGCTTCAGCTTGTTTTCACTCTGCTGAAAATGCTGGTTGCGCTGTTGCACCTCCTTCTCCAGTTCTGCCTTCTTGTTGATGAATTTCTCCTTCACCTCCAGCAGTTTCTTTTCCTTGATTACCTCTGCCTCTTTAGTGGCAGCATTAATCATCTCATTATATTTCCCCTTAATAATAAAGCGGAAAATCATAAAGCCACAGAAGCCACCCACGATGAGGGCTGCTGCGATTAGAATAATACCAACAATAATGTCCATAAATATAATATATGTAGTAAATAATGTTCTATCAGCTACTTAGCTTTACCGAGGGCATCCTCAATTTCGCCAGTCAAACGGGCCAGAACATTATCGTATACAGACGTATCATTATGCGAGCGCTCCTTCTGATAGAGCAGTGCAATGTCTATCAGCGTCATGAGCGCTATGGTATGGTCTGTCTTGTGACCCTTGAAATGCCCTGAATAAGCATTATAGCGCTCGGTGATGAGCTTGGCTGCTGAACGATAGAATTCCTCTTCCTCGCGGTTGATGACCACGGCGATTTCTTCATCGTACACGTGCAACTTGATATGTAGTCGGTCTGTTTTCTGTTCTGCCATAGCATGTTCTCCTTATTCTTTTTCATCAGTGAGGATTGCAATGCATTTGTTGACGTCGCGAATGAGCTTTGACAACCGTTCCTTGGCGCCAGTAAGGTCGCCATCGGTAATCTCGATCATCTTAGCCATTTTTAGTGATTGGTAGTCATTCTGCTGCTGTTCCAACTTCGCGCGTAGCTCCGCTATGTCTGTTTCGCTCTTTTCGATGGCGTCATACAAGTCCTGGTTCTCCTTTTTCAGCTCCTGAAAACGAAGAATCAGCTGCCTGACACGGGTCTCAAAGTTCGCTATAGTCTTCTCATTAGGCGTCATGCCACTTACACTTTATTCCACAAAGGTAAACAAATTTAATTAAGAATTAAGAATTAAGAATTAAGAGAATATCTTTTGTTAACACAGTTTAACTGTATTGGCGCTAATTTTCTTAACTCTTAACTCTTAAGTCTTAACTTCAACTTACTCTTTCGGTTGTTTTTCTTTTTTCGCCAGCATCACGACTTTGTAGACGAAATCGGTAGTCCATTGCTGCGACAAACCGAGCTTCTGGGCATACTGGCGAATAGCAACCACGGTCTTCATGACACCAGCATCCGAGAAGTCGTTTTTCGTAAAGATATCGTTCACCGTTTTCTCCGTCATGGTACGGATGGCACTCTTGAAAATGCTGGGCACACGAAGCTTGAATTTCATGAGGTTACCCGTCAGCATCATCAGGTCCTGAGTAAAGCCCGAGAACTGGTACATGTAGGTCTGCACGTCTTGCGGTTTCTTGCAACGCTTGCGGATGCTAGCATCTATCTCCTTGGTGAAGTTATCGTTCATACCGTAGAGTTCTTTCAACATCTTGTTACAACGTGTTTTTTCTGCCAATCCCAAGCGGTTATTCTGTGTAGGTACCTTCAGCGTAGCCTTGAATACACGCAGGTCTGGCAGTGCTGCCAGATTGCTGATACCCAAGTCGGCCGCCATCACAGCCTGGAAATATACACGAATCAGGGTCATGAAATCCTCCATGCCGCCTGCCTTCTGTTGTTCCTCCTTTTTTCCGAATAAATTAGATAAAAATCCCATGTTTTTTGTTACTTTACATCAATTTGGCTGCAAAGTTACAAAATAAATTGAGAATTGAGAATTGAGAATTGAGAATTTTTAGTATATTTGCAGCAAATTAATTTAAAAACGACAGAAATATGAAAGGTATTGTATTAGCAGGCGGCAGTGGTACGCGCCTCTACCCCATCACGAAAGGTGTATCGAAGCAGATGCTCCCCATCTTCGACAAGCCCATGATTTACTACCCCATCTCGACACTGATGCTGGCAGGTATTCGCGAGATCCTGATTATCTCGACACCCTACGATCTGCCTGGTTTCCAGCGTCTGTTAGGTGACGGCAGTGACCTTGGCGTCCGCTTCGAGTATGCTGAGCAACCCTCACCCGACGGTCTGGCGCAAGCTTTTATCATTGGCGAAGAGTTTATTGGCGACGACTGTGCATGCTTGGTTTTGGGTGATAACATCTTCTATGGCGGTGGTTTCACGGGCATGCTGAAACAGGCTGTCACGAATGCAGAACAGAACGGTCAAGCCACCGTCTTTGGCTATTATGTTAACGACCCCGAGCGCTATGGTGTGGCAGAATTCGACAAGGACGGTAACTGTCTGAGCATCGAGGAGAAGCCCGCCAAGCCCAAATCGAACTATGCCGTGGTGGGCCTGTATTTCTATCCCAACAGTGTTGTGGACATTGCCAAGCACATCAAGCCCTCAGCACGTGGTGAGTTAGAGATCACCACTGTCAATCAAGAGTATTTACAGCAGAAAAACCTGTTGGTACAAACCCTCCAACGTGGTTTTGCCTGGTTGGATACGGGTACGCACGACTCACTCTCAGAGGCATCCACCTTTATCGAGGTCATTGAGAAGCGCCAGGGGCTGAAGGTAGCCTGTTTAGAGGAGATTGCCTACAAGCGCGGCTGGATCGACAAGGAGCAACTCAAGAAACTCGCAGAACCCATGGCCAAGAATGACTATGGGAAGTACTTATTGCGGCTCGGAGAGCCTAGTGCAAAGTGAAAAGTTACTTCGAGAAATAACGGACGCAGTTACGGAGGGCATTAGGATTACCCATATCGTACATGGTACCCTTCAGGCGCACACCCATCATGCCGCTCTTCTGGCGCACAGCCTCAAGGGCGGCAGTCAGTTCTATCTCACGTGTAAGGTCCCAGTCCCCGTCAGCCTTCTTGATATCCGCTTCGAGCTGATCAAACACCTCGGGAGTCAGGATATACTGTCCGAAGACCGAATAATATTCCTTCTCACCCTCCTTGTTACGCACACCCAGGAACTCCTCAGCGTACGAGGCCTTGGGTTTTTCGTGCATCACAGATACATTGAGGATGGTATTCTCCTTATCCTCCCACACACCACTCAGTATGCCATAGTGACTCACCTCAGCCAACGGAATGGGATGGATACTGACCATCAGCTGGTTGTAGCGCTCATAACGTTCTATCAATTGTAAAGCACAGGGTTTGTTGGTCTGACTGCGATAGAGCGTATCTCCCAAGAGCAGCAACACGGGTTCTCCACCTGCAAACTCTGCAGCCTGGAATACCGCATGTCCAAAACCGCGTTTCTCGTGCTGATAGACATAATGCAGACGCTTGCCAATGTCTAAGATACGGTTCTCGTACTCTTGTGCCTCTTTGTTCAACTTACGCAGGTGTTCCTCGCTGAGTTGACGCTCAAAGAACTCCGTATATTGCAGACGTTCCTCCTCAGAGCCTAACACTAGACAAATCTCCTCTACCCCACTCTTCACCAGTTCTTCCAACAGAATGAGGATAACGGGACGCACCATACCGTCGGCACAAGGAATGGGGAAAAAGTCCTTCTTCAGTGCACGTGTGGCCGGATACAAGCGCGTACCAAAGCCTGCCACAGGAATGATGGCCTTACGCACGGTATGTACTGGATTCAGAGTCAGTGGATAGGCCTTCATGCCCTGAGCGTTCAGGTAGTTCACCAATTGCTGCTGATCCTCAGCACTACGAGCCAGAAACTGCACAGAACCATCACCATGTGAACCGACGCCCTTGCCACCCCATATCATAGGCTGGATATTGGGATCCTGCAACACCTGATGCAGTTTGGGAGCCCACAACGCTGATGACATGGGGGCAATATACTTGTCGAACATCGCCTCTGCCTCTGTCATCAGTTTGCCTAACGACTCCGCATCACCATTAGCCATATAATTGATGGCTTTGTTCACCATGTTTTGGTTCCACTCTCCCAATGCCTTATGAAGATTTTTCTCTTCCTCTGTCGTAGCAAAGGGATAAGCCTTGTTCAGGTCCGACAGAATCTTGATGGTATCTTTTTCAGCACACAGGTCTGCAAAAACCCAATAGAGCGTCTTCTTGACATTCAGCGACTTCACTTCAATCTCGTCACCGTCAAATGTCATGAGATTTGGCTTCACACCAAAGGCGCAGGCTTGATCCAGACGACCACAACGGCTCGAGGTACGCAACTCGCCAACATAGGCGATATTCATCTCGCCTAACGTGTTGAGGTTCAGATTATATAATAAATTGAACGCGCGCGCAACCAGCACACAGATAGCTGCACTCGACGACAAGCCGCTCTTCATAGGCAGCGTCATATCCGTAATACGAATACGCACACCACCCACCTTATACCATTCCAACATATACGAGGCCACACCAGCACAATAGCTGAAAAACGAGCCCGACTTCGCCACGCGTTTCAGTTCCTGTTCGCTCATGCGACACGAGAAATCACGCCACACATCAGACAATTCTGTGGCATCACTATGCATCTCGAAAATAGTCGATCGTTCCACCTCAGCATAAATACCCTGTTCGATACCCGTCACAATTGAGGCACCTGGCATGATGTCAGCATTCATCGTACGATAGTGACCAGCCCAGTCAGTATGTTCACCAAAGAGGCACAAACGGCCCGGTACAAAGAGTTTCAGCATAACCTATTTTGTTTTGTAATATTTAGCTTTTTTATTGCACAAAGGTACGAAGAAATGTGCAAAAACCAAAGAAAAACGTATTTTTTTCGTAAAATATTTGGTGGTTATCATGAAAATATATACTTTTGTACCCGAAATAATAACAAAAATTAATAACTCATCAAAAATTACACTGCCTATTGAGAAAGACTCTACTTCATAAAAAATAAAGAATATGAAGAATTATGATGGCATGGCTGACGAAACGTTGGCACTGCTTTACGTAGGAGGAGACAATAGGGCATTTGACGAGTTATTAGCTCGCAATCAACAGAAGCTCTACAATTACATATTGTTCGTGGTTCGCGACCCCGAGCTGGCTAACGACGTATTCCAGGAGACCTTCGTCAAGGTCATCACACGTCTGCAAGAGGGTAAGTATACTGACTCCGGCAAATTCGCATTCTGGCTCAGCAAGATTGCCCATAATGTCATTATGGACACCTTCCGTCAGCAGAAGAGCGAGCACACCGTCGAGGTTTCCAAGGACAATGACCTCAACAAGCTACGTCGTCAGGACCTAATGGAGACGAACCGCGAGAACGAATTCGTCAACACCCAGATTATGGCAGACGTGCGACACCTGATGGACACACTACCCGCCCCACAACGCGAGGTGGTCTACATGCGTTACTATCAGGACCTGTCGTTCAAGGAGATTGCCGAGGCCACAGGCGTCAGCATCAATACGTCTTTGGGCCGCATGCGATACGCACTGATCAACATGCGGCGCATAGCCAAGGAGCATGACCTTCAGCTTAATCTAGAACTCTAGGAACGCCTAGAATTGCCTAGGAAAGCCTAGGCACACCTAGGAATTATCAAAGAACACGCAAGTTATGAATGGCTTGCTCTGGGTTTTGGTTTCTGAAGACGTAGCTGCCGGCTACGAGGACGTCGGCACCAGCTGCCACAAGTCGTGGTGCCGTCTCAGCCTGCACGCCGCCATCGATTTCTATCAGTGCCTTCGAGCCACTATCGTCAATGAGTTGGCGCAGGCGTTTTACCTTCTGGATGGTATTCTCGATGAACTTCTGACCACCAAAACCAGGATTCACACTCATTAGCAGCACCATATCCACGTCGCCAATGACATCCTCCAGCAGCGATATGGGCGATGCAGGATTCAGCGTCACACCAGCCTTCATGCCTGCCTGATGGATTTCCTGTATGGTACGGTGCAGATGTGTACAAGCCTCCACATGCACGTTCATCATCATCGCACCTAACTTGCGAGTCTGTTCGATGTAGTGCTCAGGGTGCACAATCATATAGTGGACATCCAAGGGTTTCTGGCACTTCTTGGCCACAGCCTCAAGTACAGGAAAACCAAACGAGATGTTAGGCACAAATACGCCATCCATCACATCGAGGTGAAGCCAATCGGCCTCACTCCGATTAATCATTTCAATATCTTTGTCGAGATGCAGAAAATCAGCTGCAAGCAGCGACGGGGATACCATTGTAGCCATTCGTCAGATTTTTCTTTGTGTTACACATACGCGCAAACTGTTTGACAAACAGAATGGTGGCGGGATGTGGATGAAAATCGTCTTGTGTAAAATTTGTCATAGGCAAAATCATGTTTAGTGTTACCTTCTATTATTGTAACGCAACATTTTGCCCATTTATTATATTGCAGAAGAACTTTTTTTCACATGATACAGTTCTATGCTCTTCATACCGTTCAGGAAGTCGCGAGCCGACATGCGTTTCTTGCCTGCCAGTTGCAGTTCCAAAATCTCCAAGAGAGCATCACCTGCACTGATATAAAGCGCTTTGCCGTCCGTTGTCAGTACACCACGACCCTGCCCTTTTCGATCGGTTTTACGCGATTTATAGATTTTCAGCACCGTTTCCTTTCCGTCGGGAGCAATGAGCGTCGTCCATGCACCAGGCACAGGGCTCAGGCCTCGCACGAAGTCGTACACCTGCTTGGCTGTCTTCGTCCAGTCAATTTCGCAGGTCTCCTTGAAGATTTTAGGGGCAGGCTTGATGACAGAACCATCAAGCACACTATTCTGGGGGATGCTGACGGGGAAACCGTCAGCAGCGAGAATCGCTTCGAGGGTTTCCAGGCAGAGCTGGGCGCCAAGGTGCATCAATCCGTCGTAGACATATTCCACGTCAGCATCATCAGGAATCGGGAACGGCTTCTTCATGATGATACGCCCCGTATCGATGTCGTGATCCAGGAAGAATGTCGTCACGCCCGTTTCCGTCTCGCCATTGATGACAGCCCAGTTGATGGGTGCCGCACCGCGATACTGGGGCAACAGCGCTGCATGCACGTTGAACGTGCCATATTCCGGCATTGCCCACACCACCTCGGGCAGCATTCGGAAAGCCACAACCACCTGCAGATTGGCCTGGTACGACCGTAGCTGTTCCACAAACTCCGGGTCCTTCATTTTCTCGGGTTGGAGCACGGGTAAACCGTGCTCGAGCGCGTATTGTTTTACCTGCGAGGGCTGCAACACGCTTCCATGGCGGCCCACGGGCTTGTCGGGCTGTGTCACCACTGCCACCACGTTATACTCGTTCTCCACCAGTGCCTGCAGCGTTTCCACTGCGAACTCCGGTGTTCCCATAAATACGATTCTTAAATCTTCTTTCTTCATATTCTAGTCTTGACTGAGGTCGTGCACCATTTTGCGGTACATGGCAAACATACGTTTACGCGAGATGTAGCCCTTCAGATAGTTACTGCTATCGACAACAGGCAACCAGTCGGCCTGTGTCGTTTCAAACATACGCATGACACGCGTCATAGGCGTGGTATCGTTCAGCGTAGCAGCTGGTTCCACCATCAGCTGTGAGGCCTTGAAATGATGGTACAGCTCCGTGCGGAACACCACATGGCGTATTTTCACGACGTTAATCTCGCCCAACAGTGTACCAGCCGGGTCTGTGACAGGTAACACACGATGGCGCGAGCGCGATATCTGATGTACTATCTGGCCCAACTCCATATCGGGGTCTACTGCCTGAAAATCGCGATCTATCACAGAGTCCAGACTCATCAGCGTCAGTGCTGCATGATCCGTATGATGCGTCACCAACTTACCTTGCTTGGCCAGTCGCAGACTGTAGATGCCATGAGGTTCGAAGATGTTGATGGTCAGATAGCTGGACACGGCGACAATCATCAGCGGCATGAAGAGGTTGTAGCCACTGGTAATCTCGGCAATGAGAAAGATACCCGTCAGAGGGGCGTGCATGACACCTGACATCACCCCCGCCATGCCCAATAGCGAGAAGTTTTTCTCTGGCACATAAACACCGATCTGGTGCATGTTCCACAATCGCGAGAAAAAGAATCCCGTAAAGCAGCCAATGAACAGCGAAGGTGCAAAGGTACCGCCACAGCCGCCACCGCCATTCGTCGCAGAAGTGGCAAATACTTTGGTAAGCAACACCAGACCTATATATAATATAAGGTACTCGGAATGACCATAGAACAACGAACCATCCAATATCTGGTTCCAGTCGGCCTCCGTCTTACCGTTCAACAGCAGGTTGATAGAACGATAGCCCTCACCATAGAGCGATGGGAACACGAAAATCAGCGTACTCAGGATGGCACCACCGATAAGCAATTTCACGTAGGGTTTGTCCTTAAAGCGGGCGAACATATCCTCGCACACCGTCATGGTACGCACGAAATAGAGTGAAACTAGTCCGCACGTGACACCCAACAGCACACAGGCAGGCACACGCTGCACTGTCCAGTCGCTGTCCAAATGGAACGAGAACATCACTGCATTACCTGAGAAGATATACGTGAAACAGGTGGCTGTCACACACGACACCAGGATAGGCAACAGCGAGGCCATGGTCAGGTCAATCATCAGCACCTCGAGCGTGAACACCAGTCCTGCAATAGGTGCCTTAAAGATACCGGCTATAGCACCCGCAGCACCACAACCCACAAGCGTCATCAGCGTCTTGTTGTCCAAGCGGAACAACTTGCCCAGATTCGAGCCTATGGCTGAACCTGTCAGTACGATAGGAGCCTCGGCACCCACAGAACCACCGAAACCGATGGTAATGGCAGAAGCGATGACCGAAGACCACGTATTATGGGCCCTCAGACGACTGCGGTTACTGGAAATGGCATAGAGGATTCGTGTGATACCATGCGAGATGTTGTCCTTGACCACATAGCGCACAAAGAGCGACGTCAGGTAGATACCAATGACGGGATAGACCAGGTAGAGCCAGTTGTACGTGTCAGCATGGAAACGACCCGTCAGCAGGGCCACAATGGTATTGATGAGTCCGTGAAGAATATAGGCAGCCACAGCAGACAGCAAGCCCACCATGAACGCCAAGACCAACATAAACATCTTGTCGCTCACGTGTTCCACACGCCAGTCGTGCAACTTCCTCAACCACACGGGTCTATGCTCTTCACTCATGTCCTTACTCCTATTTTAACTCCTAATTATCGTCACCTGCCCATCGGGACGCAGACGGATGATGCTGCTGGGCGTGTGGGGCTTATGTTCCTGACGACGGCTCCAGCAGACGTAGTCGACCTGTTCGATGATGCGTGGGTCTATGTCGCAATAGTTCTGGGCAGCAGGCTCTCCACTGATATTGGCAGAGGTGCTGACCAAGGCTTTCTGGAATCGGTAGCACAGCTCGCGTGAAAAGGGCTCCTGTGTGATGCGCAGGGCTATCGAGCCATCCTCGGCAATAAGGTTGGGAGCCAAGTTCACAGCGCCATCAAGGATGATGGTGGTGGGCCTCACAGGGGGACAGTCCCTCTGTGAGCCAACCTCACACAGGGACTGTCCCCCTGTGAGGCTATCGATGAGCTGCCAGGCCACATCGGGCACGTTGCGGACGTAGCGCTGCAGACGGGCGTCGCTGTCTACGAGACATATCATCGCCTTCGAATCGTCACGCTGCTTGATGTCGTACACGCGCTTCACAGCCTCCGCATTCGTGGCATCACAACCGATGCCCCACACGGTATCTGTCGGATAGAGTATCACCCCACCCTTACGAAGCACCTCTACTGCATTCTTAATATCTTCTTCTCTTGTCATAATTATACTTTCTGTAACGTCATTACAAAACGGGCACCATCGGTGTAAGACGTATCGAGCACAACATCGCCACCCAGACGACGGGCCAGCGAACGCGCTACGGTAAGACCTATACCTGTGCCGTTATAGTATTCGTCGAGTTGTACGAACTCCTCGAAAATATGCTCACTCTCATCCTCCGGCACGCCAATGCCCGTATCCTCTACTTCGAAACCTACGGCATTGTTAAAAACCTTCAGACGCAGGATGACGTGCTGTTTGTCATCCACGACATCCGCCCCTTCTGCCTCATGCGTCTCAGCTGGTGCCGTAAACTTACGGGCATTATCGAGCAATAGTGTCAAGGCACGAACTGCAGCCTGCTCGTTGGTAGTCAGCATGACGTTTTCCGCATCATGCGTCACCTGCATAGAGAATGTCAGATGTTTGGCATTGAGGATGTCTGAGTCTTCAACAGCCTCAGAAGCCAGCTCTATGGCAGAGATGGTATCGTTACGCTCTATGACTGTCATACTCTTGGCATCCGACATCTCCAGCATCTTATTGACCAGCTCGGTGATACGGTTGGTATTCTCGGTAATCTGGAGGTTGATGGTCTGACGGGTATCCTCGTCGATATCCATATCGGGCGTAGTAATGATCTGCGAATAGCCAGACAGGATATTGAGCGGGGTACGTATCTCGTGGGATATCTGATGGATGAATTCACTCTTCATACGCGACGACTCCTGAGCACGGGCATTAGCAATCTCCAAATCGTGATAGGCAGACTCCAGACGCATGGCAGACTGATGACGGAAATAGATGAATAGACCAAAGGCGATGATGAGCAGTCCCAGAGTGATAGCAGTGCTTACGAAGCGCTGTGAGGAGAGTGTAGCCTTCTGATTAGCAATCTCCGTCTCCTTGGTCTGCATGTCATAAATAGCAGCCAATTCCGTCGCATTGTTCTGTCGTTCCTTGACGATGGCCGTATCAAGCACGCTGCATATCCAACGTCCTATGGCAAGGGCAGAATCAGTACGGTGGGCCTCCATATTAGCCCTGTATTTCGGTAACAGGTAATCATGGAGGTTATCGAGTGTCATACGCGTATCATATTTCTTCAAGAGACTATCCAAATGTTCAAAATTACGGGCAGCCTCAGTCCAACGGTTGGCAGCCATTAGATAGCTGGTGGCATCAATCTTGCCCTCACCAGTCTGTGCATAGCGCGTATCCATAGCGGTCTGATAAGCCTTCTTCGCCTCAGCCTCATGGTCCATACCAGCCAGTATCCACGCCCTAAAGAAATGGAGTCGTGCCCACTGCTTGTCATAGAACCCGTCGTGTGCTTGCGGATGCTCTTTATAGCGCAGCAGCAGCTGCTCAAAGCGATCCGTCCATTTGTCAGCCTCCTGATAGTGACCTGTCTGGGTATAGGCATATACAATATTGAGCATACCGATGATGGAACCAGTGAAATTAGCGATATCTGCATCGTTCTCTATCAGTCGCTGATAACTATCGTAAGCCCTATCATAGCTTACTGAAGCTTCACTAGGATTGCCCAATTTCAACTGGCAATTACCCACGAAGGCATGCAGATTGGCATAGTCGGCATTATCGGTAAACTTTTTCTCCTCAAGCAACTTCATGGACGACATTGCAACACGGATAGTACCCTCGTAGTCGAACTTCATGTAGAGCAAGCCTGCCAGACGGTTTGCAGACTTGGAGTAATAATCCAAATCGTTGGCATTAACCATCTGTTGCGATACCGCAGCCTTCCATTCGTTCTCAGCCTGGCGCATCTTACGCAAGCCAGAATAGGCATAGCCACGCCAATAGCAGGCCTTCAGCGTCGACAACACACCGGTCTGCTCCTGATGGTCGGACAATTGCAATATCTGCTCATAGTCGTGCGACTTATGTGCAGCATTCAACAGACTATCGGTCTCCACCTGTAGCGTGGTTGTCTGCTGCCGGTCGTTCCATGTACACGACGCAAATGTCAGCACCATCAACGCCAGCAATATCAAGTGTTTGATGACCTGACCATACTTCTCCAACGAATAAACCATATAGGCAAACATGCCTACGCCCGCACAAAGCAGTAGGACGTAGGGCACCAGCTCGTTGGCAAAGATACCCGTAATGGTCACGCTGCCGATGCCAAAGAGGACAATCATGTCACAACACACCTGCATCCACCGAACAAAGCCACTGACACTGCCCATCGACATCTTCATCATGCGGTAGCTCACGCGGTTGTAGGTACGGTAGAACACAATGATTACCCACAAACCATACAGGAAAAACAATATAAACGACAACAGCGTGCACGTAGGGGCCTCCTTCCAGAGCAAGGCCACCGTCCAATAACCAATCATGCCCAGCACAAAGATAACCATGTCGCGTATGACGATGTGCCGATTCAGATAGTTGGGATCGAGCAATGACGTGTAGCCCCAGCTGAAACAGAGTGCACCGATATGGAAATACGATACCGTCAGTGCCGAAGCTGCTGTGGGCCATGTGTTACGCCAGATGAAGATGGCATGCAGGAAATAGCCAATAGCAAAGGCCGTCAGCCATATCGAGGTCAGAATGCGCGTTCTCCGATAGATAGGGTATTCCGCATAACGACTAGTATGGCGGTGCAATGCAACAGCCATACCCAGATTCATCAGACCTGTCAGCAATAGTGTTATGCGATATAATGTCTCCTCCATCAAAACTCTGATGTAAAGTGGAACTTGATATGTTCAAAATCCTGTTGAGCCATCGAGAGCACATAGCCGGAGTCGGCCAGGAACACGTCGCGGCCTTCCTTATCCTTCGCCATATACTGGTATTTACGCTTCTTGAAGTTCTCCAATTCCTTCTCGTCGTCACTCTCAATCCAGCAGGCCTTATACAGGTGGACGGGTTCCCAGCGGCACTTGGCGTTGTACTCGTTCTCCAAACGGTACTGGATGACCTCGAACTGCAGCTGACCGACAGTACCGATAATCTTACGGTTGTTGAACTGGTTAACAAACAGCTGGGCGACACCCTCGTCCATCAGCTGGTCGATACCCTTCTGCAGCTGTTTCGACTTCATGGGGTCGTCGTTCTCGATATACTTGAACAACTCTGGCGAGAACGACGGCAAGCCACGGAAGTGCAGCTGTTCGCCCTCGGTGATGGTATCGCCGATCTTGAACATGCCACCGGTATCGGGCAGACCAACGATATCGCCGGGCCATGCCTCGTCGATGGTAGATTTACGCTGGGCCATAAACTGCGTAGGACTTGAGAAGCGCAGCGTCTTGCCCTGACGCACATGCAGATAGGGCTGGTTGCGCAGGAATTTTCCGCTACACACCTTACAGAAGGCGATACACGAGCGGTGGTTGGGGTCGATATTGGCGGTAATCTTGAAGATGAAGCCCGTAAACTTCTGTTCTTCAGGTTGCACCATACGTTCCTCAGCCTTCGTAGGTTTGGGACTCGGCGCTATCTCGACGAAGCAGTCCAGCAGTTCCTGCACACCGAAGTTGTTCAGTGCCGAACCGAAGAAGACGGGAGCAACCTCGGCCGAGCGGTAGGTCTCGACCTCGAAGTCGGGATACACGCCATCCACCAGTTCCAAGTCTTCACGCAGCTTGCTCGCGTCGGTTTCCCCGACGCGGGCATCCAATTCGTTGCTGTCGATATCGACAGCAACCTTCTCGGTCACGCGCTGCTTATCGGGCGTAAAGAGGTTCAGCTGCTGCTCATAGATATTATACACACCCTTGAACTTGGCACCTTGGTTGATAGGCCACGACAGCGGGCGCACCTTGATTTCCAATTCCTGTTCCAGTTCGTCCAACAGGTCGAACGGGTCACGACCTTCGCGGTCCATCTTGTTGATGAAGATGATGACGGGCGTATTCCTCATACGACACACGTTCATCAGCTTACGTGTCTGTGTCTCAACACCCTTGGCGCCGTCGACCACGATAATCGCACTGTCCACAGCGGTCAGCGTACGATAGGTATCCTCGGCAAAGTCCTGGTGACCTGGCGTATCCAGAATGTTCACCTTATACTCAATGTCCGAGCCGTCGGGCGTATAGTCGAACTCCATCACAGAGGTCGACACCGAAATACCACGCTGCTTCTCGATATCCATCCAGTCAGACGTGGCCGTCTTCTTAATCTTGTTATTCTTCACGGCACCCGCTACCTGAATCTGTCCGCCGAACAGCAGGAATTTCTCCGTCAACGTGGTCTTACCAGCGTCTGGGTGCGATATAATGGCGAATGTTCGCCTACGTTCAATTTCCTGATTCACCTTATAATTATCCTAATTTTACCTATTTATGAGGTTGCAAAGATACGAAAAAGCAAGCAAAAATGAAAATAAATCGCTATTTATTTTGCCTTTTACCCAATTTACATTACCTTTGTCAATTCAAAGAAACAAAAGAAGACAAAAATCATGGCTATAGAATATATGTCACAAGAGGGCTACGACAAGCTCGTAGCTGAGTTACGCCACATGGAGCAGGTAGAGTTGCCTGCAGTCCGTGACGCCATTGCCGAGGCTCGTGCCCAGGGCGATTTGAGCGAGAATTTTGAGTATCATGCTGCCAAGCGCGAGCAGGGTCGTCTATTAGGTCGTATCCGCTTCAAACAGCGTGTGCTGGAAAATGCCCGTGTGATAGACACGAAGTTGCTGAACAAGGACTGCGTCCAGCTGTTGAGCAAGGTCGAGATGACCAATCTGAACAACAATGCCCGTATGACCTATACCATCGCCAGTCCTCACGAGGCAAACCTGCGCGAGGGCAAGATCAGCATCAAGTCGCCTATTGCAGAGGCTCTGCTTAACAAAAAAGCAGGCGACGTAGTGGAAGTCCACGTGCCCGCTGGTCTCTTAAAGCTCCGCATCGAGAGTGTAACGATGTAAAGCCATACCCATTAGTGGCGCCAGAAGCAAAGTTTACATCACAACTTTACGTCCATTAACGATAAATAGTCCCTTCGTGGGATTAACCACACGCTGCCCTGAAAGGTTATAGTACTCATCTCTTACATTTTTCATCCTACTTCTTATACCAGCGATCCCTGTGCTCCCCTTCGGAACCAGTTTGATAAGCATGACGATACTCTCTGCCGAGCCCTTGGTGATTACATACTGCGTACCAGCCGTGATAGCGATGGGGTCCAGCTCGTAGTAAGCGTCCTCGGTATTCTCGGTACCGCTGACGGTGGTTATCTCGCCGTTAATCTTCACGTTGCGACCCGGCTTGGCGGTAGCCAGAACGATGGTCATGTTGTAATCCTTTGTCGGAGTAAAGGTGATGGAACCCTTGCTGTCCAGCTTGACACCTTTTTTATAATAGGTACCTTCATAAGTAATCTTACCATCACCATAGTTACCACCCACGGTAAACATGCTGTGCGAGGGTGATCCGTTGAACGAAGCCAGGATGGTACCCTCGGTATCGCCACCGGGTTCGTCACCACCTCCAGGCTCATCGCCACCTCCGGGCTCGTCGCCACCACCGCTACCACTGCCACTCTCTTCGCCAAAGAATCCGACCAGCGACGACTTGTAACTGTCGAGCTTGTCGCCCAGTGCCGTGTCGTAGGCAGAGTCGGTATCGTCGTTGCCCACGTTGTCAGTGAAGGTATAGGTGAAGTCGCCATGATTCAAGCGGCCTGCACCATAGTAACCTGTCACGAGGGCAGGAACATCAGCGGCAGCAACGGCCGTATAGCTATACATCAGCGAGGCGTTGGTGTCGAAGTTATTATAGGTTGTACCACCTACCCGTGTCTTTTCCGTCTCGGGCACCTGCTCGTCGCGACTGTCAGTCTCATAGGCATCGTAACCCGTCGTAGCGGGATTCTTCTGGGTGTAATACTTGAAGTTAGTGGCTGTCTTGTCGAAATAGTTGCCGTAAGCCTTGATCATACCGCCGTTCTCGCCCGAGAACGTGCCGCTACCCTGGGCGTCGGTACCCTGCTGAGAGGCCAGGATGGGTTTCTTAGTCTTCAGGAAGTAGTTGTTCTCTACGAACACGCTGGCGCCCGATGTGGCACCCACGCCGTATTTCGCCACGTTGTCAAAGTAGTTGTTCCACACGTGTACACTCATGGTACGGACACGGGGATGACGAGAGTCGCTGTGGTCGAACCAGTTGTGGTCGTACGAGATGTAGTTAGGGCCGCTCTCCGACTTC
>CAMVOS010000008.1 GCA_947169185.1 uncultured Prevotella sp.
CGACATGAAGAAGGGCGCCGTCAGCCATGAGGAGTGGCTGGCGTCAAAGAAGAAGACCACGGATTCCACGGATTAAACGGATTAGCATGAACACGAAAGCGTTTGAAATCAGGGCCTATTACAAGTCTGAGCTGGCGATGCTGTACTTTCCGGACATGACGAGGCGCGGTGCCGTCCGTCGGTTGAACAACTGGCTGAAGATTAACCCGAGGCTCGCTGATCTTGCCGATGCCAACGACTTCACGCCAGTCCAGGTGGCGCTCATTGTCAGCGAGGTCGGCGAGCCATACCGGTAGATGCAAATTCTGACTCATAAGCCCTGCGTTGACGGTTAACAAAAACCGTGAAAACCCTTTTCTCAGGTCGAGACTTCGTCTCTTATGCTGTGTCTGCATCCTTTGCCCCATAAGCGAGCTTATGGTCAAAGCCTGCAGGCACAGCATCAGTCCCTATGGGGACAACAACCTGAGAAAAGAAAAACCCGCTTACGCTTCAAAAAACCCATGTGGACCGTAGTGATGGTATTTTCCTAAAAAGCAGTGATGGTTTTGGTATTTGCATCGTAATAGTATTTCTCACACTGATCCTTCACAGGCGCAAAATTGAATAATATACCTATAGGCGTGTTTGTCAGACGCATATAATTCCATAGTTGTTGCCGTTGTTCAACTCCCAGCGCGGTGATTGCTTTACATTCCACTGCCACATTCCCCTTACAAAGAAAATCCATAAAGTGCTTGTGCTCCAGAAGACGCCCATGATAGGAAACCTGAAAATAATATTCTTTTACACAGGGGACCTGTTTCTCTTCAAACGACATCTTGAGAGCCTCCTGATACACGTATTCGTTCAGCCAAGGCCCTAATTCCCTATGGACCTCCTGACAGCATCCTATGATGTCGTAAACATATGATTTCAACTCTGTTATGAATTCTTTGTTATGGTCTGAGTTCGCAACTATTTTCATTCTTGTCTTTTTTTGTAAAACGGAATAAGAATCCCGTTTATTGCGCTCTGCCCTCGGTTTTTCTCTGTTTTTCTGAGCTGTGCTGCATAGCCGTAGGCTGTTATAAGTTATCGGGCATGGACTGCTAAGCTTGCTTAAGCAGAACTTGTCCGATGGCTTAGAACAAATGCTGAAAAGCATTGCAGCACAACTCAGGGTTTTATAGGTTTTCTTTTATCATCCTGCAAATTTGTGCAACTTTTGGTCATTTTGTGCAACATTCGACCATGAACGACCACGAACGTCCACTTGGCAAAACGGAATGTCGTAATTTTGCATTTGAAAATGCGAGAACAGGCGGCGCCTCAGCAAAGAGCAAGCTCTCTGCATTCGGCTTGCACTGTCCTTGCACATGGAAATCGGGACGCGGAACGAGTAGTGCGCAATACTCCGAAAGTATTCCCGAATAGTCCGAAAGTATCTAATTTTAATGTTTAATTTTTAATTTATTTTACGATTATGTTGGAACTTAATTTGACAAAGAACACTAACGACCAGCTGCCCGGCACACTGGGCAAGTACTACGCCCGCGTCGAGTACAAGGACACCATGGGCATCGACAAGCTGGCCAAGCACATGCACCAGCACAACGCCGTATGGTCGCGCGGTCTGGTAGTCGGTCTGCTCACCGACCTCACGGACTGCATCAAGGAACTGGCCCTGCAGGGCTACGTGGTGAAGATTGACGACCTCGGCCTGTTCAAGGCCACCGTCGAGGCCAACGGTCTGACGCTGCAGCAGGGCGCCAAGGTCACCGCCGGACGCGGCGTCCAGCGCAAGGACGAGGAGCTGCAGGCCGACATCAGCAAGCAGCAGTTTGCCATCAAGAACGTCAAGCTGCTCGTGCAGGCCACCGGCGAGACCACCATCGACTCGATGAACGGCGACGCACAGACCACCTTCACGTCGAAGGCCAAGGCCCTCGTGCTGAGTCTGACGGGAAGTAACGAAAACGAAAACGAAAACCAAAACACTGGCGGTAACTCCGGCAACAGCGGTGGTAACACTGGCGGTAATACCGGTGGCGACACGGGCGGTAACACTGGAGGCACTACCGGTGGCGGTGAGGAAGGCGGAATGTAAGGAGATGATAGATGAAAAATGAAAAATTAAAGATTAGGATGAAAGAATTATTAGATGAAATGGGAAACTTGGAAGACCATTATTCAGGTCATCGTAAGCATTCTGACGGCGGCACTGACCGCACTGGGCACCACGTCGTGCATGGGCCATGGCCCAATCTACATGTAAGACGTAAGAAGTGAAAAAGGGCAGTTTGCACAAGTTGCAGACTGCTTTTTTTTTTGAACACAAAAAAAAACCGCCAGATTCACATCTGACGGTCGATTCTCTCAATTAGAGTTCGTAAATTACTTAACGCTGTCAGCAGCAACTGTATCAGCAGCAGCAGTGTCAGCAGCAGCGGTATCAACAACTGCGATAGAATCAGAATCAACGGCCTCAGCCTGCTGAGTCTTGTTACCACAAGAAGCGAAAGAAATAGCTGCAACAGCTACGAACATCAAAACTAACTTTTTCATTTTTTCTAAGCTTTTTAAATCTGTAAAACAATCATTTGTTTATTAAAACGCTGCAAAGGTACGCATTTTTTTAATACGACGTATCATTTTTTTTGTTTTTTTTTAGGTCTTTTTTGTAACTTTTTAGCAAAGCGCTGAAAATCAACAACTTGCAAAATGTTAAATTTCGTGTATTTTTTACCCTTTCAAGAATAATTGCAAAAAAATGGCGAAAAGTGCGTTTTTTTGCGTACCTTTGTGCCCGTAAACAATACACCTTATTATATATATAAGAAACGCATGATAGATACGTCAGCCTTTCAAGGCAAAAAAGCGAAATATTACACGGTGGGATGTAAGTTGAACTTCTCGGAGACATCGACATTTGGCAAGATGCTGAGCGAGATGGGTGTTGTTGAGGCCACCAAGGACGAGCAGGCGGACATTTGTCTGATCAATACCTGCGCGGTGACGGACGTGGCCGACCATAAGTGTCGTCAGGTCATCCACCGGCTGGTGCGCGAGAATCCTGGGGCCTTCGTCGTGGTGACGGGCTGCTATGCGCAGCTGCAACCTATTAGAATCAGTAAGATGGAGGGTGTGGACTTGGTGCTGGGTTCGAACGAGAAGGCGAACCTCATCCAGTTCCTTTCAGAGCGTTTTGTGAATCGCGATAATACCGCGTTATACAGAACATACAAAACTGAGAAGACGAAGGACATCAAGACGTTTGCGCCCAGCTGTTCGCGAGGCAACAGGACGCGTTATTTCTTGAAGGTTCAGGACGGCTGCGACTACTTCTGCACCTACTGTACCATACCATTCGCCCGCGGTTTCAGTCGTAACCCGCCGATAGCATCGCTGGTGGCGCAGGCCGAGGAGGCTGCGCGCGAAGGTGGCAAGGAGATTGTGCTGACGGGCGTGAACATCGGTGACTTTGGCAAGACGACGGGCGAGAAGTTCATAGACCTGGTGAAGGCGCTGGATGGCGTAGAGGGTGTGCAGCGCTACCGTATCAGCTCGTTGGAACCCGACTTGCTGAGCGACGAGCTGATAGACTACTGTGCGCAGAGTCGTGCCTTCATGCCGCACTACCATATTCCGCTGCAGAGTGGCAGCGATACGGTGCTGAAGCTGATGCACCGCCATTACGACTGCCAGCTGTTTGCCGACAAGATACGACATATCAAGGCGGTGATGCCCGATGCGTTTATCGGTGTCGACGTGATGGTGGGCTGTCGTGGCGAGACGCCTGAATGTTTCGAGGAGACCTACGACTTACTGTCCGGACTGGACGTGACGCAGCTGCACGTGTTCCCATACAGTGAGCGTCCGGGCACGTTGGCACTCGACATTCCTTACAGGGTCGGCGAGAAAGACAAGAAGGAGCGCAGTCGCAGGTTGCTGGAACTGTCAGACCAGAAGACGCACGCCTTCTACGAGCGGCATATCGGACAGGAGGCTGAGGTGCTGTTCGAGAAGTCGACAGAAGGACGTGCCATGCATGGTTTTACAAAGAACTATGTGCGTGTAGAACTGTCGCCTGCTGAAGCGAATGATGAATACGACAATCAGCTGATAAAGTGTACGTTAGGCGACTTTAACTATAGAAAAACGGCGTTGAAGGTTGAGAAAATGAGAACATGAGAAGATGGATAAAGTAGCTATCGTCATACTGAACTGGAACGGGGCCAAGATGCTGCGCCAGTATCTGCCCACGGTGCTGAACTACTCGCGCGACGAGGCCACGGTCTATGTGGCCGACAATGCCTCGACGGACGATTCACTCGACCTGTTGCGTCGTGAGTTCCCGGAGTGTAAACTCATCGTGCTGGACAAGAACTGGGGATTTGCCGAGGGCTATAACAAGGCGCTCAAGCAGATTGAAGCCGAATACTACCTGTTGCTGAACTCGGACATCGAGGTGACGCACCACTGGCTGACACCGCTGACGGAATTTATGGACGTGCATCCGGAGGTGGCGGCATGCCAGCCTAAGCTGCTCTCCATCTATAACAAGGATCAGTTCGAGTATGCGGGGGCGAGTGGGGGATACCTGGACCGCTATGGTTACCCCTTCTGTCGCGGACGCATCTTCGAGACCGTCGAGGACGACAACGGCCAGTATGACTATGCGACGGAGATACTGTGGGCCACAGGTGCTGCGCTGATGATTCGTTCGAAAGACTATTGGGACTGTGGCGGACTGGACGGTCGTTTCTTTGCCCATAACGAGGAGATAGACCTGTGCTGGCGCCTGCGCATCCGTGGTCGTAAGCTCTACTGTCTGCCTGAATCGTACGTCTATCATGTCGGTGGCGGCACGTTGCCCAAGTCGAACCCGATGAAGACCTTCCTGAACTTCCGCAATAATCTGACGATGCTCTACAAGTGTCTGCCCGACGAGGAGTTGCAGCACGTCATGCGCTGGCGGTGGGTGCTGGACTATCTGGCAGCGTGGGAGATGCTGATACTGAAGCGTAACATGGGCGACTTCAAGGCCATCTTCAAGGCCCGTCGCGCTTTTAAGCGCTGGCGTCACGACTTCGACGAAGACCGTCGCCAGATACAGGCTTCGCGTCAGGAAAAAGAAATACCAGAGCAACGACGCTTCTCATTGCTCTGGCAGTATTATGCGAAAGGCCGCAAAACCTTTAGTCGTCTACCTTGACGACCACTGGCTTTTCTACTTCCTTGCACCAAGCTTTCAGGTAGTCGAACCACTCTTTGGCCGTGTGATAGCCGAACGACTCGTTGGCTGACGTATAGGTCACCTTATACGCCATCTGACGGCCATTGACCTTCAGCACTAAGGCGTAATTGTCCTTGTTGGCTGGCTCTTCGCTGACAACATTCTGTTGTGGCACCAAAACGGCCAGTCCTACCGTTTCGCGTTTCCAATTGAGCGTGTCGGTAGAGGGGTAGTCGGTGCCCCAGCAGGCGCGCAGACCCTTCTTGTTGCTGAACTCCTCAGAACCTTTGACGTTGATGATACCCGTCGAGAAACGATAGTCGCTGACGTCCTTGTTGAACAGCACGTCAACGTCCGTATCACGATGGCCGGCATACTGTGTGTAGCGCAGGGTCATATTAAGAGGTGAGAGGTGAGAGGTGAGAGGTGAGAGATTACCTTTCGGTGCCAACCAGCCTTTGTCGATGACCTCGACGATGGTACGTAGCGGTCCGTACGAGATGATGCGCTGGGTACGTGTGGCAACGGGTTCCACGAGTGTGGGCTTCTGACCGTCCCATCCGCGGAAGGCCCCCAGTCCAAACGTCTGACCAACCCACAGCACGTCGTCGCCATAGCCCCGCTTCTTTTGGTCTGCATCTGTATAGAACTGCGTCTCCTTCAGTTCGAGCTGCTTGGTGAACTTGCCATAGAGGTCCAATGTCTGACGGGCATCGAAGTAGATGCGGATGCCGTTGAGCTCGCTCTCGAAGTCGACGCCGTGGTGATGCTGGATGTTATACGTGTAGGCCGCATCGCCGCGTGCGGTAATCGATTCAATGTAGTTGTTCTGCTGGTTCTTCTTCAGCTTCTTGTCCTTGGTGTTGCTCAGCACCATCTCGGCAAAGACGCGAGCAGGGTAGGGACGTGGCTCGCCTTCGTCCATGAGCGTGACGGTGAACTGCTGCTTCTCCTTCTTGTCGATATTGGTCAGGAAGCAGAGCTCGTCGAAGGTGTCGTTCTTGTCGAGGTCGTCCAGCTGACAGGGCACTTCCTGTCCGTTCAGCGTGACCAGAGCAGAGCGCACCTCGCCATACGATGACAGATTAATAACAATAGGTACGTCCGTACGCGCGATATTCATGGGATTGCTGACGGTGACGGTAATGGTTTTGCTGGCTGAAGCCGTTGCGGTCAGCATCGACAGCAAGAAAAGTGCTATTGCTTGTTTCATATTCAACTTTTTAGTAGTTTTGAGTATGCAAATTTCACACAAATAAACGAAAAAGGGGGTAATGATGCACTTTTTTTTATCTTTTTTAGGTTAAAATTTGGATTTTAAAATATTTTTTAGTAATTTTGCATCGGATTTTAACATATATAAGCTATTTAATACAATACGTTAGTGCGCAAGACATACGGAATATTGTTTTTCATGATGCTGTTGTGCTTTGGATGCCAGTGGCAACTGAAGCCCAACGATGATGATGGCCCTGCCAACATCAGTATTGCGCGCTACGACCGTATTGAGAGCTTATACCTGACGACAGGCGACTATTCTGCCCTGCAACAGATGAATACATATTTCCCCATGCAGACGCGTACGCTGATAGAGGATGTGCTGCATATCGGTAAGGTGGACGATCCGGAGACCAACAGCCGATTCCTGCACTTCTTCCAGGACTCCACACTTCAGCGTATGCTGATTGACGTGCAGCAGCAGTATGCGGACATGGATGACGTCAACGAGGAGCTGGCATCTGCCTTCGAGCGTCTGCAGGACGAGATGCCTGGCCTTGACATTCCACACATCTATGCGCAGATAGGGTCCTTCGACCAGAGCATCATTGTGGCTGACGGGGCGTTGGGCATCAGTCTTGACAAGTATCTGGGCGCTGACTATCCTTTCTACCAGCAGAACTACAGTGACGACCAGCGTCGTGTGATGGAGCGTTCGATGATAGTGCCTGACTGTCTGGGCTTCTATCTGCTCAGCTTCTATCCTATGCCTCGCGACATGGTGGGTTCGCAGGAAGGCCGCGACCAGCACATGAGCAAGATACAATGGGTGGTCAACGAGGTGACAGGCCGTCGGGTGTTTGACAATGACCTGATTGCAGCTGTCGATCATTATATGAAAAACAACAAAGACAAGAGCTTTGACGATATGTTGCGTAGTGGCAGCAAAACAATTTTTAAATAAAAAATAACTTTTCCGTTTTGGGTTTTTCAGCGCTAATTTGTAACTTTGTAGCCCGAAAACGAAAAAGCTATGCCAGAACAGAACAATAATACGAGTGGAAACCGCAGGCGCAGACAGCAGCCTGTCGATAATAGTTATGCCCATGTACAACCACAGGCCAGGGAGATAGAATGTGCCGTGCTGGGCGCTCTGATGATTGACAAGGACGCCTATGCCGTGGTGTGCGAGATGCTCACGCCGGAGAGTTTCTATGAGCCTCGCAACCAGAAAGTGTATCGGGCTATTATGGAACTGTCGCTGCACGAGTCGCCTGTCGATGTGTGGACGGTGACGGAACAGCTGGCCAAGCAGGGTGACCTGGAAGATATCGGTGGTCCAGGTTATGTGACGGAGTTGTCGTCGCGTGTGGCTTCGTCAGCCAATATCGAGTACCATGCACGTATTATTGCACAGAAGTCGTTGGCTCGTCAGCTCATATCCTTTGCTGGCAACATCGAAACGAAGGCCTTCGACGAGACCATCGATGTTGATGATCTGATGCAGGAGGCTGAGGGCTCGCTGTTCGAGTTGGGGCAGCGCAACATGAAGAAGGACTATACGCAGATTGACCCTGTCATCAAGAATGCCATTGACGTCATTCAGAAAGCCGCTGCCAATAAGGATGGTCTCACAGGTGTTCCAACAGGTTACCATAAACTTGACGATATTACTTCAGGTTGGCAACCCAGTGACTTGGTCATCATCGCCGGACGTCCTGCCATGGGTAAGACGTCGTTTGCACTGTCGATGGCTAAGAACATTGCTGCCGACTATCAGGTGCCTATGGCTTTCTTCTCACTGGAAATGTCGAACGTGCAGCTGGTGAACCGTCTGATATCCAATGCATGCGAGATTCAAGGCTCGAAGATTCTGAACGGTCAGTTGCAGCCTGACGAGTGGGATCGTCTGGACAAGCGCGTGAACAACCTGCTGGGTGCTCCACTGTATGTTGACGACACCCCTGGTCTGTCGGTCTTCGAACTGCGTACCAAGGCCCGTCGTCTGGTTCGCGAGCACGGTGTGAAGATTATCATGATTGACTATCTGCAGCTGATGAACGCCAATGGTATGCGCTTCTCGTCGCGTCAGGAGGAGGTGTCAGTCATCTCGCGTTCGCTGAAGGGACTGGCCAAGGAGCTGGATGTCCCCATTCTGGCACTGTCGCAGTTGAACCGTGGCGTTGAGAGTCGTGAGGGCTTGGAGGGCAAGCGTCCGCAGTTGAGTGACTTGCGTGAGTCGGGAGCCATCGAGCAGGATGCCGATATGGTGCTGTTCGTCCACCGTCCAGAGTACTACCACATATACCAGGATGACAACGGGCACGACTTGCGTGGTATGGCGCAGATTATTATTGCCAAGCATCGTAAGGGTGCTACGGGCGACGTGCTACTGACCTTCCGAGGTGAGTTTACGCGTTTCGAGAATCCTGAGGACCGTCGCTTGGGCCGTTCAGTACAGAACGACAATGGTGGCGAGATATTGGGCAGTAAAGTAAATGGCGCCCAACCGATGGGTGGTGAGTCGCCATTTGCTGGTGAGAGCTTTGAGGAGCAGCCGGGCGGAGCGCCATTCTAGGAAATCCTAGGAAGTCCTAGGAAGTCCTAGGAAATGTTGGCTATTTCGAATATTTCTCTATCAGGGACTGGGCTTGTTCGTGACCCAGTTCTTTTGCTTTCTGCAGACTTTTGAGACCTTCCTGTTTCTGGCCTTTGACACAGAGCGCCAGTCCTAACAAGAGGTGTCCGTTGGAGTCATTAGGTGACAGTCGGATGGCTTCACGGGCTGAGTTGATGGCATCGTCAGTCATTCCCAGACGTACCTCTACCGAGGCCTTCTCAGCCTGGTACAAAGACTCCTGCGGGGCCATCTCTGCGGCTTTCTTGATGTCGTCAATGGCCTGCTGGTACAGATGTCCGGCATATTCAGCCTGTTCGCGAATGTAGTAGAACTCTGCCGTCAGCTGTCCAGACATAAGCTTTTCGTATTCGTTGTAGTCGTTGACAGCAGGACGGTATTTGCCTGCTTGGTCTAACAGTCGGGCGCGTGCCAGCAGATAAGGCGCTGCAGCGCGCAGATAGGGCTTCGTGAACACGTTGACGGCGCTGTCTAATTGCGCAATGGCACCTTCTTGATCCTTTAGTGCCAAACGACATTGGGCTGCTGCATAGAAGGTGTCGGCACCTCGCATTTCGCTTTTTGATAGCTGCTGGTACAGGAGGAAAGCTGCTTCATACTGTTCCATGGCATACTGAAGCTGTGCCTGCTGTTGCAGATAGACCGCCATGGGACTGACAGCGTAAGCCTCCTGCGACTCTTTCAGAGCCAGTTCCAATGTCCATGGCTCGTAGGGATGATTAGCTTGCAACAGGCGGTGCTGATAGATCAGGTTGGCATACTGGTAGTGCACGTCATCCTTCTTGTCTGCCACCTTCAGAGCTTGTTGCATGTCTTTTTCTGCGTCAGCAAATTGCAGCGATGAGGCCAGAGTACGTGCACGGTAGATGTACCCGTCAGGGTTTTGTGGGAACTTCTGGATGAAACGTTCCAGGAAGCTGACGTATTGCAGCGAGTCCATAGCCGTAGCAGCCATATACAATGCCAGCTGTGCTTGTTCCATATTATCGGGCAATGCTTTGGGTATGCCTGTAGCTTTCATAGCTGGCGCATTCATTCCCAGACCGGTCATCTGCATCGAACTGACAAACAGGGCACTGACGGCATAGCTCTGCTTGGCCTTCGCATCTGCGGAGGGCTGCAGAATACCTATCACTTCGCCAGCATCGTTCAGCACAGGGCTACCTGTCTGCTGCTCATCGGGTTGCATGTCGAGCGTATAGTAGGCATAGACCTCCTGAAAGACTTCTGCAGCACTTACCGTGCCACGCTTGCAGACGGGTTGTTTCTTGACAACATAGGGCAACAGCCATGCGGTAGTGCCCTGTTCAGCCTTCGTCGGGGCGATGCTGAGTGTTTGTGGTTTCTTGATGGCGACCTTGAACTTTGCAACGTCATACATATCGTTGGCACCGATGATGCATTCCACAGGCCACTCCTTGCCCTGGGCATCGATGACGATGGCTCGTTGGGCATCCTTGAAGGGCAGATAGCTGCTGATGGCTTCACCATTGCTATTGATGAAGAAACCGTTAGAACTGCCCAACAGTTGGTTGTCCTTGTTGAATGTCTTCAGGGTGAACACGGCATTGGCAGCCTTTTTAGCCCACGAAGGGTTTTGTGCCACTGCGTGACTAAAGAACAAAGAAAAAAGAATGAATAATAATGATAGTCGTTTCATTGTTTCAAAAGTTGTTTGGCGTTTTCTATGGCAGCTTCGGTTATCTGGCTGCCACTCAACATTTGTGCTATTTCCGTAATGCGCTCATCTTGTGAGAGTTCCTGCATCTGACTGGTCGTGCCTTTTGCTGTCTCCTCTTTCGATACACGGTAGTGGTGACTACCTTTTGAGGCTATCTGGGGCAGATGGGTGATGGAGATGACCTGTCGCTCGGTCTGTCCCATCTCCTGCATGATATCAGCCATCTTTTCAGCAATCTTGCCGCTGACGCCCGTATCGATCTCATCGAAGATGATGGTGGGCAGCTTCACGGCGCCGCTAATCATGGCTTTTAGCGACAGCATGACACGGGCTATCTCGCCACCTGACGCTACCTGGGAAACAGGCTGGAGTGGGGTAGAGGTATTGGCTGAGAAAAGGAAAGACACTGCGTCTTGTCCGTTCCTTCCCAGCTCTCCTTTCTCGATGTTCACCTCGAAGCGCACGTTAGGCATACCCAGTGGCACCAGTCGCTGGCGCAGCTGCTGTTCTATCTCTTTGCTGGCCTTCTGACGCAGTTTTGTCAGGGTATCAGCCTGCTGTTGACTCTTAGCTTTTAGCTTTTGGCATTGTGCCTCTAATTCTGCCAGAGCCTCATCGCTGTTCTCGATGTTGCTCAGCTTCTGCTTCAGTTCGTCACGTTGGCTGATGAGTTCCTCTACCGTCTCAACATGGTATTTCTTCTCCAGCTCGTAGATGCGGTCCAGACGACTGTTGACATGGTCCAGTTTTGAAGGGTCGAAGTCGGTATCTTCCAATAGTGAGCTCACCTCGTCGGCAATGTCTTTCAGTTCTATGCGGCAGCTCTCTAAGCGTTCAGCCAACTCTGCTGTTTGTGGCAGCACTTTGCTGATACCACTCAAGGCATTCTTGGCGGTGTGTACCTGACTGACTACGCCAGTCTGTTCACCATACAGGGCATTGTCTGCTTCGTAAAGGGCTGTCTTGATGTCCTCAGCATGTTCCATGGTCTCGCTCTGCTGCTCCAGCTCTTCCTGTTCGCCCTCTGTCAGATGGGCATTCTCCAGTTCCTCATACTGGAACTGCAGAAAGTCCTGGCTTTGGCGGTTACGCTCTATATCGTCCTTCAGCTGTATCAGTTGAGAGTTGAGAGTTGAGAGTTGAGAGAAGGTCTGCTGATAGGCGGCCAGTTCCTGTTGATCGTTGGCGATGATATCCACTACGCTCAGCTGGAAGTCCTGCTTCTGTAGCAATAGGTTCTGATGCTGTGAGTGTACGTCAACTAATTGTTCGCCCAGTTCTTTTAACTGACTTAGTCCTACCGGTGTGTCGTTGATGAATGCACGGCTTTTTCCTGCCGCTGTCAACTCTCTGCGCACGATGATATCCTCAGCATCCTGTTCTATTTCGTTATCTTCGAAGAAGGTGCCCATATCATAGCGTGATAGGTCGAAGTGGGCTTCTATGATGCACTTCTCTGCCCCAGGCTTGATGCTTTTCGAATCGGCTCGCTGACCCAGCAGCAGTCCGATGGCTCCCAATATGATGCTCTTACCGGCACCTGTCTCACCAGTAATAACCGAGAAGCCCGGATACAGCTCAATGTCCAAAAGGTCTATGAGTGCGTAGTTCTTGATATATAGTTGCTTCAGCATAGTAAATTCTCATTTTCTCAATTTCTCAATTTCAAAGCTCACTCCTTGATCTTGTTCCATGCGTTCGACTGCGATGCGTTGATATTGAACAGCAGGTCGTACACCTGCTCTTTCTCCTTTGCTGTGCCCTTGCCTTTATAGATGTTGGCCAGCTCATCGCGTTTGTAGTCCGTCCAGATTTGTGGCAACAGCGACAACGGCTTCTCCTCGTGCGCCTTTTTCAGCTGCTGCAACGCCTCGGTCACGTTGCCACGCCCACGTTCAGCATTCAGAGCCATCTCGTCCAGTCCCTTGCGGTAGTAGTCGTACTGCAACTGTCGGAAGGGTTTCATAGCCTCGTCCAGATAGTCGTTGATGATGGCAAAACGGTTGCGTGAATTCTCGAAGGCCTTCCACCCCGGGAAATCCAGGTTTTGTGCGTTATTGGTCAGCAACAGGCAGCGTTGCAGTACCTCTGTACCACCTAAGGGTGAGAACGAGTCCAGATCCAGCCCGATAATCAGATAGGCATAGTATGCCATCAGTGCCGTCAGCTGGTTGTCTATGGTCTCATCGTTGAAGTTCAGCTGGTCAAACTGGGCGAAATCGAAATTGAAGTCTCCATCCTTATTATTATATAAGGTCGTTGTGTAGGCAGAGTTCCACACGGGTCGGTTAGCCTGAATCATTGCTGTACACATGATGCGGTTCTGTGCCTTGTCATATTTCACTACCGTCAGATTGAAACTCACCGAGATGCGCTCGTTCTGTTGGAATTGCAGTTCTGTCCACTGGTGGTCGTTCATCCATTGCTCCAGTGTCTGTTGTAGGTTCTCGAACACGCTCTTGTCCGACGTGCCCACCTGTTGCGTATTGATGTTGATCTTCACTTGCAACTCCTGCGCCTCTGTAGGTGAGCAGATGCAGAACAAGAGTGCCATTAGCAATCCTACAACCTGTCGCATAAGCATTCTCTGGTTTTAATGATTAGTTTATTGTACTATCTTGAAACGCACTCGGAAAGAGTGTTCATGTTCCTCCCAGTTGGTTCCGAGCATTTCAAAACGGCCTATCTGACCTGTCGAGCGTACATGGCGACCTATGCAGGGGCATACGTCGTAGTCGCCAATACGTACAAGACGGATAGTGTCTGAGGCATCTTGGGGCAGACGGTCGGCATTGATGCCTTCTGGCAGCTGGTCACGACTAACGAAATCGAAGGTGACGGGCAGGTCCTCGTCGATGAGGCGCTGCATCTCACGTTCTATCTCCTTCTCTTCCTGTCTGCTGGGCTTGTGGTCCAGATAGAAACTCATCTTGCTCTTTTTACGCTCGATGTGTGCATTATAGGAGCGCTCACAGCCAAAGAGCCGTATCATGGTTTGGTTCAAGAGGTGTTCCGCCGTATGGGCTGGCGGAAACTCCTCTTTGTTGTGCTCGTTCAGAATATAGTCTTCCATCTTACTTCTTACCTCTTACATCAGACTTCTCACGCTTTCATTTTCCAGACACGTGCACCATAGGCATCAATAGTCATATCGACAGCACTGTCAGCCTTGAAAATGAAGCTGAGCTTGTCGCTTGACAACAGGTCTGCAGCTTTAGCTTTATGTTCTTTCATCTGCAGATAGTCGAAGGCATGAGCAGGAATGTTGATGCTGATGTTGACAGGTTCACCATCGAAGTTGACAGCTACCAGCAATAAGTCGGAATCAGCACGGCGCAAGAAGACATACTGACGTTGTAGATGCTTGTTGACATACATCAGATCGAAGAAATAGCCATTGAAGATGGCACACTCTCTGCGGGCTATCTTCATGGTTTTCTTATAGATATGGAAGAGTTCCTTCTCTTCGTCAGTCAGCTGTTTCATATTGGCACGACAGAGGGTGTCGATGCTCCAATAGTCGAAAATCGTGGTACGTCCGTCATTGCCCGAGAAACCTTCATGGTCCATGCCTCGCTCGCCATATTCCTGGCCAGCATAGAGCATGACAGGGTTCTGTTGCATCAGCACGGAGGCAACGAAGGCGGGAATGCCTTTGCGCGCATCAGCAGCAAAAAAGTCGCTGGCGATGCGCTGCTCGTCATGATTCTCAAGGAAGTAGAGCATGTGGTCACGGATGTCGTCAGTCTGTTGCCAAGCCCAGCTGATGGCTTGTGTAGGCTGCTGACCGCAGATGACGGCACGCATGGTGTCGTACATGCCTACCTTGTCGTAGAGCCAGTCGAAGCCCGATGCCAGGTAGTGTCGGTATTCGTTGGGGTTGTATACCTCACCGATAAACACGAGGTCAGGATATTGTTTCTTGACGACCTGTGTGGCGTATGCCCAAAACGCTGCTGGCACCATCTCTGCCATGTCGCAGCGGAATCCGTCGATACCTTTGGCTGCCCAGAATAGTAGGATGTCAGTCATCTTCTGCCAGGTATCGGGCATCGGGGTGAAATGTTCTACGCGTCCGCCATAGTAGTCTACGCCGTAGTTCAACTTTACGGTCTCATACCAGTCATTCTTGCCAGGGGCGTTGTCGAAATGGTCGTTGCCTGTGGCTTTGGCGGGTTCTTCAAGATAAGGCTCAGCCTCTCCTGCATAGAGGTCGAAGTAGGGCGTAAAGCGCTGCCCAGGACAATAGTAGAAATTGTTCTGGGGGTCGAAGCCATGGTCTTGATGGTCTGTTTCGCCCAAATCCGTAACATCTGCTGGCTTGCAGATGCTGCGGTATTGGCGGGCCACGTGGTTGGGCACAAAGTCTATGATGACTTTCAGTCCAGCTGCGTGGGTACGAGCTATCAGTTCTTCAAACTCTTTCATGCGTCTGGGCACGTCGACAGCCAAATCCGGGTCTACGTCATAGTAGTCGGTGATGGCGTATGGTGAGCCAGCACGTCCTTTCACCACAGCAGGATGCTGTCGTGGTATACCGTATTCGTCATAGATGGTCTGCGAGGCATGTCTGATGATACCCGTATACCAGACGTGAGTAATACCCATGCTGGTAATCTGGGTCAGCATGGTTGGCGAGATATCGGCAAATTTGCCACAGCCGTTTTCTGCTATGGTGCCATTCTCTTTGCGAGTCGTGTTTTTGTTGCCGTAAAGGCGTGTAAAGACCTGATAGATCAGTACCTTTTTATTGTTCAATGCCATGAGCGGGAATGTCCTTGTTGATCTTGGCTATCATGCCTTGAAGCGCTTTACCAGGACCACATTCCGTGAAGTCGGCGGCTCCGTCGGCTATCATATTCTGTACAATCTGTGTCCAGCGTACTGACGAGGTGAGCTGAGCAATCAAGTTTTGCTTGATTTCAGCGGCATCGGTGTGGGGCTTGGCATCCACATTCTGATAAACAGGGCATTTGGGCGTCTGGAACTCTGTCTTTTCGATGGCTGCCTGAAGTTCATCCTTGGCAGGCTGCATCAGAGGCGAGTGGAAGGCACCACCAACCTTCAGAGGCAGAGCGCGCTTGGCACCAGCGGCCTTCAGTTGTTCGCAAGCCTCATTGACGGCATCGATATTACCAGAAATTACCAGCTGTCCTGGGTTGTTGTAGTTAGCAGGGACCACGACACCCTTACCCATCTTGCTGACCTCAGCGCAAACCTCCTCGACCTTATCGTCGGGCAGACCGATGATGGCTGCCATGGTCGATGGCTGGGCCTCGCAAGCCTTCTGCATAGCCATAGCACGAGCATACACCAGTTTCAGGCCATCTTCAAACGATAGGGCTCCTGCAGCTACCAGTGCTGAGAATTCGCCCAGCGAGTGTCCGGCAGTCATCTCGGGTTGGAACTTGTCGCCCATGCAGATAGCGCTGATCACTGAGTGCAGGAAAACGGCAGGCTGTGTCACCTTGGTCTGCTTCAGGTCATCATCGGTACCCTCGAACATGATGTCGGTGATACGATATCCCAAGATGTCGTTAGCTTTCTCAAACAATTCTTTTGCTGTCTCGTTGTTATCGTACAGGTCCTTACCCATTCCTACGAACTGAGCGCCCTGTCCGGGAAATACAAATGCTTTCATTGTCTTTTTCTTATATACCTATTATTTTATTATAGAAACTGGGGATAATTCCTCATTTTCTCATTTTCTCAATTTCTCAATTTCTCAATTTCAAAACGGCAGGTCATCCGTTGAACCTTCGCCTGCAGGCTCCTGAGCTGGAGGGAACGGACTGTTTGCATCAGCGCCACCTACGGGCTGCTGTGGAGGAAATGGAGAGGTCGGAGCACTACCAGCAGGAGGTACTACAGCGCCACGCTGTACGTTATAGGCACGAATTTCGTTAAACCAGCGGCCATTATACTCGTGCGCGTCAATGTCAAACTGTACGGTGATGTCCTCGCCCATCTGGATATTGAACTGTTTGATACGGTCCTCACCGAAAATGCGGAACATGCATTTTCTGGGATACTGACCTGGTACTTCAATGACATACTCCTGTGACATCCATGCATTACCCGTGCGCTGAGACACACCACTGTTTGCTGGAAGAATTGCGATTACTTTTCCTGTTAAATCCATAATATTATACCTTAATTTATATTGTTTTTTACGTTTCAGACGGCGAAATTACGAAAAATAGTTTTAAAAAGCGCATTTTTCCTCAAATATTTTTTGATTTGACCAGTTTATTTTGTATTTTTGTACTCAATTTCGTAGAATGACAAACTAAAAACGAGAAATATACATGAGATTTACCGTATCAAGCACTGCGCTAAGCAGCAAACTCAATGCTCTTTCGAGAGTCATTAACAGTAAAAATTCTCTGCCCATCTTGGCAGACTTCGTATTCGATGTTCAGAATGGTCTCCTGCATCTGACTGCTTCTGACAGCGAAAATGTGATGAACACCCAGCTGGAGCTGTCTGACAGCGATGGCGATGGTCGTTTCTGTGTTGGTAGCCACGACCTGTTGGAAGCTGTGAAGGGCTTCTCTGAACAGCCTATCACCTTTGAGGTCGACCAGACCACCAATCTGGCAAAGATCTCTTATCAGAATGGTATGTTCTCTCTGCCCGTAGAGAGTGCCGACGAGTTCCCCACGTCTCAGGGTGTAGCCATGAATGCTTCGGTCATTACCATTTCTAATGCTTTGTTGGGCGAGAACATCACTCGTTCGCTGTTTGCCACTGCTCAGGACGAGCTGCGCCCTGTGATGAATGGTATCTATTTCGACTTGACGGCTGAGTATCTGGCTATTGTGGCTTCCGATGGTCATAAGCTGGTGCGCAATAAGATTATGACGATTCATAGTGACCAGCCTGCTGCATTTATCCTGCCTAAGAAGCCTGCTTCACTGCTGAAGAACCTGCTGGGCAAGGACGGTGGCGATGTCACCATCCGTTTCGATGAGCGTAATGCACAGATCAACTTCGGTGATGACGAGCTCATTTGCCGTCTCATCGAGGGACGCTATCCTAACTACAACAGCGTCATTCCTCAGAACAATCCCAACCAACTCACTGTCGACCGTCTTGGTTTGCAGGCAGCCCTGCGTCGTGTACAGCCTTTTGCCAACGATTCCAGCAACCTCATTCGCTTCCATGTCGAAGGTGGTACGCTACAGTTGGATGCCGAGGACTATGACTTCTCGAAGACGGCTACTGAGCGTCTGTCATGCTCGTATAGCGGACAGCCTATGAGCATTGGTTTCAAGGGCTCTTCGTTCATCGAGATTCTGGGCAACTTCGATTGTCAGGAGGTCATCATCCAGTTGGCCGATCCCAGTCGCGCTGGTTTGGTACTGCCTTCTGAACAGCCTGAGAATCAGGATGTGCTGATGCTGATGATGCCGATGCTGATCAACGATTAGGCGCGCCTAATCGTTGACATTGAGAAAATGAGATAATGAGAAATTGAGACATTAAGACTGATGAAACTGAATTTGACAAAACCACTGGTGGTTTTCGACTTGGAAACCACCGGTCTTGATATGGTGAAAGACCGTGTCATCCAGATATCATACATCAAGGTATATCCCGATGGTCGTGAGGAACGTGGCAACGAACTCATCAATCCCGAAAAGCCTCTCGATCCGTTTATCACGCAGTTGACAGGCTTTTCCGATGACGACCTGAAAGACAAGCCCACCTTCAAGCAGCTGGCCAAGAAATTGGAGGAGGTGTTCAAAGGCAGCGATATTGCTGGTTTCAACTCCAACTTCTTCGATGTGCCCATGCTGGCCGAAGAGTTCCTTCGTGCTGGTGTCGACTTCGATTTCTCGAAGGCCCGTTTGATTGATGCCTGCACCATCTTTAAGAAGATGGAACGCCGCAATCTGGCTGCAGCCTATAAGTTCTATTGCGGTCGAAAGATGGAGGACGATTTCGAGGCCCATCGTGCCGATCAGGATACGGAGGCTACCTATCGTGTGCTGATGGGCGAGCTTGATATGTATGCCCCTGGTGCCAACGAGGATGCCGAGAAGGTGCTTGAGAACGATATGGACAAGTTGGCCGAGTTCTCGCGTCAGAACGATAATGTCGATTTCGCTGGCCGTATTGTGTGGGCCGATGTCAATGGTGTCCGTACCGAGGTCTTCAATTTCGGTAAGCACAAGGGCCTGCCTGTTGCCCAGGTGCTGCGCATGGATCCCGGCTACTACAGCTGGGTGCTCGCTGGCGATTTCACCTATAACACCAAGCAGGTATTAACGCGTATCCGTCTTAGAGAAGCAAACAAATAAGAATGTTAAAGGGTAAGAAGATCGTACTGGGCATTACGGGTTCTATCGCAGCCTATAAGGCCTGTCTCATAATTCGTGGTCTGGTGAAGGCTGGTGCCGAGGTGCAGGTTGTCATCACCCCTGCCGGTAAGGAGTTTATCACCCCCATCACGCTGTCGGCACTCACGCACAAACCTGTCATCAGCGACTTCTTCTCGCAGCGCGATGGCACGTGGCACTCCCATGTCGCCCTGGGTTTGTGGGCTGATGCCATGCTTATCGCTCCCTGCACAGCTTCTACGTTAGGCAAGATGGCCAATGGCGTTGCCGACAATATGCTCATCACCACCTATCTCTCCATGAAGGCCCCTGTCTTCATTGCCCCGGCCATGGATCTCGATATGTTCCAGCATCCTACTACCCAGCAGAACATGGAGCGCCTCAGAAGTTTTGGCAATCACATCATCGAGCCTGCCACCGGTTTCCTTGCCTCTGGTCTTGAGGGCAAGGGCCGCATGGAGGAACCAGAGAAAATCGTTGATTTTCTAAATGAGAAATTAGGAAATGTAGACAATGAGACATCTCTCACCTCCCTGCGCGGTAAGCGCATCATGATTACCGCTGGTCCTACCTATGAGCGTATTGATCCTGTTCGCTTTATTGGCAACTACTCCAGTGGCAAGATGGGCTTCGCCTTGGCTGAGGAGTGTGCCCGTCGTGGTGCCGAGGTCACCCTTATCACTGGTCCCGTGAATGCTCAATTCTCCCTCCTCCCTCCTCCTTCTTCCCTCCACCGCGTGGACGTGGAGTCTTGTCAGCAGATGTACGACGCAGCCACCGCAGCTTTTCCCCAGATGGATGCCGCCATCCTTTGTGCTGCTGTTGCTGACTTCCGGCCTGAGCATGTCGCTGATAAGAAAATCAAAAGGGTGGGGCAGACCATGGACATCCATCTGGTTCCCAATCCCGATATTGCTGCCACTTTGGGGCAGATGAAGTGTGATGGTCAGGTTCTTGTGGGTTTTGCCTTGGAGACCAACGACGAGGAGGCTAATGCCCAGCGTAAACTCGAAAAGAAGAACCTTGATTTCATTGTCCTTAATTCCTTGCGCAATGAAGGCACCTGCTTCCGCTCTGACGACAACCAGATCTCCATCATCTCCCGCTCTGGTACTCAGCACGACTACGAGTGCAAGCCCAAATCCCAAGTCGCCGCAGATATCATAGACGAACTTTCAAAGTTTTTTTAGACTCTCCGCATAATGAAAAACGCTATCAGTTTTTGATAGCGTTTTTTTATGGGTTTACTTCAATGATAGCTTCATGAAGACCGGATAGTGGTCGGAATAGGTCAGCTCCGTCTTGTAGTAGGAGAGACCCTTCAAAGCCTCGTCGTGGAAGATGTAGTCGATACGTACGGGCTTCTTGCTGGCACGGTAGGTCTGGGCCCATCCTGAACCGCACTCCTTGAAACCGTCGACCATGTTGCCCAATACCGTATTGTAGACAAATGAATACGGGACGTCGTTGAAGTCGCCACAGAGAATAACAGGCTTTTCTGACGCACGGACCTCATTGGCTACCATGATAGCCTGACCGGCACGGAACATCATCCCCAGCATGTAGTTGCCAAAGATGGCTTCGAAGAATCTGTTGGAGTCGACATCAATGCCCTGCGCCTGTAGCTTGCCGGCTTTATGGAGTGTGCGGTTGATACCTGTGGTCTCGAGGTGGATGTTGAAAACACGGATCTGCTCACCACGGACATCGATATCTGCCCACATGGCGCTGTTGTTGGTCTCCTCAAAGAGAATCTTCCGAGTGCCCTTGATGGGGTAACGGCTATAGATGACCATATCCTCGCGACCGACAGCCATATAAGGGAAATACTCCTTGTAGCTGTCGGAGTTCTTCTTGTCGCCACTGACATCATTATACTCCTGCATACAGAGCACATCGACATTCTGGCGACGCATCTCGGCCAGGATATCCTGCGCCATGAATCCTGACGTCTCGCGATTGAACATAAACACGTTATATGTGGCCACCTTGATGCCAGGTTGTGCGTCGGCACTCTTGTCGAGGGAACGGAACTGCCACATGGTACCTATATACGGTATGCAGCAGGCGATGGTGATGGCAGGAATAAGCATAAAGAGCCACTTGCGGCGTATGAGCCAATAGACGAGCATGATAACATTGCCCAGAATAAGAAGGGGCAACATGTAAACCAGGATGGCTCGTGCCGAGTGTCCGACAGGACTGACGTTACCGCCAAACAGGGCTGCAATCGTGAAAATGGTCAGTATGGCCTGCACTGTCAGTAACATGGCAGCGACATACTTCATGACAGCTAATCTTCCCATTATGATTTCGTATTAATCTATAGCTTATTCTAATCCTTGAACATACTTACCGACAGTGTCGAGCAGGTCTTCCACACGGAAAGGCTTGGCGAGGAACTCGTCGCAGCCTGCAGACCTGGCCTCACGGATGTTTTCGTCGAAGGCATAGGCGGAAAGGGCTACGATGGGTATCTCGTGGTTGACCTCCTTGATGATACGGGTAGCATCCAAACCATTCATATCCGGCATACGGATATCCATCAGAATCAGGTCGGGGTGCTCGTCTTCACAGAGCGTAACGGCTTCAATACCATTGTGGGCTCTTAACAGGCGGTAGCGCTTTGCCAGCACGATGCGTACCAGTTCGTAGTTGGAGTCCTCGTCTTCGGCCACCAAGATGAGTGGCGCATTCTGCACGTTGGTCTTTGTGCTGACACGTATGGTGCGTGAATTGGTGGTGATGCGGGAGTTCTTCTGCAGTCCACCGATGGTGCCTTCGAAGGGAAGGGTGAAACGGAAGGTAGAGCCTTCGCCCAGCTTCGAGGATACCGTGATATTGCCGTGCATCTTCTCGACAATAATCTTACAAAGTGCCAGGCCCAAACCGTAGCCGTTCTGCTGTTCGGCATCGCGTGAGACGTAGGTCTGGAAGATGTGCTGGATGTCCTCAGGGGCAATGCCTGAACCGGTATCGGAGACATAGAATTCTACCTCCTGACCATCATTGATAAGTCGGTAGCCATAATTGATGGTACCCTTGGAGGTGTGTTTTAGCGCGTTGCTGATGAGGTTCGAAAACACCTGCGTCAGACGGTTCTGGTCAGTGTTCAGCGTCACCTTCATGTTGGGTTGCGACCATTGCAGGTTGACCGTATCGGGACAACGGAACTTGAACATGAGCTGAATGCCCCTGCACATCTCGTTGAGGTCGGTCATCTGCTTCTTGATGGCAATCTCACCGGCTTCCACACGTGACAAATCAAGGATCTCGTTGATGAGTGCCAATACACGGCCATTATTGCTTTCAATAATCTCCATGTACTTCATACGGTCTTCAGGCGAATCGGTCTCGGCCATGACGCGTGAGAATCCTTCGATAGCATTGAGGGGTGTGCGAATCTCATGACTCATGTTAGCCAGGAATAGAGACTTCATCTTGCTGGCTTTCTCAGCCTTTTGCGCCATCGTCTCGTATTCGGCTAATTTTTTACGCGCCTCCTCCAGTTCTTTCTCTACAGCGCGTTTTGTTTCGTTAGCTTCTGCTATTTTCTGAAGCAGAACTTCACGTTCTTCTTGACTCATATCTTGCTATCCGTACATAAACCGCTGCAAAGTTACGACAAAATTATGAAATATGAAAATTTTTGAGGATTTTTCTGCGCTTTTTATCCTCTTTTTGCTTTTTCCCATGTTCCGCCTCCACGATGGCTGTACAGATAGGGAATGCCGGCAAAGACATTCATATTCATAAACAGAAAGTAGTAGGGCACATAGAGCCACTTGCTCCGGTGGCCTTTCTGTTCCAGCCAATAGCCGCACAGGGCAGCCACATAGAACAGGATCTGGAGCATCCAAATGACGGTATACACGGTACCCGCCTTCAGCATAACCAATGCAACATTGAGTGGGATGAGTGCCATAAGGGCAAAGGGGGTGATGCTCCAGCGTAACACACGATGGCTCACAAACTGGAAAGCCACAACAGGGCGGCGGAAGGGGTTCATCATTCGCCGTAGCCACCAGCTGCTTTGCAGACCACCAGCGGCAATACGCCGTTTGCGTTTGGACTCCTCCTGAAGGTCGGCAGAGCCGTATTCCATCGCATAGGCATCACTGGTATAGGCTATCTTATAGCCCTTGTCGACCATCTCCATGGACATGACAAAATCGTCGAGCAGGGCATTCTCGGGCATAGGTTCGTAGAGGGCGGTGCGGATGGCATTCAGCTCACCGGCAGCACCCATGGCACTGTAGAGCTCGCTATCCATGCGCTTCAGGGCACTCTCGTATTGCCAATACAAGCCTTCGCCCTCGGCAGCAGCCTGTCCCTCGTGGCGCGCCATGACACGTTTCTCGCCAGCCACACAAGCCACCAGGGGATCTTGCATCAGACGGACTATCTCGCGGATGGCTCCCGTGTTCACCATGGTGTTGGCATCGGTCATGACCGTGATGTCGCTCTTGACCATTGACAGACCGTGGTTCAGCGCTGCCGTCTTGCCTTTGCGCTCGGGGGAGAAGACAATCTCCACGTCAGGATAGGCCTTCAGACATTCGTTGGTATTGTCAGACGAACCATCGGTGACCCACATGATGTGTAACTTGTCCTTGGGGTAGTCCAGCTGGTGGATATCCTTCATCTTCAGGTCTACCACGTCTTGTTCGTTGTAGGCACAGACCATGAAGGTCACTTCTGGCAGTTCAGCATCGTCAGCGGGCAAAGCCTTCCTCTCAGCCTTGCCCCTCACGATACGTTTCAGTTGGACTAACAGCCATAGCAGCATGCCATATCCCAGATAGGTGTAGAATACGAGGAATGCGCATATCCAGAATGCGGTCTTCAATGCTACCATAACTATCAATGTTTAATGCTTAATGCTTAAGAATTGCTCTCGACTTCTTCCTGCATGTCGATGAACTGCTGGTCCTTGTCGTAGAATTCGTACTGCAGGAAAGCCAGCTTCTGCGAGGGGATGATGCGCACGCCCATGCCATATTTCATCTGCCACTGGCGCTTAAGCGACCAGAAGCCCTGATTGATGTAGGCGGCAACATAGGGGTGCACATGTAGGAAGAATCTGCGGATACCAATCTTGTTGACCAGACGGTCAATCTTGCTCTCCAGTTGATCCGTAAACAGGATAGACGACTTGATTTTGCCCTTGCCAAAGCAGGTGGGGCAGGTCTCCTCGACATTGACATCCATAGCCGGACGAACACGCTGGCGCGTGATTTGCATCAGTCCGAACTTGCTGAGTGGCAGGATGTTGTGGCGTGCTCTGTCTTTCTGCATGTTCTTGCACATGCGCTCATAGAGCATCTGACGGTCTTCAGCCAGATTCATATCGATGAAGTCTACCACGATGATGCCGCCCATATCGCGTAGTCGCAGCTGGCGTGCCAGCTCGTCGGCAGCACCGAGGTTCACCTCCAGTGCGTTGGCTTCCTGACCATTTTCGGCGCGAGTACGGTTGCCCGAGTTCACATCTACCACATGCATGGCTTCTGTCTGCTGGATGATGAGATAGGCGCCGCGTTTGTAATTCACCGTCTTGCCAAAGCTCGACTTGAGCTGCTTGGTGACGTTGAAGTTGTCGAAGATGGGCATCGTACCATTGTATTTCTTGACGATGTCCTTCTTGTCGGGCGCTATCAGAGTCACATAATCCTTCACCTGGTTGTAGATGTCGTCATCATTGACATAGATGCCATCATACGTTGGGTCGAACACGTCGCGTAGCAGGGCAACGGCTCTGCCGGTCTCCTCAAAGCATAGCTGTGGCGTCTTGGTGGCCTTCTGCGCTTTGGTGATGGTGTCTTCCCATCGTTTCATGAGCACCTTCAGTTCTGCGTCGAGCTCTGCCACACGCTTGCCTTCGGCCGATGTACGAACAATAATACCGAAGTTCTTGGGGCGGATGCTCTGCATGAGCTGTTTCAGTCGGGTGCGCTCCTCGCTTTTCTTGATTTTAGAGGATACAGAGACTTTATCACCGAAAGGCATCAGCACCATGAAGCGTCCTGCAAAGCTGAGCTCGCAGCTCAGACGCGGGCCTTTGGTGTTGATGGGTTCCTTGACCACCTGTACCAGTATCTCCTGACCCTGTTTCAACGTGGTCTGGACACTGCCCTCTTTCGGCAGGTCGGGCAGACGGGTGGCTTTCGAGATGGGATAAAGTTTCTTCTTGTCGCTTTGTACCTGTTTCAGATACTTTTCGTAAGAGCTGAATTGAGTGCCGAGGTCAAGATAGTGCAAGAAGGCATCGCGCTCTGAGCCTACCTCCACGAAGCAGGCATTCAGGCCGGGCATGAGCTTACGCACACGCCCCAGATAGATGTTGCCTACAGAGTAGCTAGCCTCTTCTCGCTTCTCGTTCTGGTATTCCACCAGGTCCTTGTCTTCGAGCAGGGCTATCGATATCTCTTTAGGCTGAACGTCGATGATTACTTCACTTGTCATGAACTATTAACTCTAAACGTTTAACTCTTAACTGAAGAAGGAGCGCTCTCGGCTCTGCTTTCTCCTGCCGATTGCACTCCTTCCATACGTTTCTTTTCTCTGTTGGTCACCAGAGCTTACTTGCTCTTATGACGATTCTTGCGCAGTCTCTTCTTACGCTTGTGAGTAGCCATCTTGTGGCCCTTCTTCTTTTTTCCGTTTGGCATAATGTATAACTTATTAAATAATTTTGTGTGATATTATTTTTACTTCATCTTCTCTACAAAGCTCTTAGCGGGCTTGAAGTGAGGAATATCATGGGCATCGATCACCAATGTGGTGTTCTTAGAGATATTACGAGCGGTCTTCTTGGCACGATGCTTGACAGTAAACGTACCAAAACCACGCAGGTACACATTTTCTTTGTTCTCGGCCATGCAGACGCGAATCTCTTCCATAAAGGCCTCTACAGTAGCTGAAACATCCTTCTTGGGAAGGCCTGTATCTTCAGCGATTTTGTTGATAATATCTGCTTTTGTCATTGTTGTTTTTATTGTTAAATCGTATTTCGGACTGCAAAGTTACTAATTTTCAGTGGGATATAAAAATATTATTAGCTTTTTTTTTGCTAAAAAGGCTAATTTTTTTTCTTTTACCTTGTTTTTGACCTTACTTTCTAACTCCTTATATATTATTAAGGTACGTGTACGCGAACCCGGAGAAGCCATTAATAGCCGTCGTTCTGTGAGAGGTTGGTGTTGAGGGCCCTGACATCGGCAGGGATGGGGTAGAGGCTGGTGTGACCATCAGTCTCGTCGACGGCATCAGGACCATCATAGAGCGACTTGTATTGTCCGAAACGGATAAGGTCCTGTCGACGCCATCCCTCCCAGCAGAGTTCGAGCATGCGTTCGTCCAGCAGGTTCTGGAGAGTATAGGGACGGGTAGGCATATTGGCTCGTTTGCGTACGGCATCGAAATCCTGATGACCGTCCTCATCCATTCGCAGCTTGGCTTCGGCACGCATGAGCAGCACGTCGGCAAAACGGAACAGCACGATGTCGTTGTCCATGAGCTTGCCATCTTTGGGGGCATTCTTGTCCACCTCGTATTTGCGCATGCGGGCACCGGCTGTCTCGACATAGGGTGAACCGCTGAGGTCGAGTTCTACGGCCTCAGGATAATAGGTCAGGGGCTTGCCTGTGCGGTCAAGTATCGGATGACCATTCAGGTAATCGACGCGATCATAGAAGAAGTTGTCCATCAGACGGTAATCCGGCTCCTGGGTGCCATAACCGAAAATCTGCATGGTGCGCTTGGTGGCACACGAACCATTCTCGCCCGTAAAGCCGTAGGCTGCAGCATGTCGATAGTGGTAGCTGCGGTACATGTTCTGCTGCTGGTTGGTGTAGAGATGCTTGTCCATGGGAATCACAAAGATGTTCTCCTTGGAGAAGTGGTTGTTAACCAGGAAATTATCCGCGTAGTTGGTCTCCAACTCATAGCCCTCATCCTCGATTTCATCACAGTGTTTGATGCAAAGTTTGTAGTTCTCCAGATCCTCATGGCCCGTATAGACTGCAGCATTGAGATAGAGCTTGGCCAACACAAAAGAGGCAACAGAATATGTGATGCGTCCGTAGTAGTCGCCTTCACTCACGCTGTTGGCGAATGGCAGCGCCTCTTTGCAGGTCTCCAACTCCTTGACACAGAAGTTATAGACCTCGCTACGCGGAGCACGTGTCACCTCGTTCATCGAGACATGGGTAGACACCACGAGGGGTACATCGCCAAAGAGGTCGATAAGGTACCAGTAGTACATGGCTCGCAAGGCCCTGACCTCAGCACGCCATGAGGTGTAGTTGAAGCCAGCCAACTGCTGGTACTTGTCAAGCGTCTCTAACGAGCGGTTGCACAAGGTGATGACCTTATAGAGATATAACCAGGCATTCTTGGGGAGGTCATGGCCTGCCGTCCATGAATGCTTGTACATAGCCTGCCACAGGCCACCATCGTACCAGTCACCGCCTCGTGTGGGGAGTATGGCCTCGTCGGAACCAAAGGTCTGGAGGTCATAGACCCCTCGGCACGTGCCTTGCAGACCTTGTCCGTCAAGATTGCCTCCGATGTGATAATACAAGGTTGCTACGGTGTTGCGGAAGAGTGCATCGGCATTCGTATATGCCTCCTCTTCAGGTATCTGGTCGCGCGGTTTCTCGTCAAGGGAACAGGCGGTGAGGACTGTGGCTATGGCACAGCCTGCGAGACAACGGAATATATGATTGATGGACATGGTGTTCAGAATTGAATGTTAAGACCAAAAGAGTAGGAACGGTAGACTGGGAAGGACCGTTTGTCATCGACACCAATGGTACCATCAATGACCGATGAGTTAATCATGGGTGTCAGTCCCGAATAGCCGGTAATGGTGGCCAGATTATTGATGCTGCACGAGAGACGCAGGTTACGGATATACTTAGAGCGTAGGGGAACGTTCCACCCGACGGTCACATAGTCGATGTTCACGTAGTCGCCATTCTCCAGCCAATAGTCGCTGATGTCCTGATCCTGGATGTTCATCTCGGGAGCCCCCTGCATTACATTGTAGTTGGGCAGCGAGAGCATATTCATGTACGACAATGCCGTACCATTGTATATCTTGTGGCCAAAGGCACCATTCATCTGTACCGTGATGTCCCACTGCTTGTAGCGCAGGGCGATATTCGAGCCCATCGTGGCCTTTGGTGTGGCCTGTCCGCAGATATAGCTCTCGTCGGTCTTCATATATTCCTTGCCACCGTTGGCATTCTCCTTGAAGCCCAAGAAGTGAGGCAGATAGAAGACGCCAAGCGGTTGTCCCACGATTTGATAGCAGACATCGCTGGCACCATGATAGCCTGCACCGTAGAGATAGCTGAGGCCTTTGATGTTAGGTGCCGTGAGGTGTTGCCCGTTGTAGTCGCCATTCAGCGTGATGAGCTTGTTTGCCTCAAAGGTCCAGTTCATATTGATGGTCAGCTCCAGGTCTTTCTGGCGGATGGGGGTGATACCGAATCCCAGCTCAAAGCCGTGGTTGCGCATCTTACCGAGGTTGGCCAGCAGGTGGTCGTAGGTAAAGGGTGGTACCGGCACGTCATAGCTGTAGAGCATGTCGCTGGTGCGCGACGAGTAGAAATCTGCCGTCAGCACAATGCGGTTCTGCCAAAAGGCCATGTCCAGTCCTACGTTGAAGGTACGCTTGATTTCCCAGCGCAGGTCAGGATTGGCATTACGGATGGTGCCCAGTGTGGTGGATAGTGCGCCATTGACGTTGACGATACCATTGGGCTGTATGAGCTGTTGTGACATATAGGAGTCGATACCCCCCAGGTTACCACTCTTGCCATAGCCCATGCGCAGCTTCAGTTTGCTCAGCCAGGGGACAGACGCCATCCAAGGCTCGTCGCTTACGACCCATGCACCGCTGATGGAGGGGAAGAATCCCCATCGGTTGTTGGCACCAACCTTCGACGAGCCGTCGGTACGGGCATTGACATTCAGCGTGTAACGATTCAGATAGGTATACTGTGCCCGGAAGAGGAACGACTCCATGTGTGTGTCGGCAAAGAAGGAGTTGGTACCTTCCCAAGGACGTGCAGCACCAGCCGAAAGGTTATCGTAGCCATAGGCGTCTGTGGAGAAACTATAGACCGTTGTATAGAATCCTTTCAATTTCTGACTCTCTGCCTCGACGAGTGCCAGCAGGTCCAGATGATGGTCTGTACCGAAGTCATGCTGCCAGTTGAGTGACAGGTTGCCCAGCCATTCCTCGCTCTTGCTATGTCTGCGATATGCCTCGCCATGGCTCCACACGATGGTAGGGTAGTAGTGTCCATTGTCGATGCTGTTATAGGAGAATGAGCCGAAGGCTGACATCGTCAGGCCATAGCCCAGATTGGTCGTTACCTTCAGGTGGGTGTTCACATGCGCATTGTTTTCGTCGTCCTGCATGGTCAACAGCGAGTTGGGGTTATTGATCCAAAGGGCTTCGGGCACCTGACCGAACGTACCATCGGCATTGCGACCGTCAGGGTATGTGGGATTGAAGGTCGCTGCTGAGTAGAACAGCTTCTGCTGGAAAGGTATGTAATCAAATTTCTGTAGCGATCCGAAGACACCCAGTTCGAAAGTCATCCTGTTGTCAAAGGCCCGTTGCATGATATCGAGCTTGGCAATGTAGTTACGGTAGCGGTTGTTCTTGATAATGGTGCGATGATCCTGCATACCGATGGAGGCACGGTAGTTGGCCGTCTGTGAACCGCCTCCAAAGGCGATATGGTGGTTATGTACGACACCTGTCCGTGTGGGCGATTTTGTGAAATCGGTGTCGTAGCCCTTGTCGATGATGCTCATGCCTAACTGGCAGGCTGCTTGCCGGAACTGTGGGGCACTGAGCATATCCAAGTTTTTATAGATGCTCTCGAAACCAATGTTGCCATTATAGGCGATATGGAAACGCTCTCCACTGCCTTTTTTCGTGACTACCTGGATGACACCTGCTGCACCACGGCTACCATATTGGGCAGTCTCTGAGGCATCCTTCAGAATGGTGAAGCTCTCGATGTCGGCAGGATAGATGGTAGACAATGTCGTGATGTCACTCTGTACACCGTCGATGATGACCAACGGGTCGTTGCCACCAGTCAGTGAGGTGGTGCCTCGCACACGAACGGCATTGATCATCGCCTCTTGGTTGATACCGGACTGTACCTGTACACCGGCAGCCTGACCTGAGAGCGCGTCCAGTGAGTTGTTGACCAGTCCTTTGTTCATGCGCTCCTGTGTCACCTGGTCTACGGCACCAGCTGTTGTCCGCTGATTACCACTGCTATAGCCAATGCACACACGAGTAGAGTCTTTCGGGGTCTGTGCCGCTCCAGTGATGCTGATGGCAAGGAGTGTTGTGGTCAGTAGTAATTTCATAGTGTCGTGTTGTTTTTAGCATATTGTTTTATTCTAATGAACGCTTATACCATTCGAAGAGTTTCCTGACGCCTTCGTCAATCTCAACTTTGTGCGTCCAGCCTAACGAATGGAGTTTTGATACATCGATGAGTTTGCGCATGGTGCCATCGGGCTTGGAGGTGTCGAATTCCACCTCGCCTTCGAAGCCAACAGCCTTGACAACGAGCTCAGAGAGTTCGCGGATGGTGAGTTCCTTGCCCGTGCCAACATTGATGTGGCAGTTGCGGATCTCGCCTAACTGAGGAATGGCACCACCACGACCAGCTGAGTGGTTGCGGTCTACAGCACCATCGGTACTGGCACCATAGTGTACGCTCGAATACTTCTCGATGCCTATCACATCCTTGAAGTCGACGTTCAGCAGCACATGCACAGAGGCATCGGCCATGTCCTCGGACCACAGGAATTCGCGCAATGGGGTGCCGGTGCCCCAAAGGGTCACCTTGTTGTCTTCAATGCCGTATTTCCGTAATAACATTAAAACGGTATCACGGGATGAAGAACCATCGACGCCCTCAACGGGACGCTTATTCAAATCCGTGGCTATCTTGTCCCATGCGCCATCATGAATCAGCTTGGCCAGATAGACCTTACGCATCATGGCGGGCATCACATGGCTGTTCTCCAGATGGAAATTGTCGTTCGGACCATACAGATTGGTGGGCATCACAGCGATGTAGTTGGTGCCATACTGCAGATTATAACTTTCGCACATTTTCAGACCCGCAATCTTCGCAATAGCATACTCCTCGTTGGTGTACTCCAGCGGGCTGGTGAGGAGGCAGTCTTCCTTCATGGGTTGCGGTGCATTCTTCGGGTAGATACAAGTACTACCCAGGAACAGCAGCTTCTTCACACCATGGGCATAGGCCTCACTGATGACGTTACACTGTATCTTCATGTTCATCATGATGAAGTCAGCGCGATACAATGAATTGGCCATGATGCCGCCTACAAAGGCTGCTGCCAGCACCACAGCATCCGGACGCTCCTCGTCGAAGAAATGCTTCACGGCCACCTGGTCGGTCAGATCCAGCTCCTTGTGCGTTCTTCCCACAAGGTTGTTGTAGCCTCGGGCCTTCAGGTTGTTCCAAATAGCGGAGCCCACTAATCCGTGATGCCCCGCTACATATATCTTACTTTCTTTATTCAGCATCTTCTTTCTCCATTTGTGCTTTCAAGAACAACTTCTTCACAAACTTCATGTCGTGCTTCACCATAATTTTGACAAGTTCAGGGAAGCTGGTCTTCTGTGGATTCCAACCCAATTTGGCCTTGGCCTTGGCAGGATTACCTAACAGTTGCTCAACCTCGGCTGGACGGAAGTACTTAGGATCGACCTCGACCAATGCCTTGCCTGTGGCCTTGTCGTAACCCTTCTCGTCAACACCATCGCCACGCCATTCCAGTTCGATACCAACCTCCTTGAAGGCCAAACTCGTGAATTCACGAACAGTATGGTATTCGCCAGTGGCAATAACAAAGTCGTCGGGCTCTGGCTGCTGCAGGATGAGCCACATGCACTCGATATAGTCCTTGGCATAGCCCCAGTCACGCAGTGAGTTCAGGTTGCCCAGATAGAGCTTGTCCTGATAACCCTGGGCGATACGGGCGGCAGCCAGCGTAATCTTACGTGTCACGAAGTTCTCGCCACGACGCTCACTCTCGTGGTTGAACAGGATACCATTGCAGCAGAACATGCCATACGACTCACGGTAGTTCTTCATAATCCAGAAACCATAGAGCTTGGCAACGGCATACGGACTGCGAGGGTAGAAAGGAGTCGTCTCGCTTTGCGGCACCTCCTGTACCTTACCATATAACTCACTGGTTGATGCCTGATAGATACGGCATGTCTTTTCTAGTCCACAGATACGTACAGCCTCCAACAGGCGTAGTACACCGTCAGCATCTACATCCGCTGTATATTCCGGTACGTCAAAGGATACCTTCACGTGACTCTGGGCTGCCAGATTGTATATTTCTGTTGGTCTCACCTCACCGATGACACGAATGAGTGATGACGAGTCGGTCATGTCGGCCCAATGTAGGTTTACCAGGCGTGCCTTCTTCATGTCGCGCACCCACTCGTCCAGATAGAGGTGTTCGATACGTCCCGTGTTGAACGACGAAGAACGGCGTAGCAAACCGTGAACTTCGTAGCCTTTCTCAATGAGGAACTCGGCCAGATACGAACCGTCCTGACCAGTAATGCCAGTAATAAGAGCTATATTCTTCATTTATCTTGTCCACTAAATTGCTTGATTCTTTGTTCTTCCGACAGCTTACAGATGAGCAAGGTGTCATTGTTCTCGGCCACGATGAAACCATCCAATCCCTGAATGACCACCTTCTTCTCCTGTGTAGTATGCACGATATTGTTATGACTCTCGAAGAGTGTGATATCCGGTCCGATACAGGCATTGCCATACAAGTCCTTCTTGGTCTGCTGGTGCAGAGAACCCCATGTGCCCAGATCACTCCAGCCGAAGTCGGCAGGGCATACAAAGATTTCTTCGGCCTTCTCCATGATGGCATAGTCTACCGAGATATTCTCGCACTCGGGGAACTGCTCGTCGATGGTAGCCTGCTCCTTGTCAGTGCCATAGACAGGCAGCATGCCCTCGAAAATCTTGGCCATTGTGGGCTGGTACATGCGGAAGGCATTGACAATGGTGTTAACATTCCAGATAAAGATGCCCGCATTCCAGAAGTAGTTGTTCTTTGAAATATACCTTGTAGCCGTAGCCAAATCGGGCTTCTCGCGGAATGAGTCTACACGGAATATCTCCTTGTTGCGCAGCGATTGTGCCGAGAGGTTGGCCTCGATATAGCCGTAACCCGTCTCTGGACGGTTAGGCTTCATGCCCAGCGTGATGATGGCATCGCTCTCGCCTGAGAATGTCAGACATGCGCTGATTACGCGCTGGAATTCCTGTACATTCATGACAATATGGTCACTGGGGGTTACTACGATGTTGGCCTTTGGATCTTTCGACTTGATGCGCCATGACACGTAGGCGATGCATGGTGCAGTGTTTCTACGGCATGGCTCACACAGGATGTGGTCCTGAGGCATGTCGGGTAACTGCTCAGCAACAGTGTCGGCATAGTTCCTGTTCGTTACTACCCATATATTTTTAGCATTGACGATACCCTGAAAACGCTCTACCGTCAGTTGTAACAACGACTTGCCGATGCCCATGACATCGATAAACTGCTTCGGCTTCTCAGCCGTGCTCATAGGCCAAAAACGACTACCTACGCCGCCTGCCATGATGACCAGATGATTATTGATTCTTGCCATAATCTGCAATAAGTTAATGAATAGAATGATGCAAAATTAATAAATATCTATGAATTAACCAAATAATAGCCCCGCTTTTTTCAGAGCGAGGCTACTTTTTTTGTCTTGGATTAAGAAGGGGCTTATGCTGTCCTTTTCTTCATCCATGTCTTGACGGCAAACCAGATGATGGCTATCACGACAAGGGCGATGATGATGAGCTTGATGTACTCGGCATACTCAGAAATCTTATCGTTCAGCTGATCCTCGGGAACGATGGTGTGCAGATACCAGCCCAGCCCAGCCAGGATGGCATGCCAGCAACCGGCACCGATAGTGGTGTAGAGAAGGAACTTCCAGTAGTTCATGCGTGCCAGTCCGGCAGGAATCGAGATAAGGTGGCGGATGCCAGGAATCAGTCGACCAGTCAGTGTGGCCACGATGCCATGTTCATCGAAGTAACGCTCTGACTTCTCGACTTTTTCTTGATTCAGCAGACACATCTTGCCCCATTTGCTATTGGCGAACTTGTAGATGACGGGACGTCCGACATAGAGTGCTACAACATAGTTAATACTGGCACCGAGATCGGCACCGATGGTGGCAAAGAGGATGACCAACCAAACGTCTAACTGTCCGCTGGCTGCATGGTAGGCAGCCGGGGTTACTACGAATTCAGAGGGCACAGGTACCACCGTACTCTCCAACAGCATCAGAAACAGGATGGTGCCGTAGTTGAGGTTGCTAAGCAGTGATGTTATAAAATTCATTTTATTTCGTATTTTCGTTGTTTTCGATGTTTCGAGATCACGAGTTATTGTGGAGCCGTTGCTCCATGTATGTGACATAATCGCTGACGGGCAGGGTCTCAGGGAAGAGACAACCGAGTACGCTAAAAGCCTCTTTAGGATCTTGCTCAACAGCCAACCGCAAATATTTTATAAACTCCTCGTTACGCCCCAGATCATAACAGCACAGCGCCATATAGGCATTGCCACTTTTGTATTCAGGATAGTATTCCCTGACAAGTTGGAAGAACTTGAGCAGCATTTGGTAGCAGGCGTTAAGATAGCGATTGTCATAGAGTGACACAATGATGCGCAACAAGATGGCCGGTGAATTATCGCTCTTCATAATGGCCTGTTTAAAGGCCTCTTCAGCTTCAGCAATCAGGTTGTTTTGCAACAAGATATGGCCTTTGACCACCAGCATGTCTGTATGGTCGCAATCATACGCCTCTGTCTTGTCGAGCATATCTAGGGCTTGTTTGACTTGATGTTGGGCACTATAGCAGAATGCCAGTTCCTGATAGATCTGTGCCAGGAATGGCGAATCCTTGGGGGCTACAGCCAATGCCATGCGTAGCAGGGGCAAAGCCTCGTCGTGGCGAACCATATTGACCAGACAGACACCTTGGTGTAATAGTCCGAATTCGTCATCGGGTTCCAGCTCGCTATAGCGTTTAAAGTATTTCAGCGCCTCTTCGTAATTGCCTAATCGGAACAGTCCACTGGCTTTGCTGCTGACAGCATCAGGGTCGTTAGGATCAATGGCGATGGCATATTCAGAACTGGTAATGGCATTCGAATAGTCTTCGTTCATGAACTGTGCCGATGCCAGCGCATTCCAATACTGTTTGGAGTAGGGATGCTGGTCAATTAGTTCGTTGAAGATACGTTCCGAATCCTTGTACTTGCCTAGTCCGAATAGTGTACGTGCCATGAGTTCCTTGAAGTCGTCGCTTTCGTCACCTCGTGAACGAAGCATCCATTCGTAGGCCTTTTCGTTCTGGTCGTAGTCGATGTAGAGGTTGGCACAGTCGCGTACAAAGTCTTCATACTCATCGGGTTCCACACTCTTTGCATATTCGCGCAGGTAGTCATCAGCCTGCTGGCTGTTACCCTCGGCAATCATAATTTCGGCCACCAGATAGTGATAGTCTGGGTCGTCATGATTCTCTATCTCGTCACAATAGAAATGAGCTTGTGTGAAGTCACCGATGCCAACGGCCTTACGGGCTTTGAAAACGTTAGGCAATGTTGCGGTGGGGTATAACTCAAGGGCATAGTCGATAGCTGCTTCAGCCTTGTCGTCGAAGCCTTGCCATCCATAGTAATCGGCCAAATCTACTAAGTCGTCAGCATCCATAAATGGGTTTCTGCCCGCATTTATGGATGCCTCGTAGTTTTCCAGCAGTTCCTGGAATTCTTCGCTCTTGAAATATTCTTCGTCGATGTTCAAGTATTCTCTAACTTCTCTAACTTCTTACCTCTTCCAAGTATCTTTCAGTCCGACAGTCTTGTTGAACACAAGATGATTGGGCGTGGTGTCCAGATCCAGCGTGAAGTATCCGATACGCTGGAACTGTAGGAAGTCGCCAGCCTTCTTCTCCTTCAGGTAGGGTTCGACCATGCAATTATCCAGAACCTTCAATGAGTCAGGATTCAGCAGTTCGCGGAAGTCGCGTTCGTCAGCGCCAGGATTCTCGATGGAGAACAGACGGTCATAGAGGCGTACCTCGGCCTTCACAGCATCCGCGCAGTTTACCCAATGTAGTGTCTTACCCTTGATCTTACGGTCGGCACCAGGCTGTCCGCTACGTGTCTCAGGGTCATAGGTGGCATAAACGGTTGTCACATTGCCCTCGGCATCTTTGTCGCAGGGGTGCTCCTCGTCACACTTGATGATGTAGGCATTCTTCAGACGGACCTCCTTACCAGGGGCTAGACGCTGGAACTTCTTCTCAGCTACCTCCATGAAGTCGTCGCGCTCAATCCACAGCTCACGGCTGAAGGTCACCTTGTGTGTACCCTCGGCCTCGTTCTCGGGATTGTTCACAGCTTCCATCTCCTCGGTCTTACCTTCTGGATAGTTGGTCAGAATCAGCTTAATAGGATCTAGAACGGCACTGACACGAGTCGCCTTCTTGTTCAGGTCGTCGCGCACGTTCGACTCCAACAAAGCATAGTCGTTCAGGGCGTCGAACTTGGTATAGCCGATGGCATTGATGAAGTTACGCACACTCTGCGACGAATAGCCGCGACGGCGCATACCGCAGACGGTTGGCATGCGGGGGTCGTCCCATCCGTTCACCAGCTTCTCGTCCACCAGCGCCTTCAGCTTACGCTTCGACATCACGGTATAGGTGATGTTCAGACGGTTGAACTCAATCTGGCGTGTGCCGTCGTACTTGGCGTCAACGATGTCGGGATTATAGTCGCCGGCCTTACCCTCGGCAATCTGCTCCTTGATGTATTCGCGCAACAGCTCCACAAACTTGTCGTACAGCGGACGGTGAGGCACGAACTCCAGCGTACAGATAGAGTGGGTGACGCCCTCGAAGTAGTCCGACTGGCCGTGGGCGAAGTCGTACATCGGGTAGCAGTGCCACTTCGTACCGGTACGGTGGTGGGGAATCTGAATGATGCGATAGATGATGGGGTCGCGGAAGTGCATGTTGGGGTTCGCCATGTCCAGCTTGGCACGCAGCACCATCGAGCCCTCCACGGCCTCGGCGGTGTTCATGTGCTCAAACAGGCGCAGGTTCTCCTCCACGGGGCGGTCGCGGAACGGACTGGGTCTTCCCGGCTGTGTCGGCGTACCCTTCTGCTCGGCAATCTGCTCCGAGGTCTGCTCGTCCACGTAGGCCAGCCCTTTTTTGATGAGCCATACGGCAAAGTCCCACAGCTTCTCGAAATAGTCCGAGGCGTAGTACACGTTCTCCCAGTGGAAACCGAGCCACTTGATGTCGCTCATGATGTTCTCCACGTATTCCGTGTTCTCTTTCGTGGGATTCGTATCGTCGAAACGCAGGTTACAGATGCCGCCGAACTCCTCGGCAGCACCGAAATCCATGCAGATGGCCTTGGCGTGGCCGATGTGGATATATCCGTTGGGTTCTGGTGGGAAACGCGTCTGAATGCGTCCACCATTCTTACCTGCTTCCAGGTCTTCCTTTACAAACTGTTCTACGAAGCTGAGGCTTTTCTTCTCCTCGCCTTCAGTCATAATCTTTTCTTCCATATCTTGTTTCTTAACTTTTATCTTTTATCTCTTATCTTACTTAATACCACGCTCGTTCAGCGCCTTGGTATACTTCGCGGCATTCTTCAGATGCTCCTGATAGGTGCGGGCAAAATTATGCGTTCCTGAGAAATCCTCTTTGGCACACATATACAGGTAGTCGTGGTTAACAGCATTTAACACGGCATCGATACCTTTAACAGACGCAATCTTGATGGGGCCAGGAGGCAGTCCCGTATTCTTGTAGGTGTTATAAGGCGACTGAATGGTCAGCAGTTTCTGCCAGATGCGCTTCAGTTCAAATTGCTTTAAGGCAAATTTGATGGTCGGGTCGGCCTGCAGAGGCATATTTGTCTTCAGACGATTCAGATACATACCGGCTATCATGGGTTTCTCAGCAGTGTTGGCGGTCTCTTCATCGATGATGCTAGCCAGTGTACACACCTCGACAGGCGTGAGCTGTATCTGGGCTGCTTTCTTCTCATGGTCACCTTGCCAGAAACGCTGGTATTCCTTCTCCATGCGTTGCATTAGAGCATCGAGACTCATGTTCCAGTAAACGTCGTAAGTGTTCGGTACAAACATAGCGGCAACGGTACAGGTATCGAAACCATATTTCTGACACACTTCGTCGCTATATAATGCATTGGCGATGGTGGCAGAGTCAAGCATCAGTTTTTTACTGAGCACGCTTGCCAGACGATCCATTGTTCGTACTTCCGGAATGGTAAGGTGCAGACTTGCCTGCTGACCATTCTTCAGTTTACGGAACAATGTAAAGGCTCCTTCTTTAGGCTCTATGGCATAACGGCCCGTCCGGATCTTTTCGCTGTAGCCAGTATGGCGCATCAAGGCGGTAAGTCCTGTCAGTCCTGCCGTATGGCTCATGGGGCGCAAATGCATGATGACAGAATCCTGCGTATCGTCATTGTCGATATACAGATACTGTGTGTTGTCAGCCCTAGAGACAGGCGTGAAAGCATAGAAGACCGTGAGGCCTACGATGAGCAGCATACCAAATATGGCGATATATAGATAAGTGCGTGAATCCAGTTTTTTCATCGCTTTCTTGTATTTTCGCTGCAAAATTACGAAATAATTTATAATTCATAATGCATAATTCGTAATTATTTTGTATTTTTGCAGAAAAGTTTGCATGTCATGAAGCTAAAATTCTCAATACATTACCATACTGCATGGGGTGAAAGCCTGCATGTCAGCATCGATTTTCATAGCCAAGACGGAACCGTGCGCCATCAGGTTTTGCTGATGCAGACGGAAGATGGTGAACTGTGGACGCTCGAAACATCGGTGTTGATGAGTCGTCAGCATCCCGTGTCACACATCGTTTATCGCTACCAAGTGGAAGATGCTGATGGACTGGTGCTTCGCAAGGAGTGGGACATGATACCCCGTATTTACCACTTTGATGCCACCAAGGATTACGTCTTTCCTGACGAATGGCGTGACCGCCCATTGCCCATGCATCTCTATTCCTCGGCCTATCAGACCACTGTGCATGGACATCAGGGCGAACAGGTAGAGGCCCTGCGTCTGCCGTTATTTCGCAGAACCATCATCTTCCGTGTCTCTGCACCCCAACTGAAGGCAGGACAAATGGTGGCTGTCTGTGGCTCACATCCTGCCATCGGCTCGTGGAACACCAGCCGTTATCTGCCTATGGAGTATGCTGGAAATGGTGAGTGGCTGCTGACTGTCAATGCCCAGGGGTGGTTGCTACCTATAGAATATAAATATGTGGTGGTGGACGGTCATACTCATGAGTTGATGGCCTGGGAGGAAGGCGACAACCGTTCTGTACCCGTCAGTTCTGCTGATGGGAGTACTAATGATATTCCCGACGGCCAAGTTCTGGTGCTCTTTGGTGGTCATCTGCGCTTAGCTGAAGAGACTTGGCGTGCTGCTGGTGTGGTCATTCCTGTATTCTCGCTGCGTAGTGAGCATTCCTATGGTGTGGGCGATTTCGGTGATTTGCGCCGTTTTGTCGATTGGGCGGTGGCAACAGGCATGAAGTTCATTCAGGTGCTGCCTGTCAACGATACCACGACCGATGGTCATTGGCACGACTCCTATCCGTATAACATCGTCAGCATGTTTGCCCTGCATCCACACTATATCGACCTGGAGGCTGCAGGTACGCTACGTTCTAAAGCCCAGATGACCAAGTTCTTGCGTCGTCGTCAGGAGTTGAATGCCCTGCCGTATAGCGACTATGAGGCTGTGGAGCGTGTAAAAACTGAATACCTGCAGCTGCTGTTCGAGGAACAGGGCAAAGCTGTTGTTGATTCCAAGGATTTTAAGACCTTCGTCTCTGATAACGAGGACTGGCTGAAACCCTATGCCGCGTATCGCAATGAGTCTGCAGACTATGTGCATTTTGTGCAATTTTTATTGCACATCCAGCTCAAGGCAGCAGCCGACTATGCTCGTGAAAAGGGCGTGGTACTGAAAGGAGACCTGCCTATTGGTGTCAATCGCGATAGCGTGGAGACGCGTAATTATCCGGAACTCTTCAATCTTGACTCACAGACAGGTGCTCCACCTGACGCCTTTTCGCGTGAAGGACAGAACTGGGGGTTCCCGACCTACAATTGGGATAATGAGAAAATGAGAAATGAAGAAAATGAGAAAAACTCAATGTCTCATTCTCTCAATGTCTCAATATCAGCTTTGCTGAACAAACGTCTCAGTCAGATGTCGCAATATTTCGATGCACTTCGTATCGACCACGTCCTGGGCTTCTTCCGCATCTGGGAGATTCCGCAGAATGCCGTCTATGGCTTGTTGGGCCATTTCTCGCCAGCCCTTCCGTTGACAGCCGACGAGATAGCCTATTTCGGTTTGCCGTTCCGCAAGGAGCTCTTTACCAAACCCTTCGTTAACGACCGTCTCATAGAGCGTTTGTTTGGCATGCATGCCCAGTTTGTCCGTAACAACTTCCTGGTGCGTAAAGCTTACGGGCTCTACGACCTGAAGCCCGAATACGACACCCAGCGTAAGGTGGCTGAGGCCTTTGCTGAGCGCAGGGATGAGAGCAGCCTTTGGATTCGAGACGGACTGATGCGACTTATCAGCGATGTGCTCTTCGTCGAGGATCCTCATCAACCCGATATGTATCACCCACGCATTGGCGTCATCAACGACCCCATCTTCGAGGCGCTATCTTCGGAAGAGAAGGATGCCTTTTTGCGGTTGTATAACAACTACTTCTACCAGCGCCACTCATTCTTCTGGGGACAGCAGGCACTCAAGCGACTTCCTGCCATGCTCAAGGACTGCCGCATGCTGATTTGTGCTGAGGATTTGGGCATGTTGCCAGACTGCGTGGAACCTGTATTGGACCAGTTGCGCATCCTTACTCTCGAAATCCAGCAGATGCCCAAACATCAGGGCTTCGAGTTTGCGCACCTCGATGCCAATCCCATCCGCTCTGTCTGTACCATTTCCACTCATGATATGGCACCGCTGCGTCAATGGTGGCAGGAACAGCCCGAGCACCGCCAGCGCTACTATGTGACGATGTTGCAGAAGGAGGGTAGGGCTCCCGAGCAGTTACCGGCCCATCTGGCTGAGGAGATTATTGCCCGACACCTCTATTGTCCTTCGATGCTTTGCATATTGCAGTTGCAGGACTGGTTGGCAATGGATATGGAACTGCGCCGCAAGAATCCTCAGGACGAGCGCATCAATGTGCCCAGCGATGCCTACAACCGTTGGCAGTACCGCATGCATCTGACCATCGAGGAACTCCTGGCTGCCACTAAATATAATAATAAGGTAAAAACGATGATTCAGCGCAGTAAAAGATAACGTAATACCGTTATAACGTAATAACGCCCAATCGAAAAAATGTTCAAGACTTACATCTTCGACCTCGACGGTACCTTGCTCGATACCTTGCAGGACTTGGCCAACAGCGTGAACTATGCGTTACGACAGCACAGCATGCCTGAACACTCAACAGACGACATCCGGTGCTTCGTGGGTAATGGTGTGCGCCTGTTGATGGAGCGTGCTGTACCTGACGGGGCACGAAACCCGCAGTTCGAAGCCGCCTTTGCCATCTTCCGCCAGCACTATATGCAACACTCGCTCGACACAACGCGCCCCTACGATGGTATTCATGAACTGATTCACGAACTGAAGGCGCGAGGCTGCAGGATGGCGGTGGTCAGCAACAAGATGATGGCTGCCACACAGGAACTGGTCCGCCATTTCTTCCCTGACATCGAGGTCGCTATTGGTGAACACGAGGCTGCAGGCATCAAGAAAAAGCCTGCCCCAGATACCGTCTATGAGGCGATGAGGCAGTTAAACATTCCTCTTACCTCTCACCCCTCATCTCTCACCTACGATTCCGTCTACGTTGGCGACAGCGATGTCGACCTTGCTACAGCCCGCAATAGTGGTCTGCCCTGTATCAGCGTTCTCTGGGGGTTCCGCGATCGTGACTTCCTCAAGGCTCATGGTGCCACCACCTTTGCTGAGCATCCATTGGATATTTTGGAACTATAACACAAAAATGCAATGACTATGACGGCTAAACAATCTTTATCTGTGTTGCTACTGCTGCTGGCTATTTCAACTCATGCCCAGCAGGTGGTGAGTGGCGTGGTGAAGGATCGCCAGACGGGCTATGCATTGAGTCATGTCAGCATCACGGCGGAAGGCTCGGAGGCTCATACCGTTACGAATGATGATGGACGCTTTACGCTGAAAGTGAAAAATGCGCCTAAGTTTATCCAGCTGAGCCATATTGGTTATAAAACGCGTCGTCACCAGCTGAACGGGCAGACCGAGGGGCTGCAGATATTGATGTCTAGCCATTCTGTGACTCTTGACGAGGTCATCGTGTCATCGCAGGACCCTTTGGAGATTGTGCGTGCAGCCATGAAGCACATTCCTTCCAACTATTCCTCGCAGCCAGAACTGAAAAACTGTTTCTATCGTGAGGTGACGCGTCGCGGTTCGCGCTATATCGCTGTGGCTGAGGCTGTCATGGAAATGTATAAGTCGAGCTATGCCTACGGACCAGAAAGAGATGCGGTGGGTATTCTGAAGGGCCGCCGCCTGATGAATATGAAGTCTAAGGATACATTGGGCGTGAAGATTCAGGGTGGTCCAGTGATGCCGTTGATGGCCGATGTGGCCAAGAATCCTGACTACATGCTGAACTATCATGACTTGGCACAATGTACGCTGTCTATGGAGCTGCCCACTAAGATTGATGGTCGTCTGCATTATGTGGTCCGTGTGGAGCCAATGGCTGTTACTACCTATCCGCTGATGGGTGGTTTGCTGTATATTGACCAGGAGTCGTTCACCATTACCCGTGCCGAACTGCAACTGGATGTGCGTGACTGGCGCCGCGCTTCGGAATATATGCTGGTCAGGAAGCCTATGGGATTGCGTTTCCGCCCCAAGCAGCTTACGATGACGATAGCCTATATGACCGATGAGCAGGGTATTACCCACATGAGCTATCTGCGCAACGAGATGCGTTTCAACTGCGACTGGAAGCGGAGGCTCTTTGCTTCGAGCTATACAGCGGTCAGCGAGATGGTGGTGACGGACAAGGTGGCTTTAGGTGCCGATGCCAAACGACCGAAGGGACGTTCATCGTTTGGACTAAAAGACCGCTTCTACGACCGTGTAGAGTATTTTGACGATCCAGCATTCTGGGCCGACTATAACATCATTGAGCCTACTGAGAGTCTGGAACATGCCATAGATAAACTCAAGAAGAAATTGAGAAATTAAAAATGAAAACATTACTTATACTTTTCACTTTTCACTTATCACTTTTCACTTCCCTACATGCTCAGCCTGCTGGGGTAGCATTAGACACGCTGACCATACAGCATATTGACTTTGAGGGTAAGACGCAGCAAGGCGTGCTGATATGCAACAAGACGATATCGAAAGACTTGCGCGAGATATTTACTGAGCTTTACAAGGCGAAATACCCTATAGAGCGTATCCGCCCGATTTCTGAGTATGGCAACGACGATGAGCGCTCGATGCAGGCCAACAATACCTCGTGCTACTGCTATCGCACCGTTGAGGGCAGTAGCAAGCTGTCGAAACATGCCCGAGGACTGGCTATCGATGTGAACCCACTCTATAACCCCTGCGTCAAAAGGAAAAAGGACGGCACGCTGTTGATCCAACCCTCAACAGGCAAGCCCTTCGTGAACCGTAGCAAGTCGTTCAAGTATAAGATTACGCCAAAGGATTTGTGTTATCGACAGTTCGTCAAGCATGGATTCCGATGGGGTGGGGCTTGGCGCTCGTTAAAGGACTACCAGCACTTTGAAAAATAAAAAAAGGAACTCTTTGCAGAGTCCCTTTTAATATGCTAGTGTCATGGCTATTTACTTCATGACTTTATGCCCATTTACGATATACAGTCCATGAGGCAGGCTCTGCCATTCGGTCTTTGTACCCACCTTGACACCCATGAGGTTGTAGACGTTAGACGTCTTAGGAATGTCTCTAGCAATCGTTTGAATAGCTGTCGGCGTCGGGCTGGTAACCTTCAGTTCGCGGGCAGCAGAGGTCTTGCTCTTACCGTTTTCTGCAGTTACAATAGCTGTGATGGCGTAGGTTCCCATCGCATCAGGTACAAAGTCACAGGTATAGGTGCTTGTGGTGCCCTGTTGTGCCATAGTGCCAATTAGCATATTGTTGGCATAAACTTTTACGTGACTGATGGGACTGTTTCTTGATGTGAATTTTCCCTCGATTTCAATATGGTCGCCAACACCATATTCAGCGCTGAAGTTCATCAGCTTGGTTGACATGCCGTCACCTTCCTCATAGCGGTTTAGTGTGATGCTCTTAATCTTGAAGCCGCCCTTTTCAATCATCATCGAAATGACATGACGTCCAGCGGTCAGGGGCACGATGGTCTTACCGTGCAACAGCTTGTAGTTAGAGGAACCGCCAGTATTGGGAACCTCTACAAACTCGGTGAGGTACGACAGACTGTCGAGACCGTATTCTGTCAAGTGGAATCGGCCATTAGCATTGTCTGCAGCAACCTCGGCGTCGAACGAGTAGTAACCGTCTTCTTTCACGTTGACGGTATAGTCCATCCACTGGCCGTTTGTCATAGAAGCACCCTCGGTGCGTGAGGCGCTGGAGTAGCTTACACCTGAAAGACCCTTATCGTACTCTATAGTATTGATGGTGCCAGGCAACTCAGGAATAGTTTCGTTGTAAGGCTCGCGTTTTGTTGTATCAGAGAGTACTTGGAAACGACCGTAGCGCTCATAAGTGGTGCCGTCGGTAGCAGTCACCACGGCCTTTGTGCTTTTCGTACCTGATGAACTCGTGGTGTATTCTACAATATAAGGCGCCTCAGTCATGGTTTTTACCAACTCATTGCCAACATAGAAATCCACCTTCTGGATGGTCTTAGTAGCCAAACGAGCATGAATCTTGATGGGCAGCACATCACCCTTGGCCACCTTCATGCTGGCAGGGCGGATATAGACCGAGGCCTCCTTCTTTGCGCCAGGGAATGGACCGGTAGCGGCCTTGGCCTTATCGCTGGCCATGTACTCTTTCAGCCAGGTCATAGCAGGACGCTCTTCACCATTAATGTAAAGGCCTGAAATACCCGGTCCTATCAAATTGCCATTTGCGTCCCTTGCGTCTTGATATGGATTGTTTTTTTCTTTCAAGTTAATCCAAGTCTTGCCATAAACATAACCCCACAAGGTAATACCTGCACAATAGGAAGCCTCCCACATCAAAGGAACCTGTGCCTGATAGTCTTTTTTCTGACTGTTACCATGAGTTTCGGGGTCATAGTCGCCAATATCATATTCAGTAACGTACATGGGCATCTTCAGCGCATCTTGCTGCTTCTTCATGACGCTACTTAATTCGCTGGCGCTGCAGCCACCCAAGTCGTGGGCCTGATTGCCGTAGGCGTCAATAGGTGCACCGGCATCACGCAGAGCTTGTACCAAGTTGATATAGTTGTCAACATCCCATCGGAATGAGTTATAGTCATTGTAAATCAGAATAGCATCCGGCCAGCGCTGTCCAGCCATGTCGAAGGCCTTGATGAGCCAGTCGTAACCGGTCTTGCCACCACCACCCAATGACTCTTTTATCATCGAGTTACCATTCTGATGATTTCCTACAGCCTCGTTCACCACGTCAATCATGGGCAAGGTCTTGTACTTTGTCTTGACTTGATTAAACCAATTGGTGATAGCCGCATAGCGCTCCTTCGGTGTCAGGTCTGGTAGCCAGTTCGGATACTGGGCACCCCACACCAGCGCGTGGAACTTGTAGGGGAAGTTGTGGTTCTTGGCATAGTTGAACGCATTGTCACAGCCCCAGTTGAATTTCCCTCTAGTGCCTTCTACCGAACCCCATTTCGATTCGTTTTCACAAGTAATCTGGTTCCAGAGTTCATAGAACTTTGGCACACCGCCTCCGGCTTCCACACTACCGACGGTGGTAATGTTGCCAAGGAACTTGTTGGGGTTCGTTGACAACTGCGCCTGCATGTTACCTGTTGTCAGGCAGCTTGCGATGAATGTTGTGATAATAAGTTTTGTTCTCATAAATTAAATTAGTTGTTATCTGATAAATAATAGTTCTCGATATTTCGGTAGCGTCCAGAGACCGTCCTCCACAATCATTTCCAGCTTGTCTATCTCCAGGCGGATATCCTCCATCTTCGGACAAACGGTGTCGTGATACTGGATGGCGCGTTGGTGGATGTTGGCTATCTGGTTGGCAATGCGACGTGCCTCGGTCAGCTCCTCAACCAGCTGTTCTATCTTCTCGGTGCGCTCGGCAATTTCCTCAATGAGTTTCATGTTACGACTGCTCAGTCGCTCGGCCTTGTCGGCTGAAAAGACGGCCTTCATGCCTTGCACGTTCTTGATGAGTTGCGACTGGTAGTGTGTCGATACCGGGATGATGTGGTTCATGGCCAGGTCGCCCAGCACGCGGGCCTCAATCTGCACGGTCTTGACGTACATTTCCCACTTGACCTCGTTGCGGGCTTCCAGCTCCTTACGGTTCATCACCTTCGTGCTTTCGAACATTTTGACGCTTGTGGCGTCCAGATAGTGCTCGAAGATAATCGGACACGACTTCTCGACGTCCAACCCGCGCTTGGCAGCCTCCTTGACCCATTCTTCCGAATAGCCATTGCCGTCGAAACGGATAGGCTTGCAGGCTTTGATGTCTTCGCGCAACACCTCGACAATGGCGTGGAACTTAGCGGTATGACCTGTGCCTGAAGCGTAGGCAGGGTTCTTCTCGAACTCGGCAATCTTTTGGTCTACACGCTCCTTGAACGATATCAAGGCTTCAGCCATTGCCGCATTCAGGGCTATCATGGCCGATGCACAGTTGACGCTCGAACCGGGTGCACGGAACTCGAAGCGGTTACCCGTGAAGGCAAAGGGCGAGGTGCGGTTGCGGTCGGTATTGTCGATGATGAGGTCGGGAATCTGCGGAATGTCAATCTGCATGCCTTTCTTGCCCTTCAGCGTGAAGAGTTCAGTGGCTTCCGACTCCTCAATCTTGTCCAGCAGTTCGGTCAGCTGGGTGCCAAGGAACGAGGAAATGATGGCTGGTGGAGCCTCATTGCCGCCCAGGCGGTGGGCATTGGTGGCACTCATAATCGAGGCTTTCAGCAGTCCGTTATGCTTGTAGACAGCCATCAGCGTCTCGACGATGAAGGTGACGAAGCGCAGCGTCTCGTTGGCTGTGGCTTCAGGGTTCGAGGCGTCAATCTTGCCTGGGGCATGCAACAGCACGCCATTATCAGCAGACAGACTCCAGTTGTTATGCTTACCTGAGCCGTTGATGCCGTCGAAGGGCTTTTCGTGCAACAACACGCGGAAACCGTGGTTGCGGGCCACCTTCTTCATCAGCGACATCAAGAGCATGTTATGGTCGACAGCCAAGTTGCACTCCTCGAAGATGGGTGCCAACTCGAACTGGTTGGGAGCCACCTCGTTATGGCGTGTCTTGCATGGAATGGCCAACTCCAGGGCCTGAATCTCGAGGTCCTTCATGAAGGCCTGCACGCGGTCGGGAATGGTGCCGAAGTAGTGGTCGTCCATCTGCTGGTTCTTAGCACTCTCGTGGCCCATCAGCGTGCGGCCGGTCATCAGCAGGTCGGGACGTGCCGAGTAGAGCCCTTCGTCCACGAGAAAGTACTCCTGCTCCCAACCCAGATTGACCTGCACCTTGGTGACGTCGTTATAAAAATACTGGCAAACATCCTTGGCAGCCTTGCCCACGGCATGCAGCGCACGCAGCAGGGGAGCCTTGTAGTCCAGCGCCTCGCCGGTATAGGCTATAAATATGGTGGGAATACACAGCGTGTCGTCAATGATGAACACCGGGCTGGTGGGGTCCCAGGCCGAGTAGCCGCGGGCCTCGAAGGTGTTGCGGATACCACCGTTGGGGAACGATGAGGCGTCAGGCTCCTGCTGCACGAGCAGTTTTCCGCTGAACTTCTCAATCATGCCGCCCTTGCCGTCGTGCTCTACGAAGGCGTCGTGCTTCTCGGCAGTACCTTCGGTCAGCGGCTGGAACCAGTGGGTATAGTGCGTGACGCCCATTTCCAGGGCCCATTGCTTCATGCCGTCAGCCACAGCGTCGGCAATCGAACGGTCCAGCGAGGCACCGTTGTCCATCACGTCAATCATCTTGTCGTAGATGTCCTTTGGCAGGTATTTATACATCTTCTTGCGGTCGAAAACGTATTTGCCAAAGAACTCTGCGGGGCGCTCTTTTGGAACATTTACCTCTATTGGACGTTTCTTAAATGCTTCCTCTACTACCTGAAATCTTAAATTGTTTGCCATGATGTTTAGTCGTTGTATCGTTTTGTGATGTCGTTGTAATTCTCTATTCTGCGGTCTCTTAGGAACGGCCACCAGCGGCGCACCTGCTCAGAGCGCTGCATGTCGACCTCGACGAGCGCTACTGCCTCTTGGTCAATGGGTGCCTCGTACAGCAATTCGCCTTGCGGACCGGCCACAAATGATGTGCCCCAAAACGGCACGCCATCTTCCTCGCCCACGCGGTTGACTGTTATGACGGGCAGTCCGTTCGCTACGGCATGTCCGCGCTGTACCGTTTGCCACGCCATGCGCTGGCGTTCCTGTTCCTCGCGTGTATCGTTGGGGTCGTAACCGATGGCGGTAGGATATATCAGCAGCTCCGCACCAGCCAGCGCCATCAGTCGGGCGGCTTCAGGATACCATTGATCCCAGCACACCAGCACGCCCAGCTTGCCTAACGATGTCTCGATGGGTTGGAATCCCAGGTCGCCAGGCGTGAAGTAGAACTTCTCGTAGTATCCCGGGTCGTCGGGGATGTGCATCTTGCGATATTTGCCGGCAATGGTGCCGTCCTTCTCCAGCACGACCGCCGTGTTATGGTAGAGTCCTGTAGCGCGACGTTCGAACAGCGACGTGACAATGACCACTTGCAACTCTTTGGCGATGTCGCCAAAGAACTTGGTCGACGGACCAGGAATGGTCTCTGCCAAGTCGAAGAGGTTCACATCCTCTTGCTTGCAGAAGTACAACGAGTTGTGCAATTCCTGCAACACAATGAGTTCTGCACCCTCTTTGGCCAGCTGGCGAATCTTGGTCGCCAAGTGGAGCATGTTGGTTTTCACGTCCTCGCCGTTATGCTGTTGTATGATACCTATCTTCATAATTGGGTATAATTCAGGGTGCAAAGGTACGAATAAGTGAGTAAAAAGCCAAATAAATTTGGACTTTTTCGAACGTGAGTACCTTCTTCGTTAACGAAAAAGGTACGAATAAGTGTGAACTTTACAAAGTAAAATGGCAAAAATCTTTGGCTATTTATTCAATTTTGCCAAATAGTATGCCCTGACATCCGCCCATTTATAGTACGGCCATGAGGCTGTCTCGATGGGCATGTGGGCCTCGCGCTCGTTAAACAGCACCTTGACCAGCGTGTCGCCCTCCTTGCCCTTTTTCGGACGGTAGAATATGAACTGCACATTGCAGGCCGTTGGAATCAGATAGTACGAGCGGAACGTCTCGTCCAGCTTGTTGAGGTCGCTGACCGATGTGGCCGATCCGTCCAGGTCGAGCATACAGAGCAGGGGCAGCACCACCGTGTCGTGACCGAATCGCAGCGATACCTGCTTCTGGGTCACCGTGTCGGCCGTCTCGATGATGTTTCGTAGCAGATATTTCTGATTCCAGGGCAGACGGCCGCCCGTTTGTGGGGCATTGCTGTACATCAAGTACCAGTAGAGGTTGTTGCTAATCCACAGGCTGTGCAGCTCCTCGGGGGTAAACAGTTCCAGCAACCAGGCGTCGCCATCGTGGCTCTGCATGTTCAGGGCGATGTCGGCTATCTTGCCCATCAGCGGACCCGTCGTCACGTTCAGGTACACCCAATGCTGGTCGTTGAACAAGGTCTGCATCAGGCGTTCGGGGTGACGGACACTATCGCTGATGGCCGACTGCCGTTGCATGGCGCGCATGATGTCCCTCGATGGCATGGCGCGTGGTGCCGAGTGGTTCATGTAGTGCATATCGGCCTTGCTGGCGTCGTTGTAGATGCGAGCCGAGGGGTTGGCGGCCTGCAACTCTTCGCATTCGGCCATCATCGAGATAATGGCGCGGATGGACGTCGTGGATATCGAGTGAATGGGCAGGTTGGGCGTCTTGAAGATTTCGGGGAAGTTCTGAGCCATGCGCTTGGCGATGCCGTGATGCTGGCGCTGGCCAACGGCGGTCAGGTCGCCCAGACGGTCCTTTGTGGTCTTCTGTATCGAGTCAAGCTTCGCCAGCACCTGCTCACCCAGAGGTGTCAGCTTGCCGGCATCCTTGGCCTTTTTCAGCGTCTCGACGGGCATGCCGTAGTCGCTCTCTTCCAGCATGTAGCGGGCACCGTGGCGTCCATAGTGCGACAGATAGTAAGGCTCGTAACCCTTTGGCGCAGGGGTCAGCGTGGTGCGAGGCAGACGGTCGTAGTCCGTCATGTTGCCGGCAGCTAAGAATTTGTCGGCAGCAATCTCTTCGAGTGCCGTCTTACCGGAAAAACGTTGTACTTGTGCCGAAGCGGCCACAGAGCATGCCAATAACAGGCCAATGAAAATCTTCTTCATAGTTGATAGTAAAAGTTGTTGTTAAGTTGAATTGCTTATTATTGCCTACAAAGGTACAACAAAAAATCGAGCCAACATCATGTTAGCCGACTTTTTTTCATAAAAATTACCGCCAGTAATATCGAATTTTACTGACGGTAATCTGAGGGTTTAATGTCACAAAAGACTGCAACGCCACACTCTCGAAGAGAGAAACGTCCCGCTGTGACACTCAATTGCCCCTTGTTATCGCCCGAATCAGCGCACAAAAGGCTTATCTGACCGCATGGTTCGAGCCATTGGCCGCTTGGATACTGGAACTCTGCACCCGATATTTTTGCCCCTAAAGGAGCGTAAAGCATGGGGTGTTCGGGCTGAAACATGTCTTTACTCGTTTGCGAGAGCAGCAATTTCTGGGTCTCTAAGCCCTTACCGAGAGTAGGCATCTCGGGGGGCGTCGGTCTTGTAATGTCGTAAATCATAATGTGTTACGTGCTTTTTAGTGAAATAATAATTTTGATTAATTCCTGTGCTATTTCAGTTTTTCAGTTAGGTTTTTGAGGGGTATGCATTTCCGAATTCTTTATATATAATATATATAACTTATTAATTATTAATTATTAATTAGTTATAAATACCAATAAGTAGACTTGACGAATAAATACCCCCTTATTTCTAACTGAAAAACTGAAATAACTGAAATACTCCTCACTCTTCTATCAGGCCCTCCAACGCCCACAGCCTTATTCTTGTACGGAGAAAGTGAAAAAGGTGTTGGGGTAGGGCTCGTTCTTCAGCGTGAAGTGCCACCACTCGGTGCTGACGGGTTTGAAGCCGTGGCGGAGCATGACTCTGCCAGCATAACAAAGTTGCTATTCGTGCCCCGTCGGGCACTGGCTATTGATGTTCCCATCATGACGAGCAGGAATCCTGCTAAAAGACTTTTGCTTATCTTCATTTTTTATATTTTAATAGTATTGCATGGTGCAGCAATGCAGCGAACCGTGCTGGCGGATGACGGCGCGACAGTCGATGCCAACGATTTCGCGGTCGGGGAAGGCTAGTCCGATGGTCTGCATGGCCTCTGCGTCCAGGTCGGGCTGATTGTAAGTCGGCACCAGGACGGCCCCGTTCACGACCAGATAGTTGGCGTAGGTAGCCGGCAGACGGTCATCGCCATCGAAGATGGGGCGGGGCAGTGGCAGCTTCAGCAGACGGTAGGGGCGGCCATCAAGCGTTCGCAGCTCATGCAGTTCCTGTTCCATGAGCGCCAGGTCGGGATGGTCGTCGTCGCCATCGGTATATAATAAGGTGTCGTCGGGGCAGATGCGCACCAAGGTGTCGATGTGTCCGTCGGTATCGTCGCCAATGAGCGAGCCGTGCTGTAGCCAGACGATGCGTTCGGCACCCAGCCACAGCTTCAGCCGGTCTTCTATCTGCTGCTTTGTCAGGGGCTGATTACGATGAGGAGCCATCAGACAACATTCCGTAGTGAAGATGGTGCCCTTGCCGTCGCTCTCTATTGAACCGCCTTCTAGCACGAAGTCCAAATGGTCTTCGTACTGGCCTCTGACCAGTCCTTGGTCGTAGAGTTGCTTGTTGATAGCATTGTCTAAAGCCGCCTCAAACTTCTCGCCCCAGCCGTTGAAGCAGAAGTCAAGGAGGTGGAGGGCTGAGTCCTCTTCCACCGTGATGAAGCCATGGTCGCGGGCCCAAGTATCGTTAGAAGTAAGAGGTAAGAGGTAAGAGGTAAGAGGTGAGAGAACGGATTGTAGGGCTTTTGGCGCAACAATCAATAAATCTTCGCGCTTTTGGATCTCACGCGCCATCTCTTTGTAGACAGCCGTAATCTCGGGCAGTATCGGTGCCCAATCTGTATTCTCGTACGGCCACGTCAGCTGAACACAGCTCTGGTGCTCCCACTCGGCGGGCATGCGTCTATTTCGTTCTTTCATGCCTGCAAAGGTAGTGTAAATGGAGCAAAAAGCCAAATAATTATTCTTAAAATGTGAAAAAGAAAGCCTGACATGAAGATGTCAGGCTTACTTGAATATGATTAGATGATGGGAATATCCGACATGTCGTCAAGGGGCAGATTGAAGAAGAATGACGAGGTGCTCCATGCGCGGGGCGTAGCCTCGTTGATGAGCAGCCAGCGGCTCCATCCCACCAGCTTGTCGAAGGTCGTCAGCAGGTAGGTATCAGCAAAGGTGCTGCCCCATGTGTCCTTCTTCTCCAACTCAAAGTGGGCGAGGCTGCCGTCGCCGCTGTCATCGCCGCTACCACCCACGTATTTGTATTTCTCCCTGGTGCCGTCGGTGTAATAAACATCTGCTTTATCCAGGCCTATGGCCTTGCCGTATTCATCTTCAATGTAACTGTATAGTACATAGTTGCCCTTCACGGCAAGCATTACGCTGTAGTCCACCTGATAGTTGTGGTTGGTCAGGTATTTGGCATAGCGCTGATGGGCAATACAGCCGTTGAATGCCGTCTTGACGCGATTGTAGAGGTCTTGGTCGAAGACTTCGGGCAGTACTGTGAAGATGCTCTTCATGTATTTTGCCATATCGTATAAAGGCTCACTGTTATATATCTTCACGGCATTGTTGGTGCACTCGTCGATGGCAGCGCGCTGCTCTGGCGTGCCATTCTGATAGGTATCCACCAAGCGGTCAGTAAACTCCTTCAGTACAGGAGCCAAGTCGTCAAGATTCTTGGTCTCAGTCAGAGTCAGGTCATAGTATGCGGGATTTTCTGGATACTGGGGATTGTAGAATGCTGCATCCCAGCTGTCCACTGTGGCGTCGACGAAGTTGGAGAGTGCCGTCTTGGTATCCTTACCCTCAGCAAAATTGTCGACAAGGCTTCCAAAGGCACCACCGTCACCCCACATGATGTAGGTGGAGCTGGCAATATAGTCGGTCACGTCCTTGACATCATACATGAACTCCAGGTTGTTCATCAGACAGAGGTAGAGTACAATGCCATCCACGCGTACATCGGCACTCCTGACACCCCGAGCGAAACTCTTGGCCGAGAAACACTTGTCTTGTCCATTGACCTGATAACCGTCATCGAAAATCAGTCCGCGGCGCTGTGGACTGCTGGCTGCTTCAGCCGTATCATCACAGGGCAGATAGCCGCCACCGTGGTCGGCCAGCATGAGGATGTACTTTTTGGCGGGATAGGTCTTGGTAGCCCAGTTGATGAAGTTGGTCAGCGAGTCGGGGCAGGTGCAGTCGGCATTCGGCTGGCCGTAAGGCTCCATCTCATTGAATTGCTTGTACAGGGGCTTCTTGGCGTCAAGGGCGAAGCGATAGCTGGCACCGGCCTGAGGATGGCATAGGTAGAAGTAATTGACCGCATCATATTTTTCTAACTTCTCATCGCTTACATTCTTAACCTCATAATCTGCCCATTCGACGATAGTATCATAGCTGTAGTATTCATAAACAGTCGGTTTGTACGATGCTTTGTACTGGGCCACGACGTTTACACGGTCGAAGTTCTTGGCTTGTGCCTGGTAGAAAGTGCGGAAATTCTGTAGGATAGCCGCGTCTACATTGTTGCCACCACAACCATACCAAAGGATGGTGGCCTCGGCCAGGTCATCCTGTACAGGATTCGGTGTGGGGTTGTCGTCAACTGAGCACGATGTCAGCACCGTCGTTGTCATCATCAGCGTTATGGCCGCTGTAGCCAATAATAATTTTCGCATATTTCAGTATTTTTCTGGATGTGTTTGTTATTGTGAAATTACCAAATTCTTACGCGGTCCTTTGGTGCACGATAGAGCTTGTCGCCGGCTTTCACGCCAAAGAGGTCGTACCAGGCATCAGTATTTGTGACCGTACCGTTGATGCGCTCTCTTGGCAATGAATGACCGTCTTTTAAATTAGCTGTTTCTATGCCTTCACCGGTGGTACGCAGGAGGGCATACTTAGCTGTATACTTGGATTGCCAGAGTTTTGCAAGTGCCAAGAAGTAGCGTTGACGCTGGAGGTCGAACTGCTCGCCTTTGAAGCCGCTCTCGGTAAGATGACGCACATAAGTGTCGTAGGCCAGCAAGACGCCGCCCAGGTCGGCAATATTCTCGGCAACGGTATAAGCACCATCATTCTTAACGCCAGGTAATGCCCAAGGCATCACCTCAAAGTTGCTGTAGCAGTCGATAAGCTGCTGTGCACGATTCTGGAACTCTTGACGGTCGGCATCGCTGGCCCAGATGTCTTCTCGGTCGCCTATCTTGTTGAATTGTGCACCCTCGGTGTCGAATCCGTGGGTGATTTCGTGTCCGAATACCATTATGGTAGCATAGTTATGGGCGTCGTTCTGCTGCGGATTATAGAGGGGGGCCATCATCCAGGCAGGGAAGATGTTCATGGCATTAAGGTTCGCGGTATAGAAAGCGTTCGTGACAGTAAGGTCATAGCTGGTTATGAGTGAATGAAAACTTGCTCTTGGGGTCTCCATGCCTGCAATTTTCCTACATAAGGCCAGATTGGTGCGGCGCAGAGCCATGACGTCGTCGAGAAGTGTCTTCTCGTTGCTGATGTCAGCAAATCCTTCAGAGAACCATTCGTCAGGACTGCCGATGTTGAATGTCATGGCGTTGAGTTTCTCGATGGCCGATTGCTTAGAGGCTTCGCTCATCCATTCGTTGGCAGCAATGCGCTGACGGAAGGTCTGGCGCAACTGAGAGCAATAGTCCATTGTGCGTTGCTTCATTTCGGGCGTGATGTATGCATTGGTGAAAATGTACGACTTCTCGTACTTTAGCAAGCTATTCGCACAGTTCTGAACCATCTGCATACGTGTCGCCGGACTAACCAATGCCATGTCTCTGGCAACTCCCGTAGCCATGACTTGTTTCAACTGGTCAAGATTAGATTGTAAACCAAGCATCCCTGCCAAGACATAATCCATACTTTCTGGTTTAATCGTGGCATCCGCGTCAATACTGTAGGCATCGTCGAGATTGAAGCCGAGCTCGGTAAAGATGGCAGTCAGCATCGGCCACTTGTCGTGGTCGTATGCGCGACGGGAACCAGCACCCCTTAGAGGATGAACGCAAGCCTGCAAGTCAGGATTGCTGAGCAATTGCCACTTCATGCTGTTCTTGTCAATCGTGTTGCTGATAGGAGCATAGTCACTACTATTCGGAAAAAACGATACGCCGATATGTCCGTTTTTTGAAAACAACGCAGCACCGAATGTCGTTGCATAGCCTTCGTTGATCAGTTCTCCCCAAAGTTTCCAAGCTTCTTCACAAGTTTTTACAGCCTCAATTCTCGCCAAGGCGGCGTTAATCTTGGTCATGATTTCGGCGGAGTCAGCTTTAGCAGCATCTGCCAACAGCTTTTCATAGTTCGGGAAGGGAAGTGCAGACATACGCTCTCTTATCATGTCCGGAATCTCTTGGGCCATGATGCTCTTAAACGTGAACGATGACTCGTCAACCTCTGTGCTGTTCCAGTAACCGCCGTTACAATACATAAAGAAGTCGTCACCTGGACGTATGCTTGTGTCCTTGTCGGTTTCGGGGACGTTCCACTGTCCATTATCCACTACTGGTGCGGGGTTGTCCTCAATGCTGATACACGATGTCAACACAGTCAGGTTCATGGCGCAGCAAAAGACGGCTGCGAGTACAGTCAGAATCTTCTTCATTGTCTTACTTTTTTTAATAATGGTGTTTGATAGTTTATTTCTTGCTTTTCTTTGATTTCTTCATGTATTTATGGTATGCCTCCGCTAGTTGTTGGCGACGCTCGGGAGTGACAGTAATCATGCGCATGTTGGTTCCGTCCTGCGGCTTGATGCCTTCCTTGTTGAAGAAGAAGCTGTAGACCATGTCGCCATGAATGTCGTCATAGGTCTTGCCGTCCTCGCCCAGGAACAAGGTAGGCGCATCATCATCACCATCTGTCTTTCCCATCCATCCCAACAAGGGTCTTTCTACGTTCCAGCCGTCCTTGGCTATCATGACGTAGTTCTTGCCGTCCAAGGTCACCTCGATGAGCTTGTCGCCGAACGATTCCTTGTACTGGTTAACGATGTGTTCGTATAATATGGATGTCGTGACATCCGTATGCTCTATGCCGGACATCTTGTTCTTGGTCACCCTGTCGCGGATATCCGTCATATACATCAGCGCCTTCGCCATATTTTCCTTTATCATGCTGTACAGCATACCCATAAAGGCTACAGAACACAAGTATTCGTCGCTAATCTCCACACCAACTTTATAGGCATGGAAGTATTCGTCGATGTAGAACAGGGCCTTGTCCAGGTCCTTCTTGTCAGAAGCTAACGTCATCAGCATCGTTAAGGCCTCGCGAAGCACGGAATCAGGGACCTCCTTGTTATAGTCGGTGGCCTGATGATAGATACGTTCAAAGTATTTCTCAGACTGCGACTGGTTATACATGCCGCTGTCCTTATCGAGCAGGAAGTGGCCTGCATCAAGCTGGGCCTTCCAGTCCTTGGGGTTGTCGTCGGCAGCCTTTGTCAGACGGAAGAATTTCTGTGCCTTAGATTCGGGCTCTTCCGTTTGGGCATTCACATTCAGTGCAGCGATGCAGATAATGGCTGCTAACACAATAAACTTTCTCATACGCGGATATCGTTTGGTGAAATGTGGACTTTACTTGGTATAGATGTGAATATTACTTGGCATATTTGGCCTGATATTCTTGCTCCAGCTGTGCTTTTAAAGCATTTGTCTTGCTGTTTGCACGTATCATTGTAATATTGCTAAGGCCTCTGGACCATACAAATTCCTCGTAGTCATGGACTGTGACGAAACCTTCGATTTTAACTTCTGGGAATGTACATATTAACTGCAATTTGTCATAGGTAAAAGAACCATTGTTCTCTACTTTCTGAATGTTAGTGATGTCCTTGGTATTCAAAGTAGTACCATTAATTATGACTTGACTTAAAAAGCTTGAAAAACTTACGGTGTATATAACACAGTTAACAGAATTGCCATTTAGAGTATAGAATTCAAACCGACCACCGTTATAATCACTCATCCATTCGCCATTGATGGTAAATTGCTTGTTGTTGCCACCATCATCACCATCACTGCCACAAGAAACGAGAGCTGTTGCCATTACACATCCGCACATCAGTACGAACATTGTCTTGAAAAATGTCTTCATAATTGTTTGATTTTTTGTTGTTAATATGAATGATTATAAGTTTATACGATTCCTGCTTTCCTCATTTTCTGACGCATCTCCTCGTTCTGCCGGATGAAGCGCTCGATGAAGACGTTTTGTTCGCCGATACGCCAACGCTGATAAATAATGATAGCTATCAGCGCCAGCACCACAACAATCATGGTGGCGGCGAGGGCTACTGCGAAAACAAATGTTATATCCATACGATTGTTTGTTTGAATCGTTTGCAAAATTAGTCTGTTTGCTGGAAACAATAGTCTCATGGTAGGAAAAAAGAGTCTCATTTCGTGAAAAACCGCATTCCGATAGTCTCAAATCGAGAAAAAAGCAAGCCTGACATGAGACTGCCAGGCTTGTTGTTATGATGAAATGGGCGATTTGCTATTTGTTGGCCACTTGTCGGTAATCAGATGGCGACATGCCATAGGTATCGCTGAAAACGCGGAAGAAGGAACTGCGCGAGAAACCAGAGAGTTCAGCGATAAGCGTCACAGAGTTGGTTGTCGTTGACAGCAAATGTGCAGCATAGCGCAGCCTGTACTCGTTTAGGAAACTATTGACGCTCTTGCCATTGGTGCAGGCGCTGATGGCATCGGTGATGTAGTGCTCGTTGGTGCCAAGCAGTTGGGCTAGACGGCTGCGGTCGAGTTCCGAGTCGGTATAAATATGTTCTGGGGACTCCATGAACTCGCAGATGTGGCGGAAGAGCTGTTGTTCGGTAGTGAGCTGTTCCTCGGGTTCGGCCTTCAACTGCTCAATGGCCTGTTGCTGCTCTCGCTCGCGCTGTTTTATATCGTCCAGAAGTCGGCGGTTCTTCTCAAGGAGCACATTATTATATATATAGGAGCGCCAAAGCAGGTAGGCAATGAGCAGACAAATAAGGATGGCGGCAATGGCGATAACGCGATAGACGGTAGTCTGGAACTCCGACTCCTCTAGTGCCAGTTCTTTTTTGTGTGTCTGGTAAATAACTGCCAGTTCGCTGGCATCGTTCTTCTTCTGCCAGACAAGGGCGGAGTCGATGGCTGCGTTGATGCTGTCGGCAAGGACTAGTGCATCGACGTTACGACTAGCCTTACGGTAGGCTGAATAGCGTGGAGAAAGGCGTTCGGCAATGTTGTCGAAGGTCATCTGTGCACCATCGGTAGCCAGATAGGTGCTGTCAATCTGTTCGTACCAGTAAGCGGCCTCGTTGTAACGACCTACCGCCATCAGGTATTCGGCGGCCTCGGAGTAGGCCCTCGGCTCGAAAAGACGGCTGCGGGGAACGGCAGCGTATGTGGTGGCAGCCTGGGCGGTTTGTCCCGATTCTTGTAGGTATAGTGCCCGCGTGAGGGCAATATGGCCTTTCCATTCCTCTATCAGTAGTGAGTCATCATGCTCTTGCTCAGCGAGGGCTATCCCCTCTGCGCAGCGGTCATTCCATGCCAACGCCCCTTCGAGGTCTCCTATTTCGTGGTGAATTGTGGATATCTTCATACAGATCCAAGCCAACCCCCATCCTTTTAGGCGCTCATTATTGACGTACTGTAGTTCTGCTTCGTAGGCTTTCTGGCCCGTAAGCTGCGCCTCGTCGAACTGTTGCAACTGTATTTGGCAGTCTGCCATCAGCATCAGCAAGGCTGCTTCAGCCTTTTTAGGAAATGCCTTGTTGTCCTTAGCTTGAGGCAATAACTCAGTAATAACGCTCAGTGCACCTTCGGTATCGCCTCGTCTGAAGCGCAGATATGCCCATCGGTAGCCTGCGTCGGTATAGCTGTCCCAGTCTTGCGATGGTTTGGGGGCATAGCCCTTATAGGCCTTCTTATAGAAATGCTCTGCAATCCGCATCTGCCAGCCTTGGTCGTAGGCCAGTCCTCGCAGATGGTCGGCTTTCATTGTACATATAATCTGTGATTGCTCCATACTGTCGATGATAGCCAATGTCCGCCTTAGGTCTTTTGCTTTGCGTGCTTCGTTATACTGCTGCCACGCAACATTTGCCTTTGCCTCGTTCATTGTGTCGTTGCGATTTGTGCAACCCACAATGGTCAGCATGGCGCAGACTATCCAGATAACAATATATTGGAGACTTCTCATTCGTGTCATTCTTTTCTACTTAATAGAATACGGCTGCAAAGGTACAAAAAAAAGTATGAAAAGCCATCTTGATTTTGAAGAATATTTTGTATCTTTGCAGACGATTTATGATGTTGGAACTGCATAACGTGACAATAGGCCAGCAGATACGCGGATTGTCGGCGACAGTCAGCGAAGGTAATGTGCTGAGCATCATGGGTTCACAGGGCAAGGGTAAGACCACGCTGCTGAGAGCCCTGTTGGGTTTTCTGCCCATTGACGAGGGACATTTCTGCATCGACGGAGAACTGCTGACGCCACAGTCGGCCCCCTGGTTTCGCAAGCAGATGGCCTATGTGCCCCAGCATTTGGAGGTGCCCGAGGGTTATGAAGAAGTGTCTACCAACTATATGCGACTGTTGGAGCATGCTGTTCATTCCGGCAAGGCACTCTTGATAATTGACGAACCCCGCGAACCATTGAACAGCGAGGATGCAGTACGCGCCAATCGCCTGATTAGTGAGGCTGCAAAGCGCGGAGCCACCGTCGTGGCAGTCAACACAAATATAACTCCAAACCAGATACAGCTATGAAGACGGTATACCTTATTATATTATTAGCACTTCTGGGTTGGAAAGGCTATTACGCCTGGCTCCGTGGACGTAGACAATGGATTCAGGACATGCAGCAGTACCAGTCGCTATGGGAATATCTGTTGGGTAATGGTGCCAGCGTATCGGAGGTGCGCAAACTCTTTGTAAAGAGAGCCCAACAACGTGCCTTTATGCCCATGCTGAAACAGTGGCGACTATGGACTGTCGTTGCAGCAGTAGGTATATTAATATGGATTATTTTTTAACTTAAAAGCTATACTATATATATGATTCAAACAGTTGTAAAAAGAGACGGACGCATCGTTGGATTCAACGAGCAGAAAATTATGGCTGCTATCCGTAAGGCCATGATGCACACAGACAAGGGCGAAGACGAGCGCTTGTTGTATCAGATAACCGACCACATTGCCCAGCGTGGCGACAGTCAGATGACAGTGGAGCAGATTCAGGACCTGGTGGAACTGGAACTGATGAAGTCGAGCCGTAAGGACGTGGCTCAGAAATATATTGCCTATCGCAACCAGCGTTCGATAGCCCGCAAGGCCAAGACGCGCGACGTGTTTCTGGACATCGTGAATATCAAGAACAACGACGTGACGCGCGAGAATGCCAACATGAATGCTGACACCCCTGCGGGCATGATGATGAAATTCGCTTCGGAGACCACCAAGCCTTTCGTCGACGACTACTTGCTTTCGGCAGAGAGCCGCGATGCCGTGGAGCATAACTACCTGCACATCCACGATAAGGACTACTATCCTACGAAGTCGCTGACCTGCGTGCAGCACCCATTGGACAACATCCTGAACTGTGGCTTCATTGCCGGACACGGGGCTTCGCGAGCTGCCAAGCGCATCGAGACGGCTTCGGTATTGGCTTGTATCTCGATGGAGTGTTGTCAGAACGAGATGCACGGCGGACAGGCCATTCCCGCATTCGATTTCTACTTGGCTCCCTATGTGCGCATGAGTTACATCGAGGAACTGAAGGCATTGGAAGACCTCTATGGTGAGGACTTCAAGGACATGTACGACGAACCCTTGATGGACTATCTGAAGCAGCCACTCGACGGACTGGAGGGTAGGGAGCGTGCCCGTCAGCATGCCATCAATAAGACGGTAGGTCGCGTGCATCAGGCTATGGAGGCATTTATCCACAATATGAACACCATTCACTCGCGTGGTGGTAACCAGGTGGTATTCTCGAGTATCAACTACGGAACAGACACAAGCGCCGAGGGCCGCTGCGTGATGCGTGAAATCCTGCTGTCGACCTACGAAGGTGTGGGCAATGGCGAAACGGCTATCTTCCCCATCCAGATTTGGAAGAAGAAGCGTGGTGTGAATTATCTGCCTGAGGACCGTAACTTCGACCTGTATCAGTTGGCTTGTAAGGTGACGGCTCGCAGGTTTTTCCCAAACTTCCTGAATTTGGATGCGACCTATAATCAGGATCCTGACTGGCGCGCTGACGACCCCAAGCGTTACATTCATGAGGTGGCTACGATGGGCTGTCGTACACGAGTGTTTGAGAACCGCTTCGGACCTCGCACCTCTATCGGTCGTGGTAACCTGTCGTTTACGACCATCAACATCGTGAAACTCGCCATTGAATGTATGGAAGAGAAAGACCAGCAGAAGCGCATCGACATGTTCTTTGCCAAGCTGGACAATATGTTAGAGGTGGCTGCCAAGCAGTTGGACGACCGCTACCAGTTCCAGAAGACGGCCTTTGCCAAGCAGTTCCCGTTGCTGATGAAGAGTCTGTGGATTGGTGCCGATAAGTTGGGCCCCACGGATACCATCGAGAGCGTCATCAATCAGGGTACATTAGGTATAGGCTTCATTGGACTGGCCGAATGTCTGGTGGCACTTACAGGCAAGCATCATGGCGAGAGCGACGAGGCTCAGGAGTTGGGCTTGAAGATTGTGAGCTATATGCGTGAGCGCGTCAATGAATTCTGCGAGCGCTACCATCATAACTATTCCGTATTGGCAACACCTGCCGAGGGCTTGAGCGGTAAGTTCACAAAGAAGGACCGCAAGCAGTTTGGCGTGATTCCTGGCGTGACGGATCGCGACTACTACACCAATTCGAACCACGTGCCTGTCTATTATAAATGTAGTGCGCGCCACAAGGCTGAAATCGAGGCGCCCTATCACGAGATGACGCGTGGTGGACACATCTTCTACGTCGAAATAGATGGCGATGCCACGCACAATCCACAGGTTATCATGAGTGTGGTGGATATGATGGACCAGCTGAATATGGGTTATGGCAGCGTGAACCACAACCGCAACCGCTGTATGGACTGTGGCTACGAGAATGCGGACGACAAACTGGACAAGTGTCCGAAGTGTGGTAGCGCTAATATCGATAAGTTGCAGCGCATTACGGGTTATCTCGTGGGTACGACGGACCGTTGGAACTCAGGAAAACTGGCAGAGCTGAACGACCGTGTGACGCACATTGACCACGGTTCGCAGGACCTCTTTGGAGATTAAAGATTAAACATGTAAAAATTGATTCGTGTACTGAACGTCATAGAAGATACGATGGTGGATGGTCCTGGCTTTAGGACCTCCATCTATTGTGCAGGCTGTCGTCATGCATGCAAGGGTTGCCATAATCCGCAGTCGTGGGCCTTCGACCAGGGTAGGGAGATGACCACGCAAGAGCTGATGAAGATTATCGTGGCCGACCCCTATGCCAATGTGACGTTTTCGGGTGGCGATCCGATGTACCAGTGCGATGGTTTCGCTGAACTGGCACGGGCTATACATGCACAGACCAACAAGGACATTTGGTGCTATACGGGATTTACCTACGAGTCGCTGATTACTCGGGCACAGCGCGAACTACTCTATGAACTCGACGTGTTGGTGGACGGTCCCTTTGTTGAGAGCCTGCGTGACCCAGACTTGCTGTTTCGTGGATCCAGCAACCAGCGCATCATCGACGTTCAGAAAACGCTCTATGCAGGCGAAGTGGTGCTGTGGCAAGCGGACATAGAAGTAAAGAGATAAAAGTGAAGAGTTATGAAGAAATATATCCTTGATTTAACGGTAAGAGCCGTAGAACGTATCAGCGAGAAGCATGTACTGATACGACTGACGGACAACAAACCACTGCCAGATATGCTGCCTGGCCAGTTTGTGGAGGTACGGGTGGATGGTTCCACGACGACATTCCTGCGTCGTCCTATATCTATCAACTTTGTGGATCGTCAGCAGAATGAGCTGTGGCTGATGGTTGCGATGGTGGGTGACGGTACACGACGACTGGGCGAACTGAAGGTTGACGACGTGCTGAACTGCGTGTTGCCATTGGGTAATGGGTTCTCGTGGCAATGCGGGAGAACCGCTTTGCACAAAGCGTTGCTCGTTGGCGGCGGCGTGGGTGTCGCTCCGCTGTTGTATTTGGGTGCTCAGATGAAGGAACAAGGCTTGGAGCCTACATTCCTGCTGGGTGCCAGAACGGCCCATGACCTGCTGATGCTGGACGAATTTAAAAAGTATGGGCGTGTATGCGTGACGACGGAGGATGGTTCTGAGGGCGAGAAAGGCTTTGTGACCCAGCACTCGCTGTTGCACCAGGAGCGCTTCGATATGATTTATACCTGTGGTCCTACGCCCATGATGAAGGCTGTGGCACGTTACGCTCGTGAAAAGGATATCGAGTGCGAGGCCTCGCTGGAGAATCTGATGGCTTGTGGCTTAGGCGCCTGTTTGTGTTGTGTTGAGAAAACCACAGAAGGCAACCTGTGCGTTTGTAAGGATGGACCCGTATTTAATATCAAGAATTTGTTATGGCAAAATTAAACGTTAATATAGGCGCATTGTCGCTGAAGAATCCTGTGATGACGGCTTCCGGCACGTTTGGCTATGGTTTGGAGTTTGCTGACTTTATGCCTTTGGACGGCATTGGAGGCATCATCGTGAAGGGTACAACGCTGAAACCGCGTGAGGGTAACGACTATCCGCGTATGGCAGAGACTGCCAGTGGCATGCTAAACTGCGTGGGCCTACAGAACAAGGGTGTTGACTACTTTTGTGAGCATATCTATCCGCAAATCAAGGATATCAACACGAATATGATAGTGAACGTCAGCGGTTCTTCGCCTGAGGACTATGCTGAATGTGCAGCACGCATCGATGCACTAGAAAACATTCCTGCCATCGAACTGAATATCTCGTGTCCTAACGTGAAGGATGGCGGTATGGCCTTTGGCGTGACTTGTGCTGGCGCATCGAGTGTGGTGAAGGCTGTTCGTCAGGCTTATCATAAAACGCTGATAGTCAAGTTGTCACCCAATGTGACGGATATCACGGAGATTGCCCGTGCAGTTGAGGCTGAGGGTGCCGACTCTGTATCGCTTATCAATACGCTGATGGGTATGGCTATCGATATTGAGAAGCGCAAGAAAGTACTGTCGATTGGTACTGGCGGACTCTCTGGCCCTGCCGTAAAACCTGTGGCCCTGCGCATGGTCTATCAAGTGGCGAAGGCTGTGAAGATTCCTGTCGTTGGCTTGGGTGGTATCTCGACTGCAAAGGACGCCATTGAGTTCCTGATGTGTGGTGCAACGGCTATCGAGATAGGTACTGCCAACTTCCTGGATCCTGCTGTCAGCATCAAGGTAAGAGACGGCATCAACGAGTGGCTTGACCAGCATGGTTGCCAGTCTGTAGAAGAGATTATAGGATGCTTGGAATAAACTGCTTATAAGGGCAGAGTGACCACGAAACGGGCACCAGGACCTGGATAACTCTTGTCGAGTACGACATTACCTTCTAAGCGTCTGCATAGGGCGCGACAAAGCGGTAGGCCGAGTCCGAGGCCTGTCTTGAAGTCGTCGAGTTTGAAGAAACGCTCGAAGATATGTTCCTCTTGACCTTTAGGAATCCCCGTTCCTGTATCCTCGACGCTGATGGTCAGCACATCGTCGGCAACACTGGTACGAACGGTAATGCTGCCTTGAGGCGTATTCTTGATGGCATTGTCTATCAGCGTATCGATGATACGGCGCAGCAACAGTTCGCTGGTCATGAGTTCATAATCGGGTGCCAGCGTGCTATGATAATTCATTTGCACCGTATTATCGCTCAGCTGTTGTAGGGTGTGTATCTCGTCACCTATCAGACTGTGTAATTGTACCTTATCCTTCTTCTCGGCAATGACTCCAGTCTCCATGGATGACAGTTCCAATGTTTCGTTGACCAATGAGGTGATGATATCCGTGTTTTTCATCATGGTATGCGCTATCTCCTTTCGTTCACTGGCTGAAAACTCGAAGTCTGGCGACGACAGCACTTGCGCATAGCCATTGATGATGTTCAGCGGGGTGCGAAGTTGGTGGCTGACATTCTGGATGAAGGCTGCTTTCATCTTGTCTGACTCCAAGGCATGCTGATAGGCACGCTCTAATTGCCGCATGTGGCGACGACGAGTGTAGTAGATGTAAAACATGGCAGTCAACAATAGGGTGAGTAGGATGACAACAGCCAGCAGACCTAAAATGAAATAGCGCGAAGCCTTGCGGTCTGCCTCGTGAATCCTCATCTCGTCCTGAATGCCTTGCATGCTATTACTCAGAATGATAGTGTTGATGGAGTCGGAAGCCTCATTCTCCAATTTCAGGTATTCGAAAGCCTTCTGCCAAAGTCCTGCTCGCTCATAGATTTTGATAATGGCTTCGTAGCGCTCTGTTGATCCCAACTCGTTCATGGCTATGTTCACAGCCTCGTCAATACGACCTTGTTCTGCCGTGTAATACACTTCGAGCTCACGACCATGAACTGACGAGAACCCCTTCTTGATGCCTTCTTTATAGGTTTGATAGCCCTCATTGAACTTGTTGATGTCGTCAAGGTTATAATACAAAAGTGTACGACGCGTCTCAATGTCGAACAGACGCTGGGGCGAGGCCTTTGCTGCTATTTCTAATGCTTTGTTGAGAAGGCGCATGGCTTCGTCAGAATGGTTTTGACTCATCTCCACATTGACGAGGTTCATGTAAATGGGGGCCATGCTCTCCTCGTACCCAGATTTCTCCATAAGGCTCAGCACTCTCTTGAAACACTCTTTGGCATTCTCCAAATTTCCGCTATAGTTGTAGATATGCCCCATCATGTTGTAGGCCATGTACATCTCCTTGTCAAGCTTGCGTTGAAGAAGTTCTTGAGAGAGGACGGTGGCGAGCTTGTAGGCTTCAATGATGCTCTGCCGGTTCAGCAGGAACACAATCTCGTTACAGCGCTGGGTATAGTAAGCGCGCAAGTCATCTTTATCAAGCAGATAGTCCTGTAACGCCTTTACATGGTAGAAGAATCTGGCACTGTCGCCATCGTTGAAAGCATGGTGCATGGAATCACGCAGAGCCAGATACTCTGGTGTCTCTTTGTAGTCGTTAGCAGCCTGTATGTTGATGGCGCTCAGCAACATGCCAATGATACAAATGAATAGTCTTATATGATGTTTCATCAATTAGCAGCATTATTGGTTTGTGCAAAGGTACTAAACATTTTTGGTTCGTGCAAATATTTTGTGAAGAAAAAAACGAATTATTTCTTTGTCATTTGCCATTCTTTTTGTAATTTTGCACGCTGTTAGGGATAAACAAGTAAATTAATAAGGAAAAGAAACATTATGGGTGGCTTTTTTGGCACTATCTCCAAACAAGATTGCGTAAACGATTTGTTTTACGGAACTGATTACAACTCGCACTTAGGAACAAAACGCGCCGGTATGGTGACTTTCGATGAGAAGAGTGGCTTCCACCGCTCTATCCACTCATTGGAACGTGAATACTTCCGCTCTCGTTTTGAGGATGAACTCGACTCGTTTAAGGGTCATCAGGGCTTGGGCGTTATCAGCGATACCGACCCTCAGCCCATCATCGTCAATTCGCATCTGGGACGTTATGCTGTGGTGACAGTAGCTAAAATCAATAACCTGCGCGAGATAGCTGAAGAACTGTTGCAACAGCGCATGCACTTCAGCGAGATGTCTGCCAACAACATCAACCAGACAGAGCTGGTGGCGCTGCTCATCAATATGGGCGACACCTTTGTAGAGGGTATTAACAAGGTGTATCAGAAAATTCAGGGCTCTTGCTCGATGCTGATTCTCACAGAGGACGGTATCATTGCAGCCCGTGATTTCTTAGGACGTACACCCATCGTAATGGGCAAGAAGAAGATTCATCGTTTGTCGCCCATTGGTACTGACGAACTTTTGGAGGCCTATGCCGTATCGAGCGAGACAACCAGTTTTCCTAATCTCGATTATAAGGTTATTCGCGATTTGGGTCCTGGCGAGATTGTCCGTATCAAGGCTGATGGCGTTGAAGTGCTGCAGAAGCCTTTCTCACGCTGTCAGATATGTTCGTTCCTGTGGGTTTATTATGGTTTCCCTGCCAGTGACTACGAGGGCATTAATACAGAATATGTACGCGAGAAGAATGGTCGTCTGTTAGGCGAGAAAGACAATGACGTCACGCCTGACCTTGTTTGTGGTATTCCTGACTCTGGTGTGGGTATGGCCTTAGGTTATTCGCATGGCAAAAACGTTCCCTACAAGCGTGCAGTACTGAAGTATACGCCCACATGGCCCCGCTCGTTTACCCCTGGTAATCAGAACCGTCGTGACTTGGTGGCTAAGATGAAACTCATTCCAAACCCTGCTATCTTGAAGGACCAGCGCATCGTGTTCTGCGACGACTCTATTGTTCGTGGCACCCAGCTTCGCGACAATGTCCGCACTTTCTTCGATAATGGTGCCAAGGAGGTGCATGTGCGCATCTCTTGTCCTCCACTAGTATATGGTTGTCCGTTTATTGGCTTTACTTCTTCGAAGAGCGATTTAGAGTTGATTACTCGTCGTATTATCAAGGATATTGAGGGTGATGAGAACAAAAACTTAGAGGCCTATGCCAAGACGGACTCGCCTGAATACAAGCGTATGGTGAACGAGATTGCCCGTCGTTTGGGACTGACCAGTGTGAAGTTTGCTACCATCGAGGATTTGATAGAGTCGATAGGTCTGCCTAAGGAGCGTGTTTGCACCCACTGTTTTGATGGCACTTCGTATTGTCACGAACATGACAATGATTGATATACGACCACGAATTACACGGATTTGACGAATTAAAAAAGCATAAAAAATTCGCGAGATTCATGTAATTCGTAGTTTTTTTCGTATCTTTGCAGTCTAATTTTAATAAAGAAGCGTGAAAATAAAGCAAGTGCTGAGCGCCCTTGAACGATTCGCGCCTCTGCCCTTGCAGGAAAGTTGGGATAATGCTGGCCTGCAATTGGGACTGACGGAGGCGGAGGTTTCAGGGGCATTATTGTGTCTGGATGTCAACGAAGCTATCATTGACGAAGCTATCCGTAAAGGGTGTAATCTCATTGTGAGCCATCATCCACTGCTGTTTCGTGGGCTGAAGCAAATCAGTGGTCAGGACTATGTCCAGCGCTGTGTCATCAAGGCTATCAAGCACGACATCGTCATCGTTTCAATGCATACTAACATGGATAATGCGTTGGATGGCGTGAACTGGAAGATAGCTGAGCGTTTGGGACTGAAGGCATGCCAGTTCTTTGCACAAAAGACGGTTGATGGCATCGAGGCTGGCAGTGGTGTAGTAGGGGACTTGCTCTCTGCAATGGATGCCCGTGCCTTTGTAGAACTGGTGAAAAAACAGTTCATCGTGCAATGTGCCCAGTGTAACGTGCTGTTGGAGCGTCCCATTAGGAAGGTGGCTATTTGTGGCGGCGCAGGCGATTTCCTGTTGCCAGACGCCATTAGTCAAGGTGCCGATGCCTTCATTACAGGTGAGATGCACTACCATCAGTACTTTGGTCATGATCAGGAGATACAAATCTGTGTCATAGGCCATTATCAGAGCGAACAGTTCACCTGCGAAATCTTCCGTGATATCATCCAGAAAGAATGTCCTGGCGTTCGCACGGAGATAGCAGAGACCAGTACGAACCCGATAGTTTATATTTAATGGAAACATCGAAATATCGAAACTTCGAAACATCGAAATAATAAAAAAGAGAATTATGGCAAAGAAAGATCCTACAGACATGCCAGTTGAGGAGCGCCTGAAGACCCTCTATCAACTGCAGACCACGCTCTCAGGTATCGACGAGAAGCGTGCATTGCGAGGCGAATTGCCTCTGGAAGTACAGGACCTCGAAGACGAAATCGAGGGACTCTCTACTCGTATTGAGAAGATTCAGAATGAAATTAACGAGTACGAGCAGGCTGTTACCTTGAAGAAAGGTGAGATTGAGACAGCCAAGGCCAGCGTAGAGCGTTATAAGACGCAGTTGAACGATGTGAAGAACAATCGTGAGTATGATACGCTGTCAAAGGAAATTGAGTTCCAGTCTTTGGAAATTGAGCTCTGCAACAAGAAGATCAAGGAGGCTAACTTCAAGATTGAGGAGAAAAAGGTCGAACTGGCTCAGAACCAGGAGGTTATTGATGACCGTCGCCAGGCTCTTGACCTGAAGAAGAGCGAGCTAGACGAGATTATGGAAGAGACGCGTGCTGAGGAAGAGAAGCTAAGGGCTAAGGTGAAGGACCTCGAAGCTAAGATCGAGCCACGTCTGCTCACTTCGTTCAAGCGCATCCGCAAGAATGCTCGCAATGGTTTGGGTATCGTTTATGTGCAGCGTGATGCCTGTGGTGGTTGCTTCAATAAGATTCCGCCCCAGCGTCAACTCGACATCAAGATGCACAAGAAGGTTATCGTTTGCGAGTACTGCGGACGTATCCTCATCGATCCTGAGTTGGCAGGTGTTAAGATTGACAAGGTCACTGGTACTGAGGAGAAGAAGACGCGTAAGCGCGCAATTCGCAAGACTGTGAAGAAGGAAATTGAAAATCCTGATGAAGAAGTAAAGGTACCGGAAATTCGCGATGCCTCTTATCTGGAATAAACTAACGTTCAATGTTAGAATAGTCAGGAATCTCCTCCAAGAATTGGTACGTCTGGTGTTCGTAGTCCATCTTGCAGCAATAGTGTTGCAGACCGTTCGAAACCACCAGATAGTCCACGTGTAGTAGGAGGTTATAGGCTGAAATTTGACGAAACACCCGCTGTGTCACTGATACAGTGGGTGCTTTGTATTCTATAATCATCTGTGGCTGCGCCTCCTTATTATATAATATGGAGTCGCATCGCAGCGTCTTCTCGCCACATTTCAAAGCGATTTCGTTGCCCAACAAACCTTGTGGATAGCCCTTATGCTCTACCAACCAGTGCGTAAAGTGCTGACGTACCCATTCCTCGGGTGTCAGCGCCACATAACGCTTACGCAGAAAGTCCAGTATTTCGGGCTTTTCACGCGTTCCACGCAGTTTGATGTCATATGGCGGAAGGTTCAATTCATTCATTTCGTGTGCAAAATTACGAATAAATTATGAGATTTCATAATTATTTTGTATTTTTGCAGCATGAACAGACAATTACTATCTATACTGCTTATAGCACTTTTGGGCTCGCTGACAACGAAAGCTCAGACATCTACTACTGAGGTGTTGCTTGAAACCATAGAAGGTAATATTCGTATTGCGCTCTACGACGAGACGCCTTTGCATCGTGATAACTTCATAAAACTCACAAAGATGCATGTCTATGACTCGCTACTCTTTCATCGTGTTATCGAGGACTTTATGATACAGTCGGGTGACATAAACAGCAAGAATGCTCGTCCAGGACAACGGTTGGGTACTGGCGACTTCGACTATACTCAGGAACCTGAATTCCGTCTGCCTCAGATATTCCATCGTCGTGGCAGTGTAGCGATGGCACGTGAGCCGGACATTGTTAACCCAGAGATGCGCAGTAGCGCCTGCCAGTTTTATATCGTATGGGGCCAACGACTTGGTAGTCAGCAGATAGAGAAGGTGCAAGAACGGCTCGACACCATGACTCACGGACGCGTAAAACTGACGCCTGAGATGATAAAGGCTTACGAGATTGTTGGGGGCACACCACATCTTGATGGGCAGTACACGGTCTTTGGAGAAGTCACTGAAGGGCTTGACGTCGTTGAGCGCATTCAGAAGGCCCAGACTGACAAATTCGACCGTCCCATCAAGGATATTCGCATCCTTCGTGCCACTGTCACTAAGGATATTCCTCAAGTCGCAGTTCCAAAGCCTGCTGCTAAGCCTGCAGTCGCCAAACCCGCTGTTGGAAAAGGCAAAAAACGCATGCGTTAATTCCTTGCCCTACAAAAAGAGAAAAAAGTTTCCATATTGCTTTTTTATTTCACAAAAAAGTATTACCTTTGTATCGCAATACAGAAATGTGTTGCCCGTAAAGGTGCACTTAGCTGTGCTTAATTGGGAATGTGAGTGAGAATCTCCGACTGTCCCGCAGCAGTGAACTCCGTTATGGCTTCCAAGCATAAACGCCATTGAGCAATTGGTTCGAGAAGGCGCTTGGGAGTGGTGTAAAGTCTGAAGACCAGCCTTTGTCGGAAACCAGCTGAATGCCTTCGATGTAAGGGTGTGAGGCGCAAACTAATTTTTGTGGACTATAAAACATGAATCAATCGTCGTCGTGTACGACAGTTGTCAGGCTGTTGCTGAAGAGATAGCCGACAAGTTGGGTGCTGAGACTATCAGCGTCCAGAGTATGAACAACAGACAGGTCGAGAACAGCCAGAGTCTTGTCCTTGCTGTCGAGTTTCAGGCTGATGGTCTGTTGACGCCACATTGGCAATATGCCAGTCAGATGCTGCGTACAGCCAGTCTCAATGGCAAGAACATCGCTGTGTTTATTGCGTTGGGCAACCGATTGGACAATGGCAGCTATGCCAACGCCTTCTGTAGTGGACTCAAGGAAAATGGTGCCCGACTTGTAGGCGACCAGCCCTATGCAGGCACACAAGACTGGAACCTTGATAACTGGGTGTGTGCCATATCACCAAACCTGTAACCAATTATACCACAAATCATTATGTATTATATCTATATTGTAGTCCTCGAGTTTCTCATCGCTTTTAGCGTTGTTGCCCTACTTATCCGGTTCTATAACCATAAGGCGTGATTTAGAACTTTTTTTTATCATCGTTGCAACTTTTTCATAGTCTTCTTGCGTCTAACAGACAAAAGAACAAAAAAACTGGCGTAAGTCTGTAGTAAAAGGATAACACCTTGCGTCTAAGGGATAAACATTAATTCTTAAACATTACAATTATGAAAAAGTTAGTATTTGCAACCATGATGTGCATAGCCGCCATGAGCGCCAAAGCACAAGTTCTCACCTCAGAAACTGTTAAGAACGTCTACGAGGTAGTGTCAACCAAGGCCAATAGCAAGTTTGCCTATAATGCTGATTTCACAGGAAACGACATTACTACCATGTATGTCTATAAGACAAACGATGATTGCAGGGGCATGCTCACTCTGACGCCATATCTGAAGTATGATTATACCTATGCTGCTGATGGCACACTGACCAGCAAGGTAACATATCGTTGGGATGACTGCATGAGCAGTTGGGCATGTGCTGCACGTCACGAATACACCGTTGATGATACAACATACAGCATAGCCTATAGCCATTATAACCCCATTGCTAACTGCTTCGACCAACCCGTAGACAAGATGGTCTACTCGCTGATGCCTGACGACAGTGTCAACAATGTGAGCTGCTACCATCGTGCTGATTCCTCGTCACAGTTCCAGCTGGTCAGTGAGATACTGATAACAGATCAGCCCCTCTTGGCCAAGAAATAATATTCGTTTTAGTTAGTTTGTAATACCACTTCGGGCTCGCAGCGATGCGGGCCCGAAGAGGTTAGTAGTAATGATGCCTAAAAAGGACAATCATGAACAGGTGGCAAAATAGTTTCTATATAAAACCTGTCGAATTCTTCTTCAGGAAACATGCTATCATGATATTGAGAAGCAATTCGCTCTATATCATTTGTCTTTGTATTTACTAGTACATTTGAACTTGAAAACTTGTTTGTGTCTTCTATTTGTAAGCTGTTACACAGAACCGCATTTAAGAGTAAGTTTGTGTATACTATCTGGTATTCATAATGTCTGATGTCGTCGCGTGTTTCAAACTTTTGTGGTAAACTTAATAATTCGGGATCATTCAGAGCTGATTTCGCTGCATCCATAATTTCTTCTGTAACTTTCCGAGAATTGTCTATATAACGTAATAGCTGGTTCATATAGTCAGTACTAGGTAAGTTATCTCGGTTTTCCAGCCAATCAAAATATGGAGTGAAGGCAATAGTCTCGAGCTCTATTTTATTAAGGAGATCCAGATAGTATTCTTTGTCGTAGGAATTTTCAGGAACCATCTGTGCTTCACTAGCATCGATATTCCAAGACAGACAATTAAGGGCACCGCCGTCCTTTACCGCCTCACTTGCGGGTACTCCCACCACTTTAGCATCAGGAAGGGCCTTCTGTATCTGTTCGATGGCCATCTCGTCCTCAGGTATACCTAACTGTGGAACGATGACAAGATTGCCAATATGTAAAAAATTAACGTAGCACCAATTATTTATGTTCTTTCTCTTAACAGGATAGTGAAGGGGTATTACTTCAAACTTCTGTTCAAGAATGGTTTTAAATTTATGATAATAATCTGAATCGAAGTCATCGTAATTGGTGAGCAATACCTTGTTGTTACCCAAATAATGAATAATGCCGTCGCTATGGCCATAAGGCTCACTTCTGTCCCAGGGCAGGAACATGATGTCGCACTCGAAAGCACAACGAAGCATCTCTACGATATCATCACGACTATATTCTTTGTTTTCATTAAAGACTTTTTCAGTCATGACAATGGTATCGTCACATTTGACAACGTTACCTCCGTCTATTATCAGTTTTAAAAACTTAATAGAGACCTTAGGCATCACCCGAACAAACATTGTTGCCAGCATTTTGGTGTTGGTAATGTATTTCTTTTTCCTTTGTAGATAATCTGGGTTATAGTCGTAAAAGACCATTTTGTCAGGTGCGATCTGAATGGGCATGAAATCCCTACACCAAATATCGTTGGTGCAGTTCAATAAAGCCGTATCCACATTGTTTTCTAGAAGGACTTTTTGAAGTTCTGTCCAAAGCTTTGGACACGTCTGAGGTAGCCAAGATGAAAAATATACTTTATTGGTCTGTGCGTCTGTTATCATTGTTTTCTATTTTACGTTTTTCTGGACACGCTGAATAATTATAACCCTTGTGGTTCTTCCATGAAGACCGTTCTGTATAGAAACAGAATGGCAACGCTTTTTCCCCTTTATCTGCCTCGATGCCTTGTCTTCTTGCAGGAACAGGTTCCACAGGTACTATATTCAAATTCTCTTTATCTACTAGGATAGGTAAAAAGGCAGGAGCTTCATTTTTGCTACTTTCGACACAGCTATTTAATAGTTCATCAGAACAGCACATCGGTCCTGTTATAAGACAGTCTTCGCTACCATCTGCTTTTAACTTTACTATACTACGAATTAAGATGCCTCCATAGTAGGATCCTTTCTCTTTATCAGTTTCAAAGCAAATGTCTATACCGCTTAAATGCCAAAATAGATTTCCCGCATCTTTCGTTCTAGGATATGTGTCTTTATATTGACCACCTTTAAAACGTTCATTTTGATAGTAGAATTCTATTTCCGCCAAAGAATACCTGCATTTTCCAGCCAAGATGTCTATCTTGTTGAATAAGGTTTTTGCTAATCCCTCAAAGTATTTTTGAAGTTTTTCTTCAGTCTCTTGTTGTTCAACTTTTTTTAGTTCATTCAAAAAGACTTTTACTGTATCATTCTTATAATTTGCCATCACTACTGTCCCGTTAAAGTGGACTAATCGGTCTTTGAAATAATTGAATTACAGTCTTTTACGAGCAATTTTGAGAGTCAACGGTTTTGAATTTGTACCTTTGTAGCCTAATTCAACAGGCTACAATGAACCAAGGTCAATACGTTTTCTCTCAACTGGTCAGTCATTTGGACAGAAACCACTTCAACTATCTTGCTCGCAAGTATGATGGAAACAAGTACGTGAAGCACTTCTCGTGTTGGAACCAACTGCTTGCAATGATGTTTGGACAACTCTCAAATCGTGAAAGTCTGAGAGACGTAGTGGTAGCCTTGGAGGCACACCATTCCAAGTGTAAGTTTCTTGGCATAGGAAGCAAACCGATTGCCAAAACCACATTGGCATCTGCAAATCAGAATCGTGACTACAGGATCTTCGAGGATTTCGCCTTCTACATGATGAAGGAGGCTTGCGAGAAACGGGCAACCAATCTTCTGGATATTCCTGGAAAGAAATACGCATTTGATTCTACGACCATTCCCCTATGTCTCTCTACATTCCCATGGGCAAGATTCAGAAGGAAGAAAGGCGGTGTCAAAGCCCATGTCTTATATGACATTGAGGCTCAGGTTCCAGCCTTCTACACAGTGACCACAGCATCAAAGCATGATTCAACGGCAATGTCTTCAATTCCCTATGAATCAAATGCTTACTACATATTCAACAGGGCTTACGACTCGTTCAAAGAACTCTACAGAATACATCTGACGTATTCCTTCTATGTAGTCAGAGCAAAGACGAACTTGAAGTACAAGATAGTCAAATGGAAGAGACGTATGCCTAAGAATGTGCTCACTGATGCTGAGGTGAGACTTACAGGTTATATATCGGAGAAGAAGTATCCTGAGTCATTCAGACTCGTTAGATACTATGATGAGGAAGAAGAACGCGAATTCACTTTTCTCACCAATGCCAAGCATCTCACAGCTCTTGAAGTAGCAGAACTTTACAAGAAAAGATGGTTGGTGGAACTCTTCTTCAAATGGCTAAAACAGCATCTCAAGATCAAGAAATTCTGGGGCACTACGGAGAATGCCGTCCGCATCCAGATTGCTGTCGCCATCATAACCTATTGTCTTGTGGCTATTGTCCATCATGATATGAAATTGGAGCGCTCAACCTATGAGGTCTTACAAATCCTTAGCATATCACTTACGGACAAAACTCACCTGGCCGACCTGTTCGATAAGACTAAATTCAACGATGTCAAAGAACTCGATTGTCCCCTTATTCCGGGGCTATTTGATTAATATTTAACTCGTCCCAATTTTAACGGGACACTAATGATTTGCCATAGTAAAATATTGATAAATAACGAGTTAATAATTAATATCGGCTAAGGTAT
>CAMVOS010000009.1 GCA_947169185.1 uncultured Prevotella sp.
GTGGTCGAACCAGTTGTGGTCGTACGAGATGTAGTTAGGGCCGCTCTCCGACTTCATACCGAACATGTTCGACTTGCCGGTATCCCAGAAGCGGTTGTACGAAACGGTGACATATTTCGAGTCGCTCTTCACGTCGGTGGCTCCGTCGCCCTTGGCGTGGTCGCCGCTGCCGTGCTTGCCATAGAACTGGTCGGTATGGTGAATCCAGATGTTCGAATTGTCGGTATCGAGCGAGATGCCATCGTCCATACAGCGCATGATGCCGAAGTTGCGGAACTCTACGCCCTTGGAGTTGCGTACTAAGAAGCCAAAGCCCTTGATGGTTGCATCGTCGCCAATACCTTCGAAGGTCATATTCAGTTCAGAGTCAGCTTTCCTGCCTTTCACCTGAATACCTTCCTCGCTACTGCCAATAGCATCTAGATCGTCCTTGGTGACCAGTCCGACAAAACGGAAGTCGATAGGTGTTGTGTCGCAGCCCTTTTCGTAGGCTGTGATAATGGCTTGCAGACCTGTACATTCGGTTGTATTACCCTTGGTGTCTGTAATGACGGTTGTGCTGATGGTCTTTGCCGTATTCTTCGTCACGTAGAACACCTTGGCTCCCGCCTTCAGCGTACCGTCGCTCTTGTAGGCTCCAGGGGAATAGCCGCCCATGAAGGCAAAACCCTCGCGACTGTAGCTGCGAACGTCCAAGTCGGCAGTTGTGACGGTCTGAGCAGTAAGTTCAGTACCTGCAGCATTCACGGGTACGACCTTCAGCGTATAAGTGCCTGCCTGCAGACCTACCACATCGGCACGTCCATAGGCGTCGTAGTTGCGCACCAGCTGGTCGTCAATCTTGGTATAGTCAGCATACTGGCCACCTTTTACATAAATATTATAAGTTTTGGCATCGTCAGCCAAGGAGAACGTTACATAGGCGGACTCCAGCCAGCCACGGGCGTCGATGATTTGAACGACGCCAGCGTTGGCAAGCATGCTTAAACAAAGCAAGCACAGAAAAAATATTTTTCTCATCAGTAGTTTATTTTGTTATTTCTACGATGCAAAAGTACGTCAAAACAGGGAAAAAGCAAGCGTCAACGAACGAAAAAAGTACGTAAACGATTGCTAAAGTGTAATTCGCACGCCAATATAGAGAACATCAAAAATAAAAAGTTATGCAACAGCACATTTATTACATCAAGTTTGCTCCATATCAAGACAGGTACCAGTCCCTACTGCCTTTTCAGAAAAATGCATAAAACACACTGATTTGCGACAACTTTTTCCGCCATAACGCTTATTTGTCCGAAAATTCCGTTGTTGTCCGAACATCTTCAGAGGAAAATCAGTAAAAAACTTGTTTCTTCTGAAAAAGCGCCCTAACTTTGCAGCAACAAAAGAAACAAAACAATTTATCAACAACTTAAAAATTATAATTATGGCAAACAAGAATTTCAATGCAAAGAAGGTGCTCATGAGCACGATTGCAGCAGTCGCTTTATCATTCGTAGTCACCACCAATGCAGACGCCGTTAGGGTAAAGGTAAGAGTAAAGTCTCCACAGCCTAAGTGTATTGTCCAAGAGCAGCAGCAACAGCAGCAGGAGGAAAGCAAGGGATTCTTCTATTTCCTCAAACAGATATTTGGCATTCGAGTATAGCAAGCAGATTCTGTACATAAATAACAAAAGAATAAAGCGTCCTAAATCCAGGACGCTTTTTTTTGTGACATTTCCATCTTTCATCTTCCGACAGGTGCCGGTCCCTTAGTGTCACTTGCCGCCAGGGGAACTCCCACCAGTCCTTCCACTCGCCATACCCTCTTTCCGTGGCGAATATCTTATCTCCTTTGCGTATTATCGCTGCTACGACTTCGATTTATTTCATTTGTAATCTGATGTCACTCTACATGGCGAACCAGTCGATAGACGACGTTCCATTCTCCTGAATCGCCATTGCCACGCCTACTGCCATCCAGCGGCTGGGCTTGTCACTCGGGATGCCTATCGGCTCGTCAGGGTCGATGCCGGTGAGGCGACTCACGTTCTGGATATATGCCGATGTGTCGTTCTCGCTCGATGGTGCCCACCTCGAAATGATGCCTCGGATAGTGTAGAGGCGGTACTTGTGGTAGTACGTGCGGGTGAGAGAGCATCCTTAAAATCGGTGAAACCAGAAGCGAGGGCACTTTTAACCACCGACTTATTGACGGTGGTAGGTGTACACATCTTGCAGAGCAGGGCAATGCCGTCAAAGATGTCCTGAGTACTCAGCTTGCGGGTTTCCATGATGTAACTTGCAGTACCCAGCGACAGAGAGGAACAGAAGAGGTCAATCTGCCCAAGATCGCCCATACTGAAGAAGCGCAGCACCTTGGGGACCAAGGATAGCGTTCGCACAGCAGGTCGATAACTATGTTGGCGTCAACGAATACTCGTTTCATTTGTACTTCTCAGCTAAGTATTCCTGACGCAATTTGTCAACTTCCTCGTCGGTGGCATACCAGGGGTTGCCGCGCTGGAACTGCAGCACACGAGGCGAAAGGCCTGAAGCAACAGCATCGGCACTTTCGGCACGACGGCTCTGTACGGAATGTCTAGTGGGACGGGGATGATGGCGTAGCCGCTTCACGTAGCGCGACACACTCTCCAGCATCTCGACACTCATCTGGTCGAGTTCTGCTGCAATGGATGTTCTTAACTCTATTGTTGTCATAATAATCCCAATTTACTATATTTTGATGCAAAGATAGCGATTTTTTTGCAGAAAGAATGCGATTTCGTGAAAAATCACCTAAAAGGTGATAGAAATGAAAGGTTTTTTTAACTTAATATATGTAATTTCGGTAGTTCAGACTACCAAATTACAAACTCGAATTCGATGGGTTTAAAAATGGGGGCGAATTCGACCCTTTTACAATACTTTCCCACTTTCCCACTTTCCCACTTTTGACATTTAGGTTCTAAGGTAATGATGGATTAGTGAGGGTCTATCAGGGGGAGTAGTAGATGATAGGTAGTAATTATACTATTAATATTATATATATTAAAATATATATAATATTAAAATTATCTGCTTCGTGAAATCTGAAAATGCAGATGTCAAAAGTGGGAAACCGGGAAAGCGGGAAAGTGAACCAGTTTTTAGGCTTCAGGTTTCAAGATTCAAAGTTTTTTGAAAAATAATTGCTAAAAAGCTTGCACAATTCAGGAAAAATTCGTACCTTTGCATAGATGCAAAACAGACATTAGCATCAAAAATTTGCGGCATAGCCAACGGGAAAATTTTTGTTAACCATGGAGCAAGATTTTCATAGGCAAAGCGCAAAAACGAGGCAAGAAGGAATAGGTTTTAAGGAGAAGGAAAAATTTTTACACCCTTAAAATTTTAATTTTATGGCACTTAAGGTAAAGGCAGTAGAACGACTGCTGAAGTTTACGAAAGACGAGAATGATCCTGGCGTTTACCGCTATGTGATGAAGCCTGAACTGTACTCCAGCCTGAGTCAGACAAAGGTGATTCGTGAGGCTGCCCTGCGCAGCGGCGTGAGCCAGGGCGTGATGAAGGCCTGCTGGGATGCAGCTGGCGAAGTGATTAAGGCTTGGGCTACGGAAGGCCACTCGGTGGCACTGCCCGGACTGGGCAGCATGCGCTTCGGACTGCGAAGCAAGGCTGTTGAGGACGTCAACGACGTGAAGACCAGCCTGATTGAGAGCCGCCGCATCATCTTCACCCCCTCGGTGGACCTGAAGGACGAGCTGGCAAACACCAGCATCCAGATCACCTGCATCGACCGTACGGGTAAGGAGGTGAAGCGCGTCACCAGTACCAGCGGCGAGGTTGAGGACAACGAAGGCGGGGATACAAACGCCGGAGGTACGAACGCCGGGGGTACGAACGCCGGGGGTACGGGCGATAATACCGGAGGCAACGAAGGTGGCAACACCGGAGACACTCCCACTGGTGGCGAGGAAGGCGGCATGTAATTGATGGCGTATGATGAAGAAGACTCGCCTGATTGAGATTGCGGTGAAGATGGTAGTAGCCGCACTCACAGCCTTCCTGACGGCACTAACCACCACGTCGTGCATGGGTCATGGACCGATTCACATGTAGGATGATACAAAAAAAATGCAACCTTTTACACAAAAAGGTTGCATTTTCTTGCGGAGAGAGAGGGATTCGAACCCCCGGTACCTCTCGGTACGGTAGTTTTCAAGACTACTGTAATCGACCACTCTACCATCTCTCCAGTGCTCTATCGTCTTGAAAGCGGCTGCAAAGGTACGGAGAAAAAATGAATTTACCAAATTTTAAGGCAACTTTTTTGAATATCATCGTGTTTTTTTGTACCTTTGCACCATGATTTATCCAAGTAACTACGAACAAAAGATAGGATTCGACGATATTCGGCGCATGCTGAAAGGGCACTGCCAAAGCACGTTGGGACAGGAGAAGGTGGACGAAATAGCCTTCTCAGACGATGCCGACGTGGTGAACGAGCAGATGGAACAGGTGCGCGAAATGCGACGACTGATGCAGGCCACGGAGAAACCTGAGATGAACTACTTCTTCGATGTGCGTGAATCGGTAGCCCGCATCCGACTTGAGAACACGCATCTGGAGGAAAACGAGCTGTGGGACCTCAGAAGGTCGTTGGAAACGATAGGCGTCATCGTCACCTTTCTGAACAAGAACAATGGCGACGAGGATAATCCGGAGTACCTCTACCCTGCCCTGCACCGTATGGCTGCGGACGTACTGACGTTCCCTGCCATGATTCGTCGCATTGACTCGATACTGGACAAGTTCGGACGTATCAAGGACTCGGCAACGATGACGCTGGCTGGTATCCGTCACGACATAGAACAGACGGCAGGATCCATCTCGCGTACCTTATATACTATATTACATTCAGCCCAAAAGGAAGGTCTGGTGGCTCAGGACACCGCTCCCACCCTGCGCGACGGGCGACTCATGATACCAGTAGCACCCGGACTGAAGCGTAAAATCAATGGCATTGTGCACGACGAGTCGGCAACGGGCAAAACGGTATTCATAGAACCGGCTGAGGTGGTGGAAGCCAACAACAAGGTGCGTGAACTTCAGGCTGCCGAACGACGGGAGATTATCCGCATCCTGACGGTATTCTCGGACGAGTTGCGCCCACACGTGCAAGAGGTGCTGGACTCGTACCGATTCCTGGCAGAGATAGACCTGGTACACGCCAAAGCAGACATGGCCGAGGAGATGCAAGCCTTCGAGCCACAGGTGAAAGCGGAGCCACACATGGATTGGATTCGCGCCATACACCCGCTGTTGCAGCGTTCGCTGGCGAAGCAGGATAAGACGACGGTGAGTACCAGTCGTCAGGTGGTGCCGCTGGATATCATGTTAAGAGGTGAGAGGTTAGAGGTAAGAGGTGAGAGAAATGTACCAAGTGGCAGATTGCTTATCATTTCAGGTCCGAATGCGGGTGGTAAGTCTGTGTGTCTGAAGACCGTAGGACTGCTGCAGTATATGGTGCAATGCGGATTGTCGATACCTGTGGGCGACAGGAGTACGGTAGGACTGTTTCAGAACATCATGATAGACATTGGCGACGAGCAGTCGATAGCTGATGACCTGAGTACCTATTCGAGCCATCTGCTGAATATGAAAAACATGATGAAGCAGGCCAACAGTCGCACGCTGCTGCTGATAGACGAGTTCGGTGGTGGTACGGAGCCGGCCATCGGTGGAGCCATTGCCGAGGCCGTGCTGAAGCAGTTCTGGAAGAAAGAGGCTTTTGGCGTCATTACCACTCACTACCAGAATCTGAAACATTTCGCCGAGGACCATCCCGGTGTAGTAAACGGTGCGATGCTCTACGACCGTCACCAGATGCAGGCCTTGTTCCAACTGTCGATTGGTCAGCCAGGCTCCAGCTTTGCCATCGAGATAGCCCGCAAGACGGGTATTCCTGAGGAGGTCATCAACGATGCCTCGGAGATCGTCGGTTCGGACTATATCCAGAGCGACAAATACCTGCAGGATATCGTACGTGACAAACGTTACTGGGAAGGCAAGCGTCAGACCATCCATCAGCATGAGAAGTCACTGGAGGGACATATCCAGCGTTACGAGACCAATCTGGAAGAGATAGAACGCGAGCGCAAGGCCATTCTGAACCGTGCCAAGGCACAGGCCGAAGAGCTGTTGGCCGAGGCGAATCGTAAGATAGAGAACGCCATTCGTGAAATCAAAGAGGCACAAGCTGAAAAGGAACAGACCCGACTGATTCGTGAGGAGTTGCAGGAATTCCGCGAGCAGGTGCAGAACGACGATACACGCGGACTGATGAGCGAAGAGGACTTTGCCCGTAAGCTGCGCCAGATGGAAGAGCGTAAGGCCCGAAAAGCACAACGGAAGGAGAAGCGTGGCGAAGAGCAGAAGGCCGTCAGCGAGAAATTGGCCGAGCGTGCCAAAGCCAATCTGAATGATGCCAACCGGCCGTTGGAAATCGGTGACAGCGTCCGCATCAAAGGAACGAACAGCATTGGCGAGATAGAAGCCATTCAGGGCAAGCAGGTGACGGTTATCTTTGGTGGTCTGCGTTCGAAAGTCAAGTTAGAACAACTCGAACGAACCGACAAGCGCAAAGCAGAGACACAAAACGCTGCCGACAAGCACGCCCACTTGGCCATTCAGACCAGCCACATGACGCGAGCCACGATGGAAGACCGCCGCCAGAACTTCCATCAGGACTTGGATGTTCGTGGTATGCGCGGCGACGAAGCCATCGATACCGTCATGCACTTCATCGACGACGCCATCCTCATCGGACTGAGCCGCGTGCGCATCCTGCACGGTACAGGTACAGGCATCCTGCGCCAATTGATTCGCCAATACCTGAACACGGTGCCCAACGTCAAGAAAGCCAAAGACGAGCATGTGCAGTTTGGCGGCGCAGGCATCACCGTCGTGGACTTGGATTAAACAAAAAGTACACAAAAGGAACCGTCCCCTTTGTGTACTTTTTTTGAGCCTCTTGTCGGATTCGAACCAACGACCCCGAGATTACAAATCACGTGCTCTGGCCAACTGAGCTAAAGAGGCGGGTGGGCAGCGGTCTGCATCGCGCCGCTACAACCAAGTACCCTTGCTATGTTCCCATCCTGGGGGATTCCGAGGGAGCTGGCCGTACAGGACTGCCCGTTTTTGCGGGTGCAAAGGTACGAAAAAGTTTATAGTTTAAAGATTAAAGTTTAAAGTTTTTTTTGTTTTTAACATTTCGTTACGCCTTAATTGAATATTATTGCGTAACTTTGCACCCGACTTTGGTCGTCTGCGAGCTCGCTCACGCTCGGCACAGCTCAAGCAAGCTTGGCTCTGCGCTCGCTTAACCGCGACCTTATCACCCGATTATGACACCAGAGGAATATAAACAACTGAAGGCTTTTGCACGACAGGACGGCGCATTGCTCTCGCTGTTGTGGATTGGCGCAATGATATGCTACATCCAGGGACTGAACAGTCCAATACTGGGCATGATAGCCATGCTGCTCATCGTTGCTTCGCCATTCTATGCAGCTAACCGTCTGCGTAAATTCCGTGACAACGCTCGCGAAGGCATCATCTCGTTTATGCGTGCCTACGGCTATACCGTGCTGACATACTTCTATGGAGGATTGTTGTTGGCTGTAGCCATCTTTGCCTATTTCCAATTCATAGACAACGGCTATCTACTGAGCAAGCTGATGGATGCACTAAACACGGAAGAAGGTCAACAGGTAATTAAGGCATACGGCATGGCTGACGACATCAGTCAAAGTATGGCAGAGTTGGCAAAGATGCGTCCCATAGACTATGCACTAAACATGCTGACTGTCATCATTTCGACAGGTTTCATTCTTGGACTGCCCACAGCTGCATTGATGCAGAGGCAAACAGCAAAAGTAGAAAATCAGTAAATCGTAAATTTGTAAATCAGTAAATAACAAGATGGATATATCAGTAGTAATACCTCTTTATAATGAAGACGAGTCGCTACCCGAGCTCTACGACTGGATAGAGCGTGTGATGGCAGCAAACAACTACTCGTTCGAGGTTATCTTTGTGAACGACGGCTCTACCGACCGCTCTTGGGAGGTCATCAACGAGCTGGCCAACCGTTCAGAACATGTAAAGGGCATCAAGTTCCGCAGGAACTATGGTAAGAGCCCCGCCTTGTACTGTGGTTTCAAGGAGGCACAGGGCGATGTGGTCATCACGATGGATGCCGACCTTCAGGATTCGCCCGACGAGATTCCCGAGTTGTACAAGATGATTATGGAGGAGAAGTATGACTTGGTGAGCGGATACAAGCAGAACCGCAGTCAGGGCGACCCGCTGTCGAAGACCATCCCCACGAAGCTCTTTAACGCCACAACGCGCAAGGTGAGCGGCATCAAGAACTTGCATGACTTCAACTGTGGACTGAAAGCCTATCGTCGCGAAGTGGTGAAGAATATTGAGGTATTTGGCGAGATGCACCGTTTCATTCCCTATCTGGCTAAAAATGCCGGTTTCGACAAGATTGGCGAGAAGCCCGTACACCACCAAAAACGTCAATACGGCAAGTCGAAGTTCATGGGTTGGAACCGTTTCGTTAACGGCTATCTGGATCTGATGACGCTGTGGTTCCTGGGCACGTTTGGCAAGAAACCCATGCACGTATTCGGATTCCTGGGCACCATCGTGTTTATCATCGGTTTCTTCTCTGCCCTATTCTTAGGCGTAGAGAAGGCGTGGGCTCTGTATCAGGGTGTTCCCATGCGACTGGTCACCAATTCGCCGTATTTCTACATCGCGCTGACTATGATGATGATTGGTACGCAGCTGTTCCTAGCAGGTTTCCTGGGCGACCTCATCAGCCGCAACAGTGCCGGACGTAACGAATATCAAATAGAAGAGAACATCAGATGCGGAAAATAGTCGTGGTGTGCCTGATAGGGCTTATCGTCGCTGCCTGTTCCAGCCTGGACTGCCCTGTACAGAACAGTGTATATACCGTTTATAACCTGAAGAAGGCTGACGGTACACGCGATACGCTGCTCAAAGATACGCTTTTTGTATTGACGAATCGAGCCGACAGTACCGACACGATTATCAGCAGGAAAATCACAGGCAATGTCGAGCTGAACTGCTTTTTTGGCACATCAGCCCACACCTTCGACTTGCCCATCAGCTATACGCAGCCGGAAGACGTGCTATACATGATGGTCTACAGTGCTTCGCAGGTCATATATGTCGACACAGTACGCATCAAGAAAGAGAATATCCCACACTTTGAATCGGTAGATTGTCAGGCGGCCTATTTCCACGAGATTACGTCGGTAACGACCACCCATAACGTCATCGACTCTATAGTTATTAACAACCCCCACGTGAACTATGACGCAACGACGGCACATTTCAACATCTATTTCAAGGCTGACCGTTAGTCTGTTGTTGCTCGTTATGGGCATGGGCAGTACACAAGCGCAGGTCACCAAGATGTTCCGGTTGGAAAAAGACTCCATCCCTTTGTTCTGTGGCTTCTCTGTGTCGTTCGACTTAGTGGGACCTGCCATGTTGATGATGAGTGATCATGGTGAATACGAAGGTGCCTTGCGTATCAATCTGCACGACCAGTGGTTCCCCATCTTCGAATTAGGATTGGGACGTGCCAATCATGAGAACGACGAAGTGACGGGACTGACCTATAAGACTACCGCACCCTATTTCCGATTGGGTATGGACTGGAACATCCTGAGGAAGAAACACCAGGCTAATCGCATGTATGCTGGTTTCCGCTATGCTTTTACAAGTTACAAGGTCGACATTATCCGTGCTGACCTGCCTGACCCCGTATGGCAGACGAAAACGGGCTTCGGCGTCGAGGGCATGGGGTGTAATATGCATTGGATGGAACTGGTGTTAGGCATTGACGCCAAAGTGTTTGGACCGTTGCATTTGGGCTGGACCGTCAGATACAAGCGCCGCCTATTCCATAACGACGGCACATTAGGTGCCACATGGTATGTGCCAGGCTTTGGCATCAACGACAAAGAAAACCTTGCTGCCAACTTCAATGTCATTATCGACATCTGATTTTTCGAAACATCGAAAAAACGAAACATCGAAAATAACGAAAAAGAAAAAACTATGACTAATAACCGACAAAAACGCCTCCTATGGCAAATACCTTTCCTTGTACTGCTCATTGTTGGCACCATTCTCATTATTCGCCAACAACGCTCTACACCCTATCAGAAGAATAGCGGTATGACCTTTGGTACGACCTATCATATCACTTATCAGTATTCTGAAGACCTACAGGACGAAATAGAAGCAGAACTGAAAAAGGTTGACGACAAGTTCTCGATGTTCAACAGTCAGTCAGTCGTAGCACGTCTGAATAAGGGACAAAAACCAGAACTGAGCAGCGACTTCATCGATGTTTTCAAGTTGGCACGTCAGGTATCAGAAGACACCAATGGCGCCTTTGACATCACAGTGGCTCCACTGGTCAACGCCTGGGGCTTCGGATTCAAACACGAACAGATGCCCACTAAAGAGCAAGTAGACAGTCTGCGCCAACTCATTGGTTATCAATATGTCACCCTACAAGGCAATCACATTACAATGCAAAAGCCAGGCATGATGCTCGACTTTTCAGCCATTGCCAAAGGCTATGGTGTCGACGTAGTGGCTCAGTTGTTGGAGCGTCACGACATCAAGAACTTCATGGTTGAGATAGGCGGTGAGATCATTACACGAGGCATCAATCCAGAACGCGTGCCCTGGAAGATAGGCGTCAACAAGCCTAACGAAGATGCGCTCAACGAGACTCATGAGCTGCAGACCATTCTCAACGTAACAGACAAAGCGATGGCCACCAGCGGCAACTATCGGAACTTTTATATCAAGGAAGGCAAAAAATTCGCTCATACCATCGACCCGAAAACAGGTTTCCCCGTTCAGCACACCCTGTTGTCTGCCACCGTATTGGCCAACCGCTGTGCCATAGCTGATGCCTATGCCACCTCATTCATGGTGATGGGGATGGATGGTGCCATAGAGATTCTGGAACGCCATAAGGAGCTGATGGCCTACCTTATCTACACAGACAAGAAAGGTAATCTGGTTGTGTGGTACTCACCATCGCTAAAAGACAAGATTGTCAAAGACTAAAGCATGGACAATGGTCTGAAAATATACGACAAGCTGTTGCAGTTCACGCTCTTTCAGGGCATGAGCCATGCCGATCTGATGGAAGTGGTGGGCCATACCAAGTTGGGGTTTTCCAAACATCCCGAAGGACAACGTATCGTTAAAGAAGGCGATTTCTGCGACCATATCATCTTCCTCACGACAGGTTCCCTATCCGTCGAAACCATAAGCTACGACCATACTTGTCGTGTCTGCGAGACGGTTAATGCGCCATACGCCATACAACCCGAACAACTTTTCGGACTCACCCAGCGCTATACATCAACATTCAAGACGCTCACAGACTGTAGCTTCATCACAATAGACAAGCAGGAAATCATGTTACTATTAGAAACCCAGCTGGTATTCCGCCTCAACATGCTAAACTTGCTGGCTGCAGATGCACAACGTCAGCGACAAAGTGCCTGGCGCAGTGCCCCTCAGTCGCTACGTCAACGTATTACGCGCTTCTTTTTCTCACGATGCCTCTACCCGGCAGGTCCCAAGACGTTCTATATCCTGATGAACCAACTGGCTGACGAACTCAACGACAGTCGCCTCGACATCAGCCGTGCCCTCAACGCCATGCAGGCTAACGGCCTGCTCACTCTACATCGTGGACGTATCGAGATACCTATGCTCGAACGGTTACTGATGTAAAATTGAGATATTGAGATAATGAGATAATGAGAAATTGAGATAATGAAAAAAGCCTTTTACCTTTCTACCCTTTTACTGTTCTGCCTTTTCATGTCCTGTGGCAATCGGCAACAGCTCAAGTCGTTCAATAATGTGATGACAGGCGACGACAGTCTGGCCATTGAGCTAGGCAATTCGAATATCATCCAATACCATAGTGACGACCTGGACCTCGACATCAATTACCCCAGCTATCTGCGCCATCAGTATCTGGCAGGCGATCAGATGGAAGTATTCATGACTGACGACGTATCCTTGTCGTTTATGGTTCAGGACCTGCAAAAGGGTGACGACATTTTCCGCACCCCAGGTCAGCAACTGATGGGGATGGGTGCAGAACTTATTGAAGCAGGTGACAACTACAGCATCCACCAAGGTACAGAGGGTGAATTGGATTATTATGGTAAAGTCATTGATGACTCAACACGCTTCATCACTGTCATACTGCGCTACAACCCTCATCAGGCAGAAGCGGCAGAGCCTTTGCGTCAGTTAGTGCGCGACTACGTGCCAAGTCGTGCGATGCATTCACGGAGCGACTCTTCCCAATAGGGGACCTCCAATCCGTAGGTCTGCTTGATTTTTGTTTTGTCAAGCACAGAATAGTGTGGACGGGCTGCTGGTGTAGGATACTCAGAAGTATGAAGTGGCCTTACATGACATGACGTAATACCTGCTATGCGATGAATGGCTTTAGTAAAATCATACCATGAGATGACACCCTCGTTCGAAAAATGATAGATGCCGGGCTTGACACCCTGATTGATGGCAGTCATGATGCATACTGCCAAGTCACGTGCATAGGTTGGTGTACCTATCTGGTCGAAAATAACACCCAGCTCAGGTTTCTCGTTACCCAACCGCATCATGGTCTTTACGAAATTATTACCAAACGTGGAATATAGCCAAGCTGTACGGACAATCATCGAACGCTCACAGAGCTTCTGGACATTCAACTCACCCACCAGTTTGGTACGTCCATAGACACTGTTCGGACAGGTATCGTCATCCTCGACATAAGGGGTATGCTTCGTACCGTCAAAGACGTAATCCGTCGAGATCTGAATCATCCAGCCTCCGCGACGTCCCATGGCATGTGCCAGATAAGCAGGAGCCTCAGCATTCAGCAGTTGACAGAGTTGCTCGTTATCCTCAGCCTTGTCTACAGCAGTATAGGCTGCACAGTTTACGATACCATCAATCTTGTATTGCTCGACGAAAGCCTCAATAGCAGTCTGATTAGTAATATCAAGCTCTGCAACGTCAGTATTATAATATGTATATTGCGGATTCTCCTTCTCCAGCAACTGCATCTCGTTGCCCAATTGGCCATTACAGCCTGTTATCAGTATATTCATCTTATTCAAACTTCAGTCCTTCTTCTTTATCTTTTTTATAATAGTCAGAGAGCATACCAATAAAGGTTGTAATCTCCTTGATGGCATGACTGGTGCTTGGCGTAATCTCTTTTTTCTGTAAACGCAGCATCATCACGCCATAGAGCGAGTTCAGACATGTCTCCACCTCGTTTTCGTCCTTATTGGCGCCATGGTTTCGAAGTTCCACGATAAAGGGAAGCACCTTGTAGTACTCCGCATTGTAGAAAGGAAACTTGGTAGATTCAAGCAACTGGACATGCAGTTCCAATAACTGTTGCATCACAACCTTATTAATCTGCAAATGTCCTTGTTCACGACAATCTTCCTGATTCATCATACGAATCAGGTTACCATACCAGTCAGTCAGTTCCTCTTTCTGTTCGTCATCATAGTCAAAACGCTCAACGTACTCCTTTCGGATTCTCGACAGCGAGCAGCCAAAGGCACGAATAACATCTTCAACCTGCCACATATAAAGCAGGTATTCAGCAATATTGCTTTTACGTAACTCTTGTGCTATAAACACCTTTACTATTACAATTTAACGATTATACGATTTAAAAAAACCTGAAAAGGTTGGTCACAGTACCAAACAGCGAGATGGCTGCAAACAACGTCACAATAGCACCAATGATTTGATTGATAATGCGAATACCATGGGTGTCAAATATTGTACGAACCTTGTCTACCAACCACGACAGGCCGTACCACCATAACAATGCACCACCAACAATACTGGCAAAACCTACCAACATCTCGAACGGATGGTCAGGGATGACAAAGGCAAACTGAGCGAACAAAGCCATGAACAGGAAGATGATGAGTGGGTTGGAGAACGTCACCAGGAATGCCGTCCACGCGTTATACCACAGCGTACCCTTCTGTTGGCCAGACTGGTGCATATTCTTCGTAGGATCACTACGCCACGTATAAACGCCGAATGCCAGCAACAATATGGAGCCGATAATCTGGAGGTAGAACTTGTTCTGGTCGTTATTCACGAAATCCATCACAAAAGCCATACCAAAACCTGTGATGCCCGCATAAATAATATCGCTCGCTGCAGCACCCAATCCCGTAGCAAGGCCATAACTGCGTCCCTTGTTCAGTGTACGCTGAACGCAAAGGATGCCCACAGGCCCCATTGGAGCAGATGCTATCATGCCTATCAGCATGCCTTTGAACACCAAGTCTACTATGTTAATATGTATTGGAAATGCCATATCGACGACAAAGGTACAAAAAAAACAGGAAATATTTTGCAGTAAAGGCATTTTTTTACTTTTCACTTTTCACTTTTCACTTTTTTTTCGTACCTTTGTAGGCAGAATTACAAAATAAAGACTTAAAACATGATGAACGAACAACAAGGAATCAAGCCGTACGTCATCGGCTTAGACTTAGGAGGTACCAATTCTGTATTCGGTATTGTAGATGCACGCGGCGACATTAAGGCTACTACAGCCATTAAAACAGGTGGATTCACACTGGCTGAAGACTACGTCAATGCAGCAGTCGAAGCACTACAACCCATCATCGAGCAGGTGGGTGGCATTGAGAAGATCAAGGCTATGGGTATTGGTGCACCAAATGGTAACTATTATAACGGGACGATTGAGTTCGCTCCTAATCTGCCTTGGGCTCATGACGACATTGTACCCCTAGCCAAGATGTTCAGTGAGAGACTCGGCGGTATTCCCGTAGCCCTTACCAACGATGCCAATGCGGCTGCACTTGGCGAGATGGTATATGGTGTCGCTCGTGGCATGAAGAATTTCATCGTCATCACACTTGGAACAGGCGTTGGTTCAGGTATTGTCGTTAATGGTCAATTGCTCTATGGCCACGACGGTTTCGCTGGCGAACTTGGTCATGTCACAATGGTTCGTGGCGAGGAAGGGCGTCTATGTGGCTGTGGCCGCACTGGGTGTCTGGAGACCTACTGCTCGGCTACTGGTGTAGCACGCACAGCACGCGAAATGCTCAGCAAGACCGACCGTCCTTCTATCCTACGTGAAATAAACCCTGACGACATCACTTCTCTTGACGTCTCCATAGCTGCAAGCAAAGGCGACGCAATGGCTCAGGAGATTTATGCCTTCACAGGCAAAATGCTGGGAGAAGCATGTGCAGACTTCACCGCCTTCTCCAGTCCTGAAGCCTTCATCTTCTTCGGAGGTATGGTTAAGGCTGGCGATCTGATTATGAATCCTATCAAACAGGCCTACGATGCACATGTCATGAACATCTTCCGTGGTAAGGCCCAGTTCCTGGTTAGCGGACTCGATGGCGCTTCCGCAGCTGTTCTAGGAGCTTCCGCCATTGGTTGGGAAATACAATAGAGGTGAGAGGTAAGAGGTGAGAGGTAAGAAAAAAGAGGTTGGTGCAGGACGCTACCAACCTCACTTTTTAAAATATGATAAGGCACGTGGCAATGGCTACGTCAAGCTTTATCGGGGGCAAATTTAGATAATATTTACAAAAAAAGCAAATTTTTAGACAACTTTTTTCGCATTTAGCACAAAAAATGTGTACCTTTGCAGGCAAAACTACTAAAGCAGATTATATGAAAAGACTATTTCAGACCATGATGCTAATCATGCTTATGGCTGTTGTAGCCCACGGTAAGGGTTGGGACCAACAGCAGTACAAGCAGATTGAGCAGAGTATCCGCATGCCACAGTTTGCGGCAAAAGACTACGTGATTACCAAGTTTGGCGCAAAGACTACCAACACAGCCGCCAAAAACCAGAAAGCCATTCAAAAAGCCATTGACAAATGTTCACAGAAAGGCGGCGGTCGCGTCATCATTCCTTCAAGGCAACATTTCCTGACAGCAGCCATCCAGCTAAAGTCTGGCGTTAATCTGGTAGTTGAAGAAGGTGCCGTTCTGGAGTTCGCTTTCGAACCAGAGCTCTACCCCATCGTTCCCACACGTTGGGAAGGTTTGGACTGCTGGAACTTGTCACCACTAATCTACGCCTATCAGGCCAAGGACATTGCCATTACCGGTAAGGGAACCATCGACGGCGGTGGTTCGAACGACACCTGGTGGCCTTGGTGTGGCAGCAATAAGTTTGGGATGAAGGAGGGCGGTATAGCCCAGAATATGGGAGCCCGTGCCCGTCTGCTGAAGTATGCTGAGGACGGTGTGTCTATGGACGAGCGTAAGTTCGGTCCCAAGGATGGTCTGCGTCCCCAGATGATCAATCTGAACCAGTGCGAAGGTATCTTGATTGAGGATGTCACGCTGTTGCGTTCACCGTTCTGGGTCATCCACCCCCTGTTGTCGACAGATATTACCGTGCGTGGCGTACATATTAATAACGATGGGCCTAACGGTGACGGATGCGACCCAGAGTCGTGCGACCGTGTACTGATTGAGAACTGCTACTTCAATACCGGTGATGACTGTATCGCCATCAAGAGCGGACGTAACAACGACGGTCGTGAGGGTGGTCAGGGCAGGTTTGCCGGACGAGCATCGAAGAATATTATCATTCGTGACTGTAAGTTCAATAACGGTCATGGCGGTGTGGTGATAGGTTCAGAGATTAGCGGTGGTTGCCAGAACGTGTACGCTGAGAACTGCGAGATGGATTCGCCCTCGCTAGACCGAGTGCTGCGTATCAAGACGAACTCCTGTCGCGGTGGCATTATTGAGAACATCAATATGCGTAACATCACCGTTGGTCAGTGTGGCGAGGCCGTGCTGAAACTGAATACCGACTACGAGCCTCGTGAGGTATGCTGCCGTGGTTTCTACCCCACCATCCGCAACGTGACCATGGAGAATGTCACCTGTAAGAAGTCAAAATACGGTGTAATGATTGTGGGTTATCAGGATCCGAAGCTGGCCTACACTATCAACAACATTACCGTTAAGAATTGTAAGTTTGACGGTGTCTACAATAAGCCCATCCATCAGGTGGGTCTCGCTCAGGACATCACCTACGACAACCTCTACATCAATGGTTCGCTGGTATTGCAGGATCCACCATACAAGCATTATTCAGAATGGTTGACCTATTCAGAAATGAAGCGTGTGCCTGAAAGCTACATGCTCGACTTCGCCAAGAAACCCAAATGGAGCTATGTGATGGGTATCGAGCTGGAAGGTATGTTGGACACCTATCTGCGCTACGGTGGCGAGGACATCCGTAAGTACTGCCAAATGTATACCGACAAGATGATTGACGAGAAGGGCAACATCACAGGCTATGACATTTTAGACTACAATCTGGACAATATCCGCACGGGCCACTTTGTGACGCGTATGTACCAGAAATGGCCTGAACCCAAGAATCTGCTGGCCATGAAGACCATGATGAAGCAGCTGCAGGATCAGCCTCGCACCATTGCAGACAAGGTATTCTGGCACAAGGCCATCTACGCCTATCAGGTATGGCTCGACGGTATCTTCATGGGGCTGCCCTACCGTTGCCTGACTGCACCCATTACAGAGAAAGCTACTACGAAAGGTAAGAAGACAAAGAAAGCTAAGATTGATCCCATCATCGCCATCTACAACGATGCTGTGAACCAGTTGAAGATTACCTACGAGCGTACGCTGGACCCCAAGACCGGTCTGAACCGCCACGCCTACGATGAGACACGTAAGACCTTCTGGGCCGACAAGGCCACAGGTCTGTCGCAGCATTGCTGGGGCCGTGCCCAAGGTTGGTACTCTATGGCACTGATTGAGGTACTCGATGCTCTGCCAGACGACTATGCCCGCAAACAGGAGGTCGTAGAACTGTTGAAGAAAGACCTCGACGCAGTCATCAAGTGGCAAGACAAGAAGACGGGGGTATGGTATCAGGTCATGGACTCGCCTAATCGCGAAGGAAACTATTTGGAGTCTACCTGCTCGGCCATGTTTACCTATGTGTTGCTGAAAGCTTATCGTAAGGGTTATGTAGGCGAGAAGTATCGTGACGCAGGTATCAAGGCCTACAAGGGCATGATCAATAACTTCATCAAGGTCAATGCCGACAAGACCATCTCGCTCACCAATTGCTGTTCGGTGGCAGGCCTTGGTCCGGCAGCAACTCCTGAAGTGGAAGCAGCTCTGAAAATGGTGAATCCAAAGGGAACTGTCAAGGAGAACAAACGACGTGATGGCAGTTTCAAATACTATCTGAGCGAAGAGATACGCGACAACGATGCCAAGGGTGTCGGACCGTTTATCTGGGCTTCGCTCGAGATGGAAATGCTAGGATACACGATACAAAACTTAACAGCCTCGATTGATCGCGAGGCTGTTCTTTTTCGCAACAACCCCATCATTACCGAAGCTGACCCGTTGGCATCGCTCTCCGTAGGCAATGGCCACTTCGCCACAACCGTCGATGTGACAGGCATGCAGACCTACATCAAGGACTACAAACAGGGCATTCCTCTCTGTGCGATGAGTGACTGGGGCTGGCACGCATTTCCTAACACACAAAGACTCACGACAGCCGACACAGAGAAATCTTTCGACCTCGGTCATGGTCATGAGGAGGTGTATGCTATAGAATACAAAGCCTCTAAAGGCGATGCTGCCCGTAACGTTGCTGCTACAGAGTATTTTCGTGTAAACCCACACCGTCTGAACCTCGGCGCCATTGGCCTGAAGCTGCAAGATGCCAAGGGGAATGACATTCCTCTGAAAGCGCTTAGCGACATCCACCAGGCCCTCCAGCTCTACCACGGCCAAATAGAATCCCACTTTGTGGTAGACGATTCTCCCGTCGACGTCACCACTATTGGCCTGCCTAACAGCGATGCCATAGCCTACCGCATCAGTACACCCTTATTTAAAAAGAAGCAGGCTGCCGTCACCATCCGCCTGCCCTATCCTACAGGCAAACATGCCGACGACGCCAGCGACTGGTCGAAGCCAGAGCGCCATACTTCGCGCATCGTATCGCGACAAACCAACAGTGCCCTCATCGAGCACCGCCTCGATGCTACCACATATTATATTAATATCAGGTGGGAGGACAACGCCAGTCTCACCGAGACAGCTCCCCATCAATACCTGCTCACCACCGATGCCGATGTCCTCGCCTTCGAGGCTGAGTATCGGGCCACTACTCCCGACGCAGAACCGTCGGGCACCTTCCGTTTCTCCGACGCTCAGAAGCAGACCCAGAAGTTCTGGCATAAGTTCTGGACAGAGACAGCGTTTGCCGACTTCGGCCAATGTACCGACCCTCGCGCCAAAGAACTGGAGCGCCGTGTCGTGCTATCGCAATACCTGACTCGCATCAACTGTGCCAACTCGATGCCACCACAGGAAACTGGTCTGACGTATAACTCTTGGTTTGGTCGTCCCCATTTGGAGATGACCTGGTGGCATGCTGTCGACTTCGCTCTTTGGAACCAGCCACAAGTGGTTGCACAGATGCTCGAATGGTATAATGAGACCGCTGCTCCCATAGCCAAGGACATCGCCAAACGTCAAGGCTTCAAAGGTCTGCGCTGGATGAAGATGACCGACCCTTGGTCTGGTGAAGCACCGTCGAATACGGGCTCATTCCTCATCTGGCAACAGCCGCACTACATCTATTTGGCAGAGGAGATGTATCGCGCCAACCCCACAGCAGAGACGCTGAAGAAATATGCCGACAACGTCGAGGCAACAGCGGAATTCATGGCAGACTTCGTCAGCTACAACAAGAAGACGGGTCAATACCACCTGCAAGGCGCCACAGCCATGCAGGAGTCTATGTCGAAGGACTTTTCGTATAACCATCCCTTTGAGCTGGCCTATTGGCACTATGGCCTCAGCGTGGCCAACCAGTGGCGCGAGCGCATGGGTAAGCCTCGTCATGCCGAGTGGGATAAGATTACAGCACATCTAGCACCATTGCCTACGACGAAGGATGGTGTCATCACCGCTGGTATGCCCAAGGGCAAGACAACTGGCCTAAAGAGTTTCGACCCTTTCGATGCCGTTGCCGCTGGTGCTGCTCCCGTTCTGGCTACTGAGACCTTCACTGACAAGTGTCGTAACGACCATCCCGCCTGTCTGGGTGCCTTTGGCCTGCTACCAATGTGCAGCGATTCTGTCGCAGCAAAGAGAACCATGGACTGGGTCATGAAGAACTGGAACTTTCAAACCACTTGGGGCTGGGACTACGGTATGATAGCTATGGCTGCTGCACGCATCGGTGACACGAAGACGGCATTAGACGCCTTGCTCATCGACACACAGAAGAACACCTATTTGAAGAACGGTCATAACTTCCAGACCTCCGACCGTCTGCGTCTCTATCTGCCAGGCAATGGAGCGCTGCTCACTGCTGTAGCCATGATGTGTGCCGGTTGGGAAGGTTGCACAGACGTTCTTAACCCAGGTTTCCCAAAAGACGGTACATGGAATGTCCGTTGGGAGGGACTTCGTCGCATGCAGTAAGATGCCATTATTTCCTAAAGAGTGTAGCGCCGGCATTCATCTTCACTAGTGTCGGCACTTCACTATAAGGTGCAACAATATAATTGTAGGGTACTGTCACCAAATCATCTGTAGAAGATGGCAAGTCTTTCGATTCTGCGATGTAATTGTCTAATTTCCATGTCACCGCAGTAGCCCCATTTTGGCTGTAATAATGCTTCACACCTTTCTCAAAATAGTTACCCTCAATCAGAAACTCTGAGTTTACACGCGGATTGATGCAGTTGCTGGCCGTGGTGCTGCTGAAATAGTTGTTCAGCATGTGAATCTTGCCGGCCCGCGCCATTGGCATACGCTGCTTACAACCAACGCCCCACCAGTTGAAAGCAAAGGTGGTGTTCAGATAGCCCGGAATCTCTTTGTCGCTATAGCCAACAAGATTGGTATTCTGATGCATATAGGAGTGGGACGTATAGCTGAAGGTACACCAGCTGACAGTGATGAAGTCGGACATAGCAGTAATATCGAAATTGCCATCCATGCCGTCCATGAAAGCGCAATGGTCTATCCAGCAATGTTTGGTGGCGTAGACACACGAAAGAAGGTCGCTGCCGCCTACGTCGATAGATCCAGGACCCACGAAGGTAATGTTGCGGATGATAATATTCTGACAATCCTTCAGTGTCAGAACGCCGGAATGGCGAAAGTGTTCCTTGTTGTCGCCCGTCTTCTCGATAATAATCCTTCGGGTGTTATATTCGGCCTCCTCTCGGACACGACGTCCATTGGGCAGTGTGCCGCCACCACCACTGGTACTCATGTGGGGCACACCTGCAGCATTCAGTGCAGCAATGATCTCGTCGGTGACACACCATTGGGTACGGATGCGCGCATTATTGATGCCCAACAGCGTCTTGTCGGATGACGTGACAACGACATTGCAGGAAACGATGAAGTCGCCTGCGGAGCCGTCAAAAACAATGATTTTGTTAGAATTATTCGTAATCGCTTGTTCAATGACATCTCGCATATCCTCACCATTCGATTTCAAGACCACAACGCCTGCGGTACCCTCTGGTACGGGATAGGTATAGCAGCCACCGCCCGTAACATTGAACGTGCTGGCAGCGTCAGTGCGTGAGGATCGCGTGCAAAAGCCAAAGGGTTTATCGGTGGCAAAGTCAGTGGCCGATATGGCCAGTGACAATGCTAACAGTAAAAAAGATGCAGTCAGTCTCATAGTCTGTTGTGATTTGTCTCTGCAAAAATACACATTATTTCCCAACAGGCAATAGTATTCTGTAGAAAAGAATAGCGTAAACGTTTTAGTGTTAATATTAAATAAGATAGGTGCACGGTTAAAATTCTTTTCGTACCTTTGCATCTGAAAACTACTAATATATCATTCAAAATGAAGAAATATCTAGTTACAATCGTAGCTGCCATGATGTCTGTCATGGCCATCGCACAAGACCAAGCCCCTGCATTTCCAGGTGCTGAGGGGCACGGACGCTATGTTACCGGCGGACGCGGTGCTACTAAAGTCATTCACGTCACCAACCTCAAGAACAGCGGAACCGGTTCGTTCCGTTCAGCGGTCAGCGGTTCTGCCAAAAAGATTATCGTATTCGACGTGGGCGGTGTTATTCCCTTGGCCAGCGAAGTGACTATCGGTGCCAATACCACCATTCTCGGACAGACGGCGCCCTACCCCGGCATCACGCTGCGATACTATACGGTACGCCCGAATGGAAATAATATCATCATGCGATTCATCCGTTGTCGACGCGGTTCGGAAAAGGATGTCGACGATGGTGCCGATGCGTCATGGGCCCGCAATCGGACTGGTATTATCCTCGACCACTGCTCATTCTCGTGGAGCATTGACGAGGTGGCCTCGTTCTACGACAACAACAACTTCACTATGCAGTGGTGCACCATCGGCGAGAGCCTCAACAATGCCGGACACAATAAGGGCGCTCACGGCTATGGTGGCATCTGGGGCGGTAAACTGGCCTCCTTCCACCACAACCTCATCTGTCACGTCAACAACCGTTCGCCTCGTTTCAACGGTGCACGCTACGAGTGGAAAGGTTATACCAGCAATTATGACTACAGCAAATACCAGTGGGCCAACGAGGTACAGGCAGAGAATGTCGACTTCCGCAACTGCGTTATCTACAACTGTGGCAATGGCTGCTACGGAGGTCCTGGTGGCGGACAGATCAATATTGTGAACAACTACTACAAGACAGGCCCTGCAGCTACCACAAACCGTGTAACGCAGGTGACGGTGGGAGCCAGCGGCAATGCCAGCGGACACCCCAATCTGTGGGACATGACCAGCCGCTACTTCATTGACGGCAATCAGATGAACTCAACTGCCAACTTCAACGGATGGTCGAACATCGCATACGACAGTGGCACATACCTCATCGATGGCGAACGCTGGAGCCCGGACCCCAACCACTATAACGGTGAAAATGTTACCTATAAAAAGAATTCGGCAGGCACAGACTGCGTTCGCATCCGTCTGGACGAGCCCGCTCCTATTGGTGACATCACAACGCATGTCGCAGCCCAAGCCTTTGACAAGGTGCTGACCTACGCTGGTGCATCACTCCACATGGATAATGTCGATGCGCGTTATTTCACCGAGGCAAAGAATGGTACCGCAACCTATAAAGGTTCAGTCACGAATAAAGCAGGCCGCATCGACCTCGTATCTGACTGTGAAGGCTATACCGAGGAAAATTTCGGCACAGGTAGTCGCGAAGCAGGTTTCGACACTGACAATGACGGTATTCCCGATGAGTGGGAGGTTGCCAATGGCCTCGATCCCAATAAGGCCAGCGATGCCTTCACCTACACTTTGGATTCCAAAGGTTGGTACACGAACCTTGAAGTTTATGCCAACTCACTCGTCGAAGACATCATGAAGGCAGGCAACGCGGATGGCGAGAGCAACTATACCGAATATTACCCTGCATGGAAATCGCCGACGGCTATTCATGCCATCCAAACAGATGCCAACAAATCTGCCGTGTACTACAACCTGTCTGGTCAGAAGGTAAACACGACGTACAAGGGTCTCGTCATCTGTAACGGCCGCAAGATGATACAGAAATAATACCGTCATGAAACAAATCAGATTTATTCTTGTTACCGCAGCATTGTTGCTGCTTGTTTCGGCCATTCCCGACAAGACCACGACCATCTTCATTATCGGTGACTCTACCGCTGCCAACAAAGACATATCGAAGGGTAAGCTGGAGCGCGGATGGGGTATGGTGCTACAGAGCTATTTCGACGATAACATCCGTGTGGACAACCACGCCGTGAACGGTCGCTCGTCGCTATCGTTCATCAACGAAGGGCGCTGGGATAAGGTACTTGAACGTATGAAGCCTGGCGACTATGTCATCATCCAGTTCGGCCATAACGACGAGAAGCCCAAGGCAGACCGCCATACCGACCCAGGTTCGACGTTCGACTATAATCTGGCCAAATTCGTACGCGAGACGCGCGAGCATGGGGGTATCCCCGTGTTGATGAACTGCGTGGTACGCCGCAACTTCTTTGTCAATGCACCAGAAAACGACGACGACGAGAAGCTGCGCACACAGACTTTCAAGGACGGTGTACGCATGGTAGAGGGCGACACGCTCATCGACACCCACGGACTGTATCGTGTAGCACCTCGCGACGTAGCCCGTCGCATGAACGTCCACTTCGTCGACGCCAATAAGATTACCCACGATCTGGAGCAGGGACTGGGCACGGAGGCCTCGAAGAGGCTGCACATGTGGTTTCTGCCTGGTACGGAACCCAGCGAGCCGAAGGGTAAGCAGGACAACACCCACTATAGCGTCTATGGCGCTCATACGGTGGCTCACCTCTTAGCTGATGCTCTCTGTCAGGAAGTTCCTATACTGAAGAAATATCGCACCGATGCCGACTATACAGTCGACCGTCTGGGGCGTGGTCAGTATTTAACGCTTGACGAGGCCATTACAGCAGCCCAAAGCTCTTCCAAGAAGGACGATATCACCATCCAGATTCTCGGTGGTGATTGGGATAAACCACAACTGCCCAAGAAGTCAAAGATCAGATTCATACTCCGTCAAGGCGCAACTTGGAAATAAGCAGACATCCATACCAACTAATTATGGACTGTCTGTCAACGACGCATACAAAGGAATAGTCATTGTACAAGGGAAAAGATTGTAAGGAAATAACAGCAACAACTGTAAACTCTTCATTTGGAGCACCCGAGTTATTCGGATGCTCCTTCTTTATTAATAACGAACACGTAAACGTTTACGAATTTTATCTGATATAAAAAAAGTAAAGAGGTACAAAGTTTTAAAAAAAATCCTTATATTTGCACCATAAAACCATTTCGAGCGATTATTAATCTATTTATAATTAACTTAAAACCAAATTTATGACTAAAAAGTACGTAAGACATTTTGTCTGTATCATCCTGGCATTGCTGGGAATGAGCCAAAGTGCCAATGCTGCTGACTTCAAGGATTTCAGCGTCATCGTCAATAACCAGACGGGGACTCTGTTGACCGCTGAAGAGCAGACTCAAGGCACTGCTGTCGAGTTTGGCGTGGCTGTAGCCAATGACGGCACTGTCAGCCGTGTGGCAGCAAGCGATGCATCATCTGTTGCTACTGTCACAGGAAATTATCACAGCGATCACGGATGTACGAACCTGAAGGTCGTCACCGCTGTTCCTGGTGCTGTCAAGATTTTAGTAGGCCAGTGCACCTATAGCAGCAAGGCCATTGTTGTAACCGACAGCAAAGGTGAAACAGTTGCTACCGCTACGCCTGCCACCGCTTGTTGGAAGAACGACCGCAGCAATGTGACAGAGATTGTTTACGATGGTGATGCCACTACGCTGACTATCACCGGTATGGACTACTGCCCGTTCGTGGCTGTCAAGAAGTATGTTGCTCCTGCTGAGTTCCAAAGCTTCGCAGCCATCGTGAACAATCAGGACGGCACATTGCTGACTGCCGAGGAAATGGCCACTCAGTACACTGCTGTCAACTTCGGTGTGGCTGTTCAGGACGGCAAGACCGTCCGCGTGGCTGCTGACGACGCATCGGCTGTAGCCACCATCAGCGGCAAGTTCCACAGCGATCACGGATGTACGAACCTGAAAGTCGTCACCGCCGTTCCCGGTGCCGTAAAAATTCTGGTAGGTCAGTGCACCTACAGCAGCAAGGACATCGTTGTCACCAATAAGGCTGGCGAGACCGTTGCCACCGCAACACCGGCCCAAGCCTGCTGGAAGAACGACAAGAACAACGTAACAGAGCTGATATACAAAGGCCCTGCCACCACGCTGACCATCACTGGTCCTGACTATTGCCCATTTGTGGCTGTTGAGAAAATTGACGTTCCTCAGGACGTTACTGGTACATGGAACTTCGGTAATACCGACATGCAGGCTACATTCATGACCCTGTCAGGCAGCAATGAAGCCGGCGAGGTAGAGGCCATCGAGAAGAATGGTCTGAAGATGACGGTCGAGGCCAATGGTGCTACCTTCCGTGCTAACGGCGACAACATGCAGGTTCGCTCGGGTGCCGTCTTCAAGATTCCCGTAAAGAATGCCGGTGACCTCATCACCATCGTGGGCTATCCCGGTTACTCATACTACACCATCGGTGGCAGTGAGGAACTGAACAACGAGAACACCTATAAGGCCAAGATCAGCGATGCTGAAGCAGGCTATGTGGCTGTGACCTCTAAGAACGACAACAACTACTACAAGTCTATCTCCGTGGTACAGTATGCACCAAAGGAGAAGATAACACTGGACAACGAGGCTGCTACCGCTACTTTCGCATTCAATGAGGGCACAGAGGGGCAGAAAGCCGAATTCTCTAATGCAGACTACTTCCTGTCGAGCAAGGTGGTTGTTGGCAGCAACTGGACCATCAAGGACAAGACCACCTACGCTGAAGCTACGGAGACTCGTCTGGAGCCTACCGACCAGCATAACAGCAACCTGACGGATGACGATGTCGTGAGCTTCCTCATCACCCCGAAGCCCGGCTTCACCTTCACACCGACGAAGGTAGGTTTCAAGGCAAACCGCTTCGGAACAGACAACGGTCTGATTGACGCTTACTGGCAGAATGCCGACGGCACAACGGTTGAGTTGGAGAAGGAAATCAAGCCAGAGCGCAACAACTCAGGAGCTAATACCATCAAGAACTATGACGTCACCGGTGCAACGCCAGGTGAGGGCACATGCGGACTGAAGTTGTATCTCTATAAACTGCAGGCTGGCAAGCAAATCGGTCTGGCAGATATCGTCATCGAAGGTGTGCTCAACGGCACAGAGAAGGACGTTCCCGTATTGGCATCATTCAAGATTAACGGCAACGAATATACTGTTGAGGACGTATTTGGCGAACTGTATGAAGCCACACTGAAGTTACCAAAAGCAGAAACTATGGTCAGCAAGAGCAATCCGCTGACTGACGTTACCGCCACTACTGGTGAGGTAGGTGAGATAACCTACGACGAAAAGGACAAAGCTTGCACCGTTACCATCCCAATGACAGCAGGTGAGACAACGATGGAGTACGTGCTGAACGTCATCTTCAAGCCTGACTATAAGCTGGAGTATATGGGTGTAGACGGCAGTGTACTGGCTACACAGGCTGTCGAGGAAGATGCCGCCATTGGTGAGTTTGCCTTCGATATCAACAACGTTCCTGCTACGAAGGAAGGCTACAAGGCTCGCGGTTGGTTCAAGACCAGCGTACTTGGCGAGAAGTTCACTACTGCCGACGTCATTACTGCCGACACCAAGCTCTATGCTATCCAGACTGAGATTGAGGAGAGCAGTACCCACAAGAAGTACATCTTCGACCTGGCAGACAAATTCTTCTATGCTGAAGATCATGAGGCCTTCAATCCTGCAGGCGAAGGCTACTACTGGCACGATGCTCAGCACGGATGGGCCTTCAAGAACGGCAACACCGTAGACCTGCTGGTAGGTCCTAAGGCTACCATTTCTGTCGTACTCTGCCAATATGGTTCTGGTACAGGCATCGCTGTGAAGAAAGGTGATCAGACACTGGCAACGCTCGACGGCAAGGCTGAGGGCGACGGTGGCACGGTGGCTTACAACTATGAGGGTGAAGCTGGTACACTGACGCTGGAGATGCAGTGCGGTGGCGAGATGTACATCCATGGTATGAAGATTGTGAACACCGCTGAAGTTAACTTTGAAAGTGATGGCGACTGGTACTTCGTGAAGGCTGGCGATGCAGGTAGCTTCATGGATGTGCTTGACGTTGTCAACGGCAAGAATGCCTCGAAGGATGCTGCTCGTTCGTATATCTTCCTGCCCAATGGCACTTACGACCTTGACGCTACTGTCAAGACTGCAATCAGTGGACACAACATCTCTATTATTGGTGAGTCTATGGACAAGACCATCATCGTGACCACCCCTGACAAGTCGATAGAAGGACTGGGCAAGGCCGATATGTTCCAGATTAGCGGTACTAACCTGTACATGCAGGATCTGACTTTGAAGAATGCACTCGACTACTATGCAGCCGGTTCAGCTGGACGTGCCGCTGCCGTCGTTGATGCCGGTAACCGCACAATTGCCAAGAATGTGCGTCTGTTGTCATATCAGGATACCTATTGGAGTTCGAACAACAATCAGCAGGCATATTGGGAGAACTGTGACATCCACGGTACTGTTGACTTCATCTGCGGTGGTGGCGATGTTCGCTTCCAGAACACAACCATCTCGCTGGAGCCTCGTGCTAAAGACGGCAAGGGTGGTCGTACTGTTGTCGCTCCCACCACGAATACCAAGTTCGGTTATGTCTTCGATGGCTGTAAGGTTGTTGACCTAGCCAATGGTAAGGGTGACTGGAACTTCGGACGTACCTGGCAGAACGAGCCTATCACCGTCTATCTGAACACAACGCTCGACGCCAACGCAGCCAAGACTCTTGTCTCTTCACGTTGGACACAGAAGGGTATGAACAACAAGGATCCGAAGCTCTTCGGTGAGTTCAATACGATGGATGAAACCGGTAACGACATCACGCCTGCCAGCAACAAGATCAATTCGCATGGCGGCACCTTCGAGACCATCATCTCTGCCGAGCAGGCTGCTGAATTCACCTACGAGAAGATGTTCTCTGAGAACACTGATAAGCAGTGGGACCCCGCAGCACTTGCTAAGCAAGCTCCCGCAGCACTTAACGTGAAACTCGAAGGAACAACGCTGTCATGGGAGTCACAAGCAGTCGGACAGTTCTGGGCTGTGGTCAAGGATGGCAAGGTCATTGCCTTCACTCACGACAATAATTACACCGTTGACAATGCATCTGCAGACTATGCTGTCCGTGCCATCAATGCGATGGGTGGTCTCGGCGAGATTACATCAGTACCTGTCTATGCAACCGTCAAACTGTCTAAGCAGGGCTATGCAACCTTCTACGACTCGAAACATAGCTATGAGTTGCCCGAGGGCATCAAGGCTTACATCGTCACAGCTGCTACGCCCGACGCACTGACTTATCAGGAATTGAACAGTGCCATTACCTCTGGTACAGCTGTCATGCTCGAGTCTTCCGACAAGAAGGGTGACGAGATAACGCTTAAGTCCGTTGATTATGTCTCTGCTTCATACACCGGCAACAACCTGCTGAAGGGTAGCGACGAAGCTACTATGACGTCAGCCAATGAGGATAGCTGGTTCTATAAGCTCACCTATGGTACCAAGGACTCCAAATATGCCAGCACATTTGGCTGGTTCTGGGGTGCTGCCGACGGTGCAGCCTTCCAGATTGAGGCACACCGTGCATGGCTCGCCATTCCGAAGACCGGCCAGAGCGCTCCTGCCTTTGGCTACAGCTTAGGAGGCGAAGCAACAGGCATTTCTGAAATTGAGGGAATGAGAAATGCAGGAAATGAGACATTCTTCGACCTCCAGGGTCGCAAGGTGGTTAAGCCTTCTAAGGGCCTGTATATTGTAAATGGCAAAATGGTCGTGATTAAATAATAATATCAAATAAATGACAATTATGAATAAAGCTAAGATATTGATTTGCTCTGTCGTTGCATCAATGGCACTGACAGCATGTAGCGTAGAGGATAATCCGGCCGTCGATCCCGTCATCAATCCAACGGATACGGCGACAGTTGTCATCGACAATCCAATAGAGGCAGAAAGCGACCAGCCTGCCTACGCACCTGGTTTGTAATACACCTTATTATATTAAAGGAGGGCGGAGATTGATATCTCTGCCCTCCTTTTTTGTCAGACGACGTAAACGTTTACGCCACAATAAAAGACAAATGATGTTTAAAATTTGTTCAATTGGTTAAAAAGTCTTATCTTTGCATCAAGTTTATAACTACCTACAAAAAACAAACCTAATTTTAATTAAAATGCAAAAAAGAAGATTTCTCTTAGCCCTGCTGCTATGCGCACTGTGGCTAACGGGCTTCGCCCAAAATGCAGTCAAAGGTACCGTCAAGGACAAGACTGGTGAACCTCTGATTGGTGTTAGCGTTACCTTTGGTAACGGTCAGGGTACGGTGACCGACATTGACGGAAACTTCAGTGTCAACGCCCCCGCTGGTTCAACCCTTAAGTTCTCTTACGTAGGCTACAAGCCACAGTCACTGAAGGCTGGAGCCAACATGAACATCACACTTGAAGAAGACAACACGACGCTGGAAGACGTAGTGGTTGTAGGTTATGGTACGATGAAGCGTAAGGACCTGACTGGTGCTGTTGCTTCTGTAACCGGTGAGAAACTGGCTGCCAATCCCGTTGCCAACGTAGCTCAAGCCCTACAGGGTCAGCTGCCTGGTGTCAGTGTTACGTCACAGGACGGTCGCCCCGGTGCCACGATGTCTATCCGTGTGCGTGGTGGCGGTTCTATCACCCAGTCGAATGACCCGCTTTACATCGTGGACGGTGTAACAGTCAGTGACATCAGCGACATCCCAGCCGACAACATCGAGAGTATCGACGTACTGAAGGACGCTGCTTCAACAGCTATCTACGGTGCCCGTGGTGCTAATGGTGTTATCCTCGTGACCACCAAGGGTTCGAAGGGTGAAGGCAAGGCCAAGGTTAAGTATAACATGTACTACCAAATCAAGACCAACCCCAAGCAGTTGGAAACAATGAGTGCCTACGACTATGTCCGTCACACATGGGCATACGCTCAGGCTTACGGTACATCTTACGGCACCAACGTTGCCAAGTATTTCGGATTAGGCAGTGCCAATGGCAACCATTTGGACGAATATAAGAACATTGGCGTTCATGACTATGTTGACGAGATGGTCAGCACAGCTCACGCATGGAACCATGACCTATCACTCACCGGCGGTAACCAGAACACCAAGTTCTATGCCTCTGTCAACTATATGAAGGACGACGGTATCCTGGTCAACACTGGTTTCAAGCGTTGGAATGCCAACTTCAAGGTTGATCAAAAGATTACCAAGAACCTGAATCTGAATATCGATCTCCGCTACAGCGAGATGGAGTTCAAGGGTGTGCGTCAGCTCTTCGAACTGGCTACATCTGCCTATCGCTACCGTCCCATCGACAAGCCTCTGGGCGAAGACACCCCCAGTCTGATGGGTCAGGGCGACACCTTCATGGAACTGAGTAGCAGCCCCATGAATAATGCCAACAACTATCAGAACGTGACACAGCGCCAGCGCGTTCGCGCCACTGGCGGTCTGACGTGGACGCCATTGGTCGGCCTAACAGCTAAGACCGAGCTGTCGCTTGGTCGCAACTGGAATGAGACAAACTACTGGGATGGTGGCTTGAACGACGGTTACACCACAGCCCGTCTGACCAAGAGCAATGGCTACAATGTCCGCTGGTCAAACACGCTAAACTATGTAGTACAGGGTTTGGGCGAGAAGCACAGCCTGTCGTTCCTGCTTGGTAATGAGGTATTGGCAAGCAAGTCGAGCACCAGCCACATCTATGGTTCAGGCTACTCAAAGCTTTACAACCTCGAAACCGCTATGGCACGTCTGAGCCTGAGCGACTCATCGCTGGGTAAGGATGAGTTTGGCAACGTCATCGGCGTACCTTCTCACACACTGTCATGGTTCGGTCGTATCAACTATGACCTCCTGGGCCGCTATCTGTTCACTGCCACTTTCCGTGCCGATGGTAGTTCGAAGTTTGCTCCCAACAACCATTGGGGTTACTTCCCTGCAGCCGCTGCCGCATGGCGTATCTCAGACGAGCCCTTCATGGAGAGCACCAAAGGCTGGCTCGACAACCTGAAGCTCCGTCTGTCACTTGGTACATCTGGTAGTGACAACATTGACGCCTCATTGTGGCAGAACGACATGTGGGCAACAGACGTCATCACCGTTGACGGCGTAGCCACCAACGTTTACAAGCCCGCTGAACTGATGGGTAACAATGACCTGAAATGGGAGAAGACCATTTCTCGCAACATCGGTTTGGATTTTGGTTTCTGGAATGGCAAACTGCGTGGTAGCATCGAGGCTTACTGGAATACCACGAAAGACATTCTGATGCGCGTTCCCGTTGATGCCACCACTGGTTACAGCTACCAGTACCAGAATGTAGGCCAGACTTCCAACAAGGGTCTCGAACTGTCAGTCTTCTATGAGGTCATCCGCTCCAAGGACTTCAACCTGAGCGTTAATGCCACCTACAACTATAACAAGAATAACATTGATGAGCTGGCAGAAAACGTGATTGCCGACACTCATACCGGTTGGGGTTCTTCAATGCTGAAACCATACTATGACTACATCATCCGTGAGGGTCAGCCCGTAGGTACCATCCAGGGCTATAAGAGTGCCGGTTTCTATACCGTCGATGACTTCGATTACGACAATGGTGTATGGACGCTTAAGACGGGCGTTCCTGACATTACTGATATCGTCAACTATGCAGGTGCTGGCAACTTCAAAGGCAAGCTAGGACAGCGTAAGGACAAGGATGGCAATCCTGTTGTTGACTCAAAGAATAAGGCTGTTACCCAGAACGCATTCCCAGGTATGGTGAAGTTTGAGGACGTCAACGGCGACGGTATCGTCAATACTGACGATATGACTGAGATTGGCCATGCCATGCCAAAACACACTGGTGGTTTCAACATCAACGCCAGCTACAAGGGCTTTGACTTCGCAGCAGGCTTCACTTATCAGATTGGTGGCGATGTCTATAACGCCAATGCCATGCACTCTATGATGGGTAACAAGGATAACTCGCTCGGTGCTAACCGTCTGGCATTCGTTGCCGACTGCTGGAAGATGTATGATATTGATGCTGCCACAGGCAATCTCGTTGCAGTAACGACACCTGACGAGTTGCGCGCCTTGAACGCCAATGCCAAGTATGCACTGCCCTACTCTGAGTACGGTATTGTATCTTCTGAATTCATCGAGGATGCTTCTTATCTGCGTCTGAACACTCTGACCATCGGCTATACCTTCCCGAAGGCATTGACCAAGAAAGTTGGCATCAGCAACCTGCGTGCTTACATCACAGGCGGTAATCTCTTCTGCATCACAGGCTACAACGGTCTCGATCCTGACGTGAACACAGCCCCGACAACTGGTGGATTCCCAACTCCGGGATACGATTATCTGGCCTATCCAAAGGCTCGTACTTTCACTTTTGGTCTTAATGTTGCGTTCTAATTAATAAAAAAGAAATAATCATGAAAAAGAAAATATATTCAGCGCTATATGCTCTTGCCATCCTGGGCATCAGCACCTCATGTGGTGATTACTTGGAAACGAAATCAGACTCTACCGTCGATGGAGATTTCGTTATGTCATCCCAGCAGAACGTCCGCTTAGCCATGAATGGTGCCTATGAAACATGGCGTGACTGCGCACAGAACAAAGTATTCGGCGACGGACTGTGGTATGCTGCTGACATTCCAGGTTCCGACATTACCCGTCACCCAGAGAAATTCTCCAACCAACCAGGCCGTCACTGGGCAGAATGTATGTATCAGAACGGCACATACGCCGGTCAATACGGTCTGTTGTCTTACCTCAAAGAGGATGACATCTTTGCCAGTCTTTACAAGGTCATTGCCGTTTCCAATGCCGTCATCGTACCCATTGAGGCTCGTGCCGACTACGAAAGCCTTATTAGCGGCAAACCCTCTGAACTGAGCCAGATGTATGGTGAGGCTATTGCCATGCGTGCTACGGCATATCGTGAGCTGATCAAGAACTTTGGCGACGTACCTTACGTCACACAGATTGGTCAGGCCGCAGAAGGTCTTGTCGGTCGTGACTTCATCTACGAGAAGTGCCTTGCCGATCTTCAGAAGGTCGAGCCCGTCATGTATCCTGTCGGACAAGTTGTAGTCAATGGTGAGAAAGTCACTACCAAGAACTTCTTCTCACAGACCTATGTCGACGGTCTTATTGGCCGTATGGCTCTTGAGGCTGGTGGCTATCAGACTCGTCGTGGCGATATTACCAGAACTAACCTTGAAGGTAACACCATCACATACGAGAAAAAGGGTAGCGAGAACAATGGCGCAACCTATGCACGTCGCAGTGACTGGCAGAAGTTCTATCAACTGGCCAAGACCTATTTCAAGAAAGCACTGGGCGAGAACAAGGGCTCTGCTCAATTCCATCTCACAGACCCGCGTGCTGCCGAGGCCAATGGTCGTGTCTATGACAATCCCTATCAGTACTTCTTCCAGCAGATGATGGAGGCCGATGCTGCTTATGCTGACGAGTCTATCTATGAGTATCCAATGCAACAGGGTGGGGGTAACGACGGTCGTCCCTACTCATTCGGACGTCCCTCAAGCGGTGGTTCAAAAGCTGCATATCCCTGTAAGAGCTATGGTCAGGGACGTATCAATCCTGCTTTCTACTACGGTGTCTTCGATCCTGCCGACAAGCGTCGTGACGTTGCTGTAACTGTAACAGGTTCTGACGGTAAGGGCTTCGAGAAACTCATCCCACTGGAGCCCAACTCAAAGGCTGACGGCGGTGGCCTCTCACTCAGCAAATGGGACGAGAACCGCCAGAAAAGACCTTGGGTTGAAGCTCAGCGTAAGTCGGGTATCAATGGTCCGTATATGCGTATGTCGGAAATGTATCTCGGCTATGCAGAGGCTTGTGCCGCATTGGGTGAGGACACTGAGGCACGCACCTACCTTGACCTCATCCGCAACCGTGCCTTCGGTAGTGCTGCCAAGGCTAAGACAGATGCCTTTATCGCTAAGGAAGGCTCGCTGCTGAATGCCATCATTCAGGAACGCGGTTTCGAGTTTGCCGGCGAGGGTGACCGTCGATTCACACTGGTTCGTACCGGTCTTATGCCAGAGAAGATCAAGCTCATCAAGGACCTCACACTGGCCATGATTAACGGTCTGAAGAATGACGGCTATTACGATTTCGGCAATGGCAATGTCATCTCGCTGAAAGTCTGGACCAAGATGGTTGATGCCAAGAGCGAATACGGCTATCGTCTTACTGCCCAGTGCCCGGAAGGCAAGGAGGACGACCCCGTGCTCTATCCTGGCTGGCGCGGACAGAACGACGCATGGGAAGAGTGGGGCTGCAAATACAGCAACACGAAAACCAATTTGGCCATCAAGGGACTGTTCAAGAAGCTGACAGATGCTGAAATCGCAGACCTCGAAGCTGACGGATATACGGCACAGGCTTGGGGTTCAGACCTCGTAAAGAATGAAGATGAGTACTACAAGTACCTCTTCTATGACTACGATTACGACAAGGCTCCTATTTATCTATGGCCTTTCACGCCCCAGATTCTTGCCACCGGTGGTTTCACTAACGGCTACGGATTCAAGAACGAATAATCCATAACCCCTACTCTATACACAGAACAGCGGAAAGTCCATGCGGCTCTCCGCTGTTTTTTTATGTTAGCCCCCTAGCAAGGATTTATTCCCAACGTGGGAATGTTTTGTTCCCAGCCTGGGAATAATTTGTTCCCAGCGTGGGAATCATTTAGGTTACTCTTAATATTCAATAAGCAGCTCTTATTGGGAAATAATGACACCTTATTGAACAATAAATGGCACATATTGCAAAAAGTCCTCCATCTCTCCCCTCCAGACGCCAGAATTCCTTTAGACAAAGGGGTTCCGCGTTTTCAACCCTCCCATGATCCCTCCCGTCATCCCTCACGTCTTCTCTCCCGTCTTGTTTACCTTATTATATTATGGTGACAAAATTGGCATAAAAACCAGTAAAAAATCCACGAATTTTTAGGGGAAAAACTTGCATGTCACAAAAAAATTTTGTACCTTTGCATCATACTAAGGAAAACGCCAGAAGGAAAAGGATTATACTTTAAATCTAGCAATATTATGGAGAAGAGCAATCTTTTGCCTGTAGGGACTCTAGGAGCCTCTCAGGAAGGAACGCTTGTCATCGAGCAGTTCCTGATGGCGAACTACCGTTTCCGTCGAAACATTCTGAACGGAAAGGTTGAGTTTGCGGTTCTGCCTAAGGCTGACAACAAGGCTGAAGGCAATACTGTCGACACGTTCGACAGTCTCTCGAGCGCCTCTTTTGAGGCAGATTTGGATTACCGTCCGCTGACGCCAGCAGCCCTGAACAGTATCGTGATTCGTGCCAAACGCGAACAGGTGCTGGAGAAGGGTAGTCCCAAGACGGAGATAACGGAGTATGTGCAGTCGGAGGAGGTGCCTGAACACAATCCTGTGCAGCAGCTTCTCAAGAACCTGCCTGCTTGGGACGGCCAGAACCACATTGCGAAGGTTTTCGGACGTCTGCCTGGCATCACTTCTGAGCAGCTGAACTATCTGACCATCTGGTTGCGTTCGTCAGTGGCTCATTGGTTGCAGATGGACATGCTGCATGGGAATGAATGTGTACCTACATTCATCGGAGCTCAGGGTTGTGGCAAGACCACCTTTGTGCGTCGATTGTTGCCGCTGCATCTGCGTGAGTACTATCTGGACCACCTGAACCTGTCGAACAAGTTTGATAAGGAGATGGCGCTGACCAACAACCTCTTCGTCAACCTCGATGAGTTGGATGCCATCCGTCCTTCGCAGCAGTCGTCGCTGAAGCAGACGCTGTCTGTCAGCAAGGTGAATGGTCGCCCCATCTTCGGACGAACTCAGGAGGATCGCCCTCGATTCGCGTCGTTCGTGGCCACTACCAACAACCGTCATCCGCTGAAGGATGTCACAGGATCGCGTCGATACATCTGCATCCTGATTCCTGACGGACAGCTCATCGACAACACGGGCGACATCGACTACGGTCAGCTTTATGCGCAGGTGGTCTATGAATTGCAGGAGCAGAAGGCACCCTATTGGTTCAATAACGATGAGGTAGCCCGCATTCAGCAGCTGAATCAGGACTTCATGGAGAAGAAGGACCTTGGTGAGATGTTCGTCGCTTGTTTCCGTCAGCCCAATGAAGGTGAGGTGGTGAAGACGATGAACTGCGACCAGATGATTGGCATCATGCAGAAGGATTATCCTACGCTGGAGAACACCATTGGCAACAGGGTTCGTCTGGGCAAGACCATCTCTGCCCTTGGTTTCGAGCACAAGGAGCACTCGCATGTGGCCTATTACAAAGTGGTACCGCTTCGAGCAGCGTGAGGGTCGACGGTGGAGATATGGGAGAGATATGGGAGAGATCGGAAACATCTCTCCCGTGCTCAAACCCCTTTATACAAAGGCTTTCCGTAAGATGACGGGAGAGATGAGAGATTTTTGTTTAATAACTAAAAAAATACGAATATGGAAGAAAAGATATTGACTTACAAAGATGTTCCAATGGGCTATTCACTGTGCTTCAACGACGGATGCCCGAAGAAGGCGTGTTGCATGCACTATCAGGCCCAGTTGCTGTTGCCAAAAGACCGTGTTGCCGGACCAGCCGTCTATCCTACCGCTTGGCAGGACGGCGAGTGCAAGTGTTTTCGTGAGAAGCGACTCGTGCAGAAAGCATGGGGCTTTACGCATCTCTATGACCATGTGCCGCAAAGGGACAAACCAGAGGCTCGCCATTGTGTTCGTTCATTCTTCAGTGGCGGCAATGGCCCCTACTACCGAGTACACCACGGAGAAAACATGCTCTCGCCAGAGCAGCAGGAAGAAATCATGAAGATTATCGCTAAGTATGGCAGCACCGAGGGCATCCGTTTCGACCACTATGTGATGGATTGGGACTTCGAATCGACACCATCGAAAAATCGCAAGGCGAGCAGGTAACCAAATTGTTAAAATGCGTAATCGTTTACGAAAAAAAGCTATATCAAATCTTGGCGGTATTAATAATTCTTTGTATCTTTGCACGCAGAAAATATATATTTTTTGTTAAATTTAAAAAACTACTAATTTTATGTCTGTTAAATTTAAGAGTATCTTTCGATCGACACTTTTATTGTGTCTGCTCTTAGTATGTGGTCAGGTTTCGGCCCAGACTACTGCTACGGGTACGGTCGTTGATGCCACTGGCGAAGCCGTCATTGGTGCGACCGTAGTTGAGAAGGGTGACCCCAAGAATGCTACAGTGACCGACTTCGACGGTAATTTCACGCTGAAGCTTCAGAAGGGTAAAACTGTTGTGATATCCTACATTGGTATGGTGTCGCAAGAGGTTAATGCCGGCCCAAACATGAAAATCACGCTGCAGGACGACAATGCCGCCCTTGAGGAAGTGGTTGTTGTAGGTTACACCAGCAAGGCCCGTAAGGACCTGACCGGTTCTGTCGGTTCTATCAGCGGTGCGAAACTGGCCGTTGTACCAGTGACGTCAGCTGCTGTGGCCCTGCAAGGTAAGATTTCCGGTGTGCAGGTTACGACCGTCGACGGTCAGCCCGGTGCTGATGTTAACATCCGCGTACGTGGCGGCACGTCGGTGACCCAGGAGAACCACCCATTGTTCATTGTCGATGGCTTCCAGGTGGACAACATCAACGATATTCCTCCCACGGATATTGCCTCTATCGACGTTTTGAAGGACGCCTCCCTGACCGCCATCTATGGTGCAAAGGGTGGTAACGGTGTTGTGGTGGTCACCACAAAGAGTGCCAAGGAAGGTAAGGTCACCGTATCGTTCAATGGTAACCTGAATGTCAGCCACATTTCGAAGACACTTGACCTCATGAACGCCCAGCAGTTTGCCAACTACCAATATCAGTGGCACTCTTGTAATGGTACACGTTCCAGCAACGGTAAGTTCTTCCGTTCAAACTTTGGTAACCCCTACGACCTTGACATGTACTCTACCCTGCCCTCTCACGACTGGCAGGACGAGGTAATGGGCGAGACACCTATCAACTACTCAACCAACGTTACTATTGGTGGTGGTACTGACAAGGTGAAGTTCAACCTCTCACTGACTCAGAGTGAAGACAAGGGTATTATCCTTGGTTCTGGCGTTCGCCGTACCAATATCAACTTCAAGACCAACGTACAAGTTACTAAGAATTTCTCTATCCAGTTCAACCCCAAATTCACTTACCGTCGTGACGAGGGTGCAGGTGGTGAGCATGTTGGTACCGGTGGTATCATCGACGTGCTGAAGTATCGTCCTACCAACGGTCTGCGCGAGTTCGGATACATCGACCCCGCATACGCTGACCCCGCTGAAGAAGAACTCTTCCACTACACGAACCCAAAGAGTGATATCTCTATCAACCAACTCATCAAACACAGCTATACTTACACCAATGCTGTTGCTTTGGAATGGAAGCCCATCAAGGGACTCTTGCTGCGTTCAGAGGCTACACTCGGTCTGCAGTGGACTGACCAGAGCCGTTTCTATGGTGGATATACCAGCGAGGGCTCAAAGACCATTCACAAAAACCAGCCAGTCGCTACGCTGAATAACACTAAGCGTCTGAACTATGTATGGACGAATACCGCTTCATACAATATGACACTGAAGGACGACCACAACCTGTCGTTCCTCCTCGGTCAGGAAATCTATGAATCACAGGTACGTAGCAACAGTGTTACCAATCACCTGTTCCCTGCTGCATTTACAGCATCAGAAGCATGGGACAACATGAACTTTGGTACACCATACGAGTCTACCTCTTCACTTTCTACACCCGACCGTACTGCTTCGTTCTTCGGACAGGCCAGCTACAACTACAAACACAAGTATCTGCTTTCTGCTACCATGCGTGCTGATGCTTCTACACGTTTCGCTCCTGGCTACCAGTGGGGTTACTTCCCCTCTATCTCTGGTGCATGGGTCATTTCTGAAGAGCCATTCATGAAGAATATTTCATGGATCAGCCAGTTGAAGCTTCGTGCTGCTATCGGTCTGGCAGGTAACAACCGTATTGCTGCCGACCTCTACCGTGAGCTTTATGCCATCAATTCTTCAGGTGGTCCTGGCTTTGGTGAAGTAACCAATTTGGGTGAGCAGTACTATGGCAACAACAGTGGCAGTCAGTTCTACAATAAGGAGATTAAGTGGGAGACTACCATCACCCGCAACTTGGCTGCAGATATCTCACTGTTCAACGGTCGTCTGACCATTACGCCTGAGATTTATTGGAATACAACTCGTGACTTGTTGTACAAGTCGAACCTGTTACAGGTAGGTTATGACAGCCAGATGCAGAATATCGGTCAGGTAACCAACAAGGGTGTCGAGCTCTCTATCAGTGGTGACATCCTTCAGGGTAAGGACTACGTACTTTCAGCCAATCTGACCTTCGGCCACAACAAGATGAAGGTTGACAAGCTGAATGGTACTGAGAACGAGCGTTGGGAAGAAGGCAAGCGTTGGAAGTCCAGCTACAAGGACTACCTCTTGCGTGTAGGCGACGAAGTGGGTCTGATCTACGGTTTCGTTTACGATGGCCTCTATCAGTTCGACGAGTTCTACTTCGACCCACAGAACAACTATCAGGCTGTGCCCTGGGGTAGCAGTGCTGCCGACAATGGCACCAGTAACAACTGTGGACCTCGCGAGGACGGTTACATAACGATTATCAACGATATCTCCGGCTCTAGCAATAGCGGTATCGCCACGTTGCCTGGTAAGATTAAGTTCAAGGATCTGGATGGTGACGGCCGCATTACTGAGAACGACCGTACCGTCATCGGTAACACCAATCCTAAGTTCCAGGGTGGTTTTGGCCTGAGCGGTTCTTACAAGGACTTTGACTTTACCGCCAACTTCACCTATATGCTTGACTTCGATATCAACAATGCCACAGCATACGCTCTGTCGTCTTCAAACGGAAACAGCAAGAAGTTCTACAACGTGCTGTCCGACTTTGTTGATGGCTGGCAGTACAATGATATCGACGGTAGCCTCACTGGTACAAAGGGTGATATCCTCTATAAGGCTTATTATTTGTCCGATCCTGTCAGCATCTATCAGCAGGCCAATGCTAATCGTTCATTGTGGAATCCTACTGATGTCACAAAGAATGTGACTCATTCATATTTCATTGAAGACGGTTCATTCCTGCGCTGCTCTGACGTGACACTCGGTTACACACTGCCCAAGAAGCTGACACAGAAGGTTGGCGTTTCGAAAGCCCGTTTCTACGTGTCGGCCTCTAACCTCTTCATCATCACCAAGTATACGGGTTATGATCCTGAGGTGGACATCCAGACAGGTCTGACACCTGGTATGGACTACAACCGCTATCCACGTAGCCGTACCTTCACATTCGGTACTAACATCACTTTCTAAAGGTAAAAATAATAGTGAAAAGTGAATAATAATAAGAATTATATTATGAAAATCAAGAATATTTTACTGACCGGAGTAGCAGCATTAGCTTTAGCTTCCTGTAACGACTATCTGGACGTTGAGGCTCCATCTGCATACTCTGAGGATTTTGTCTTCAGCCAGAAGACAGAGATTGAGCGCGCCCTCAATGGTGTTTATGCTCAAGCCCTTGTCGGTGACCTGTACGGCAATGCCTATCAGCAGACCTTTAATTATAATAGTGATGTTGATATTCAGATTAGTTCCGAAGGTAGCCACAAGCACAACACATACGCTCGCTACGACTGTGACGAAGAAGGTAGCGAAATCCTGAAATTCTGGACAGCAGCCTATAGTCTGGTGGAATACTGCAATAAGTTCATTGCTTCAGCAGAGAACAGCAAGTTCTATCTCAATGCCGAAAGTCAGGATGGCCAGGTGATGCAGTGGATTGGTGAAGCCAAGTGTCTGCGTGCCATGATTTATCACGACCTCGTGGTGATGTTTGGTGACGTTCCTTTCACCTTCACCCCTGCTTCCAAGCGTGACAATTATGTCATTCCCGTCACTGACCGCCAGACCATTCAGGATGCTCTGATTGCAGACCTAAAGGCTGCTTCACGCTACATGTCACCTGCCAGCAGCGTTACTGTAGAGCGTTGCTCGAAAGAATTTGCACAGGCCATGATTGCACGTATCGCCCTGACAGCCGGTGGTTATTCACTGCGTCCTAACAAGAACGACAGCCGCAGTTATGGTACGATGCAGCGTCCTGACAACTATAAGGACTATTACAAAACGGCTCGCGACTATGCCGACTCTGTCATTTCAGCTCGCTCACACGACCTCAAGGCTGAATACCAGAACGTATTCGTCAACGAGTGTAACTATCAGGTTGTTAATAACGACGACCCCATCTTCGAAATTCCTTTTGCCAAGGAGTCGACAGGTAACACAGGTTACATTCAGGGACCGACTTATTCGTCATACGAGAACAAGACTACCGGTGCATGGGGTGCAACAAGTGGCAATGGCCGTCTGCATGCCTTCTACCGTTTCCTGTTCCGCGACAACGACAAGCGTCGTGAGTTTGTCAACGGTCTTTGGTACTACACCTATCGCATTGACGCAACGAACACACAGGTTGACTCTATCATAATCCGCAACGACTACTCTGTACACAACAACAAATGGTCGAAACTGTGGACATCAGAAGGCAATGCACTGGGTAATGCCTCTACTGGTTCTACCGGTATCAACTTCCCATACATGCGCTATGCCGACGTGCTGCTGATGTATGCTGAGGTTGCCAACGAACTGGATGGCGGTCCTTCTGACACTAAAGCTGTCGACTGTCTGACCAAGGTTCATGCTCGTGCCTTTACAGATGGCGATGCAGCCTTCATCACAGCTGCCACAGCCGACAAGGAGGCTTTCCAAAAAGCTGTAATGGACGAACGCAAGTGGGAGTTTGCCGGTGAAAACATGCGTTGGCGCGACCTCGTACGCACCAACACGATCTCAGAAGAGCTGATGTACAGCTTCCTGCGCTACCATGCTGCAGGTATGGCTGGTGACTCTGGCTTTGAGGGAGAAATCAACCTGCACGACGGCAACACCTTCAATTACAAGCCACTGACCATGTACTATCACAAGTATTATGCTACAGAGGGTACTGACCAGCAGAAGCTGGTTGCTCACCGTATGATTAAGAACCAATTATATGGCTATATCGTCAATGCAGCCTACAACTTCGACTTGATGTATCCCAACCAGTCGCTGCCAAGCCTGCGTCTCTACAATGCCTATAAGGGCATTAGCCAGCCTACAACCAGCCAGATCAAGACTTTTGGCTTTGCTGCAGAGGGTTGGAGCAGTGCCAAGTTCTACAACTGGTTCAACGATGCTACGGCACAGCCCAACAACCAGTGTAAGTACAGTTTCTTCGGTTTCATCCGTACTGACGACAACGGTAACATCTGGATTATCCGTGATGGCGCACAGGAGCAGTTCAACGCTATTCCCGCCACTGAGACATTGCCTGTCGTACGCTACATCCTCCCCTATCCTAATCAGGTTGTCCAGCGTTCTGAAGGTGCCTATAAGAATTATTACGGCTACGAGTATTAATAACACTAAGCATTCATAAAATATGAAAAAGATACTGAATAGCATCATGCTACTCCTGCTGGCAGGCACCTCTGCACTGATGGTGTCCTGTAAAGACGACGACAACAACGGGTCGTCAACAAATACCGACAGGCAGTTTATGACCATGTTCATCACCGACAACACCCGCGGTAAGGGTTCCGACTATCCCTACAACTGCGGACTCGACGGTGCCTATCCTCACGGCAACACCATTCACCTCTATTGGTATGGTGTTAATGACTGTGCAGGTTACCAGATTCAGATGGGTCTGCAAATCAAGGTTAGCGGTGGCGCTGAAGCCTGGAAGAAGGTTCAGGGTACCAGCGACTTGCTGCTCGACACCATCGTAGGTCCCAAACAGCTTGATCTGCTGTTGAAAGACCTCCAATACTCTACCAACTACCGTTTCGCCATCCGTGCACTATCCAAACAGGATCAGAACATCAAAGGCGACGAGTCGACGTTTGCTCACGCTTCTAACTGGTACGGACATGGCAATGGCCGTCAGTGGCAGGAGTATCTGGGCATTACCACTAACGACCGTTATCCCACCCCAATGGCCATCTACGTCAATCAGGCTGAAACGACAGAGACTGACATGCATGTCTACTTCAATACTAACATCAATCAGTTAGGATTGAACCTGAGCGATGAGGATGACAAGGATAAGTACGATGCCTACATGGAGAACTTCAATATTGATGCTGATGGTAACTTTGGCTATAAGTACCTGACGGTAACGCCATCTCCAAATAACCCCAACTCAACCGTTGGCGAGAAGTGGAAGAAGTATGAGATTACCGATGAGGATCGTGCCCGCGGCTACGTAGTTGTTGATGGTCTGACAGCTAACTCGGTATACGTCATTGACGTCATCGACCCCACAGTACCTGTTGACATCGATGCCAAGTACAACACCTGTACGGCACGCTCTGATGGTCAGCCTGGTGAGCCTATCCTGCTGAAGCACGAAGAACTGTTGGCTACACAAACTACTGCTGGCATCCCCAACAGGGAAGATTATGGCCGCAACGAGGTGTTTGTCAATGCTGCCAACTTCAATGCTGCACCACTGACTCCGACACTCTACGACTTTATCTCTGATACCAAGTATGCTGAAGGTCAGACCTTCCTGCTCGAGGGTGGTAAGACCTACTATCTCGACGGCAACGACATTACCTGTAAGGGCTTCGTGCTTCGCACTGATCCTGCCGACGTAGCCAAGGGTCTGCGCGCCAAGGTTATCAGCGGTATCGGTCTTAGCCCAGAGGGTAAAGAGGCATATTTCAGCCAAGGTACCAATGGTCAGCAGTGGAATGGCTGTCCTTACTCCATGTTTACCTTCGGTCGTTCACCTGAAGCTGGTGAAGGTGGTGAGATTTACATGAAGAAGCTGGCCTTCTACGACATCGACTTCGACAACCCCATGTGCTATAACTATGGTGACGAGAAAGCTGGTATTGGTAAGTCTACAGGTAACTACTTCTTCAACATGTTCAGCGATGGTATGGCTATTACCCTCGATTCGCTGGTCATCGAGAACTGTACCTTCAAGCGCATCGTCCGTGGTTTCGTTCGCGAACAGGGTCCCAACTACAAACTGTGGAACCACGTGCTGATCAAGAACAATCTGTTCTACGACTGCGGCTACTACAGCAATGGTGCCGGTGGTTACTGTTGGATTGATGGTGCTGGCAACAATGGTAAGACCAACATGCTGGCTGACTTCAAGGCCATTGAGAACACCTTCTACGACTGTCCGTTCCCTGCATTCATCAAGCAGCAACTGGCCGATGAGCATAAGTATGAGGGCAACTCTAAATGGAACATCACATTCTCGAACAATACGCTCGTAAACTACAACACACGTGGCAACGGAGCCATCTTTAAGGTAAGCCGTATTCCTAACGGATCGGTGTTCACCGTCGAGAACAACCTGATTATGCTTTGCAAACAGTCAGGCGACCAGCGTCAACTCCAGCAGTTTGGTGTGCAGATCACTGGTGAAACCGGCACAGAGAACCTCAGCGACGGTTCGGCAGGTCAATGTACGCTGAACTTTAACAACAACTGGTCGACCAACAACGACCTGACCAATGGTTCTGTCTTCAGTTCGAATGCTTTCGACAATGAGAAGGACGGCTTCGGATTCTTGGTATCTAACCAAAAGGCTACGCTCAATGGCTCGCTGAAAGTAGCTGTTGCTGACATCTCAGCAACTGACCTGCTCATCAGTCCCTGCCCACCGCACATTGCCACAACAGCTGAGGATCAGAACATGCATCGCGCTGACGCTCTGGACGGCACAGCAAACAGCATCTACAATGTGAACCTCTACTTCAAGGATAAGAACAACGACATCTGGAAAAACAAGGTCGGTGCTGCTCGTTGGAGAGAGAAGTAAGCGAATATTTCGACAACATTTTTTACGAATTAACAAAATTCAGATATGAAGACATTCAAATTATCGATCATGAGCGTCATGATGCTATTGGCTGGTGTCTGCCTGACCTCGTGCAGCGATGCCAACGAGTATGAGGATGCCAACACCAACAATCCTGCATGGGCTGGTTCTCATCCCCAAGAACTGACTGGCACCAAGTGGGTACGCGCCACAGGCATCAAGACAAACGCTTATGGACAGGAAGTACAAGGCTTTATTGAAAGCCTCGACTTTGTGAAGGCCGACTCTGTAGCTGTCAAGATGAGCAAAGGTACTACAGAGGGTACGTGGGTTGACGACTCCAATACGGAGAAGTTGCCACTCTACGAGTACTCCTACAACACTGCAACTGGCAGAATACAGATCCTGCAGCGCGTAGATAATAAAGGTAAGATCACTAAGAATGCCATCTTTGTTGGTGTTGCCGTCAGTGGTCAGCCGGAAACCATCACCATGGTTCACTATGGTGACACGCCTGCACAGACCTATCTTGTAAAACAGTAAGCAAACTTGCATCATAGTGTTAAGAGACCGCTTCAACTGGCGGTCTCTTTTCATTTTTTACGAAAACCTTTACGTAATTTTTTTGTGAGAAAAAAGGTGTAAAATTTGGCAGTTTCACAAAAAAGATGTATTTTTGCACCGTATATTGTATAATAAGCTACAAACAAATCTTTTATTTATTAACTAATAATTTTATTTATGAAGAAAATTTTTACTCTAATCTGTGCCCTCGTGGGCTTCGCTGGTGCTGCTAATGCTGCAACAGTTGACGATCTCGCTGTATTGAAGCACAGCTATGTACTTGTCTGCGATGAACTCGGCGCACGTCCTGGCAAGGGCTCTCTCTTTGGTAATGATCACTTCTTAGATGTTACAGGCGGTTCTACTGCTACCAACAAAGGACAGGTTGACCTTTCTGTATTAAATGAAGCTGATGACAATCACGTTAATCAGTACATTGTTAACAAGTATGGTACTGACTATGCTGGTCCTCACTACAACTGGCTTCGTCTGAAGAACGCTCAGGACGTGATTGCTATGAACGTGACTGCCAAGTCAAAGATTATTTTCTTCTTGCAGGGTAACAACAAAAGTGGTACGGCTGCTCGTATTCCAAAGATTGCTAAGGATGCCAAGCTGGAGAACACTTTGAATGCTGCTCCCGATGCAGACTTCCCTGCAACTGACGCTGGTTTCCGCTATGAGTGGACTGCTAGTGACGATGGTGTCATTTATGTTGGTTCATACAATGGTGATATGTTTGTCAGCTACATTATCGTTGAAGCTAACGAGGCTCCTGGTACTCCTACCGTAAAGATGGGTAACCAGACTTTTGAGAATGGTCTTTGGTTCCGTGAAGTAACCGTTAAGGCAAATCCTTATAAGATGGAAGGTTCTGATGAGGAGATTCCTACTATTGTAACCTATACCACTGATGGTACAGCTCCTACAGCTGCCAGCCCTGTTTACTCTGCTCCTATCAAGTGCTATAAGGACCAGACTATTAAGTTCCAAGCTTATCAGGATTGGGGTATTGGTGCCGACGAAGGTTTTATCTGCCCAAATGCTGACAACGAGGCTAATGTTAACTTCTCATTCGACGCTCCCAGCATTGCTGCTGACGGTGCAGCCGTTACCATCACCTCTCCTTACGAGGGTGCTAAGAACTTCTATTCTCTGAATGGCGCTGAGGCCGTTGAGGGTAGCAGCGTAACACTGACCGAGTCTGCTACTGTTTCTGCTTACTCTCAGATTGTTAACGGTACATACGCTACCTTCACCACCAAGTCTACCACGAAGGATGTTTACGTGCTGAATCCTATCAAGGAGAAGAAGACCATTGCCGTAACTGCAGGTACAGCTGTTCTCGACGAGGAGGCTACTGAAACTTCTACCACTGGTCCTGTTTACAAGATTGAGGGTGGCGAGATCAGCGCTGATAAGGCTGACTTCTTCGTAAAGGACCTTACTTTTGGTGCTCTGGCAAATGCAGACGAGGCAAAAGCTCAGTATCAGGTTCCTGCTGGTCAGGAGGCTTACATCCAGATGAGCAACACCAACATCACCTTCCAGGTGGCTGAGGGCGACTCTGTCAACGTGAAGGTTATCTGCTCGAAGAATGCTTGTAAGAACATCGACGCTGCTGATGCCGAGGATGGTTCTCAAGTTAACGACCGCAAGTGCGTCGTTAACGTAAGCGGTACTAACTACACCCACATGATTACAGAAACTCTGAAGGATCAGGCTGGCAATGACTCTATCGTTGTGAAGGAAGCTGCTGACCTGAAGCTCTATCCCGAGGCTAACATTATCGAGTTCGGACTGACAGGTGGTAAGACCTACACCTTCCAGAAGTACTCTGGCACTGGTGCTATCCTGATTTCTTCTATCGAGATTACTCCAGTTGCAGTTGATCCTGCTGGTATCAGCACCATCGCTGCTACTGAGAAGGCTGCTAAGGGTGTTGTTTACAACCTCGCTGGTCAGAAGGTTTCTGAGAGCTTCAAGGGTCTGGTTATCAAGAACGGACGCAAGTTCATCCAGAAGTAATCACTTCCCTATCTATAAACATCAATTGGTGCAGTCACATGGCTGCACCAATTTTTTTATTCCAAAAGTTTGGAAGTCTCATAATTACTTCGTATCTTTGCAACTATGAGACGGATTGTGACACTATTGTTGATGTGCTTGGGACTGCACAATGTGTGGTCACAACCATTGTGTAACGTGGTGAAATACAATGAGACCGATGGTGTTTCGTCAAACCATATCACACAACTGTTACAGGACGAGCAGGGCTTTATGTGGTTTGCCACATGGAACGGTCTGTGCCGTTACGACGGCTATGAGTTCCAGACGTTTAAGCCTGCTTCAGGCGATGGTTGTCACATGACAACCGACCGCATCCGCAATATCGACTTGTTGCCAGATGACAGGATTTTGTGTCGTGTGGATGACGACCATTTTATGTTTGACCTCCGCAACTACCACTTCCGTGACTTGACCAGCGACGAACAGCAGAAGGTACCGGAATGGACGAAACAATACAGACAGAGCCAGTCGATGCTGAATGGCAAAAGCTTAACATGGACGGATGGCTATCAGACAGCATGGACCCTGCATAGCAACGGGTTGTTGACCTATTACCAAGGGAATGCCGACATCCCTTATCCCTTGCCCATATCATTAGGTACGTTGAGTTTCGCCATGACCGATAGACAGGGGAATTTCTGGGTATTGGACTATGGAAACATCTACAAGTTCAGTACTGGCATACGGCGCACACAACGGCTTGCCATCGAACCTCGCGAGGAGGTCAAATGCCTGTTTACCGACCAAAAGGGCCGCTACTGGGTATCGACGAAGGGCGATCAGGCCCTGCGCATCTATGACACCAGCAACGACCATCTGATAGGCTATTTAGGTAGCGACGGGCGCATCCATCAGGGATATACCCGTTTTGGCGCTGCCGTTTATTGCATGTATCAGGATAAAGACGGTACACTCTGGTTAGGCTGCAAGCCTGAGGGCATCTTTCGTTTGCGCCCCACATCGTCAGGAACGTATAAGATGGAGCATTTTACCGACTTGCCCAATACGGACGTCTATCATATCGCTGAAGACCGCTTTGGACGCTTGTGGGTAGCAACATTAGGTGGTGGCATCTGCTATACCGACAATCCGACTGCCGACAAGCCCCGTTTCATTGTGCCCAAGCAGTTTCCGAAAGATATCGGCCAGCGTGTGCGCTATCTGCATTTCACCAAGAATGATATCATGCTGGCGGCAACAGGCAGTGGCTTGTGGGTGGCCTGTTTAGAGAAGGATGCAGACAAAATGCTGTTCCGTTTGCACCAGCGTGAAAGCCAGCGTGCCAGCAGTCTGAGCTGTAGCGCCACGATGAATGTGACGGAGGATAGCCAAGGGCGCCTGTTTGTCAGTACTGAAAGCGGGGGCATCAACCAGATCATGTCCTCTGACTTGCTGGCCGACACGCTCAGTTTCCGTCATTTCAACGACATCTTCCACGCACAAGGCAATGATGTCGTACAGTCACTAACCCTTTTAAGCGATAAACGATTGATGGCCGTGGGCAGTCATCTGGTGACACTGATAGACAGCAATTTCCATGGACGTGTGCTGGATGCCCACTACTTCCAAGACAGCTATCGCTTCAGTGAGGCTCACCCATTGGCACTCAGCGACAACCGCTGGCTGTTTGGGCTTATGGACGGTGCCTTTATCACTACCATGGATCAGCTGAATACTGGCACGACAAGTCCTCGGATTGTACTGACCAGTATTTCTGTGCAGGGTGGAAACAGCAACTATGCCATAGAACAAGCCGACACCATCGTGCTGTCTTCTAACGAACGCAGTCTGACCGTGCGCTTTGCAGCCCTCGACTATAGTGCCTCTGAGCGCATCAGCTATGCCTTCCGCCTATCGAAGGACATGTCTTGGAACTATATTGGCCACGACCGTTCGGCTACCCTACTCGACCTCAAGCCTGGCACCTACCTATTGGAGATTCGTTCAACGAATGCCGATGGTGAGTGGCTTGACAACATCCGCACGCTGACCATCATCGTCACGCCTACCTTCTGGGAGGCCTGGTACGGACAATTGCTCATCCTGCTGCTATGTGTGGCACTGTTGGCAGCCATTCTCTATACCTATTTATATATAAAGCGCATTAAACGGCAACACCAGCAGACTTTAGAGGCCTATCTGACGCTGCTCAACAAACCAGAAGGCATCGCTTCTGCTGATGAGACAGCTCCCATCATGCTGCCAACGATCAAGGCCGAAGATGACATCCTGCTGAAACGCATTATGAAGTTTATCGAAGAGAATATTTCTGATGCGAATATCGGTGTCGGTGACTTGGCTACCGCAGCTGCCGTCAGCCGTTCTGGTTTGCAACGCAAGCTGAAACAGACCATGGGCATCACACCGCAGGAGCTGTTGAGCGAGGCGCGCATCAAACGGGCCTGCCAATTGTTGCGAGAGACCGACAAACCTGTGGCAGAGATTGCCTATGCCTGCGGATTCAACGACCCCAAATATTTCAGTCGTTGCTTTAAACAGAGCACAGGTAAGTCACCATCAGAGTATAAGAATGCGTCTTAATGGTGCATTCATACGCTATTATAGGTATGAAAAATGCGTCAGACCACTGGTTTGACGCGTTTTTCATCCTTCTTTGACGCATTTTTCACCCCATTTCAACGGAGTTTTGTTGTACTTTTGCAGTCGAAAATAAAAACAAAGTTACAAAACAAACTACTACATGAAAATTAAATTCTACGCATTGATGACTTTGGCACTCCTGCTGACAATAGCAGGCAGTGCCAAGAAAGTTCACACCCTGGGTGACTCCACAATGGCACCCTACGACGAGAAGGCCACCGTAACCCGTGGCTGGGGTATGTATTTCGGTCAGTTTCTGACCAACGGCTGGACCAGCATCAACTATGCCAAAGGTGGTCGCGACTCGCGTGGCGGCTACAATGAGTTGTGGCAGACCGCCAAGAAGAATGTGGAAGCTGGCGACTATGTCATTATCACCTTCGGACACAACGATGAGAAAAACAGCGGTATGGACGGCTATGCCCTGAAAGCTTATTATGAAAGCATTGGAGATGCCACAGCGGCAGCTGCCGTCGACCTGCGTGGCACGGTGCCCTCGACAACCTATAAGGAGTGGCTCGGTAAAATCGTCGACGAGGTGAAGGCATTGGGTGCTACACCTATTATATGTTCACCCGTATGCCGCAGTTATTTCAACGGCTCGACAATCCGTCGCAACGGACGCCACGACCTGGGCGACAGCTACAAGGTATTGACAGAGAACGGTCCGAAGGACGGTCCGAAGCTGGCTGAGAGCGACCATACGATGGACTATGCCTACCACTCGCAGAAAGTGGCAGAAGAAAAGGGCATCAGCTTTATCGACCTGACCAATGCCACCAAGACGCTCTACGAGAGCTATGGCAGTCAGCAGAAGTGCGAGGCCGCATTGTTCGACGGTCAGGGTTCTACCCACTTCAATACTACTGGCGCTCTGTTGGTGGCTCGCGAGTGTGCCCGTCTGATGAAGGCACAGGGCATCCTGGCCGACGACATCGTGCTGCCTACTGACCTAACTGTGTCTCCTGCTACTGGTGACTTCGGCGAGGCCTACAAGGGACAGACACTCCAAAAGGAATTTACAATTAATGGCTTTGGTCTCTCTCCCGAGGAAGGAACGGTGACCATCGAGGCTACTGACGGCATCCAGTTGTCGTTCGACAAGGCCGACTGGCAGCAGTCGCTGAGTGTCAGCTATACGGCATCAACACTCATCAAGACCTTCTATGCCCAGATGGCACTGACACAGAACGGAGAGGTCACAGGTACCATCACGCTGCATCAGGGCGAAAAGAGCATTGAGATTCCCGTCAAAGCCACAGCAGTAGTATTGGAGGGAGGCGCAGAGGTAAAGGCCTATTGGCGTTTGGAAAAGGACGACAGCTACGAGTTGACTGGTCCTGCCAACGTCATTGGCGAGAGTTTTCAGGGTATGTATGTACAGCGCTATTCCAATCCCAACGCCAACACGGTGTGGCCTGACTGGACGGGTTACGATGCCTCACGTAAGATGCAGCGTAACCTGTTGACTGGCGACACATGGCCTGCCGATGAGATTGACGACAACCCTGACCGTTACATCCAGTGGGGCATCAAGCCTTCTGCCGGCATGGATCTGAAGATTGACCTCATCTCGCTCTTTGCTGCTGGCTGTGGCGGTAACGGCATGTGCTGTCATGTCTATTATTCCACCGATAATTTCGAGACACGTACCACCATCTTCGAATACAAGAAAATGCCCGCCAACAATCCGCAGTATGTCGAGGCCAAGCCTGTGATCACCGTCAAGGACGGCCAGGAGCTGTTGGTGCGCGTATATCCTTGGTATAATGGTGCCGCCAAAGGCAAGACCATCTGCCTCAGTGACCTCACCATTCACGGCGTGGCCGTTGACAGCACTACAGGTGTCATCCAAAGACCTATGGGCAATTACCAACAGCCAACCGTTTTTTTTACCGTTGACGGACGTCAGCAACCGACGCTCCGTCGCGGAATAAACATTGCCCGCATGAGCGATGGAAGCATCAAGAAATTCATTTTTTAAACAATAACTACTAATTCAATTTTATGCAAAACAAATCTTCTTTTACGCAATTGTTAGTAATGCTCTTCGCACTGCTGCCCTTTACGGCAGCAGCACAGAGCGTGACACTGGCAGATTGGAACATGGAGCAGAGCGAGGACATCGCTGCGACATGGTTCGCACAAGGTGGAGCGCCCCAGATTGCTCCCGATGAGTGTGTTGGCGACAAGACCAACTATGTATTAACCGGTTGGTCGGAAGGCCGCTATTGGCAGCTCTGTACTGGTTATCAGAACAAGGTGCTGCGCATAGAGAATGCTGCAGAGAATGCCATCACCGACTACACGGATGGTTCGAAGCACAACGTCTATTATGAGGTACAGTTCCCAACAAAGGGCTACAAGAACATCACGGTAGACTTTGCCTGTGCCTATGGTGCCAATGCTGAGGCAACGCTCGAAGCTGTAGTTTCGACGGATGGCGGACAGACTTGGTTTGATGCCGGGGCTTATACTACGATGCCGAATTGGTGGCTTTACAAGAACAATACTGTTCAACTCTCTGCCAACAACAAAGACAAGGTCATCCTGCGACTCATTGCCGGAAATGGTTTCAAGTCAAACTGGAACATGGACTATATCACTGTTAAAGGTGAGGCTGCAGAAGCAGCACAGGTCGTTAACGAGACTGGTTTCACCGCAACTTGGTCTCTGAAGGAAAGTGAAATCGTCTTGAATGCCGACATGTCAAAGGACGGACTGTTTTCAGTAGCTGGATTGTCATGGGGTGACAAACTGACTACTGCTGGTCTGCGTACTGACGGTGGTGTAACCCGCCAACAGTTCCAGCCCACAGAAGCCGGTGCTGCCGATGATGATGCTTCAGCCATCGTCTTCACCCTGAAACCCAAGAAGGCGCTGACCTTCACACCGAAAAAACTCTCATTCAACGCCAGTCGAGTAGGTACCAACGGCGGTAAGTTCGATGTGGTGATTGTCAGTGGAAGTCAGTCTGTCAAGGTTGGTGAGGGCATCACACCTCAGTTGGCCAAGGAATCGCCCTACGTCTCTAACCATGAGTTTGACCTGAGCAGTATTCCTGCTACCGATGACATCTTCTACGTCAAGATCTACATCTACAGTCTGGCCACCAACAAGCAGTATGCTTTCAGCGACGTGGTCATCACTGGCGACATAGCAGGTACCATCGAGGCCGTACCTTCTTATACCATGAATGTGAAACTGGGTACCGAAGGTGCTGGTAAGGTTTCGAGCAACCCTGCAGGCAACGAGTTTGATGAGGGTACGACTATCACCGTATCGGCTACCGAGAACTTCGGATACCACTTTGCTGCATGGACTGACGCAGACGGTAACGAGGTGTCTACAGACAATCCCTACAGTTTTGAGATCAAGGAGAACACCACCTTGGTGGCTACTTATACCAAGAACAATGTATATGCTCTGAACATCACCCGTTCTGAGGGCGCCAACGAGAATCTGGTACAATTCTCGCCTGTGGGTAATTATGTTGACGGAGTGCACTACTATGAGGAGGGCACCGATGTGAAGCTGACCGCTATCAACAACCGGATCATGACCTTTGTCGGATGGGAGGATAACACGACAGATGCTGAGCGTACTATCCACATGGACAGCGAGAAGAACGTCACCGCAACGTTCTCGGCAGCCGATTACATTGTAGGTTGGGACCTTTATTACGACCAGCCTGCCAAGGATCGCGTGGCCGACTATAAGGCTGATTCTGAAAATGCAGGCATGCTGAGTCTGCGTAAGGCTGACGGAACAACCAACGGCTGGTTGACTCGCGGCAGCAGCAACGGTCAGGAGAATGGCAAGTATGCTGCCCGCATCTGGAAATACCTCTCTGAGGAATGGTACTTCGAAATCAGCTTCTCATCGAAGGGATATGAGAATCTCGTCATCTCCAGCTGTCTGGGCGACGACTACAACACCTACAGCGTGAACAACGTACAGTACTCCGTTGATGGCGAGAACTTCACCACCATAGGTACGTTCAACCCGCCAGCTCGTGGCTGGGACGGCCCGAAGGAGTTCAGTCTGCCCGAAGAGGCTAACAACAAGGATCGTGTATGGATTCGCTGGATGCCTGATCGCACGAGTAGTAAGGTTGGTGTGGAGAGCGACTACGACGGTACATCGATTGCAGAAATCTTCGTGCTGGCCGATGCCACAGGTTCTGCCGACCAGAAAGCTACACTCGTCAGCAGTAATCCCGAACAGAACGCCACAGGTGTGAGTGCCAATGGCAGCATCATCCTGAACTTCGACAACAAGGTGAAAGCCGGCAGCGGCAAGGCCATTCTCAATGGTGAGGAATTGAGCCCCATCATCAGTGGTAAGACAGCCATCTTCAAGTACAGCGGTCTGAAGTATAACACACCGTATACTTTCAACATGCCCGAGGGTGTGCTGGTCAGCCGTAGCGGCAAGGCTGTCGAGAAGGTTGAAATCAGCTTCACCACAATGGAACGTACGCAGCCTAACGCCAAGCTCTACGACGCTGTAGTGGCCAAGGATGGCAGTGGCAACTACGAGACGGTGCAGGCTGCCATCGATGCTGCTCCGGCACAGCGTGGCACACCGTGGCTTATCTTCGTGAAGAACGGACAGTATAAGGAGCACGTTGACATTCCCAAGACGAAGCCCTATATGCACATCATCGGTCAGGACCGCGACAAGGCTGTCATTCTGAACGATGCCCTATCTGGTGGTGAAAATGCCGTACACGTCAGCGTGGGCGCTACCGTCACGGTTAATTCCGACAACTGTTTCTTTGAGAACATCACCCTCGAGAACTCGTATGGTCATGAGAAGCAGGCAGGCCCACAGGCACTGGCCCTGAACACTGGTGGCGACCGCATCGCCTTGAACAACGTGGCACTGCTCAGCTATCAGGATACGTGGATTACCACCTCTACCTCGAACAATCGTCACTACATCAAGAACTCACTCATTGAGGGTGCCGTAGACTTCATCTACAACTCTGGAAATGTTTACCTCGATGGCGACACACTGGAAATCAACCGTCCCAGCGGCGGCTACATTGTGGCTCCCAGCCATGCTGCAGACGTGAAGTGGGGCTACGTATTCCAGAACAACATTATCCGTGCCCATAAGGGTGTCGATGTAAAAGATGTATGGTTGGGCCGTCCCTGGCACAACGAACCGAAGACAGTGTTTATCAACACCCAGACCTTTATCAATCTCCCCGCCAAGGGATGGTACAACACGATGGGTGGTCTGCCTGCTCTTTGGGCAGAATACAACACAGTAGATGCCAATGGCAATCCCGTTGACCTGTCACAGCGCGAGTCATACTACTATTATATGAACGGCAACCAGAAGGTTGAGAAATTCGGTGTCAAGAATACGCTGACTGCCGAAGAGGCCGCTCAGTACACCATCAAGAACGTCTGTGGTGGCGACGACAACTGGCAGCCCGATATGATGTGTGAAGCCTGCGATGCGCCTGTAGTCAAGGGCGAGGGTTCTAAACTGACGTGGAATGCTGTACCTTATGCCATCTGCTACGTAGTCACTAAGAATGGCGAGGTAGCTGGCTTCACCAAGGATACGTCGTTCGATGGTTTCACCGCTGCCGACACCTGGCAGGTACAGGCTGTCAACGAGAATGGTGGACTGAGTGCTTATGGCACTGCCAACGTCACAACCGCTATCAGCCTTCAACCAACCCCCATCACCCAACACCCATCACCCATCTTCAACCTCGCAGGTCAGAAGGTTGGCAAGGACTACAAGGGTCTGGTGATTAAGGACGGTAAGAAGATGATTCAAAAGTAATCCCCTACTCTACTTAAGAATGCGAGAGCAGACATCACGTGTGTCTGCTCTCGTTATGTTTTTCAGCTGTAATAATAGGAGAATGTGACCCAAAACGAAATTTTCCACCTAAAAGAATAAATATTCCACCTCACAATTCATTATTTTTTCGTACCTTTGCAACCAGAAACTAATCATAATAAAAGAATAAGAACAAATCTATGACGTCTTTACTTAACAAATTATGCAGTCTAGCACTGCTATTTATTGGCTGTGTAGCAGCAATGGCACAAACCGAGAAGACACCTGCATTCCCTGGTGCCGAGGGCTTCGGACGCTATGTCACTGGTGGACGTGGCGGCAAGGTGTTACATGTAAAAAACCTGAAAGATTCTGGCTATCAGTCGTTACGTTGGTGCCTGCAGCAGACAGGTGCCAAGACCATTGTATTCGATGTGTCTGGAACAATTCATCTGACGTCGGCACTGAGTATCCCTTCAAATACCACCATTGCAGGACAGACTGCTCCTGGCGATGGTATCTGCGTAGCGGACTATCCTTGTTCTATCAGCGGCAATAACGTTATTGTGCGTTATATGCGCTTCCGTCTTGGTAACAAGAATGTAAAAATTGATGGAGCTGACGGCTGGGACGGCTTTGGCGGTTTTGACAAGCAAGACTGGATCATTGACCACTGCTCAGTATCATGGAGCATCGACGAATGTCTTTCTGTATTAGGCAACAAGAATACAACAGTACAATGGTGTCTGGTAGCCCAAAGCCTCGTAAATAGCGGACACTCCAAGGGTGCTCACGGCTATGGTGGCAACTGGGGAGGCAGCGGAGCATCATTCCATCACAATCTGATTGTTCACCACACCTCACGCACACCACGTCTTGGTCCGCGTCCCACGACACAGTTGGATGAGCGTATGGACATGCGCAACAATGTCATCTATAACTTCGGTGGTAACGGCTGTTATGGCGGTGAAGGAATGAAGGTGAATATCGTTAACAACTACTATAAGCCAGGGCCTGGCTCACCGACTGGCGACAAAGGTAAGCGTATTGCGGGCATCGGTATTCGTACCAATTCGTACGTCACGACATACCCTGCCTACGCACCAGCATTGCACCTATGGGGCAAATACTACGTGACGGGCAACGTCAACAGCAAATATCCTGAGGTCAACACCAACAACTGGGCATACGGTATGTACAACCAGATAGATGCCAGCGGATGTGACGGCACCTATACTGCAGCCACTAAGGATTCTATCAAGATTGACGAACCCATCGACTTCATTGCCACAACGACCCATACGGCCCAGAAAGCCTACGAAAAAGTGCTGGACTATGCTGGTGCCAGCAAGAGTCGTGATACGTTCGACGCATTGATGATTAGCGATACACGCAACAACGCCGCCACCTATACGGGTAGCGGACTGAGCAAAGGATTCATCAACTCACAGGATGACAACAAGCCATCAGGCGCCGGTAGTGACTGGAGTGCATGGCCTACGCTGAACAGCACAGACGCTCCTACCGATACCGATGGTGACGGTATGCCTGACGACTGGGAGGATGCCCATGGACTGGACAAAACAAAATCTGCCGATGGTAATATCGTCACTGAAAGTGGCTATACCAATCTTGAGATATACCTGAACTCGCTGGTTGCTGATATCACCGAGCAACAGAATGCTGATGGTGAGCTCCTGGGAAGAACTATCAAAGTGGGAGAAGAAGTGCTTACAGAGTACGAAATCAGTGGTCAGACATCGAATGGCGACTGGACTTTTGCAGGTGGTCTGAAAATAAACCAGACGGGTAGTCCTGCCACGGGCAGCAATGGTACCATCAAATATTCCGGCAACAAGAAGTACACTATCACACTTCCTGCAAACGTCCCTATTGACCAGGTAACAATCTATGGTTACTGCAACAGCGATGGCAACCAATCGTATCTGGCAGAACTGGCAGGCAAGACTTTTGGTTCGACGGATTATGTGTTTCCTGCACGAAATGCGAACCCCAGCAGTGTCACGCATACGATCAAGCTGGATGCCCCCGTTACCAACACATTAACATTCACAACAGGTAGCAGCAACCAGTCATGTTATAAGATCAACATGCATATCGCAACTACAACAGGTATAAACAGTATCAACTATACTAAAGAAAAGGACAATTATTTCTACAACCTTCAGGGTGCACGCATCATGAATCCAACAAAAGGACTATACATCCAGAACGGCAAAAAGATTGTTATTAGATAAATGATATGAAGAAACTACTGTTAACTATACTACTAATGACAGGCACATCTGCGCTCATGGCGCAGATGCTGCCCTATCAGAATCCGAACCTAACGGCTGAACAGCGTGCTGAAGACCTATTAGGACGCTTGACGTTGGAAGAGAAAGCCAAACTGATGATGGACGTATCGCCAGCCATCCCACGACTGGGCATACCACAGTTTCAATGGTGGAACGAGGCACTGCACGGCATCGGACGCAATGGTTTTGTCACCGTATTCCCCATCACGACAATGATGGCTGCAACATGGAACGACGAACTGGTGTACAACATTTTTACAGCCGTCAGCGACGAGGCACGCGCCAAGAATCAGCAGGCCAAGAAGTCGGGCAAGATTCAGCGCTATCAGGGCTTGTCGTTCTGGACACCCAACATCAACATCTTCCGTGATCCACGCTGGGGACGCGGACAGGAAACCTATGGCGAGGATCCCTACCTGACTGAGCGCATGGGACTGGCGGTAGTAAATGGATTGCAGGGACAGAGTCTGACCGGCAAAACCGGCCAGCACAAGTACAAGAAGCTCTTGGCTTGCGCGAAGCACTTTGCCGTGCATAGCGGACCAGAGTGGAACCGTCACACTTTTGACGTACAGCAACTGCCTGAGCGCGACCTGTGGGAGACCTATCTGCCAGCTTTCAAGGCGTTGGTACAGAAGGGTAACGTGGCTGAAGTGATGTGTGCCTACCAGCGCATCGATGGCGATCCCTGCTGTGGTAATGCCCGCTACGAGCGCCACATTCTGCGCGACGAATGGGGCTTTAAAGGACTTATCACCAGCGACTGCGGTGCCATTCGTGACTTCCTGCCCCGTTGGCATAATGTATCGAAGGACGGCGAGGCAGCATCGGCCAAAGCTGTGCTGAGCGGTACTGACCTGGAGTGTGGTTCAGAATACAAGAATCTGCCTGCTGCCGTCAAGCGTGGCGACATCACGGAAGCACAAATCAACGTCAGTCTGAAGCGATTGTTGACAGCTCGCTTCGAACTGGGTGACTTCGATAAGGACGAGCTCGTCGAGTGGACGAAGATTCCCAGTAGCGTCATCGCCTCGAAAGAGCATAAGCAACTGGCCCTACAAGCTGCTCGCGAAGGCGTGGTGCTACTAAAGAACAACGGCGTGTTGCCGTTAAAGGTTGCTGCGGCAAAACCGCAGCACACAGTGGTCATGGGCCCGAACGCCAACGACAGCATCATGCAGTGGGGCAACTACAGCGGTTTTGCCACTAAGACCGTTACCGTGCTGGAAGGCCTGCGTCGACAGTTGGGTAATGTGCCCTACATTCAGGGCTGTGCGCTGACCCGCAACGAGGTTTTTGAGAGCCGTTTCGACAAGATACAAACGACCGAGGGCGGCAAGGGCATCCGTGCCTACTACTGGAATAATACAGAGATGAAGGGACAGTCAGTGACCAGCGTAGTCATCACTAATCCCATCAATCTGAGCAATGGCGGCAATACCGTCTTTGCACCAGGTGTGAACCTCGAGAACTTCTCAGCCCGCTATCTGGGAACGCTGATTCCTACTGCCGATGAGGAGCTGACGCTGCGTGTGGGTGCTGACGACAAGGTTCGCGTCGTCGTGAATGGCGACACGCTGGTGGACATCTGGAAGGTACGCCAACGCATTCAGGAGGCTCAGCCCACACTGAAAGTAAAGCGTGGCCAGAGCTATCGCATCCAGATAGACTATGTGCAAGAGGGTGGCATGGCAGCCATGCAGTTTGACGTCTGCAAGAAACAGAATCCTACCCAACAGCAGTTGTTGGCACAGATAGGTGGCGCAGAAACCGTCGTCTTCGTGGGTGGCATCTCTCCCCGTGTAGAAGGTGAGGAGATGAAGGTCAGCGACCCAGGTTTCAAGGGTGGCGATCGTACTGACATCGAACTGCCTCAGGTGCAGCGCGACCTGCTGAAGATGCTGCACGAGGCTGGCAAGAAGGTGGTGTTCGTCAACTGTTCTGGCGGTGCGATGGCTATGGTGCCTGAACTGGAGACGTGCGATGCCATTATCCAGGGCTGGTATAGTGGTGAACTGGGTGGTCAGGCTATTGCTGAAGTCATTACTGGTCAGGTCAACCCCAGTGGCAAGCTGCCTATGACGTTCTACCGCAGCGTCAACGACCTGCCCGATTTCCTCGACTACACAATGAAGAACCGTACCTACCGCTACTTCCAAGGCGAGCCGTTGTTTCCCTTCGGCTACGGACTGTCGTACACGACGTTCGACATCAGCAAGCCTGCTTATATAAAGAATAAGGTACAGCTGACGGTGAAGAACACGGGCACGATGGACGGCACAGAGGTCGTTCAGGTCTATATCCGTCGCATGGCCGACAAGGAAGGTCCGCTAAAGACACTGCGTGCCTACCAGCGTGTAACGTTGAAAACCGGTGGTGCCCAGATGGTAGCCATCGACTTCCCCCGTGAACGCTTCGAGTGTTGGGATGCCAAAACCAACACCATGCGCGTACTGCCTGGCGAATATGAAATCATGGTGGGCGCATCAAGTGCCGACAAAGACCTGAAAAAGGTGACTATCAGGCTAAAATAAGCCTTTTTACACTTTTTCCGACAATTTTTACCCCTTCTCTTTTGCGGAGAAGGGGTAATTTTGTGCCCAGAAATCAAATCATAACTAATCAAGCAATGACAAAGAAACAAACTATCGTAATGCTCATCATGGCACTTCTCGCTGGAGTGACCAACATCAAAGCACAATTGCCTTATCAAGACTCGTCTCTCAGTTTCCATGAACGAGCCAAAGACCTCGTAAGCCGACTGACACTCGACGAGAAAATCAATCAAGTAGGACACCAGACTCTCAGCATTACGCGCAACGGCATCAATCTGCCAGGCTACAACTATTGGAACGAGGCTCTACACGGCGTGGCCCGATCAGGACAGGCTACCAGTTTCCCTGTATCGCGTGCCATGTCGAGCACATGGGACCGTGACCTTATTTTCCGCTGTGCCGAAGCTACGGCTAATGAAGCGCGCATATTTTATAAGCAGAAGAACAAGGGACTCATATACTGGTGTCCCACCATTAACATGAGCCGAGACCCACGCTGGGGACGCGACGAGGAAAACTACGGAGAAGATCCTTACCTGACGGGAAAACTGGCCGTAGCATATATCAAGGGTATGCAAGGCAACGACCCGAAATTTTATAAAACGGTAGCCACAGCCAAACACTTTGCTGCCAACAACTTCGAGGGCGGCCGCCACAACTCGTCATCAGATATGGATGTACGTATCCTACGCGAGTACTACCTGCCTGCCTTCGAAATGGCAGTCAAAGAGGGAAATGTGCGCAGCATTATGAGTGCTTATAATGCCGTGAACGGTATTCCCTGTGGCACCAACCACGAACTGCTGATCGACATTCTGCGCACCGAATGGGGTTTTAATGGTTTCGTGACCAGCGACTGTGGTGCCGTTGATGATGTATACCAATCGAACCGCCACCACTACGTCAACACAGCCGCTGAAGCTTCAGCCATTAGCATGAAGAACGGAGAAGACCTGAACTGTGGCTCCACTTTCCAAGATCCGGAAGGTTGTAAGGCTGCCATCGCACTGGGACTGATGACGGAGGCCGATCTGGACTCTGCCTTGGTGCGCATATTGGAGGCCCGCTTCTCGGTAGGCGAGTTTGAGAGTGTCAAGCCCTTCAGCGACATCAAAAATGACACGTTAGAATGTGCCACCCACCGCCAGCTGGCCCTACAGGCTTCGCATGAGGCTATCGTGCTGTTGAAGAACGAAAACGTGAACGAAAACGAAAAGCTGCTGCCACTGGATGCGACGAAAATCAATAAAATAGCAGTCATCGGCCCCTATGGCAACACCGTTCAATTAGGAGGTTATTCAGGCACGCCTTCTTACCAAAAGACATTACTCAGTGCTGTGGCCGACGTCATGCAGTATGACATCACGAGCGACGGTACCGTGCAGGCTGAAAGCTTCGACAGCAAGAATGCCAAAGGCGGTGTTGACAATGCCGGCATCGGCAACATTCAGAACAACGACGTCTTTATATATAATAATGTGGACTTCGGTAGTGGCAAATCGCTGCTCGACTACAGCTATGCCGGTCGTTATGGCGACCGCCAGCTGACCATTCGCATCGACAATGCCACAAACGGCACCATCGTCTATCAGGAGACACTACCCGCAACAGCCAACAACTGGACGACCTTTGTCACGAAGACCGTCCAACTAAGCAATGAAGCTAAGGCCATCACGGGCAAGCATACCGTATTCCTCATCTTCAACAAGCTGTCGGCTGCTACCGACAACAATAAGTACATCATCAACGTCGATTGGTTCAAATTCTACAATGAGGGTGACGACTCGCCTACATCATTGGGACATCGTGTCATGTATGCACAAGGCTGCGATGTCAACAACAGCAAACAGTCACAGGCCATGTTCGACGAAGCCAAGGCTATGGCAGCAGAAGCCGATGTGGTGCTGTTGGCACTGGGCACAGACCTCAGCGTCAGCGACGAAAGCCGTGACCGTTCGTCGCTTAGTTTGCCTGGCGTACAACAGCAACTGCTGGAGGCCGTTTATGCAGCAAATCCCAAGACCATTGTACTGCTGAACACATGTTCGTCACTCACCGTCAACTGGGCACAAGAGCACGTTCCCGCCATCCTGGCTACATGGTACGACGGTCAGGAGCAGGGCAAGGCAATCAGCGACGTCGTCTTCGGCAACTACAATCCCTGCGGTAAGCTGACGACCACATGGTACAATGCCCAAAGCGACCTGCCCTCGAACTTGTTACAGTACGACATACGCAAGAACAAATACACCTATATGTATTATGACAAGACACCGCTTTATCCCTTCGGCTATGGTCTAAGCTATACCACCTTTGAGTATTCAAATGCCAGCATCAGCAGCACACAAGCCACATGCACTATCAAGAACACGGGCATGCATAAAGGTGCTGAGGTGGTACAGGTCTACGTCAGTTTCCCTGGCTCCGGCATTAGTCAACGTCCCACCCGCAAACTCGTAGGCTTCGACCGTGTGGAACTGGAGCCCGGCGAGAGTAAGACCATCACTATTCCCTTCTCTGACGAACAGCTGGCCTACTATGACGAGCAGACAAACACTTGGCAGGTGGAAGCCGGAACGGTGAATGTCTACATCTCTGCCTCGTCGGCTGATGACCGTCTGACAGGTTCGTTCACAACAAAGGGCTACAAGCTAAAGGACACCTATATTAGTAACCCATTTTTGACGAACATGAGTGACCATTCAAATTTTATAAATACTGAAAAAAAAACTAATCAGATCTACAACTTATTAGGTCATCGCGTAGAGACTCCACAAAAAGGATTCTATATCTCCAACGGGAAAAAGTTTATTAAAAAATAACAACTACTAATTTTACACATTATGAAATCTATCAAAACTATTTTGATCATGCTTGCAGCCGTGTTCTCCCTTGGGACATGGGCTGCTGAAACTGTGACTATCCCTACTACCGCAGGGACGTACATCGACTGGAGCAAAGCCGATCTGACTGGTGCCAACATAGAAAACAGCGGTGCCAACATCGGTTCGACGGGCAAGAACACCGTTGTCACATTTGCCATCAGCAACACCGTGCAGCAGGACTACATCCTTACCTTTGCCGTAGGCTCTAAGAGTGCTGCCAAGATGAAGGTAACACTGACTAACAGCAGTAGTGCTGAGATTGTCAGCAAGAATGTCGACATCCCCAACACAGGCAGCTGGACACCCTCAGAGGTAACCAACATTCCCATTGACGCTCTGCCTGTAGGAGATTATACACTCACCATGAAGGTCACTGAGGCCAGCGGCTATGCTGGCAACTGGGGAAAGTTGGCTTTCTATAGCGCCGACGAGGCCATCGAGAAAATACCTGGCACCCTGTCATTGGGCAAAGGTAGTTACGGTGGTGGCGCACGCACAGAGAATAATGACGATAACGTCGGTTGGATAACAGCTGGCGGCACAGCCAAGTACAACTTCAAGTGTACTGAGGCAGGTGTCTATCAGATTACCACCGAATTGGCTCGTTACAATCAGGGTGGTACGCTCAATATCAACGTTGTTGACGACGCGACAGGTAACGAAGAGGTAAATGGCGACTATGTGATAGCCGCTGATGCTCCTGGCAGCTATACCGCTACTGACATCCCTATGGCTGGCGAAATGAGCAAGGGCATGAAGACCATGACCTTTACTTTCTCTGGTGGCAACTCATTTATCTGTAACTACAAGGCACTGACGCTCACCAAGGTTGGCGAACATTTTGCCCGCATCAACGGTGTCAGCATCGAGGGACAGACTATTACTGCTGGCGACGACAGCGACTGGTTCTGTCAGTTGCCTGCCGACTATGCCGCTACCACCACATTGGCAGTCAATGTGACGAGTGGCAAAATTGCCGTAACGGCTACAACCACTGATGGTACTACTGTCGCTGTCACCGACAATGGTAACGGAACCTATTCGCTGGCCACACCAGAGCCATCAGCTACCACGACGATAATCCTAACACTTACACCGGACGAGGGTGCCGCATCAGCTAAGAAGGTGTGGACACTCAAACTGTTCCGCATTGGCGAGATATCACTAACCGATGTGCTTGTTGACGGTATCTCCGTTACAGCAGATGCCCTGGAAGCACTGAACAAAGCACCATATACAACCACGTTTGCCAATTGCTTCACCACCATTCCATCAGTTACTGCCAAGGTGGTGGACGGCAGTACCGTTACAGCTGGCGAACCAACTATCGACGGAACTAAGGCCACCTACACCCTGCATTGCGAGATGGCTGGCAAGACACGCGACTACACGCTGACGCTTGATGGTCTGCACATCTATACGAAGGCTGAGGGCGACAAGACCGTGCAACTGAAGTACTCGTCTGCCGGTAACGACAAGACAAATAATGTATGGTCTGATGGACTCTATACCCTGTCACCCATCGGCGATGGCTGGGATGGCAGCGGCTTTAAGATTCGTGGTGGCAGTCTGGTAACACTCTCCGTACCTACCGATGTCAAGGTAAAGCAACTCATCATCCGCGAATTCAGCGACAACTATGCCAAGGGCGAATTGAGTGAAGTCGCTTCTGAGGGTGCCACCGTTTATATTCCCATGAAGCACAACTTCAGCAATGGTGTGAAATACGACTGCATCATCAATATCGACAACCATGCCCCAGGTCGCAATATCACCCTGCAACTAAAGGATGGTTCACAGACCACAGGTTGGTTCGAACTGACTACAGAGAAGATTGCTGTGGCTACAGCTCCAGTACTGAAGAGCCAGAACGTCACCTCGACTACAGCCAAGAACCATTGTGTGGTCACACTGGCCTTCGACCGCGAGATGCAGGACACTGAGGCTACCGTTGGCGGACATACTGTCAAGGCCGAGGGTGGTAGTGCTACGCTCTACTTCCCCGTATGGAACCTCGACTACGACAAGTCGTACACCTTCAAGGTGGCTAAAGGTGCCGCAAAGGACAACTATGGCAATGGCACTGCTGAAGACATCACTGTCAACATTACCGTAGGCAGCAAACCTGCTGTTGCACAGGCTGCCTATGACTATGTGGTATCTACCGCAGCTGAATTCTCAGAGGCCATCGCTACTGTCAATAGCAGCAACGGCAAGGCCGATGCTGCACGCAAGGTAATCTTCGTCAAGAATGGCGACTACGACTTCGGCTCTAAAGAACAGAACCTGAAAGCCTACAACGTCAGCATTATCGGTGAGAGCCGCGATGGCGTCATCCTACATGGCAACCGTTCGGGTATCACCAATCCTGTGCTGCAGGTCAACAATACGGGCGGCAACTACTTCCAGGACTTCACCATCCGCAACGACCTGGACTGGCAGAAAGCTCGTGCCGGTGTTGCTGTAGCCTTCTCTGGCGGTAAGCAGGCTGTGCTGAAGAACGTCTGCATGCAGAGCCAGCAGGACACTCAGGTAACTGGCGAAAGTGCCTACTACGTCAATTGCCGCATCTATGGCGCTGTGGACTTCATCTGCGGCGGTGGAAACCACTTCTACGACACTTGCGACCTGCTGATCACCAATGGCGGTCATATCACGGCACCCAGCACCAGTGCACTGCTGAAATGGGGCTATGTATTCCAGCACTGTACGGTAGATACTGCTGAAGGCGCCAATCAGGGTGACGGCAGCTACAACTTAGGACGTCCCTGGCAGAACGAGCCACGCGCTTACTTCCTGAACACCAAGATGAACATCAAGTCGACCGATGCAGGATGGGCAAGCATGGGTACGCTGCCTACTCACTTCTACGAGTATAACAGCGTAGACAAGAACGGTCAAGTCATCGACCTCTCAGTACGTAAAAACTCTCCAACGTCTACCAACAGCTATTCGCCCATTCTCTCCAATGAAGAAGCTGCGAAGTACACTGTAGAGAATGTATTGGGTGGCACCGATTCATGGTTGCCTACCGAGGAAACTGTAGAGACTGCTGCACCCGTGGTTACTGCCAATGGCAAGAAGCTCACATGGAACGCTGTCGATGGTGCTCGCTGCTATGTCATCTTCAAGGATGGTGCCTATCTGACCTGCCAGACAGCAACCACTTACGAGGCTGCCGAGAATGGTGCCTATACTGTACGCTCTGCCAACCTGAACGGTGGTCTCTGCGGTACATCCGAGGCTAATATTGTCAGCGATGCCACAGGTATCTCTGATGTAAGAAGTCAGATGGAAGAAGCAAGAGGTGAAGCCTACAACCTACAAGGCCAGCGTGTCAGCAACAGCCATAAAGGACTCGTCATCATTGGTGGTCGTAAAATGTTGATGAAATAAGTAAATAGTTAGTTATAAAGAAGAAAGGGGGGTGGCCAAAGCGTCGGTCACCCCTTTTTCTCTCTATATTCTGATGGCGTCATACCCGTTTCTTTCTTGAAACACTTGGTGAAGTATTTCGGGTCTGTGAAACCTACGGAGTAGGCAATCTGCGAAAAGCTCTGCTTGCTTTGACTAACCAGTTGGATAGCACGCTGCATGCGAACCTGTCGGAGGAAATCGCTGGGCGACACACCCATCAGTTCCTTAATCTTGTTATAAAACACGGTACGTCCCATATTGACAGCCTCCGCCATATCCTCTATACGTAGGCTTTCATCGTCCAAACGCTGTTCGATGAATTTCATCAGGCTATCCATCATCTCATCGTCCTCATTGACTATCTGAGGCTCCGACAACGTGTATTTCGACGTGGGTTGAGCTTCTACCTCCTGACTACCAACAGCCTCTAACCGCTCAGACAATTCACGATATTGGCGCAGAATGCTTTCCAAGCGCTGCTCACGCTCCTGCATGTGCTGACGATGACGCTGCCAACGGATAATCGCCCATGCACTGATTCCAATAACCAGTAGCAGACAGAGCAGACGCACCCAACCACACTCCCATAGCGTAGGAGTAACATCAAGGCGTAGCACGGTGGCATTATCCATCCACACGCCATCGCTATTGGTACTCTTGACCTCAAGGGTATGCAGTCCTGGAGGCAGTTGACTGAACGAGATACGTGGCATGGCGCCGATATAGTTCCACTCCTTCTCGCCATCCATACGGTAGGCATACTCCATCAGATAGTTGTCACCATAGTCAAGGGCAGCAAAGCTGATGGTCAGGTTGCGCTGGTCGGTGTCTATGGTCAGTGTCTGCTTGTTCAACAGAGGACGCGTCTGTTGTTCGCCCTGAAAGAGTACGTTGGTGAACGTGATGTTCGGACGGAAACGGCTTTTCTGCATTTGCTGTGTATCAAGCTGGAACAGGCCACCGGCTGCAGCTATCCACAGCTGTCCCCGACTGTCGATGGTCGACAATCCCTCAGTCAGTTCTATATGGTCTGTCAAATAGTTGGGATTAAAGCGCTCCATTTGTCCCGTTGAAGGACTGAACCTACATACTTCAGTCTCGTAGGCTATCCACACGTTGCCCTGCTGGTCTTCGGTCATCGACATCACATTGCCCATTCCGCGGTTTGGTGCAGGTATCAGCTGAAATTGCAGGTTGTCTTGCAACAGGTTTTCGGACGTCAATTGCTGAATGCCTCCACCCAATGTGGCAACATAGATTCGTCCGTCGCGGGTTACCAACGTCTGCATGACATCGCTGGTACGTAGCGACATATCGTCTTGCTGGCGATGCTGCGTACAATAAAAATGACGATCACGATTGGAAAAGGTTACCAAGCCCTCTGTACACGACAGCAACAGCACGCCCTGACTATTGTGGGTAATGCGGCGAATGCGGTTAAACGACTTCATGGGGTAACCCTTCAGCTCGTTTCCACTATGCAGAAAGCGCAGCGTACCGTCGGGCAGCCAGCTGGCGAGATTCAGTCCACCACCGTATGTACCTATCCAAATGTGCCCTTGTCCATCCTCATCGATGTCATAAACTGCAGCATTGTTTAAGGCGTAGGGATTAGTGTCGTCGGGCATATAGTGACGAACGACACCCTGCGGACTAACGACGTAGAGCCCCTGTCCCTTGGTGCCTATCCAAACGCGCCCCTGCGAATCTTCTTTCATGGCATAGATGCGATCGGCAAAGCGGGTACACGCCATCGAGACTTGTCCTTGGGCTGTAAGCCAACCATGCTGCTGACCATTAGAGGCGAAAACACCGATGTAGCCATCTTTCGACCCTGCCCAGACGCTGCCGTCCCGCCTACAGAGCAGCGAGCGCGTCTCCTGTCCATCGACGAATGGCAACCACTGCATACGACGATCCAGGAAGTTGACGAGCGTCAGCCCGTGCGAGGACGTCAGCCATAAGTTGCCCTGACGATCGATAAAAAGCTTGGCATTGTCTGCTGTTGCCAGTCCGCTGGCAGCCAGTCGCCATGCAAGCGCCGTGTCAGCCTGCTCAGAATCTTGGACTTGTGGTTCAGCGACCTTGATATCTTTCTCCGTCACCAGTACCATATGGTCCACGTCAGTAGGGTAATGGTCGTCAACGCGCACGTTCAGCGCGCCGCGTTCGTCAGTAATAAGAGTGTGTCCGTTGGGGTGTTGGTAGAAATGGCGCGGGAGAATCGTCTTGCCATACTTTTGCTCTAACAGCAAACCAACGTTGACGAAACGGCACTCCCGTGTATCGAGCAGATATAAGCCACCGTCGTAGGTACGAACCCATACGTTGTCCTGACTGTCAGCCTTGATCATCGCGATTCGGTTCGACGAAAGCGCATCGGTATCAGCACAATTATCGCTGCGGAATGTCGTAAACTGATAGCCATCATAACAACACAGACCATTCCATGTGGCTATCCACATCAGTCCGCTCGGACTTTGGTCGATACCGGAAATCGTGTTGGCTGCCAGTCCGTCGCGAATAGTAAAGGTGCGGACATGACAATAAGGTTGTGCATGACTGACACTACTAAGAGCTAACAGTAGAAGGATGAAAAGTCGATAGCAATGCATAGGCTAATCATTTAAAGACTATTCGTCATCATCGAAGTCAAAGTCGAAATCAGTATAGCCCTCCAGCGACAGTCCTACAAATTCGTCGAGGGCACGGCGCTCCTTCTTGGTGGGGCGTCCTGTGCCTCGCTGACGATCGACGAATCCGCTGATGCGGTTCATTTCCAGCAATTCATACTGATCGGGCGTGGTGACATTCTCGTAGATTTCAGGCAACAACTTGGCCCCTACCCTCTGCTCGATGGTTTTCAGAATCTTGAACGAATAGGTGACGGGTGGTTTGCGAACGCTGACCACCTCGCCTTCTTTCACCATACGCGAAGGCTTGACGTTGACACCCTGAATGGTGACGCGTCCGTTCTTGATGGCGTCGACGGCTATCGAGCGTGTCTTGAAAATACGCGCTGCCCACAGCCATTTATCGATTCGTGCTTCGCTCATTTCCCCTTCCCGAGTTTATTATACTGATTCATCGTGACGTCGATACCTGCCAAGACAAAGCTCTTGATGATGTCGACACCAAGCGTAATGGCTGGCTGCAGCTTCTCCAGTTCCTCAGCAGGGAAACGTCCGAGCACATGGTCAATCTGCGAGCCCACGGGATAGTCGTTGCCAATACCCATGCGCAGACGGGCATAGTTTTGTCCTATCAGCTGTTGGATATGGCCCAAACCATTATGACCACCATTCGAACCGTTGGCTTTCAGACGGAACTGTCCGACGGGAATAGCCACATCGTCGCTGATGACCAACAGACGGCTCTGGTCGATATTCTCCTTATTCAGCCAGTAGCGCACGGCATTGCCACTCAGATTCATAAACGTGGTAGGCTTGAGCAGAAACACCTTCCTACCCTTCAACGAGGTCTCGGCTACGAATCCGTAGCGCTTATCCTCAAAAACGATATTGGACGCCTTAGCAAAAGCGTCCAATACCATCCATCCTGTATTGTGGCGGGTCTCGGCGTATTCGTCGCCAGGATTGCCCAGCCCAACAATAAGATACTTGTCCATAATTACTCAGCAGCGGCCTCAGCAGCAGCAGAACGAGAAGCACGAGTAGCCTTAACAGAGCATACGATAACCTCCTTAGAAGTAGCGATCTCAAGACCCTCGAAGCTCAGCGAGCCAACCTTGATAGCCTTACCCAGCTGCAGGTCGGTAACGTCGATGTCCAGTTTCTCAGGAATCTGCTTGTAAGGAGCCTTCACGTCGATCTTACGGATTGACAGAGCCAGACGACCACCATCACGAACACCCTGAGCGTGACCAGTGAGGTTCACGGGGATACCAACGGTGATAGCCTTAGTCTCGTTGATCTCGAAGAAGTCTGCGTGCAGCAGAGCATCGGTTGTGGGATGGAACTGCAGCTCCTTGATGATAGCCTTGTGCTCCTTACCATCGATGTTCAGATTGACAACATATACATGTGGGGTGTACACAGCCTTGCGGAGCTCAGCCATAGATGCTGCGAAAGCAAATGCCTCGGGCAGACCATTCTCACCCTTCTTCTCACCATACAGATTACAGGGAACGAAACCCTCCTTACGAAGCTGCTTTGAGGCTTTCTTGCCTGTGTCGGTGCGCTTCTGACCGCTTACGTTAATCTCTTTCATAATTTAATAATGTGTTACTCTAAAATTAAGTGTTTTGCTTAATCCACCATCACACGATGCGAAAAGCGGCTGCAAAGGTACAAAAAAAAGTGAAAAGTGAAAAGTGAAAAGTGAAAAAAATGCATTAGAACCCACAAATTTATCTTTTTTTTTGGTTTTTCGCTCGATTTGCACTACCTTTGCAGCTGATAAGAGTATCAAAAAATAGCTATTTGAAGAAAAATTATGATTAACAGAGAACTCATTAGAATTAAGATAGTACAGTTGACCTATGCTTACTATCAGAATGGGAGCAAGAACATTGACACGGCTGAAAAGGAACTTCTATTCAGTCTCTCAAAAGCCTACGATCTTTACAATTACCTGTTAGCACTTATTGTGGGCATTACCCACGAGTCGCGTCGTCATCTGGAAGTGGCCCAGGCCCGTGCCCAGCGTGAAGGGACAGCTATGCCTTCGCAGAAGTTTGCCTACAATCGCTTTGCACTGCAGTTAGAGGAAAACCGCATGCTGAACGAGTTTTTGGAAAGTCAGAAAAAGAACTGGGATCAGGAACAGCCTGAATTCCTGAAGAAGATTTTTCTCCAGATTACGGAGAGCCAAATCTACAAAGATTATATGACCAGCGACGACGACAGCTATGAAGCCGACCGCGAGTTGTGGCGAAAGCTGTATCGCACCCTCATCCAGAACAATGCCGACCTGGACGCTCTGCTTGAGGAGCAAAGCCTCTATTGGAATGACGACAAAGACGTGGTAGACACCTTTGTTGTGAAGACCATCAAGCGTTTTGAGGAGAAGAACAAGGGTCATCAGGAGTTGCTGCCCGAATACGACTCGGAAGAAGACAAGGAATACGCCCGCAAGTTGTTCCGTGCCGCTATCATGAATGCCGACCAGTATCAGCGTTACATGAGTGAGGCTTCGCGCAACTGGGACTTCGATCGTCTGGCCTATATGGACATCATTATCATGCAGATTGCCATTGCCGAGATGATGACCTTCCCTTCGATTCCCATCAATGTGAGCATCAATGAGTATGTGGAGATTGCCAAGCTCTACTCAACCCCCCGCAGTGCTTCCTACATCAACGGCATGCTTGACGGTATTGCCCGTCATCTGATAAAGACCGGACTGCTGATGAAGCACATCGAGAAAAGAAATTAAGAATGAAAGATTAAAGATTAAAAATTAAGATTATAAAATTAATTATGACACAGTTTATTTTAGCTGCCCAAGGCCAAGGTGGTGGTGGCAGCATGAGTTTCATCATTATGATGGTAGCCATCTTCGCCATCATGTACTTCTTTATGATTAAACCCCAGCAGAAGCGTCAGAAGGAGATTCAGAATTTCCAGAACTCGCTGCAGGAAGGTACACCGGTTCTCACTGGCGGTGGCATTTATGGCACTGTGAAGAAGATTGACTTGGCAACAGGCATTATCGAAGTAAAGATTGCCGATGGTGTCGTCATCAAGGTCGATAAAGGCTACGTATTCAAAGACACTGCCAGCACACCCATGCAGAAATAAGAGGTAAGAGGTAAGAAGTGAGAGGTAAGAGGTAAGAAGTGAGAGGTAAGAGGTGAGTTTCAAGAGCATCTATAATACCATCAGGGACTTCTTGTTCAGTAACGTGAACAAGCAGTTCCTGACGTTTTTGTTTTTTCTGGTACTCTCAGGCATCTTTTGGCTTACCATCACCCTCAACGAGACCTACGAGCGTGAACTGAAGATACCCGTAGAGATTGTTGGTATCCCCAAGAATGTGGTGCTTACCTCACCAGCTGTCGACACCGTGCGAGCCACCTTACGCGACAAGGGATGGATGATTGTAGCATACCTATATGGCGATCGTATTCCTACTATCAAGCTGAACTACAAAAGTTACGACCGAGGCAACGGTGCCGGTATCATATCGTCCTCCGACATCAAACGCCTGTTGGATCAGCAACTTGAAATTTCAACAACTGTCACTGCTGTAAAGCCCGACCGAATAGAGTTTTTCTACAACAACGGTGAACGTAAACGAGTGCCCATTCGTTGGACAGGTCGTGTCATTCCCGAGCAGCTTTACTACATATCGCAGGTCAGCTACCTACCCGACAGCGTTGACGTATATGCTTCGCCCGAGAAATTGGACAGCATTCGTGCCGTATACACCGAACCGCTCAACTATGTAGGCTTCCGCGATACGCTGTCTGTAGGGTGCCGTCTGACTCACGCTAACGATGTCAAGGTCGTCCCGGAACGCATACGAATAGAATTCTTTACCGATGTGCTGACTGAAGAGACCATTGAGGGTATTCCCGTACAGTGTTTGAATCTGCCCGAGGGTAAAGTGTTACGCACATTCCCCGCCAAAGTAAAGGTTCACTTCGTTGCTGGTGCCAGCCAGATACGCCATCTTCGTCCGGAAGACTTCATTGTCATTGCCGACTATCGTGAAATCGCCCAGAATCCTTCCGAAAAATGCAATCTCTACCTGCAAAGTGTCCCTCACGGCATCAGCCGTGCTACGTTATCGACCAAGCAGGTAGACTATCTCATAGAGGAGGACTAACCATGAAGATAGGTATCACTGGCGGTATAGGCTCAGGCAAGAGTTACGTGTGCAAGCGTCTGCAACGACATGGCATCGCGGTTTACGACTGCGACGCAGCAGCCAAACGCCTTATCCGTACATATCCTGACCTTCAGCAACAAATCATTCGTCTTGTAGGCTCGCTCGACAAGGCAGCCATGAGCCAGTTCCTGTTAGCCAGCGATGCCAACCAGCAGGCCATGAACGCCATCATCCACCCTGCCGTGTTCCACGACTTTGAACAGAGCGGCATCGATTGGATGGAGAGTGCCATCCTGTTCGAGTCAGGAGCCCGTCGTCTGGTCGACAAGACCATCGTAGTCACCGCGCCCGAGGAAGTCCGCATCCAGCGCATTATTGAGCGCGACGGCATCACCCGCGCGAAGGCCCTGCAATGGATTGCCCGCCAGTGGCCACAGCAGAAGGTCAAGTCCCTGTCCGACTTCGAAATCGTCAACGATGGCGAGGCCGACATCGACAGCCAAATCGAAAAAATATTGAATAATCTCGAAACATCGAAATAACAAAAAAAAGAATAAAACAATGAAACAGACCATTTTAGCTATCTCGGGCAAGCCGGGACTCTACAAATTAGTAT
>CAMVOS010000010.1 GCA_947169185.1 uncultured Prevotella sp.
GGCAATGGACGGAAAGTCCCATCACCTTTAACAGCATCTATGGTGGTGAGGATTACGATGCACGAATAGAGCCTACAGACTGGAAGCCTGTGGTCATTATGGAAGGCCCTGATGGTCGTCTGCGTCCTCAAATTGCCCACTCCACCCGACTGATGGAGCGTTATGGCGTGAAGCAGACGTTGCGCAAGGACTCGATTCTCGTGCTCGATATGGGGCAGAATCTTAGCGGTTATCCTGAGATTACCGTTCGTGGCAATGCTGGACAATGGCTGAAGTTGACGCCTGGCGAAACGTTGGATAAAAACGGATTGGTAGATCAGCGTCAGACGGGTCGTCCGCATTACTACACCTACACGCTGAAGAGTAGCCAGCAAACTGAAGTGTGGCATCCACGTTTCTCGTACTATGGCTATCGCTACCTGCAAGTAGAGGGCGACATCGACGTGCTGAAGAAGGTAGAGTCATGCTTCGTGTACAACTCCGCTGAGCGCACGGGTTCGTTCGAATGTTCGAATCCTCGCATCAATGCCACCCATCAGTTGATAGACCGTGCTATCCGTTCGAATTGGCAAGCCGTATGGACCGACTGTCCCACACGCGAAAAACTGGGTTGGTTGGAACAAGACTGGCTGAACGGTGAGGCACTGGTGTACAACTACGACGCACGCCACATGATAGAACAAACCATGCAGAACATTGTCGATGCCCAGCACGATGACGGTTCAATGCCTGAGATAGCCCCTGAATACACCCAATTTACAGGCACGTGGGCCCGTCCGTTCCAAGAGTCGCCCGAATGGGGTGGCGCTATCATCGCCCTGCCCATGCTCTACTGGCAACACTATGGCGACCTGGATTTGGCCGACCGCCACTACGACGACATGAAGCGCTATATGGACTATCTGGCTACACAGGACTCAAGCTATATTCTGAAGATGGGCTTGGGCGACTGGTACGACTATGGTCCAGGCAAGGCGGGGTTCGCGAAGAACACTCCTATGCCATTGGTGTCGACAGCCCATTACTATCAGTGGATGTGCTACATGTACGTGATGGCCAAACATCTGGGTCACAAGCAGGATGCCGAATGGTTTAACCTGCGTGCTGACAGCATTCGCCACTCGTTTAATCGCACTTTCTATGATGCCAAGAAGAAAACGTATGCCACAGGCAGCCAGTGTTCGTTAGCCTTGCCACTCTATCTGAAATTGGTACCAGAAGGCGACTATCAGGCTGTGCTACAGAACCTCATCAAGGACATCAAGGCCCACGGCAACCGTTTGACAACTGGTGACATCGGCAACCGCTACCTGTTTAGTGTGCTGATTCAAAATAATCAGCGCGAATTGCTTTATACAATGCTGAATCATGACGATGTGCCTGGCTACGGCTATCAGATCAAGAAGGGCCACACCACGCTGACTGAACAGTGGAATCCTGACTTAGGGTCGTCGATGAACCACTTCATGATGGGGCATATCGAGAACCATTTAATTCCGGACCTCTTAGGCATTAACCGCAAGGGCGAACTCATCGAGATTGCCCCCCACCCCGTTGGCGACATAACATGGTGTAAAGGCTCAACGATGAGTGCCTTTGGCGAAATAAAAGTGTCGTGGCAGATAGCTCACGACACCTTTACAATCGATATTGATGTACCTCACGGTGGTTTCGCTGATGTCTATCTGCCCTATAACGGGCATGCAGAGAGCGTGGGCGAAGGTCATCACCACTTCGAAGAGAAGATGATCAAAGGCAAACCGTCTACCAGATTGCCACGCGCTTCGAAGGCTCCAAGAAGAGTACGCCATTCGTGATGTCGTAAGCATCGTACCACGCATTGATGTTACGCACCACACCATTCACGCGCTCTCGGCTTTGCGAATGTGAGTCACCGTAATAGGCGGTTTCTGCATCATCCAAGTCATAGGTTCTACTCCATTCGATAGCCCATGCCTGGAAGTAGCGCTTGGTGAGCTGTTTGATCTGCTCAGGACTGGCGTCAGGATGTCTGGCGAGCAGCAGGTCGATACCGAGACAGCATCCTCCGATGTCGGCAATATTCTCGGCCAGCGTGCCCTTTCCATTGCAATATAGCGTCTTGCTGGCCCAAGGCATCATCAGCAGCTGGTTGTAGTTTTCGACGAGCTGATTGGCAAACTGGACAAACTTCGCTGTGTCGGCAGGTGTCCACCAGTCTTTCTTCGCTCCATATTTGTCGTAGGTGCGTCCTTCGCTGTCGAATCCGTGCGTCAGCTCATGACCGATAGAGCTTCCGAGGGAAACCAACGTGAGCGGCTCCTCATCTTTAGCATCGACGTATGGTGGCAACAAATTCGACGGATTGATGGTCACATCATTGGTTGATAGTGAATAGGAAGCATTGTCTTCCAAGTAGTCATAGAGATCCTGGCAGTAGGAGATGAGCATCAGCACTTCGCGTCTGCTGTGGCCTATCATCCATCGGTAGGTGTTGATACGGCGGTCTCGCATCTGGCGCACGAGTGAGATGAGGTCACCCTTCTTCACGGTAGGTGCAGCCACATCGGGGATGACGTCAGGTTCAGCAGCTACGTAGAACTCCATGAGCTTCAGCTTGTCCAGCGCATTGGCGCGTGTCGTTTCCGAGAGCCACTCGTTCTTCTCCAATCGTTTCTGGAAAGCCTGTCGGTAATCCTCACACCATCCTGCATACTGCTTCTTCATGTCTGCCGTTACATATTTCTTATTAAACGCGCGCACGCGATAGATTTGGCACATGTAGGTTCTGATGAAATTGTTCAGCTTATACCTCGGGAGGGGAAGTTTTACGGTCTTTCCCGTTAAGCTGGTGTACTTTATACTGGCATATTCTTTCAGCACTTCGTCAGAGATCAGCAGTCCGTCGTATAGCGTTATCATCTGCGTGATAAACTTCTTGACGGAGTCGGGAGCAAGCATGGCTTTCATGAGTTCAGCATAGTTTTCATTGGCCGAATTCTCCCAGACCACCTCATCGGCTGCAACGCCCAGGTTCATACCCTTGATGAATGCGGCCTTGTTGGCATCCATCTGTCCAGCGGCTCTACGCATCAGCTGTCCTCCACGATAGGCTTGACGCTCCTGAAGCTGAACCTTACTATAGAGTAGTCCCAAGCTTGAAGCGTCATAATAGCGGGGCATGGGGATATCTATCGCAAATGTAGGCTTGCCGTCAACGATTTTGATGACAGGTTCCAGATAGTTGTTATAGCCCAGTGCCGTAGCGCGTCCGAAGGCCTCCATAGCCTGTTCCATTGTGGTAGCGTTCTGCCAGATCTCGTTCAGGCGTGCGTTCACCATCTCGTTCATCTCGGATTCTGTGGGCTCTTTTTCAGGCGTTGAGGCGTTCACCACTTCCTGAATGGTCTTCAGGTCAGGGTCACCTGTGTCATCCGTCAGCGTAGCGGTCTTTCCAAACATCTCCGACGCAGCATAGGGCATCAGACCGTCAGGATAGATGGTCGTTGGGTTCCACCAGAACTTGCCCGTCATGTGCATGAAGAAGTCGTCGCCCACGGAACAGCTGTCTGTCTGCCACTGGTTAAACTTTTCCCAAAACGCAGCCTGGGCTTGGGTTTCACCAGCGGGGTCGGCCGACGGGGTCGGATTGTCAATGTTGTCGATACACGATGGCATCAGGGTGTTTATCAAGATGGCGCCCAGCATCCATAGAATCATTTTTTTCATAAGCACAAAAGTAATATGTTTGTAAATTTGTTGGCAAATGTACGAATTTATTTTTAGATGACAAAATAATATGCCGTTCGTCTTTATAAAAATCAAAAATAACAAAACAATCTGAATTATGAATACGACATTCAAAAAAACCCTGAGCGGTATTATTCCACCACTAGTAACCCCGTTGAAGAATAATGAGACACTGGACGTAGAGAGTCTCGAAAGACTGATTGAACACCTCATCGAGGGTGGCGTACACGGTCTGTTTGTGCTGGGTACGACGGGTGAGGAACAGAGTCTGTCGTACGACGTGCGCAAGCAGATGATTAAGGAGTCGTGTCGCATCAATCGTGGTCGTCTGCCCCTGCTGGCATGTATCACCGACACAAGTATCGAAGAGAGCATCCGCCTAGCCAAGAAGGCTGCTGATTATGGTGCCGATGGTGTAGTCAGCGCTCCTCCCTACTATTTCGCCACGGGTCAACCCGAGCTGGCGCAGTTCTACGAGGAGTTGGTGCCCCAGTTGCCCCTTCCCGTGTTCCTTTACAATATGCCTTCGCACGTAAAGGTGAGCTTTGCCCCTGATACCGTTCGTCGCATTGCCCAATTGGAGCAGGTAGTGGGTTTCAAGGACTCATCGGCTAATGCCGTTTATTTCCAAAGCGTGATGTACAAGATGCAGCACCGTCCAGACTTCGCCATGCTCGTAGGTCCTGAGGAGATTACGGGCGAATGCGTGCTGTTGGGTGCACAGGGTGGCATCAATGGTGGTGCCAACATGTTCCCAGAGCTCTATGTGGCTATGTACAACGCTGCTTCTGAACGCGACATCAATCGTGTGCTCGACCTGCAACAGCTGATTATGCAGATTTCGACAACCATCTATACTGTTGGTAAACATGGTAGCAGCTATCTGAAGGGTTTGAAGTGTGCCCTATCACTCTTAGGCATCATCAACGACGATTTCGTGGCTTCTCCGTTCTATAAGTTCGAAGCTCCTGAACGGGAAAAGATTCGTCAGGCACTCGATGCACTACCCATCAAGAACGGCAAGTTATGCATCTGATTGATTTCATCGTCTTCATCGTCTTTACGCTTGGCGTGGTGGTGTTTGGCTGTTCGTTCTTCAAGAAGGGCAGCTCGGCTGACGAGTTCACGTCCGCAGGCCACTCGATTCCTGGCTGGGTGGTGGGCATGTCGATATTCGCCACCTATGTCAGCAGCATTTCGTATATCGGCTATCCAGGCAAGGCGTTTGCGGCCGACTGGAATGCCTTTGTCTTCTCTCTGTCGATACCCATTGCCTCGTATTTTGCCGCCAAGTATTTCGTGCCGTTCTACCGCCATTCAGGCTCTGTATCGGCCTACACTTTCTTGGAGGAGAAGTTTGGCGCGTGGGCCCGGTTGTATGCCTCAGCGTGCTACCTATTGACGCAGATTGCACGTATGGGTTCCATTCTTTATCTGCTGGCCGTACCGATGTACATCCTCATGGGTTGGGACATGCATACGGTCATCATTCTGACGTCCATCGGCATCATCGTCTATTCGATGATGGGTGGTCTGAAGGCGGTTATCTGGGCAGACGCCATACAGGGTATCATCCTGATTGGCGGTGCCGTGCTGTGCTTGGCCATCCTGATGTTCTCGATGCCTGAGGGGCCGATGCAGACGTTTGAGCTGGCAGCCAATTCGCCTATGGGCAATAAGTTCTCGTTGGGCGCCTTTACCAGCGATCTGACCACCTCAACCTTCTGGGTATGCCTCATCTACGGCATTTTCATTAACCTGCAGAACTATGGTATCGACCAGAACTACGTGCAGCGCTACCATGCGGCAAAGACAGACAAGGATGCGAAGTTCTCAGCACTCTTCGGAGGCTATCTGTTCATTCCTGTTTCTGCGCTGTTCTTCCTCATCGGAAGTGCGCTCTACAGCTACTATCAGGCTGGTGTAGCCGAACTGCCTGCGGAGATTCAGGCCAAGCCCGACTACGTCTTTCCTTACTTCATTGTCAATGGATTGCCCGTAGGTTTGCGAGGCCTACTCATTGCTTCGATTTTCGCGGCTGGTATGAGCACGGTATCAACATCCGTGACCTCTGCTGCTACGATTATCTTGACGGACTATGTGCGTCCCTTCTTCTTGAAGGCCCGCAACATGGCCGACCATCTACGCCATCACGACCCTCAGGACCATCACAAGCATCAGAAACTGGAGCTGGCTATTGTGCGTCTCTCAAGCTTTGGCGTGGGCATCCTAGGTGCCTGCGTGGCTATCGCGATGCTCTCGGTTGAAAGCATCATTGACGCATGGTGGACACTCTCCAGCATCTTCTCTGGTGGTATGTTAGGACTATTCCTATTAGGTTGTATCCCTCAGAAAATCAGCCGTTTGGCAGCCTTCATAGGATGCATCTGCGGCATCATCGTGATAGCCTGGATATCGCTGGCAGAGCTTTGGCACCTTCCTGGCATCCACCTGCACCCCTATTTGGCCATCGTCTTGGGCACCACCACGATATTCCTTGTAGGTTTCCTGCTGACGTTGCTGGTTAAGGGAAAGAAATAAAAACATTATCATATTATTAGCTATGAAACATTACAGAACATTTTGGCTCTTGCTGAGCATGATGATGGTGGGCAGTTTCACACTGACCTCATGTGTAGACAATCAAGACAACCCTGCTGGCGGAGGTGGTGGCGACAAGGACAAGAAATATGTGGAACGCCTGTTTCCTGTTGTCGATCCACACAACAAGTCGTTAGGCACGGTGATGCTGCGCTTCTACGAGGATATGCCCAACGTGGCGTATATCAACATCAGCCGCTACCACGAGATCATGTATCCAGGCACTACCGTTCTGGTGCAGAAGACTGGCGAGGGACAATATGCACTGACCAGTTCCTGCGGAACGGCGAAGGTAGACACCCAGAAAGACCTCTTCGCGAGCAACGACTACGAGGCGTTTACCAACATGATGGGAATGGTGCAGGCGGGTATGCCTAACACAACATACGACGCACTGCCCATCATCCGATGGAAGTCGCTCGACGCCTCACCAAAACAGGTCGATGTGACGTTGGATTATGGCAAATACGGCATCGACATCCGCGAGGACGACGGGGACGTCTTTTTCCCCTTCGCTACCATTTCCGACCTCTACACAGACGGCTTTATGCACCTGTCCGACTTCAATGGACAAGTGGTGATGGTGGCTCCCGATGGCGCCTACAGTCTGGAAAACGGCTACCCCGAGTTCCTCATCAAGCCCCTGCTCAAGGATACGCGCACAGCCGATATGGTGGACTACAACTACAAGAACCTGTGCTTCACGCTTACAAACTTCTTCGGATATCCTGGTCGCACGCTGCTCGAGAAGAGCATGAAGGAGAAAGGCTTGGATCAGGCACTGCTGGACTACGGCAAGGCAGGACAGATGACGCGCGAGCTGCTGCTATCAAAGGATATGTACGACTATTTCTCAGGTTGTTCTACACTGAGCTGTCTGCTCTTCGACGGAGGCCACACCTATACCGACCTGACAATCATCAACCCCTTGGACCCCAAGAGCGATTTCGCACAGAAGCTGATACCCATCGCCCAGACTAAGGTGAAGGAGTTTTTGGATTACTGTCCGGAATACCAGCCCATCAGTCAGGCAAGAGCCGACAACAGCGCCTTGCGAACACAACTGAACAAGCTGCGCGAGGAGAAGATAGGCAAGGGCGTGCACTACACCAAGGTGGGCAACACAGCCTATTGCCAGTTCGACTCCTACATGTGCGACGACTCCGGATGGCGCAAGTACTACAAAGGCGAAGGACCCAAGCCTACCATCAAGGAGTACCCCAACGACTGGCTCGTCATCCTCATCGACGCCATCGAAAGGGCACAGAGCGACCCAGAGGTCAAGAACTTCATTCTCGACACATCCACCAATGGTGGAGGCTCGTCGGACATCGTGACGTTTATCACCTCGCTGTTCTGCGACAAGCCCGACATATACTACGAAAACACGCTGACAGGACAGAAGATGAAGTGCTCGTATGACGTAGACCGCAACTTGGACGGCAAGTTCGATGAGAAAGACAAGAATGTGAAGCTGAACATGAACATCGGTGTACTCATCAGCGGTAACAGTTTCTCATGTGGCAACTTGCTGCCTGCCCTCCTGAAAGACTATGGCATCTGCCTGCTCGGCAAGCAATCGGGAGGCGGCTCCTGCTGCGTGCTCTACAATCCCTCGCCTGAAGGCTTCGGCTACCGTTACTCCACCCACCGTGCCCGTCTGAACAACCTCAAGGGCGAGAACATCGACGAAGGCATCAAGCCCGACTACGAACTGGACGTCAACGACTTCTTCGACATAGCCAAAGTAGGCCAGCTGATAGAGCAATTCTACGCCAAATAGGCCGAAATATTGAGATCGTTAAATGACAGTGTCAAAAGATGAATAATCTGATGACAACGGGGTTGGTTGTTCGTCCTGTAAGTTGTAAAACTTATACACTAAAACATATCAAAGGAAAGTATGAAGACAAATTATCCGAAGATTGGTATCCGTCCGACGATTGATGGTCGACAGGGTGGTATCCGCGAAGGTCTTGAAGAGAAGACGATGGCGCTGGCCAATGCAGTGAAGAACCTGATTGAGAGCAACCTGAAGAATGGTGACGGCTCGAAGGTAGAGTGTGTTATTAGCGACACGACAATTGGTCGTGTAGGCGAGAGTGCTGCTTGCGCCGAGAAATTCGAGCGCGAGGGCGTAGGCTCTACCATTACTGTGACATCGTGCTGGTGCTACGGCTCAGAGACGATGGATATGAACCCCACCTATCCGAAGGCCGTTTGGGGTTTCAATGGTACGGAGCGTCCAGGTGCCGTATACCTGGCTGCTGTGCTGGCTGCACATGCTCAGAAGGGTCTGCCCGCCTATGGCATCTATGGTCACGACGTGCAAGACTTGGCTGACAACACCATTCCTGAGGACGTAGCAGAAAAAATTCTGCGCTTTGCCCGTGCCGCTCAGGCTGTGGCTACGATGCGTGGCAAGAGCTATCTGTCATTAGGCAATACCTGTATGGGTATTGCTGGCTCGATAGTGAATGCCGACTTCCTGCAGCAGTATTTAGGCATGCGTACCGAGTATGTATCGCTGGTAGAGATTCTGCGTCGTGTCGACTTCGGCATCTACGACAAGGACGAGTTCGAGAAGGCTATGAAGTGGGTTGACAAATACTGCAAGCCCAATGAGGGCCACGATTATAACGAGGACCGTCCGCTGTTCCCTGGCGTGCCCATGACGACGTTCAACGGCAAGGGCAAGGGCAAGAACCGCCAGGAGAAAGACGAGGACTGGGAGTTTACCGTCAAGACGATGATGATTATCCGCGACCTGATGCAGGGCTCAGAAAAACTGCTCGAGATGGGCTACAAGGAAGAAGCCATTGGCCATAATGCTATTGCTGCTGGTGTACAGGGTCAGCGTCAGTGGACCGACTACAAGCCTAACTTCGACTTCCCTGAGTCGCTGATGTGCACGTCGTTCGACTGGAACGGACCTCGCGAGGCCTACACACTGGCTACGGAGAACGACTTCCTGAACGGTATGTCGATGCTGTTCGGACACCTGCTGACCAATAAGGGTGTGATGTTCTCGGACATCCGCACCTACTGGAGTCCTGAGGCTGTAGAGCGCGTGGCTGGTAAGAAGCCTGAGGGTCAGGCAGCTCAGGGCTTTATACACCTTATCAACAGCGGTGCCACCACCCTCGACGCTACGGGTGCTATGAGCGACGCTCAGGGCAACCCCACCATTAAGAACTTCTGGGAGATGACCAACGAGGATACGGAGGCTTGTCTGAAGGCTACCTCGTGGATGCCCGCTGATCGCGATTACTTCCGCGGAGGTGGTTATTCAAGCCACTTCGTCACTCGTGGCGGTATGCCTATGACCATGCTGCGTCTGAACCTCGTGGCTGGCTTGGGTCCCGTATTGCAACTGGCTGAGGGTTGGACCGTAGAGCTCGATCCCAAGACGCACGACATCCTCGACAAGCGTACCGATCCCACATGGCCTACCACATGGTTTGCCCCACGTCTCGACCCCACGAAGGATGCCTTCAAGGATGTCTACTCAGTCATGAACAACTGGGGAGCCAATCACGGAGCCATCTGCTACGGACACGTTGGCGCCGACCTCATCACGCTCTGTGCTATGCTGCGCATCCCCGTCTGCATGCATAACATTGCCGATAAGGACATCTTCCGTCCTGCTGCCTGGAATGCATTCGGTATGGACAAAGAAGGCGCCGACTATCGTGCCTGCGCCAACTTTGGACCAATCTATAAGTAAGAGGTGAGAGGTAAGAGGTGAGAGAATACCTTTTACCACTCACTTTACTGTAAAGTCGAAAGACTGAAGGTCCTCATCCCTTGACGATGTGCCGTAGAGTATCTGGTATTTGCCAGACTTTACGGCAAGTTCGTCTATCTTCTCTTCGTAGTATTCAAAGGCCTCACCATCGAGGGTAATCTCAGCCTGCTGAGTCTCGCCAGCCTTGAGCGTCAGTTTCTGGAAACCCTTCAGTGCCTTGATGGGAGCACCAGCATCACCGAGTCGTTTCACATAGACCTGAACGGTCTCTGTGCCCTCGCGGTCGCCAGTATTCGTAATGGGGACGGTAAGCGTGACCTTGCCATTCTTCTTCATCGATTTAGCTGACAGTTTGCCTTGTCCAACACTGAACGTAGTATAGCTCAGACCATAACCGAAGGCATACTGAGGCACGCCAGTGAAGTAACGATAGGTGCGGTTCTTCATCGAGTAGTCCATAAAGTCGGGCAGGTCGTCGTTCGAGCGATAGAATGTCACAGGCAGTTTGCCACCAGGGTTGTAGTCGCCAAACAGCACCTCAGCCAGTGCCTTCGCACCACCTTGTCCTGGATACCATGCTTGCAACAAGGCGTCGTACTGACCTTCGACACTTCCGAAAGCAATTGCAGAACCAGAGCAGTTGACGAAGATGATGGGCTTGCCAATCTTGTGCATGGCCTTAACGAGCATCTGCTGAACCTTAGGCAGTTCGATGGTCTGCTTGTCGCCACCTTCACCCTCCATACGGGCACTGATGCCACCAATGATGACGATGGCATCAGCCTGCTTTACTTTGTTGGCCATATCCGTGAAGTCGACGAGTTTGCGCTCGCAGATGTCACCACGAAGCATGGCAAACTGACCATTTCCGTGCTTGTATTCAATGACGATGTCGTAGGTATTGCCCTCGGCAACGGGGAATGACTTATATTCCACACGACGACCAAAACCGAAACCGAAGCCACGACGACCACCAGGCTTGGCATCCTCGACGACTTCGCCATTTACCTTCAGCACGTAGCCGTTATCCGTTGTCAGCGTGTACTTCATGTCGCCAGTGAACGTAGCCCTATACTGACCACTGACACGAACGGATAAATTTTTATCACTTACTCCTTCAGCGAACCCCCAAGCTCCGAAAGTAGAAAAGTTAATCTCATTATAGTATGCAGTCTTAGTAGGAGAAATTGCCTCTCCGGCGGAAGCCGCCTCCCCGTTGAACGGGGAGCGCTCCGTATTGAAGAACTCGACCATAGCGCCCTTGCCACCATTAAAGTCCTGCAAGTGGTGGACGGTAATGTATTCGTCGTTCAGTTCACAAGCCTTTTGATAGATAATCATGGCATCGGGTACAGCATTCTTGATGCCCTGCAACAGCGAGTGCTTGTGGTTGTCAGTAGGTGTACCGCCATAGTTACCGTTCAGCAGTTCGAGGTCATCGGCATTGGGACCAATGACAGCGATAGTCTTGATGCTTTTTGAGAGCGGGAGAACCGCTTTCTGCGAGCCAGCCAGCGGCTTATTCTCCAGTAACACCATCGACTCGCGAGCAGCCTGTGTAGCCAGGTCGTTGTTTTTTTCGTTGCTGATAGTCGAAGCGGGAATCTTCGCCCAAGGGAGACTCTCAGCAGGGTCGAACATACCCAACTCGAAACGGCCTGTCAGCGTGTAGCGCAGGTGCTTGTCCAGCTCGCTTTCTGTGATGAGTCCCTTCTTCAGACCTTCAGCCAGTGACATAAATACCTTGCCGCACTCCAGATCGGTACCATTCAATACGGCGTCAACAGAGGCGCTCAAGCCGTCCTTATGCGTCTCGTGCTGGCCTTTGTTATAGAAGTTGTTGATGGCGTCGCAGTCAGTCAGCACAATGGCATCATAACCCCATTTGTTGCGCAGAATATCAATCAACAGACGGTCGCTCGTACAACAAGGCTTGCCCTCGAAACGCTGGTAGGCACACATCACCTCGCGCACATTGCCTTTCTTCACCAATGCCTTGAAGGCAGGCAGATAGGTCTCCCACAGGTCACGATTCGTGGGCTCCACGTTCATCGAGTGGCGCAGAGGCTCAGGTCCGCTGTGTACGGCATAGTGCTTGGCACAGGCATGCGTCTTATAGTAGGTCTTGCCATTCAGCGTGACTGGTTCTTGCATACCCAAGACGGTTTGCACGCCCAGAACGGCATTCAGATAGGGGTCCTCACCGCACGTCTCCTGTCCGCGTCCCCAACGAGGGTCACGGAAGATGTTGACGTTGGGACACCAGAACGTCAGCTCTGGATTGCCAGGATAGTAGGTCACGCCCTGAGGCACGTTAAACAGCTTGGGGTCGTTGTGGTCGGTGCGGTTCCAGTTGGCACGGGCCTCGTCGCTGACCTGCGAGAAGACGTCGTACACCAGCTGTGCATTGAAGGCAGCAGCCAGTCCAATGGGCTGTGGATAGACGGTATAGCCGCCCTGGCGCACACCATGACATGCCTCACTCCACCAGTTATACGATGGGATGCCCAAGCGGTCGATACTGACGCTCTTGTTCATCATCAGACCCACCTTCTCTTCTGGAGTCAACATGCCCAACAGGTTTTCTACACGCTCAGCACGAGGCAGGTTGGGATTCTGCCAAGGATACTTAAACTGCGCTTTAACGCTCACGATATTCATGGTCAGTGCCATCAATACCAACAACATGATTTTGTTCATAGCTTCTAATAAGTTTAGTTTCAAGGCACAAAGATACGAAATAATTTTTGTTCTATGACGACAATCAAGACGTTTGTCAGTCTTTTTATAAAGATTAACAACTAAAGACTTATGAGAAAACTCTTAATGACAGCCTTTATGGCTATATCGACTGTGGCAATGGCACAGACCTTCGAGACACGTTTTGAACGACCTGTCAGTGACCTGATGGCGGACGTGGCCAAGCACTTTGGGGTGAAGTTCAAGTTTGATGCGAATGTCGACACCGTTGGCAAGCGCCTGCCGTATGCCGACTTCCGTGTGCGGCCCTATTCGTTGGAGATGACACTCGACAACATCTGCAAATACTACGACTGGAACTGGTGGAAACAGAGTGGCAATCTGTATAAGATTAAGCGCTACGAATATCCCCGTCGTCATGAGCAAGAAGGAAAAATGATGCTCGACTACCTGAGTGGTCTATATAATAATAAGGAACAATGGGAGGCTCGTCGCGAGATACTTCGTAAAGAAGTTCGCCAGCGATTGGAACTCGATGCATTCCTCGATTCATGTACGCTGAAGCCATTACTGTCTAAGGTTCGCAAGCACGATGGCTATACCACGCAAAACATCTGCATCGAATTGACACCAGGCCAGCATCTCTTTGGCACCATCTACGCCTCAATGAAAAAAGGTAAACATGCTTTGATAATCTGTCCTGATGGCCATTGGCCCTATCGTTATCGCAAGGACGAGCAGCAACGCTTGGGCACGCTGGCCCGTATGGGAGTTGTCTGCGTCGACTTCGACCTCTATGGTTGGGGCGAATCCGAGAAGGAAGTGGGTGCCGAAGCACATCACACCAGTCGCGCCCACGTCTATCAGGCTGCTTGTGGCTACGTACTACTCGACTATATGCTGAAAAACCGCAAGGATATCGACCCTGAGCGTGTTGGCGTGATGGGCGGCTCTGGTGGTGGTACGCATACCGTTCTGCTGTCGCTATTAGACGAACGTGTCACAGCCTCAGCACCTGTGGTACATCTCGCTTCTCACTTCGACGGAGGCTGTCCCTGCGAGAGTGGCAAGCCCGTACAATTGGCCGGTGGTGGCACATGCGAACCAGAACTGGCTGCTATCATGGCCCCAAAACCCATGCTGATTGTATCGGATGGTGGTGACTGGACATCGAGTGTTCCCACCCTCGAGTTCCCCTATCTACAACGCATCTATGGTTTCTACGATGCCCAAGACAAAGTTCGCAACGTGCATTTGCCTAACGAGCGCCACGACTTCAAGGAGAACAAGCGTCAGGCAGTCTACGACTTCTTCATCGACGTCTTTGGCCTTGACCGATCAATGCTCGATGAAAGCAAGATTACCATCGAACCTGATGACGCCCTTAAATCACTCTACAAATGAAACAGATACTCATAAGTTTCCTGTTGCTGACTTCGGCAAGCGTCGCTATTGCTCAGGAGTCGCACTACCATAGAGGATTGCGTTCACAGGATACGGAATACGTGCTGACGCAGGAGCCACACTTCAATGGCAGCGGAATGTTTTGGTCAAGAACACGCAATGTCGACGATGTAACTATCGCCAACGAAACCCACGAAGACTCAATTGCGCGCGTCAGAGCTTTCGCCAGTCTGTGCAGGAAAGCCTATGATGCCTACGAAGTAAAGGACTACTACCACACCATCGTCTATGGTGACAGCGCACTGACCAAACGATACCACACACCTGACCTCTACTACTTCATGGGTGTATCTTTCGAATATTATGGTGACTACAAAAATGCCGATTGGGCCTACAAGAACGCCATGAAGAGCGGCTACACCAAAGTTCCTACCGCCTATCCGGACTTCAAGGCCCGCATGAAACAGCGCAAGGCAGAGGAGAAACAACGAAAGAAGGAAGAAAAGCAAAAGCCAAAAGTTGAAAGGAAAAATTAGGATATGAAACGACTGCTATATTTTATCATATCTTTGCTAACACTTGTGCCCGTTACAGCACAGAACGATATGGTTGCTATAGCGCAGGAGCGTATCTATATCCAAACCGACAAGCCCTATTATGCGCCAGGCGATACGGTGTGGTTGCGCGCGCATCTGATAGAAGCTGAGACTAACGAGCTTGCTAACCGTTCGCGCTTTGTTTACGTTGAGCTGCACGACCAGCAGGCAGACACGCTGATGCAGCGCATGATGATTCGTAGTGACGAGGATGGTGTCTTTGCCAATGCCTTGATGTTGCCCAAGGAAATTAAAGGAGGCGTCTATACCTTAGTGGCCTATACGCAATGGATGCGCAATTTCCCAGCCGAGCGTTTCTGCTATCAGCCCCTGACAGTAGTGGGTGGATTGCGTGCACGAGGACATCGAATACCTGAAGAACTTCTCTCTCAACATGGTGGCAGCGCAACCATTAGTGGAAAAGCGGATACCAATAGGTCTCCCATGACGCTCGACATCAATGTTCGCAACAAGGAAGGCAATCCGCTCAGTGGCATCTTTGCACTCTCAGTGACTGATTACGATGTAGTGAAGCCAGACAGTCTGTTTGGTGATATTCGTCAAAGCCTGCTGCGCCAGCAAATCAGCAATAAACCAGACACTATCAGCGACATCACCTACCCCTATCAAGAACAGCAGTATATCACTGGGCGTGTAAAAGGAACGTTGAAGAAGAACATCAAGAATCCCCATCTGCTTGTAGTCAACACTCTGACGGGTCAGCGACATCAGTTTGAATTAGGTGACAGTACGCGCTTCGCTTTGGCCGTCGACAACCCAGATGGCTGCACCTACCTCTTAGAAGCTACTGACAGCAGAGGTAGAACGAATTTCATCCAGTTGCTTGTAGACACGCTGACCTTCCCACAAGTAAAACTTCCTAGGTATGCACTATCGTCCGTTGCCACTGATACTGCAATCATACAACGTATGTCCCAACCGCAGTCTTCTTACGATGGTATTCTGTTAGATGAGGTCGTCAAAATAGGCGCTCATCGCCCTATTAAAAGCCCTGTGTCCCACAGGTTAGGGGCTCCGTCGTTCATGCTTACCGAGGGACATCCTAAGCTAAAGGCCACTCGCGATGTAGGATTGCTTCTCCATACTATGGGAATAAAACACGGAGTTACCGAGACTGGGATTCCTTATTTGTTTGCCCGTGTTTTCATTTTCGACGAGCATGGGAAACGCCAGCAAATATCCATCGACCAAATTTGGCCCTCTGATATCAAGCAAATCGATATGTACCGAGGCTTTAAGTCCTTGAAAGAACCTGATATTATCGTCATCCAGTTAAAACCTGGTGTTATGAACCGTGCTAAAAGTAAACCCAATATGATTGCTGTGCAACAACTTGGCTACAGCCTGCCCATTGAGTTCTATTCCCCACAATACACAGATGAAAGCACTAAGACGCGTCCAGACCATCGCACCACACTCTATTGGAATCCCAAGGTCAAGACGGATGCCAATGGTAAAGCTAGCATCAAGTTCTACGCCTCCGATATCTCCAAGCGTTACCTCGTGATCCTCGAGGGCATCAGCGACGACGGAAATATCGTTCATCAGCAACAGGTTATCGAGTAATTAGACGTTGCACATGTCTTACCCTGAAAAACGTTGTTTTTGATTCAACGTTTTTCAGGGTAAGACAAGGTCCGAGCGGACGGGTCACGAGGTCCGAGCAGACGGGTCACGAGGTCCGAGCGGACGGACTAAGGGATGCCATTAACGATATATTTTGCGAAGCATAAGGCAATAACTCTGCCGGACTGACGACATTTGAACTGTTCATCAGTCTTTTTTATTAGAACAATACTACTGAACAATGAAAAGAGCAATTTGTTTTTTGATGACAATGATGGCTGTCCTGACGCTGGCGGCCCAACGATATCGGCTTTGGTACGACCAGCCTGCAATGACGTGGACGCAGGCTCTACCCATTGGCAATGGTGTGATGGGGGGCATGGTGTTTGGCACTCCTGCTGTCGAGCATATCCAGATTAACGAGGAAACCATTTGGGCTGGTCAACCTAACAACGTGGTGAACCCCAATGCAAAGGAGGCATTGCCAGAGGTGCGCAGGCTTATCTTTGAGGGCAAATACAAGGAGGCGCAGGACTTGGCTAATGCCAAAGTGATGCCACGTGCCGTAGACAAGAATATGGGTATGCCTTATCAGCCGTTTGGCGACCTGTATATCGCAATGCCTGGACATACGAACTATCAAAACTACGAGCGTTGGTTGGATTTGGATAATGCACGAAGCGTGGTGCGCTATCAGGTGGACGGTGTGCAGTACGAACGCGAGACCATAGCCCCGTTGGGTGGCCATCAGGTCATTGCTATCCACTTGACTGCCAGCGCAAAAGGCAAGATAACGTTTACAGCCAACATGACTACGCCTCACGAGAATCCACTCGTGGGTATGGATGGCAACGAGGCTACCCTGTTGGGTGTTTCCAGCAAGCACGAAGGTCTGAAGGGCAAGGTGCGCTTTATGGGTCGTATGGCTGTTCTAACGAAAGGTGGTAAGATGAGTGGTTCGAATGGTATCATCAGCGTCGTGGATGCCGACGAAGCCACGCTGTATATCACCGTTGGCACTAACGTCAAGAACTACAAGGATATTACAGGCGACGAGGCCCAGCAGTCGAAGGAACGCCTGAGCGGAGCAATGACCCTAGGCTATGAGGCGCTGAAGGCCCTGCACGAAAAGACCTATAAGCACTACTACGACCGTGTGAAGCTCGATTTGGGGCCAGACCATTATGCTAATATGCCGATGAACAAGCGCATCGAACAGTTTGGCAAGGTTATTGACAACCATCTCGTCGCCACCTATTTCCAATTTGGTCGTTACCTGTTGATTAGCAGCAGTCAGCCCGACAATATGAACCCTGCCAACTTGCAGGGCATCTGGAACGACAAGATGTTCCCATCGTGGGACTCAAAATACACCACAAACATCAACCTCGAGATGAACTACTGGCCCTCAGAGGTCACGAACCTGACGGAGATGAACGAACCGCTGTTCAAACTCATCCGTGAAATCTACGAACAAGGCAAGCAGACAGCTCGCAACATGTATGGCGCTGAGGGTTGGGTGCTGCACCACAACACCGACCAATGGCGCATTACGGGTCCTGTAGATCGTGCCCAGACGGGACTATGGCCTGTAGGTTCTGCTTGGCTCTGTCGCCATCTGTGGGAACATTACCTTTACACGCGCGACGTAGTTTTCCTTCGTCAATACTACCCCATCATGCTCGACGCTGCCCGTTTCTATACGCAGACACTGCAAAAGCATCCCACGAAAGGCTATTTGGTGGTATGCCCAGGTGAATCGCCAGAACATGGCGGAAAAGGTCGTCCGACACCGCTCGATGCTGGTGTAACGATGGATAATCAGATTGTGACGGAACTCTATACCAATGTCCTCGAAGCTGCAAAGATTCTGGGAGACAACAACTCTCAACTGTCAATTATCAACTCTCAACTAAAACAGCTGCCTCCTATGCAGATAGGTCGTTGGAGGCAACTACAAGAGTGGCTCGACGACTTGGACGACCCCAAGGACGACCATCGCCACTTCTCGCACCTCTACGGACTCTATCCATCTTATCTGATATCTCCCACTAGCACTCCTGACCTTTGGGAGGCTGCACGCAAGTCGCTCGAGGCTCGTGGCGATGTGTCGACTGGTTGGTCGATGGGTTGGAAGGTCTGTTCGTGGGCCCGCCTGTTGGATGGCGAACACGCCTACAAGCTTATCAAAGACCAACTGACCCTGACTGCCGACACCTTCCTCATCTTTGGCACCGTCAAGCAGCGTGGTGGCACCTATCCCAATATGTTCGATGCCCATCCACCCTTCCAGATTGACGGCAACTTTGGCTGTACGGCAGGTATTGCCGAGATGCTGATGCAGAGCTACGATGGATTTATCTATCTGTTGCCAGCCCAGCCCGGTGTATGGAAAGACGGCTCAGTGAAGGGCCTCGTGGCTCGTGGTGGCTTTGAAATCGATATTGACTGGAAAGATGGAAAACTGTCAAAAGCCATTGTACGTTCTCGTTATGGTGGCATGTGTAAATTGCGCTCAAATACCCCCTTGAAAGGTAAGGGACTGAAGTACAGTAAGAAGCAAGACATCTATACTTTATTAACTAAAGCAGGCGGGGAATACGTCCTACAATAGTCGAAATGTAGCAAAATATTTGTGTTATGTAGCATTTTGCGTTTCGTATATGGTCGTTTAAGGATTTCTTCGTATCTTTGCATACAGAAATTTTCTAACGACCACACTATATACAATTATGAAAAGACTAACGACATGTGCTGCTCTCTTGTTGGCAGCCACGCTGGGAATCAACGCCCAAAAACCAATGAATGCCCCAAAGGGCGGCAAAGCCATTAGTGACGAATTGATAGGTATTTTCTTCGAGGACATCTCGTCAAGTGCAGACGGTGGTCTGTATGCCGAACTCATCGAGAACGGCTCATTCGAGTACAATCCATCAGAGCGTGATGGATGGGGCGCAGGTACATCCTGGAAGGTTTTGCGACCTGGTCACTCTTTGGGTGTCTTGGAGGTTCGCAAGGATAACGGCATCCATCCTAACAACCCAACTTACATGCGACTAACTGCCGAGCGTGTGAAGGAGTATTATGACTACAAGGGTTGGAAAGGCTATGGTCTTGAGAACGATGGTTTCGACGGTATCAGCGTGAAGGCTGGACAGAAGTATGATTTCTCAATATTCCTGCGTAATCACGATGACCTCAAACAGATTCGTGTCGCTCTGGTAGAACCACAGGGATGGGGTAAGGATCCTAAGCTATTAGCTGACGTTACTATCACTACCAATACGAAAAGCTGGAAGAAATACGAGGCCACACTGACTCCCACTGCAGACTGCAAGAACGCTACGCTGCAGATTCTGATGCTCAACAAAGGCGTGTTAGACATCGACATGGTGTCACTGATGCCGCAGGACACGTACAAAGGACACGGTCTGCGCAAAGACCTTGCCCAGGCATTGGCTGACCTGCAACCGAAATTCATGCGCTTCCCTGGCGGATGCGTGGTACACGGAGGTGGCGATGGTTTCTGGGACACCTATCGTTGGAAGACCACCATCGGTCCTAAGGAGACACGTCGTGGTCTGAAGAACACCTGGGGCTACCATCAGAGCATGGGACTTGGCTACTTCGAGTATTTCCAGTTCTGCGAAGACCTGAATATGGAGCCTCTACCTATCCTGCCTTGTGGTGTATCGTGTCAGGGTACCAATGGCGGCTGGGGCATGAAGGATCAGGCACAGGATGTTGTTCCCATGTCGGAGATGGACGAGTGGGTGGCTGAGGCCATCGACCTCATCGAGTGGGCCAATGGCGATCCCGCCACCAACAAGTGGGCTAAGATGCGTGCCGATGCTGGTCATCCCAAGCCCTTCAACCTAAAGTATCTTGGTATTGGCAATGAAGAGCGTATCAGCCCTGAGTTCAGCGAGCGTTTCCGTTATATGTATAAGAAGGTGACGGAGAAGTATCCAAACATCGTCATCGTAGGCACAGCAGGTCCTGGTTCCCATCCAGGCAATCCTGACCTCGAGAACGGTTGGAAGTTGGCTGACGAGTTGGGCATGCCCGTGATTGACGAACACTACTATGAGCCCAATGCCTACTTCCTCTCTTCGCGCCAGTACAACTACTACCCACGCGACCGCAAGACAAAGGTTTATTTGGGTGAGTATGCTGCTAAGGACAAGAAGCTGATTGACGCTCTGGCTGAGGGCCTGTATCTGTTGCATGTAGAGGCTAATGGCGACATTGTCAGCATGACGTCTTACGCTCCTCTCTTCGCCAAGAAGACCAATACGAACTGGAATCCTGATTTGATTTACTTCGACAACGAGCGTCCCTACCTGACCTGCAGCTACTACGTTCAGCAGTTGTTCGGACAGTCGAGCGGTCAGTACTACTATGGCGATTGTGTGAAGATTGAGGATCCTGACAAGGCTCCACGTTGGCAGGGTCTGCCCAAGGATCAGGAGACTGGTTTCCTGCAGGGACAGAGCGTCGTGCTGAACGTCAAGACACGCAAGCTCTACGTGAAGCTGGTGAACGCAGGCGACAAGGAGAAGGAATTTGATGTCAACCTCAGCCGCTTCCCCATCAAGAAGAATTGCGTGATTACCACTCTCGAGGGTAACGCTAATGACGAGAACAACTACGAGAAGCAGCCAATTGCTCCTAAGAAGGAAACCATCAAGGCCAAGAAGAAGTTCGACATCGACCTGAAGCCTTACACAATGGTGATGCTGGAGTATCAGCTGTAACAACGCAAAAAGTACACAATAGGGTCGGTTCCGCTGTGTACTTTTTATAAGGACTGACGACATTTCGCATGTTCGTCAGTCTTTTTTATATATAATACGTATACGAACTATGAAGAAACTATTGATGATATTGAGCCTTGCGTTGCTGACGGTGTCGGCACAGGCAGGTAAGCCGTGGGACAACGGCAAGTTACGTGTGTCGGATAACCAGCGTTATCTGCAGTTTGAAAACGGACAGCCTTTCTTCTGGCAGGGCGAGACGGGATGGCTGTTGCCTGAACGTCTGGACAGGGCCGAGGCTGAGTGGTATCTGCAGTCGTGTGCCAAAGCGGGGTACAACGTAGTACAGGTACAGACCATCGACGGAGTGCCTGCCGTCAACATCTACGGACAATTGTCGAACACGGATGGTTGGAACTTCAAGGACATCAACCGCAAGGGCGTCTATGGCTACTGGGACCACATGGACTATATCGTCGACATGGCTGCTCAGCATGGAATCTACATCGGTATGGTATGCATCTGGGGTGGACTGGTGAAGGCTGGCAAGTTGAGCGTTGAGGATGCGAAGAAGTATGGCACGTTCCTGGCTAACCGTTATAAGAACAAGCCCAACATCATCTGGTTTATGGGTGGCGACATTCAGGGCGACATCAAGCCTGAGGTGTGGAACGCACTGGCTACGACCATCAAGTCGATAGACAAGAACCACCTGATGACCTATCATCCTCGTGGTCGCTATACGTCAGCCAAATGGTGGAGCAAGGCGGAATGGCTCGACTTCCACACCTTCCAAAGCGGACACCGTCGCTATGGACAGCGTATGGGCAACAAAGACTACCCCATTCCTGACAATACGGAGGAAGACAACTGGATGTATGTCGACTCGACGTGGAAGTTCAATCCCATCAAGCCCGTTTTGGACGCTGAGCCTTCTTACGAGGATATTCCCATGGGACTGCACGATACCAACGAGCCTCGCTGGCAGGACTACGACGTGCGTCGCTATGCCTATTGGAGTGTGTTTGCTGGAAGCTGTGGACATACCTATGGTCACAACGCCATCATGCAGATGCTGAAGCCAGGCTATCCCACGAGCTATGGCGATGCTGGCGACGTGAAGACGTGGTATCAGGGATTGAAAGACCCAGGTTTCTCGCAGATGCAATACCTGAAGCGCCTCATCCTCTCGTTCCCCTATTTCGAGCGTATACCTGACCAAAGCGTCATCCTCGAGAATGGCGAGAAGTACAACCGTCTGATTGCTACCCGTGGTAACGACTACCTGTTGGTCTACAACTATAACAATAACAACATGAAGCTCGACCTGACGAAGATTAGTGGGGCGAAGAAGAATGTTTGGTGGATGACAGCAGCTACAGGTAAGCTGAAGTATTTGGGAGAGTTTGACAACAAGGTGCTTACCTTCCGCTATCATCCACAGTCTGCTCGTGTGGAGGACGGTGTGCTCATCGTCATCGACAGCAGCAAGGACTATCTGAAGAAAGACCAAACGGAACTGTCGCCTGACGGATACAAAGCTAAAGAACGCGACCTCAATGAATAGACTGCTTATCATATTGTTGGCCATGCTGTCGCTGACAGTTTCGGCTAAAAAGAAGAAAGAGGTAAAGCCCGACGTCAGCGTCTCGTGGCTGCGTGTCGAAAACATGGACAACCCCAAGGGTATTGATACTGCTGAACCCCGTTTCTCATGGTCCATCCTGTCGAACAAGCAGGATGTGCGCCAGACAGCTTACCAGATTGTTGTTTCGACTGACAAAGGCGAAGTATGGAATACAGGACGCGTAGAGAGCGACCAACAACTCTGGGTGCGCTATCAGGGACAGCCGCTGAAGTGTGCTACACAATGTACGTGGAAAGTGAAGGTATGGACCAATGTGGGTGAGACAGCTTGGAGCGACGAAGCCAGTTTTGGCATCGGACTGTTGAAAGAGAGCCACTGGACTGGTCGCTGGATTGGTCTGGAACGATTGCTTCCAGGAGAAGAACGTGGTTTGCATACTCGCTTGGCTGCCCGTTATGTGCGCAAGGAGTTTGAACTGAACAAGCCCGTTAAGCGTGCTATCGCTTATGTGGCAGGCATCGGACTCCATGAACTACACGTCAATGGCGTAGCCTACAATCGCCAAGTATTAATGCCTATGCCCACCGACTATCGTAAAACGGTGCTCTACAACACTTACGACATCACAGAGGCTTTGAAGGAGAAAAATGCCATAGGTCTTATTTTGGGTAATGGTCGTGTGTTCCCCATGCGCCAGAACAAGCCCTACAAAGCCCCCGTCTTCGGATTGCCCAAATGTCGCATCAATATCCTCATCGAGTTTACAGATGGTACCACCAAGCGTATCTCTACGGATGAGAAATGGAAGGTGACAGCTAACGGTCCTATCCGTGCCAACAACGAGTACGACGGTGAGGAATACGATGCCCGTAAGGATATGACGGGTTGGGACGTAGCAGGCTACGACGACAAAACATGGCTATCTGCTGAGCGCACAGAGATCCCTCTGGGTACCTTGCGAGCACAGATGGCACCAGGAATGGAGATGGCTCCGCTGACTCCTGAGCCCAACAAGTTGGCTAACAACATCTACGACTTCCATCAAAACATAGCTGGTTGGATTGCTTTCGTACCTACTGGTCGTGAGGGCGATACCATCCGCGTGAAATATGCCGAGAAATTAAATCCTGATGGTAGTCTCTATCTGGAGAACTTCCGTGATGCGAAGTCGGAGGATATCTACGTCTGTGGCAAGACGCCAAGCGTAGAAGAGTGGCACGCCATTTTCAGCTATCATGGTTTCCGCTATGCGCAGATTATAGGACCTGTTAAGGGTGTTCATGCCTATACTGTCAGCGACGATATCCAGCAGTTGGGACACTTCGAGTGTTCTGACACCGTTCTGAATAAGGTTATGCACAATGCCTGGTGGGGCATCTACGGCAACTACAAAGGTATGCCCGTCGACTGTCCACAACGCAACGAGCGACAGCCCTGGCTGGGAGATCGCACGATGGGTTCGCTGGGCGAGAGTTTCCTCTTCAACAACGAGCGTCTTTACACCAAGTGGATGCGCGACATCTGTGAGTCACAGCGTGAGGATGGTGTCTTCAGCGATGTGGCTCCTGCCTACTGGAATTACTACAACGACGACGTTACATGGCCTGCTGCCCTACCCTTCAGCTGCGACATGCTCTACCGTCAGTTTGGCAACCGTGAGGCTATCGACAAGTCATACCCCTATATCAAGCGTTGGTTACAGCACCTTTTGGACGAATACCAGCAGGACGGCATCATCACCAAGGATCAATATGGTGACTGGTGTGTACCCCCTGAAAAGCTGGAGTTGATTCACTCGCAAGACCCTGCCCGTAAGACAGACGGTGCACTCATCTCGACAGCCTATGTCATCCGTGTGATGCAGCTGTTGGAGCAATGGGGTTGCGAGGCCTCGAAGTGGAAACCCATCCGCGAACAGATGACGAAAGCCTTCAACAAGAAGTTCCTCACCATCAAGCGAGGCACCTCGCCCCGTCCTGGGCATGTGCTTTATCCTGACAGCGTGTTCTATGGTAATAACACCGTCACAGCTAACCTACTACCGCTGGCCATTGGTATCGTGCCAGAGGATTGCAAGGAGGATGTGGTGAAGCAGGTGGTACAGAATATCTGTATCAAGAACAAGCACCACGTATCTTGTGGTGTCATTGGCATCTCGTGGTTAATGCGAGGTCTCAGCGATCATGGCTTTGCCGATATGGCCTATCGCTTGGCAACCACCAAGACATATCCTTCGTGGGGATATATGACGGAAAACGGAGCCACGACCATCTGGGAGCTATGGAACGGTGACAAGGCATCACCCAAGATGAACAGCGGTAATCATGTCATGCTCCTTGGCGACCTGCTCACCTGGTGCTATCAATATCTAGGTGGTATCCGTAGTACGGATGCCTACAAGCACATCGTGCTTCGTCCTGCCTTCGACATTCAGGACTGCGAGTGGGCTAACGTCAGCTACGATTCGCCCTACGGCACCATCAAGAGCCATTGGCGAAAGACGCTGCAGCACTTGGAGTGGGATGTCACTATTCCTTGCAACACAACGGCTGATGTTTGTCTGCCCAATGGCGAAACGAAGACCGTCGGTTCTGGTACCTACCATTTCAGCGTCGACATCCCTACTTCGCATCCTGCCATCGTGAAAGATGAGTTCCTCTACGAGCATACCTACTTCCCTGAGGCTCACGCCTCAACCATCGTTGAACGGAAGAACGGTGACTTGGTTGCAGGCTACTTCGGAGGTACCCACGAACGCGACCCGGATGTCTGCATATGGGTGAACATCAAAAAGAAGGGCAGCAACGAGTGGAGCAAACCCATACTGGCTGCCGATGGTGTGCTGAGCCTCGATGACCCCAACGCCAAATATATGGGACTCTCAGGGCTGAAGGATGATACGACGCCTGCTACTGCCGGTCCTATCAAGACACCAGACTCCTACGACTACATCACTAAGACCACAAGGCTTAAAAATGTTTCTGACCGCCTGAAACGTAAGGCTTGTTGGAATCCCGTACTCTTCGAGATGCCCAATGGCGAACTGTGGCTCTTCTTCAAGATAGGTACTACCGTAGGTGATTGGACAGGTTGGCTCACGAAGTCGAAAGACGGAGGTCGCACGTGGAGCAAGAAGGAACCCTTAGGATATGCCACTGTGCCCGAAGGTTCTCCGTCGGGTAAGCAAGTCGCCCTCCTTGGCCCCATCAAAAACAAGCCAGAACTCATCGACGGTCGTCTGCTCTGTCCATCATCAACTGAGAAGAATGGCTGGCGCTTCCACATGGAGATCTACGACCTGAAGACCAAACAATGGAAATGGATTCCCGTTGAGAGCACCGAGGCCATCAAGACTGACGACAATAAGATGCATCCCATCGACTGTATCCAACCCTCTATTCTGAAGCTAAAGGATGGTCGCCTGCAGGTAACGATGCGCACGCACAATGCCCATATTGCCACCTCGTTCTCGTCGGATAATGGCGACACATGGACACCCGTTACCCTGCTGAAGATTGAGAATAACCAAAGCGGTACAGATGCCGTCACCCTACAGGATGGTCGTCATGCCCTGATTTACAACAACTTCGAGACGTTGCCATTGACCAAGAAGGGTGTACGCACGCCTTGTTCTATCGCCCTCAGCGATGATGGTACGAACTGGCACCATGCCCTCACCCTTGAGGATTCACCTATCGACCAATATAGCTATCCTGCCATCATTCAGGGACGTGACGGCACCCTGCATTGTGTCTATACCTGGCGTCGTCAGCGTGTGTCTTACAAACAAATAGACCTCAATAAATTAAAGTAGTCTGAGGAAGATTATTCATGTGGACATGGATCAGTTCTTCGCTGCTGTCGAACAGCGCGACCATCCAGAACTGAAGGGTAAGCCCATTGCTGTGGGCCACGATGCTGAGCGTGGCGTGGTGTCGACAGCCAGCTACGAGGCCCGTCACTTTGGCGTCCACTCTGCCCAGTCCATTCAGGTAGCCAAGCGCTTGTGTCCAAAGCTCATCATCGTCGAGCCCCACTTCCAGAGATATAAAGAGGTGTCGGCACAGTTGCATGAGATATTTCACGACTATACCGACCTCATCGAACCCATCTCACTCGATGAGGCTTTCCTAGATGTGACGGACAACAAGCGGGGCATCGAGTTGGGTGTTGACATCGCCCGTGAAATTAAGCAGCGTATCAAGGAAACGACAGGTCTGACGGCCTCGGCAGGTGTCAGCTACTGCAAGTTCCTGGCGAAGATAGCCTCCGACTGGCGCAAACCCGATGGGCTGACGGTAATACATCCAGACAAGGCACTCGACTTTATTGCGCAGCTGCGGATTGAGAAGATTTGGGGCATTGGGCAAAAGACGGCTGAGAAAATGCACCGCATGGGCATCTTTACGGGTGCCGACCTCCGTCAGGTGTCGCTCACCCGTCTGACGCAGGAGTTTGGAAAGATGGGACAGGTGTTCCACGACTTTGCCAACGGTATCGACAATCGTCCTGTCATCTCTGAGTGGGAGCGCAAGTCGGTCAGTTGTGAGCAGACCTTCGAAAAAGACATCAGCCAGAATGCCGATGTCATCATCCACCTCTATCAGACCGTCCTCGAACTCGTTCGTCGTATCGAGAAGAACGATTTCGAAGGTCGAACGCTGACATTGAAGGTCAAGTTCTTAGACTTCCAGCAAATTACCCGTTCCGTCACCGTCGACCATATCCTTCGTACCAAGGACGACATCCTACCCTTGGCCAAACTGCTGATGCATAGCGTCGAATTCCATTCACATCCCATCCGTCTCCTCGGCCTTGGCGTCTCAAATCCAGATAGCCAGGAAACCAGTGACCAAACGGAGCCTCGTTGGATTGAGTTGGAATTGGAATTTGAAGAGTGGCCGGATAGCTAAGTAATGTCGTACCTTTGCTGACCAATAGTAGTAACTTGTTAGTATGAGACCTATCAGAAACAAGGAGGCGGCATAGACAACCCCTTCTTCTGGGGCGGCTGCATTGGCGGCATCATTGGAGCCATCCTCGGATTTATGACGCACTTTAAGACTCAGCGCCAATATCAGGAAATCATCGACCAGATAGAAGACCTGACAAACGAGTAGCGACTCAAAAAATGAAACTTTGAAAAATGTCCCCATCTCTCCCCTCAACGTGTCAGAAGGACTTTATTTAAAGGGAATCCAGAAAATCCATCTCTCCCTTGATGTCTCCCTAAACCCTCCCGTCATCCCTCCCATCCAATTTTTACTACGTTTACAGATGAAGGGAGAGATGACGGGAGAGATTTGGGAGGGATTAGAAAAATCTCTCCCGCGCTCAACCCCCTGTATAAAAAGGCTTTCCCAGAGATTTAGGGAGAGATGAATGATATAAGTGTCACTTCTTGCGCAATAAGGCAGGGCTATTCGGAAATAAGGCAGGCTTATTTCAGCATACTTGCCGCTTATTATTCCCACGCTGGGAATATTTCATTCCCAAGGTGGGAATATTTTGTTCCCAGGGTGGGAATAAATACTGCCATCGCGCCTTGATGTTTACTTTGACTTGGAAACGAACTCAACAATTCCCTTGTTTGCGATATTCTGATCATCATGTCGCTGTGTCAACATGACGTTTATTAAAAATATAACTTCTTGATAATCACCGAAATAACATTTTGATACGTGTCAATCACCCGATGCCTCTTGACATCGGGCTTTTTTTGTTGTACCTTTGCAACATCAGAACCAAAAAATTATGAATTATGACAAAAGGTAAATCAATTTGCAATGTGCTGAAGACTATCCGGACGCAGATAGCTAAGGCGAACGAGATTAAGTATGAACCACGTGAGTGTCACTACGAGGGAGAGTGTCGAGGCACCTGTCCAGCCTGCGAGGCAGAAGTAAGATACATCCAGCGGCAGTTGGATATTCGCAGGAAATTGGGCAAGGCGATAACGATCGTCGGTATCTCGGCAGGATTGTCGGCTCTGACGGGCTGTGCAAAAGACGCAGAACTACTTGTTGAGCCTGTTCAGATGGAGCAAAGGAATGAAACCAAAATCTTTGGTGATGTTGTGGAGCAGATGCCTATGTATCCAGGAGGACAAAAAGCTCTAATGGAATATTTGGCTGCGAATGTCCGATATCCAGAGGAAACATGTGCACAAGGACGAGTCGTCGTTTCCTTTGTGGTCGAGCGGGATGGCAGCATCACAGAGCCAAAAGTTGTTAGGAGCATTGATCCTACTTTAGACAAAGAGGCTCTGCGTGTCGTCAATGCGATGCCCAAATGGATTCCTGGCAGTCAGAACGGAACCAGAGTCAGAACAAGATATACCATTCCTATCACTTTCCGCATAAAATGAAACTACCATTAATCGGCATTTGTCGCCACCGACTGGCTACTGACGGGCAAGGTGTGACCACCCTCGTAGCCTTTCATGGTTGTCCGCTGCGCTGCAAGTACTGCCTGAATGTACAATGTCTCAGGGCTGATGGTGTTTGGCATCAGATGGACATGCAGGAGATTTTGGACGAGGTGATGGTGGACGACCTCTACTACAAGGCTACGGGTGGTGGCATCGTCTTTGGAGGAGGTGAACCATTGCTGCGTAGTGATGAAATCGTGGATTTCTGTCAATCGCGTCCGACGGGATGGCGGATTTATGTGGAGACATCGCTGAACGTCGAGCACCAACGTTTGGAGGCTGTGGCACCTTATATCGACCACTATTATATAGATGTGAAGGACATGAATCCAGATATCTATCGTCGTTATACTAACCGCTCGAATCGTCGTGTCATCAGTAATCTCCATTGGTTGTCTACCCATGTGGATACTGACAAGGTTACCATCCGTCTGCCTCATATCCCTAACTACAATACTGAACAAAATGTTAATGACAGTAGGAAACAATTGGAAACAATGGGATTCAGCGATTTCGACTGCTTCGGATATATCATGCCGAATGCAGGATAGCGAGGTCTATCTTCTTGTTGAGGCGGCTCTTGGTGCTGCGGATGGCTTGTTCTGAGCAACAGAAGGAACGGGCCTTTTGGCGGTCGTTCTTGCCGTAATACTCCATGATGCAGAAGAAGGTCTCTTTTGGTGTCAGGGGCGAAGAGGCTTGGTTTAACAAAGCGGCAAGAGTAGCATCGACTATCGGGAGTGTTTTGAGCACAGCCTGCTCTTCCTGCTTGCCCATCTGACTGATGTTCTGGTCGTTGATAATGGCAAAAAGCACGTCAATGCCTTTCTTGGTTTCTTCTATGGGAAGGGCGTTGGCTGCAGGCATGCCTGATTCTCTGCTAAGCAGTTCGTGGCGCACGTTATCAATACGCTGCTGGTATACGGCAGATAGCGACCGCATCCTTCGGATATACCAGAAGCAGACTATGCCCGAGATTAATAGTAACAGGATGATGGTAACAACGTAGAATTGGCGATCTCGACTTGCCTTTACCTGTTCCACTTGTAATTGCACGTTCATCACATTCACATAGGCCTCAGGCGCAATAGTCTGCATCAACAATTGCATTTGCTCTTGTTTACCCTCTTGATAGTAAATATAGCAGAGCAAGGCCACCGTCCCATTCTGCATCGTCGAATCATTGCTGAGCAAATATGCCCGATAGGCGTAGCTCTCCGCTCTTCCTAAAGAATCGGTAAACATGGCTTGATAGGCTAAGTCTTGATAGATGGCAGCACTATCCTTACTGTCGTCCGACATAGATGCGAGCAATGGCGTTTCTGCTCTCTGACAAGCACAAAGCAAGGATACGGCAGTTGTTAGGATGGTCAGCAATCTTTTCATTTTGTGTACAAAGTTTTTTCTTAATACTACTTCATGGCCTCTAACATCAGACGCACTTCGTCGTAGGTGATGTCTGGCGGACAGAGGGTCTTGATGGCTGTGGTGTTGGCATCGGAGCCTGCCATGCGGATGGCACGGAGGATGGCCTGCTGATGATCCTGTGGGATGAGGTCGTCGATGGAGATGTCGCCAGTAGGAATGTAACGGGCCAGATGACTGTAGATGGTGCCAAGGGTAAGGCCACGCTCACGGGCTATCAACTCGGGTGTTTTGCCTTGCAGATAGAGGTTGTAGGTGGTGATCCATGTCTTTTCCTTCTTGGGCTTGGGCTCCTTGGGCTTCTTTTCCTTCTTTTTCTTTTTTGTGAGCGTCAGTTCGTCCATCGCATCGAGCAGCGAGTGCTGTTTCTGGCGCAGATAGTCGACAATGGTAAACGAATGCTCAGACATCTGCTGGAGCAAGTAACGGCGCGAGAGCCAAGCCTGACGCAGGTCGGCATAATTCTCCGTGAGGCGCTTCATAGCCAACTTGTTCTGCGATTTGACATCGGGAACCAACGATAACGGCTTCGACAATACTGTATCGAGCGTCTGTTCAAAGTAGGCGGCACTACGCTTTACGCGTTCCAAAAAATCCTGTTGGCGAAGCCCTGCGATGGTCATCTGTTGAATCTTCGCCAGCCACTTGTCTGCCACAGCGATGACTTGCTGCTTGTAGTCCTCCACCGCCCGTTTGTGAAGTTCTGCGGTGTTGGTATAGGCATGATAGAAGAACTCGATGATAATCCTGCCCAGATACTCCTCACGATAGAGGATATCCTTGAAGTCGAAGAGGTCCATCAGCAGGTAGCGATAGTATTCGTCCTTGAGTGTAGGTAGTTGTTCAATGCTACGCTGGGCAGCCTCTTCCTGATGTTCAATATACGAATCGACACGCTCGTCGTTGATGATGGCCTGCGGCGGAATCTGCGAGGCCAGCACCATACCTTCCAGCGTCTTGCAACGGCTCAGGGCCACATACACCTGACCTGGTGCAAACGACAGGCTGGCATCAATGATGGCACGTTCAAAGGTAAGGCCCTGACTCTTGTGAATCGTGATGGCCCACGCCAGTCGTAGAGGCAGTTGCGAGAACTTGCCCAACACCTCGGACTCTATCTCGCGCGTCTCTGGGTTCAGCGTATAGCGCGCGTTCTCCCATTCCAACGGCTCTACGTCGATAGCCTCAGCATCACCAGGACAATAGACCTGCAATCGGTTGTCGTCAGCATAGGTCACGTGTCCGATGCGCCCGTTATAATAACGATGTTCGCCTGACGGGTCGTTTTTGACAAACATGACCTGCGCTCCGACCTTCAACGTCAGCGCCTCGGCGGTCGGATAGGAATAGTCGGGAAACGTACCCTCAATCTTTGCCTGATAGGTGTGGGCAAGACCAGCGAGCTTTCTGAGTTCCGTTTCGTTATAGTTGTTGGCCATCTGGTTATGCGTCGTTAGACGGATATAGCCTTCCTCAGGTTTGGGGATGAACGCAGGCTGACAGCGGCTGTTCAGCAGTTGCAAATCCGATTCCGTTGGTTGTCCTTCACGGATATGGTTCAACAAGGTCAGAAACGTGTCATCCTGCTGACGATACACTTTCTCCAGTTGAATGGTGACGTACTCGATTTGCGCCAAGGCCTTCGAACCAAAGAAATAAGGTGTATCGTAATAAGGCGCCAAGACCCGCTCGTCCTCAGGTGTCACCACAGGGGTCAGCTGTTGCAGGTCACCAATCATCAGCAGTTGCACACCACCAAAGGGTTTGTAGCGGTCACGATAACGGCGTAACACGCTATCGATGGCATCCAACAAGTCGCTACGCACCATCGAGATCTCGTCGATAATCACCAGGTCGAGCGACGAAATGAGCTTACGTTTCTCTTTGCTGAAGTCGAACTTCGACTCAATCTTCGCACCAGGCACGAAGGGCGTAAAGGGCAGTTGGAAGAACGAGTGGATGGTCATGCCACCCGCATTGATAGCCGCCACACCCGTTGGTGCCACGACGATGTTACGCTTGCTGCTGCGCTCCACAATGGTCTTCAGGAATGTGGTCTTACCTGTTCCCGCCTTACCCGTCAGAAAGATACTGCGGCCCGTATGTTCCACAAAGTCCCACGCTGTACGCAACTCAGTATTTTGTTCCATGAAGGTTTATTTGTCCGTTTAATATGCAAAGTTTGCTTACAACAACCGTTTCAACAATTCCAGCAATACTTGCCAGATATCGTCAATGGTCTTTATCTCAACGCGCTCGCTAGTGGAGTGAGGCTCCACGATGCGAGGGCCAATGCTGGCTATCTGGATGCCGGGATAGTGCTGCACAAAGAAACCTGCTTCCAACACAAAGTGCATAGCTACCATGCGGGGACGCCAACCTAGCACGTCCTGGAACGTGTCGCTAACCATCTGCAGGAATGGTGACTGCTGGTTTTCCGCCCAGGCAGGAGCTAACATCACGACTTCCGACTCAGCACCATTTTCCCTAAAGGTCTGGGCTATCTCACGACTCAACTGAGCCATGTCACTATCACTAAAGCTACGCGTGTGGGTCGATACGAAAATGTGGTCACGTTCCGTTACGATGCGCCCAACATTGTTCGACGTCTCCACTGTTCCAGGCATTACCTCGCTCATTTTTACCACGCCTTGTGGCACCTGTTCCAAACATCCCATGAGCACCTCGAAGGTCTCAATGGGTATCACGCTGTCCTGTGGCTCGCACTTATCGATGCTACACGTCATCGCTGGGTCTTGTGGATATTCCTCGTGCAACCATTCGTTCATCATGTCCTGCTGACTTTTGACGAACTCGCAAGCCTCACCCGATGGCACACAAACCACAATTCGTGCCGATGAAGCTATAGAAGCATTGGCTTCACCCAGGTTTATTGAGGCCACATGGAAGTCATACTCGTTGTAGATGGCTGCCAAAATGGCCCACATGGCAACAACGGCACTACAGCGCCCCTTGTTGATGTCGACGCCCGAATGGCCACCCAGACCACCCTCGAAGCGGATGCAATACCAGCGGTGCTTACCGTTAGGAACGGCCTGTGGCTTCATCGGTATACGATGGAACTGAAGGCAGGCTCCTGCTGCCCCTGTCGTGATAGTGTCGTAATCCTCCGAATCCAGATTGATGACTTTACGACCCTTCAGAAAATCGTTGCTCAGCTGTGAAGCCCCCGACATGCCGTCCTCTTCGTTCGTTGTGGTGATAACTTCAATAGCAGGATGCACGATGCTATCATCCTCCAAAACGGCCAGCGCCATCGACAGACCTATGCCATTGTCTGCACCTAACGACGTGCCACGGGCCTTCATCCAGCCGTTCTCCTCATAGGCTTCAATAGGATCTGTCAGCGGATTGCCCATACCCACGCACACCATGTCCATGTGGTTCAGCAGCACGATAGGTTCTGCTCCTTCATGCCCAGGTGTGGCAGCTTTGCGTATCACAACACAATTCTCCTTGTCGCGTTCATATTCTAAATGAAGGCGCTTGGCAAACTGGCAAAGATAGTCGGCTACTTGTTCCTCGTGATGCGAGGGACGTGGTATATGATTCAGATCGCGAAAGATACTGAAAACTCGTTCTATTGAAGGTCTTTTTGTCATAAATCGTACTATTTTCTTGCAAAGATACAATTATTTTTCAGATTCCGTATGGTTTTCCCTTGTTTTTTCGTATCTTTGCCAACAAAAAAGAAAAAAATATGAAGAAGGTTTTTCTTATGATGCTGACTATCGTGTTCTTAGGGACAGTGGGTAGTTATGCTGCAGACGGAGTAGAGGCTGTTGATTTAGGACTTAGTGTGAAATGGGCAAACATGAATGTGGGTGCCAAGAAGGCTTCTGGCTATGGCACGTACTTTGCATGGGGTGAAACCAAATCGAAAGATTATTACTCGTGGAACACCTATATTTGGAGCAAAGGAGACTCTCAGTTCTTGACCAAGTATTCGACCCTCGACAAGAGGACGCAACTGGTGCCACAAGATGATGCTGCTCATGCTAATTTGGGTGGTGAATGGCGCATGCCCACCGTAGACGAGTTCGATGAGTTGGTAAACCCTGATAACTGCACATGGGAATGGATTACACAGGATGGCGTCAACGGCTATAAGGTTACTGGCAAGAAGACCGGCAACTCTATTTTCCTGCCTATCACAGGTTTCCGCTACTATGCAGACACTCAGTTTCGCGCAGTCAATGGCATCTATTGGACATCATCCCTCTACACATCTAATCCTAACAAAGTCTGGTGTCTGGAGTTCAATTTCTCTAATATAGAAGTACACTACGGAAACCTTTCCAGCAACCGCTTTAGTGGACGCTGCATCCGTGCCGTCCGAAAATAAATGCAAGGTTTGAGGACGATGCCACTGTGCCATTTGATTTATCGAGCGGGAAATACATGACAGAGAAAAATTAAGACTGGCTTGCGTCTGATGACAAAATGACGAAAAGCCAGTCTTTTATATAATATAAGACAAATCAAAAGACATGAGAAAATACATCATTTTAAGCATCATGATGTGCCTGACCATGACCATGATGGCTCAGCGAGTCAGCATCGTGACTAAAAAGAACGTAACTGAGCGTGAGAAATATGCTGCCGAGTATTTGCAGAAGAAACTCACAGCAATGGGTTATGAGGTGACCCCTAAGAAAGGACTGGCCATCACGTTAACGATTGCTGATAATGGTCTTGCTGAGGGCTATACCATCGCAAAGGATAAAAAAGGAATCGTGGTATCTGGCAACGATGCAACGGGTGTTATATACGGTTGTGTGGAACTGGCCGACCGCATTCGCCAAAAGGGGTCGTTGGATATTGAGTCTGTGCAGGAAGCACCGGGCATGGTGATGCGTGGCACGTGTATCGGATTGCAGAAGACTGTGTATCTGCCTGGTCATGCCGTTTACGAGTATCCCTATACCCCAGAGAACTTCCCTTGGTTCTACGACAAGGCAGAATGGGTGAAGTATCTCGACATGATGGTCGAGAATAAGATGAACTCGCTGTATCTGTGGAATGGACACCCCTTTGCTTCGTTGGTGAAGTTGAAGGACTATCCCTTCGCCTTGGAGGTAGACGAGGAGACGTTTAAGAAGAACGAAGATATCTTTTCGTTCCTGACTCACGAGGCTGACAAACGTGGCATTTGGGTCATCCAGATGTTTTACAACATCATCCTGAGCAAGCCTTTTGCCGACCATTATGGATTGAAGACGCAGGACCGTCACCGCCCCATCACGCCGCTGATTTCTGACTATACCCGTAAGTCGATTGCTGCCTTTATCGAAAAATATCCCAACGTAGGACTGTTGGTATGCCTAGGTGAGGCAATGGCAACGATAGAGGATGACGTCACATGGATGAAGGAGACGATTATTCCTGGCATCAAGAACGGACTTTCAGCAAGTGGGCGCAAGGATGTCCCACCAGTGGTATTGCGTTCTCACGATACTGATGGCCCATTGGTGCTGAAGGAGTCATTGCCCCTCTATCCCAATATCTATACGATGTCGAAATATACGGGTGAGTCGCTGACCACCTATGAGCCCGGTGGTCCTTGGGGTGAGACGCATCGCCAGTTGGCGGAGGCTGCTCCTGTGCATATCGACAACGTGCATATCCTGGCTAACTTGGAACCTTGGCGCTGGTCGTCGCCCGCTTTCATCGAAAAAACTGTTCAGGCCATGCATCGCGTGCATCACTCGAAGGGCTTGCACCTCTATCCGCAGGCCTCATATTGGGACTGGCCCTATACGGCAGACAAGTTGCCCAATGGCGAACGACTGAAGCAGCTGGATCGCGACTGGATGTGGTATCAGGCCTGGGGCCGCTATGCGTGGAATGATCAAAGAGGTGCGGACAAGACCTACTGGAAACAGGTGCTGGCTGAATACTATGGCATCGACACCATTGCATCCACCCATCTGCTGAACGCCTACGACGAGGCTGGCGAGATAGCGCCTAAGCTGCTGCGCCGTTTTGGTATTACAGAGGGTAATCGTCAGACGCTGCTCTTGGGCATGACGATGGGCGAACTGGTGAACCCCTATAAGTACACCATATACCCTGGCTTCTACGAGAGTTGTGGCCCTGAGGGTGAGAAACTCATCGAATATGTGGAGAAGGAATACAAAGGAGAAAAGCATGTTGGCGAGTTGCCGTTGGACATCATAGACCAATGTGTGAACCACGCAGACCGTGCCCTCGTTGAGATGGCTGCCATTACCGCCAAACCAACCCGTCATGCTGACGAATACCAGCGTGTGTGGAACGACTTCCTGTGCTATGCCTCTTTTGCCAAGGCATTCCAATTAAAGGTGAGAGCTGCTGAGGAGGTGTTGCGATACAAATGGACGAAGGATATGACCCATCTGGAGTCGGCAGTCAAACTGATGGAGCAAAGTCTCAGCATCTGGTACGACCTAAGCAAGATGACCGACGAGTGGTACCTGTATGCCAACTCGATGCAGACACAACAGCGCCGTATTCCTGTAGGTGGCGATGGAGGCAAGATGAAGACGTGGCGCGAACTGGCTACCGTCTATCAGGAGGAACTTGATGCCTTTAAGATGAACATTGAGAGGTTAAAGCATCCCGTGGTACAGTCGAATGTCAAGATTCAGCCGCTTAACCCTGCCAAAGTTACTATTCTCTCACCTCTCACCTCTCACCTCTTACCTCTTGAGAAGGGTGCCATCCTCTTTGAAAAGCGTCCTGACACCCCCGTCGATTCCGTTGCACCGGAGTTGGCTGGCTTGCAAGCCCTTGTGCTGAATCGTGACACTACCCGCATTGTCGGTACTACTATTGAGTTTGAGAGTGACAAGCCCGTCAAGCTGCTCGTGGGTCTCTTCAAGGACAACGATAAGAAGTTTGCCAAGGCTCCCAAGTTGGAAATCGATGCTACAGGTAATGAGTTCGGGCAGGCAGAACCCGTCCTGACCAACGCCGTCAGCATGGTAAAGATGCCTAAGGTCAATATCCATCAGTATTCGCTGCCAGCAGGCCGTAACACCATCCGTCTGCCCAAGGGTATTCTCATGGTGGCAGGTTTTACGGATAGCACCATTACTCCACGCGACTGTGGTCTGAGTGGACCATCCAGCGAAGTTGACTGGCTGTTTCAAAGGTAAAAGAATATGAAGAGAATACACACCGCATTCTTGACGCTTTTAAGTGTGGTCAGCAGTTTTGCTGCTGACATCATTCCACAGTCTGACATGCAACGCATTTATGACGAGGTGCGCACGCCTTATAAATATGGTATGGTGGTGGCACCTACCGACAACTACCATAAGATAGACTGTCCTACGGTATTCCAACAAGAAGGCAAATGGTATATGACTTACGTCGTCTATAATGGTAAGGACGGTCTTGACGGACGCGGCTATGAGACGTGGCTGGCTGAGAGTGACGACCTATTGCATTGGACAACGAAGGGGCGCATCCTGTCGTATAAGAACGATGGTTGGGACATGAACCAACGAGGTGGTTTCCCTGCATTGATTGATTGGACGTGGAATGGAGACTATGGTATCTCGAAATACAAGAAACAGTATTGGATGACGTATATCGGTGGTCATGGAACGGGTTATGAGGCTGTACGTGAACCACTGAACATCGGTATGGCTTGGACTAAGGGTGATATCACCCAAGCACATGAGTGGCTGTCTGGCGAAAAGCCCTTGCTTTCCATTGAAGACAAAGATGTACAGTGGTGGGAGCAGTTGGTACAATACAAAAGTACTATCTATGACGACCCTAAGAAAACGCTAGCCAAGCGCTTCGTGATGTTCTACAATGCTGGTGGCATCAACCCTGACAACAAGTTGAAGGCGGAGCGTATTGGTATAGCACTTTCGAACGACCTGAAGAAATGGAAACGTTATGATGGTAACCCCGTATTTGCCAACGAGGTGGGTGGTATCATCACAGGTGATGCTCAGATTGCCAAGATGGGCGACCTCTACGTGATGTTTTATTTCAAAGCCTATGATCCGTCACGTAAGTACAATGCCTTCAATACCTTTGCTGTGAGTCGCGATTTGATTCATTGGCAGCGTTGGGAGGGTGAAGACCTTATATGGCCTACAAAGCCCTACGACGAGATGTTTGCCCATAAGAGCTATGTGGTAAAGCACGATGGGGTAGTGTATCATTTCTATTGTGCTGTCAACAACGACCAACAACGAGGCATTGCCGTGGCAACCAGCGTTCCCATGGGGCGTAGCAGCGTCCGTTTCCCAGAACCTGAGCGCAAAGGGCGCCGAACGATTACGAATCTTAACAAGGATTGGAACGTTTGCCGCGAAGAGGGAGATTATCTGATTATCGATAGTCTTCCCGTCAACCTTCCCCATAACTTCGACGACTACTACGGGTACCGTCAGCTCCGACATGGCAACTTGCATGGAAGAGCCTCTTATGAAAAAACTTTTATCGCTAAGAGACAAGACAACAAGCGCTACTTCCTTCAGTTTGAGGGTGTCGGTACTTACGCTACTGTGACGCTTAACGGACACAGGTATCCCAAGGAACTGGTCGGGCGTACCGTTTGGACACTCGATATCACCGATGCCCTCCGAAACGGTAGAAATGAGATAGAGGTGCTTGTCGACCATCCTGCCATGCAGACAGAGTCACCATGGGTTTGTGGCGGTTGTTCGTCGGAATGGGGATTCTCTGAGGGTAGCCAACCTTTTGGTATCTTCCGTCCTGTTTCACTCATCGAAACAGATGCTGTGCGTATCGAACCATTCGGTGTGCATATTTGGAACAATGCTGCTTGCGATTCTGTATTTATCGACACGGAGGTCAAGAACTATACCCAACAGCCTCAACAGATAGAACTCGTGAATAAGTTCACGTTAGCTAACGGCAAGCAGGTGTTCCGTCTTGCAGAGCCCGTAACCCTCAAAGCTGGCGAAACCAAGACCATTCGTCAGGTTGAGAAGATAGAGAACGCCCACCGTTGGTCACTCGATGAGCCTTATCTTCATAGCCTTGCCACAATGATTAAGCGCGACGGTAAGACGACTGACGAGGTACGCACACCCTTTGGCATCCGCAGCATTTCGTGGCCTATTAAGCGTAACGACGGAGATAATCGTTTCTTCCTCAACGGACAGCCCGTCTTTATCAATGGCACCTGCGAATACGAGCATATTCTTGGTAATAGTCATGCCTTTACCCCTGAACAGATTCGCTCGCGCATCAAACAGATTACCAATGCAGGCTTCAACGCTTTCCGTGAGGCCCATCAGCCTCATAACCTGCTGTATCAACAGTTACTCGACGAACAGGGCATCCTCTTCTGGAGCCAGTTCTCTGCCCATATCTGGTATGACACCCCACAGTTCCGCGAGAACTTCAAACGCCTGTTGGTGCGTTGGATTAAGGAACGTCGAAATTCGCCCTCCATCATCCTTTGGGGATTGCAGAATGAGAGCATCCTGCCCAAGGACTTTGCAGAAGAGTGCAGCGATATCATTCGAAAGCTCGACCCCACCTGTCGTGACCAGCGTCTTATCACCACGTGTAATGGTGGTGAGGGTACTGACTGGAACGTTATCCAAAATTGGAGCGGAACATACGGAGGCTCTGCTGAGAATTATGACAACGAGCTGAAGCGCCCTGAGCAATTGCTGAATGGCGAATATGGTGCTTGGCGGACCATCGATTTGCATGGTGATGCGAAATACAGCGAGGAGAGTTTCACCAAACTTTTGGAGACAAAAGCCCGCTTGGCTGAAAGTGCCAAGGATAGTGTCTGCGGCCATTTCCAGTGGCTCTTTACGTCGCACGACAATCCTGGTCGCAACCAGCCAGACGGTGCCTATCGTCGCATCGACAAGATAGGTCCCATCAACTACAAGGGTCTGACGACTATTTGGGAAGAGCCCACTCCCGCCTACTATATGTACCGCGATAGGTACGCCCCCAAAAGTCCCGTCTGCTGCGGTATCACCGCAGCAGACCGCAATAGAGACCTTGTTAAGGGCGCTGATGGCTACCACTACCTCTATCGTATCAATTGTGGAGGTGATGCTTTTATCGACGAGTTCGGTCAGCTATGGCTGGCTGACGATACGCTTTACAGCCATTCGTGGGGACAGGACTTTGGCATGTCCCCCTATCAGGCTTCCCAGCGACATATCGCAGACGACATTAGAGGCACCCAAAGCGATGAGTTGTTCCAATACTTCCGCTTTGGTCGCCACCGTTTGTGGTATGACCTGCCTGTTGCTGATGGCGAATACCGCATCGAGCTCTATTTCGTAGAGCCATGGCATGGTAAGGGCGGTGGAGAACGTGATGACTACGAGGGTATGCGCATCTTCGACGTGGCCATTAATGGCGAAACGGTTATCGATGATCTCGACCCGTGGGCAGAGGCTGGCTACTGCGGTGCACTGAAGCGTGTGTTTACCGCTAAGACGAAGAATAACAAACTCCGCATCTCCTTTCCAGAAGTCAAGGCTGGACAGGCCATCATCTGCGGCATTGCCATCGCTCAGAAAAAGACCGCTATTCTCTCTTTGGCTACGCCCCCATTTGTTGAGCCTATGGCTGTGGCAAAACAAACAATGACAACTTTTTGGCATACTCTCGACACCGACACTATCGCCAAACTGCCGAAAGATGAGTTGCCGCTGGAAACAGAGGCACGTCCCGCATCTGTCTATCAGCCTATAGCCAAGCAAAACAACACCTTTGTCATCATCCCTGGATTGGGGCAAGAATACGCTCTCCGCTTCCGTTATAAGAATACCACAGGCAATGCTATCAAGGCCCGTATGACCATCACTGACTCAAAGCGTATTGTCCTTGTTGATCGTGACATCACATTCCCACCTACGCCCAACAAGTTTAAGATGCTCTCGACGACGACGGGTACGCAAATTAATGCGGGGACCTATACTGTCCACATCAACACAAAAGACGTTGAATTCAAAGAACTCGAGATACAGTAAAACATTCACGCCATCTATGGATAACATACAAGATATAGGAGTACTGATAATAGGAGCAGGGCCTGCAGGATCTGTCTGTGGCAGTCTATTGCTTCAAGCTGGTATTGATTGTCTGATTGTCGACCATGCCACCTTCCCACGCGACAAAGTCTGTGGGGGCGGCCTTACAGTAAAGGCCTGGCGCCTACTCGAGCATCTGTTGCCTGGCATACAATATGATTACCGCCCTATCAATCATCTGCGCATTCAGTTTGAGGACGACCCCGTCATGGAATTCTATTCTGAATACGAGATTCGTATGACACGTCGCAAGGACTTCGATTACACATTGGTCCAGTACTATCAGCATCATGGTGGCAAGCTTATGAAAGATGCTTTTGCACATTTTGAACAGCAACCCGATCAGCGCATCCTCGTCACGATGAAGTCTGGTTTACAGATTTCCTGCCACTATCTGGTTGCAGCTGATGGTGCACATAGTCTTGTTCGACGCCAGTTGGTTGGTGACCCCAAAGTCAATGCGCTGTTTTTAGAACAGTTTGACGAAGGGGAAAAGAATGACGACATCTTCGTCCACTTCTCCAAGAATTACGCTCCTGGATGCTTCTATAAGTTCTCCAGCATCGGACGTGACATTTACGGCTTTACATCAGAAGACACCAACGATGATTTTCAACGCCATACCGAGAAGTTCCATAAGGCACTTAACCATTTCAAAGTCCCAGCTGGACGCCTGCGTGGAGCACATATCCCGCTGGATACAGCTCAGCCTACCGATGAGCACATCATCCTCATCGGCGATGCTGGTGGTTTCGCCAACAAGTTGACAGGCGAAGGACTTTACGACGCCTTTAAGACGGCCTATCATGCCAAGCAGGCCATTGTGGAACATAAACCTTTCAGTGAGACTAACCGTGAGGTATTTGAGAAGATGAAGCGTCAGGCAAAAGTCTACAAATACTTCTTCAGTAACTTCGGCTTCAAACTCATTCGTTGGGGAATGCACTATCCACGAATCATCAAATGGCTCTTCGATGCAAAAATGAAGCGTGAAACATGGATTAGATAATCAGAATAAGTCATGAAACAGATATTGACAGCCGTATTTATATTGTGCATGGTGCAGTCAGCATTCTGCGTAGAGCAACACCACGACTGGGAAGACAACCACGTATTACAGATCAATCGTGAGCCAGCAAGGGCCTATTTCATACCTTATGGTGTGAAGATTGGTGACAGGACACTGTCATTGAATGGCGACTGGCATTTCCGTTGGACTAAGACGCCAAAAGAAATGATTTATGACTTCTATCGAACCGACTATGACGTCAGCAACTGGAAGACACTGGCCGTTCCTGCCAACTGGGAGGTCAATGGCTATGGCACACCTATCTATGTGTCTGCTGGCTATCCGTTTAAGATAGACCCACCGTACGTCACGCGAGAGCCTAAAAAAGACTGGACGACCTATGAAGAGCGCAATCCTACGGGACAATACAAACGCACCTTTACCCTACCTGCTGCTTGGCAGAGTGGTCAGACGTTTTTGCGTTTCGAGGGCGTCATGTCGGCCTTTTACGTTTGGATTAACGGCAAACGGGTAGGATATAGTCAGGGCTCGATGGAACCATCTGAGTTTAACGTCACGTCGTACCTAAAAAATGGTGAGAACCAGATAGCTGTTGAGGTTTATAAGTATTCCGACGGATCCTATCTTGAAGACCAGGACTTTTGGCGCTTTGGCGGTATTCATCGCGACGTGCTGCTCTATCATACGCCCGATGTACGATTGAGAGATGTGGCCTATCGCACCACACAAGAAAAAGACGGATGGACGCTGGCTGTCAACCCACAGTTCTCCGTTTATAATGGCGAGAACGGTGATGGCTATCGGCTCATAGCTACATTGATGGATGGTACTTCCATAGTGTGTAGCGACTCAGTTGCTGCAGACGAAGTCCTCGACCTGCAACACAAGGCCGCACGCATGAACGAATGGTTCCCCCAGCGTGGCTATCGCAAGTTCAACCGCATGGCGTTGAAGGTCTCTAATCCGAAGTTGTGGAGTGCCGAGTTTCCCAACCTTTATACCTTAAAACTGGAACTGCAGGATGGCGCAGGGCGTACCATCGAGCAGACCTCGCTACAGGTAGGTTTCCGTCAGATTAATATTCGTGGTGGACAGCTGCTCATCAACGGCATGCCCATCAAGATACGTGGTGTGAACCGTCATGAACATGACCCCTACAAAGCGCGTGTGATGACGGAAGAGCTGATGCTGAAAGACTTGAAACTGATGAAGGAGGCCAATATCAATGCCGTCCGCTTGGCTCACTATCCGAACTGTCCGCGCTGGTATGAGCTCTGCGACTCTATCGGCATGTACGTGATGGACGAGGCTGACTGTGAGACACATGGTCTCAGAGGTACATTGGCAAGTACACCCGACTGGGCAGATGCTTTCCTCGATCGCTGTATCCGTATGGCTGAGCGCGACAAGAATCACCCCTCAGTCATCTTTTGGAGTTTAGGCAACGAGAGCGGCTATGGACCTAATCAGGCTGCGATGTCTGCTTGGTTGCATGAGTTCGACCCCACACGCCCCGTTCACTACGAGGGTGCCCAGGGACAGCCCGATCCATCCTACGTTGATGTCATCTCACGTTTCTATCCGCGTGTGATGCAGGAATACCTGAATCCCGGTATCCCTGAGGGTTCAGATAAAGAACGTGCCGAGAATGCCCGTTGGGAACGGCTGTTAGAAATTGCTCAACGCGATGGCGATCATTGCACGTGGGTAGGTTCAGATGGTGGTCCACGTCCTGTGCTGACTAGCGAATATGCACATTGTATGGGCAACGCCCTGGGTAACTTCAAGGAATATTGGGACGAAATCAACTCCCATCCTCGCATGTTAGGTGGCTTTATCTGGGATTGGGTCGACCAAGGAATCATGCGTGGCGATAGTGTCTTCTATGGTGGCGACTTTGGCGACAAGCCTAACCTGCATGCGTTCTGCATGAACGGCATCGTGATGAGCGACCGTACGCTGACACCTAAATACTACGAGGTACAGGCCATCTATGGCAATGGTCCGCAAGTGAAACTAAATACTGCGAAGCCTACTATAAATACCAAAAAGTTGAAGCCTAACCCAGATATGAAGATAGTGCTTGCCACTATCCGTCCGCAGGTATTCCGTGCACCAACGGACAACGACAAGAGTTTTGGCAATTGGCTCGCTAAGGACTGGAAACGCTGTGGACTTGACACGCTCCGCATTCCCATGACTACCGAACAAAAAGACAATGAATACGTCTTCACGTTTACCATTCCTGACGGTTTGCCCGAGATTCCCCGTTTGGGCATCATTATCGAGCTACCTCGCGACTATGAACAACTCTCATGGTACGGTCGCGGACCTTGGGACAACTACCCTGATCGTAAGGAGTCATGTCCCATAGGTTTGTGGAAGTCGACGGTTAGCGAACAATACGTTCACTACCCGCGTCCACAGGATTCTGGCAATCACGAAGACTGCACCTATATCGAACTCAAGACCAAGAAGGGTAAGGTTATACGCATTGAGGCCGTCGATGTTCCTTTCTCGTTCTCTGCTTTGCCGTACACGGCTCAGTATATAGCCAGCAAGACCCACGACTACGAGCTCGAAGATCAAGGCAAAACCTATCTATCTATCGACTGCGCAGTCATGGGTCTTGGCAATAGCTCATGTGGACCTGGCGTGCTGAAAAAGTACACCATCGACAAGGCCAAGCGCCACCAACTGAAAATCAGAATTCTATGATGAGCGACTGACGAGGCTTCATCTGCAAGTCCTTCGACAGGTCGACATAACGGCCCGTCAGGATGTCCTTGGCGCGTTTGGTGCTACCAATGACCTCGGCATAACGCTTCACTTCCATCTTGGCAGGTATAGTGGTACCATTGAGGATGGTCATGGCTGTCTTACCCCTATATTGGCGTGCAATAACATAGATACCATTGAAGGGGATGAACTGCGTCATCGAACCCTTTGTAATGACCTGATTGCCCAGACGCCAATGCAGCAGGCGGCTTAGCCACGAGAACATCTGTTGCTCCTGCTTGGTACGTCCCTCACGTGAAAAAGCATTATGGTCATCACCTGGGAATCCGCCAGGGAAGTCCTTACGTACATTGCCATCCGTCACTTCCTTCGTACCGTTCATCATTATCTCAGTACCATAGTAGAGCTGTGGTATACGACGCACAGTCATCAACAAGGCCAGAGCCTGCTTCAGCATCAGCGAGTCGCGACCATTACCCAAGAATCGGTCAGTGTCATGATTGTCGATGAATGCCATCACATGCGTAGGATCAACATACAGATAGTCGTAGACGAACGAGTTGTAAAGACGGTTCAAGCCGTTCCACCAAGCATCTGTCTCTTCGTTCTTGGCCTGCGACAAGCGATCAAAGAAAGCAAAGTCCATCACCGTCTTCAGGTACGAGTTATCTTTTGACAGCTTCGAACCCTTCTGCCATGCAGCAGTATAGGCAGGCTCAGTGACCCACGTCTCACCCACGGTATTGAAGTTAGGATACTCCTCGTCTATTTCCTTCATCCAGCGTGCCATACCTTTGGCGTCAGCATACGGATAGGTGTCCATGCGGATGCCGTCGATGCCAACAGTCTCAATCCACCACTTTGAGTTCTGGATGAGATAGGTCATCAGGTGCGGATTACGTTGGTTCAGGTCGGGCATCGTGGGAACGAACCAACCCTCCGTAGTCTCTTTCAGATCAACCTTCGAGGCATATGGATCCTTAACGGGCGTCAGCTTATAGCTAGTCTGCAGGAATGTGGTGCCCGTAGGATTGCTCGTACCTTTCGACTCCTTCAGCCATTCCGGTAGGTTCAGCCAGTCCTTCGTGGGCATGTCCTGCGTCCAAGGATGTTCGAAACCTGAGTGGTTGAATATCATGTCCATCACAATCTTCAAGCCCTTCTTGTGGGCTTCGTCGCACAGCTGACGATAGTCGTCGTTCGTACCAAAGCGAGGGTCAACACGATAGAAGTTCGTGGTGGCATAGCCATGATAGGTGGCATAGCCACGCTCGTCATCGGGCGAGTCGTTCTCCAAGACGGGCGTCAGCCACAGGGCTGTCACGCCAAGCTCCTTGAAGTAGTCCAGGTGTTCGCGAATGCCATTCAGGTCGCCACCATGACGTAATGATGGCTGTGTGCGATCCTCTTTGTAGGCGCGCATACCCTTTACCTGTGGATTGTGGTTGGCACCCTGAGCAAAACGGTCAGGCATCAGCATGTACAACACGTCGCTGATATCGAAGCCTTTACGCTTCTTGCCCTCCATCTCTCTAGTTTTCAGTACGTAAGGAACTTTCTCGCTCTTCACTTTTCCCTTTTCGTTTTTCACTTTGAAATCCAACATCACCGTACCTGCCTCGGCACCCTTCACGTTCAGGTATACCAGCAGATAGTTAGGCGAGTCCAGACGCACCAGACTGTCGATGGTAACTCCTGGATAGTCCGTCGTTACAGCCTCAGCATCGCGGATACCCTTGCCATACACCATCAGCTGTACCGATGGGTTCTTCATGCCTACGAACCAGTCGATGGGCTCAATGCGGTTAATCACTGTCGTCGTCTTTTTCGCTGCACTCATTGTCATCACGTTTGCCATCATAATGGCAGTTAATAAAAGAATTTTTCGCATAACGTGTCCTTAGTTATTATTATCTGAGCACAAAGATACGCATTATTCTCCTTACTTGCTCCGTATAGTCTTATATTTTAAATAATAAGATGAAAAAACGATTGCACACTACATGCTAACCATCGGGAAACTTAATCATGTAAGATTAGTGCCGACTGCGGACTGACTGTAGTACGGCGTCCGAAGATCTTATCAGTCGAGTCTTCGTCAATTACACCATCCTTACAAACCACGGTATACATACCTTTGGGAATATTGACTGTCACCGTCTCACGCTTGGGATTGAGAATGACAATGATGTTGCGCCAGTCGTCACGTCCAGCATAGTTTTTCAGCTGGAAAGCGACTACGCCAGAAGGTGCCTCAAGGAACTCCAAGTGCTTACGAACCAAATTGGCATCACCCAAGCGGAAAGCAGGATGGTTGCGACGCAAAGCTATCAAATCGCTATAGTATTTGAACACCTGCGGATAACGCTCCTTATTACTCCAATCAAGCTGGTTGATACTGTCAGGTGACTCGAAGCTGTTATGTACACCTTTCTTATTGCGTAGTAACTCTTCACCACTCAACATAAAGGGGATACCTTGCGATGTAAAGACGGCAGTCTGAGCCAACAGGTCAAGGCGAATTAACTCGTCCTGCGACAACTTTGGGATGCTGGCCTTCAGGCGATCCACTAAGCACATGTCATCGTGGCACGAAACGTAGGCCAACATCTGAGTAGGTTCAGTTGCCCAAGGCTTTTGGCTGTAGTTTACGTTTTTCATGTTGACCTGCGGATGGCTGATACCACCAACGATGCCGAACTTTAAACTCTCAACCTCAACATTGCCAGCAAACTGTCCTGGTTTGCCAGTATTTAAACGCCCCAGCCACCCGGAAACGGTATCATCAGAGAACGGACCTCGTAGGGCGTCACGTATCTCATCAGAGAATGCGGCGATGCCTGGCATTTGCGGCATATTAGCCTTCATACCAAGTTTTTCGTTTGGCAAAGCACATGAGCCTGCGCTCCAACCCTCGCCATACATCAGAATCGATGGATTGATTTTATCAAGTTCGGCACGGATGGCGTTCATCGTCTCAATATCGTGACAACCCATCAAATCAAAACGGAAGCCATCGACACGGTACTCGTTATACCAGTACTTCACCGATTCTATCATAAACTGGCGCATCATCGGCTTATCAGATGCCGTTTCGTTGCCACAGCCAGAGCCGTTGCTATACTGTCCGTCAGCCGTCTTGCGATAGTAATAATCGGGATAGGTACGCTGGAAATTGCTATGTTCGATATCGTAGGTATGGTTATACACCACGTCAAGGATAACAGCAATACCTACTTCATGAAGTGCGTTCACCATCTCCTTGAACTCGCGGACACGACAATAGGGGTCGTAGGGATCGGTAGAGTAACCACCCTCGGGCACGTTATAGTTCACAGGGTCGTAACCCCAGTTATATTTGTTATCACTAAGACGTGTCTCGTCCACAGAGCCATAATCATAGCTAGGCAGGATATGTACCGCGTTGACACCCAGGGACTTCAGATGTTCGATGGCCCACGGCTCAGTCAGTGCCAAGAACTTTCCTGGATACTTTGCATCAGGACGCGCTATAGAAAAGTCACGATGGTGCAATTCATAGATAACCAGGTCGGCAGGCGACTTGATAATGGGATGCTCGTCGCAGCACCAATGTTCAGGGAACGTTTTTTCTTTGTCAATGATAGCACCACGCTTGCCATTGACGCCTACAGCCTTTGCAAAGACACCTGGGCACTCACCTCGCCCCATATCGAATGTATAGAACTTGTTCATCAGGTCGCCAGCTGCCGTTGCAGTCCAGAGGCCATCCTTTAGCGTCATCTTGATGGTCTTCAGAGCTTTTCCGCCCTCTCCTTCCTTATAGATACGCACCACGACCTTTTTTGCATCAGCAGGTGCAAAAAGTCTGAACGTGGTCTGCTGAAGAGTATAACTCACCTCGTCAAATTTAAATTCCTGGGCTTGCGCTGTTGTTACCATCATGAGTAATGCAGTCAGTAATAATTGTAGTTTTTTCATCTTTGCTAATCTTTATTCTCGTCTTTCAATAATTTCTCAAGTTTCTCGTCCAGCTTCTGGGGCGTCAAGTCCCGTTCCAAGACGCGTCCTTTATTGTCTGCAATAACATTGGAAGGAACGCTGCTGAAACCAAACTTGCTGAGCAGAGGCGACTGCCACATACGCCCATCACATACTGTCGACCACTTCAGCGAGTCTCGATCTACTACTGTACGCTTGCACTCAACAGGACTGCCGTCCAGACAGATACTGATTATAGCCAACTTGTCGCCATACATCTTTTTCTTCTCTTTCAGTCTACGCTGCATGTCGGTGCTTTGGTAGTTCCACGAAGCCCATGCTGTCACCACATTCACTCTAGCCTTCAAATCGTTCTCACTTACCTGACGACCTTTCACGTCTTTGGCACTGAACTTGGGCAGTTGCTTCAGCGACACTCCCTGTAAGGCCTTCAATTGTTTTTCAAGTTCAATGAGTTGGCCGTTTTCAGGTTGCTGTTCCAGCAACATTTTAGCAAGAATCGCCGCTTTTCTGAAATCGCGCTGAGGGTCAGCAATAAAATAACGCTTCAGCAAATAGACACTCGCCAGTGACGAACGATGGTCTTTGATAAAATTCTCAACAGCCTTGGGAATCTCAGGAGGCGTCAGACGATTGATTTCCATACGGATCTTGGTCATTTCTTCGTTGTCGTCAAGACCTTTGACTGTCATCTCTTTCATATGAGAGGCATCACCCTTGATTTCTGCCTTTTCACCAGGTTCACCAAAGACTGCCAACTCGGAGAAGTTTGGGAACACGATGACAAAGGTGGCCTTGTCGCGCAACATGGTCTCATAGGCAAAGCGACCCTCACGAACCTTAATAGTATCAATACCATTGATACCTCCATCAGGACTGTATACTAGGAACTCGCCCTGATTCATGTGGCGCAGACGACCCTCGATACGAAAACTATTGCCACCAGGTCCACAACCCGTCAGTAACAGAAGCACGGACAAACAGAATAAGCAATATTGCTTCACGTGTAATCTCCTATAATTATTTATTAAACTCCAAATCCTCGCTGCCCCACGTATTCAGCCAAGGATATTTCTCAATAGCTTGACGTTTCTTATTGCTTGATTGCCTTCAACACTTGCTCACTAATGGTCTTCATACCCTTTTGGTTGGGATGTCCGGCCTGCTTGTCGATATCCTTTAGCTGAATGACAGGAATGCCGTAGTGCTTACAGATAACAGCTGTCGACTCCACAATCTCCTTGCGCAACTCCGTATTCTGGATAAAGTAGATACGCACATTGGGATAGCGACACAGCGCATCGTTCAACAGCTTGGCCAGCGCAGGACGATAGGTGTACAGGTCGGCACGCTTCCAATCCTTATAGATGTATTCGCCCACCTTCGCACCACACCAGCTGTCGTTGGTGTTACCAAATATCAAGATGATGTCGGGACTGCCCAAACGCGGCAGACGGGTAATAAACGAGCGGGGACTGTAGTCCTCATCATTATAACCCGTATAACAAATGGTAGCGCCACTATACGAATCGTTCTTCTCCAACAGGTATCCCCCATCCTTCACGACCTGCCACCACCATGTCTGCTGCACGTTGCTGACATCCGTCCGTTTGGGGTCAATCGGATCAAAATACCACACCTCGTTCCCCTCAGGAATATAGTTCTGATAGGTAGAGTAAGAGTCACCCAAGATACTGATTCTCAGTCGCTGCTGAGCCACTGCCGTCATTGACAGCAGCAAGGTTAACAGAAAAACACTTCTTTTCATCATCATCAATAATAACGTTATTGATTGCAAAGATAGTGCAAATCGAGCGAATAGCAAAATAAATTACGATTTATTATCATTTCCAAGACGCAGCCTTTCTATTATCACAGTTCGCACCTTGCTTGCTCGGACCTCGTGAGGCGTCTGCTCGGAGCGCGTGGTCTGTTCCCACCTTGGGAATATTACAGCAAAAAAAACGAGGCAGATGTACTCTGTCTCGTTTTCGTGCCGCGAGCGGGACTCGAACCCGCACAGCTGCAATAGCCAAGGGATTTTAAGTCCCTCGTGTCTACCATTCCACCATCGCGGCAGCAGACTTATTTGCTAAATCGGCTGCAAAGGTACGAAATAATTACTTGACAGCCAAATTTTATTTAGACTTTTTACATCTTACCGATGTCTGAACGCGCTGATGTAGCCAAATGGTCCTGTTGTGGAAGCAGCATACTTTTCCAATCCCGAATCGCCATCTTGTCCGTTCTGTAAGATACCACCATTATTCAAGTCGTATTTACGTCCACATTTCCCACAGGTTGCAATACCATTATCGTTCATGCTGACGCCATAGCTAGGACTGAGCGTATTATTGTATTGCCGTACACAATTGGGACATTGCACATCATAAGCCATGAACTTGGCATTCCCATAGTCATCAAGTACGGCATTCTGAAATCCAACGATTATACCATTGTTGAGCCCCAGGATATAGTCTGCACGTTTTTCTTCTTCCGACTCTGCCAAACTACTTGCATCATTGTGATTGTTCTTAAAGGTCAGATACTTAACGCCACCTCGCACAGATTCAGAAATCATACAGAAAATACCAGGCACATTGACATCCATCGCAGAAGCCAATGTAGCATCCTGATGGGTACTATTGTCATAAGCGAAACGACAAGGCCATGTGGAATACTCGTTATCTGCTTCGCAAGCGAAGAGAAATGAAAAAAGACAAGTAAGAAGTGAAAAATTGATTACCGACCTTGATTTCTTCATTTCAGCAAATTCTTTTCCGCCTCTATCACTCGTTCAAAGCCAAAACCACCCAGAGTTTGCTGCATCAATTTGCAGATGCGTTCGTTGCAAAGATTACCAATCGAGCCCTCATGGGTGTGATGGATATCCTTATTGGGACGGAAGGTGCCAGCCTCTATGTCTAGTCCCACTTTCTTATAGGCATCACGGAAGGGCATACCTTCAGCAGCGAGCCGATTGACCTCCTCAACGCTGAACATGGGGTCGTACATAGGATTGTCAAGGATATCCTCGCGTACCTCTATCTTATTAATAATATAGGCAGCCATCTGCAGGCAGTCCTTCAGTTCGTCGAAGGCAGGCAGGAACACTTCCTTGATAATCTGAAGGTCACGGAAATAGCCTACAGGCAGGTTGTTCATAATGAGCGTCACCTGCTGTGGCAGTGCCTGCAACTTATTACATTTGGCACGAATCAGTTCGAAGACGTCAGGATTCTTCTTGTGGGGCATAATGCTCGAACCAGTAGTACATTCCTTAGGTAACTTGACAAACGAGAAATTCTGCGAATTAAACAGGCAGGCATCAAAGGCCATCTTTGCCAGCGTACCAGCAATAGTGGCAATAGCAAAGCCAACGTTGCGCTCCATCTTACCACGACCCATCTGCGCATAAACCACGTTGTAGTCCATCGAGTCAAAGCCCAACAAGTCGGTTGTCATCTGACGATTCAGGGGGAACGATGAGCCATAGCCTGCAGCAGAGCCCAAGGGGTTACGATTAGTCATCTTGTAGGCAGCCTGCAGGAACAGCATATCATCTGTCAGGCTCTCTGCGTAAGCGCCAAACCACAGACCAAAACTGGAGGGCATAGCCACCTGCAGATGCGTGTAGCCAGGCATCAGCACGTGCTTATACTGTTCGCTCTTTTGGATAAGTTCGTCAAACAGCACTTTTACGCCATCAGCCACCTCCATGAGTTCGTGGCGGGTAAACAACTTGAGGTCTACCAACACCTGATCGTTGCGCGAACGGCCTGAATGGATTTTCTTACCCATGTCGCCCAGTTTACGCGTCAGCATCAGTTCCACCTGCGAGTGTACATCCTCTACCCCATCCTCTATCACAAACTCACCACGTTCAGCGACTGCATAGATGTTTTTGAGTTCTGCCAGCAACAAAGGCAACTCGTCCTTGGCGATGAGCCCGATACTTTCCAACATTGTGATATGCGCCATCGAACCCAGTACGTCGTACTTAGTCAGATAGAGGTCCATCTCGCGATCTCTGCCAACGGTGAAGCGCTCAATCTCGGCATTCACCTCAAAGTTCTTTTCCCAAAGTTTGTTTGCCATGTTTTCTTCTTTGTACTAGGATATCCTAGGCTTTCCTAGGAAGTCCTAGGAGTTTTTAAACAAATGGAATCTGCGCAAGAGCGTCAGCAATTTTCTCAACACCATCCTGCAATGGACCACTGACCATACCTTTCAGCATAAAAGGAATATCAGCCTTGACTGTCACCTTCATCTTGCTCTCTGCATCTGATACGGGCAACACCTGAATCCACAGGTTAAAAGGCAATGGCGATTGCTCTGTCTCGAACTTGACGCACTTATTTTCTTCACGTTCAATGATGCGGAGCTTGATAGTGCCCACAGGAGCGACACTTACCTGTACGGAGTCACTATCGAACTCAAAGTCCTGCAACTTATCCTCAGGAATACGGTCGCGAACACGCTCGAGATTACTCAAGTCACTTATATTGCGATACACATTCTCTACAGGATACGGTATCTGCTTAACGCTACTTTCAAACTTAGTCATCTTGATAATTTACAATTTGACGATTTACAATTTATTTGCCCCAAACTGACGGATCTTTACGCCATTCCTTCAAGACTTCTATTTCTTCCTTTTTGATATAGCCCGTCTCAGCTGCCTGCTCCAACACAGCGGCATAATCACTCAGGGTGATGAGTTTAACGCCAGCCTCACGGAAAGCTTCCTCAGCCACAGGGAAACCGTATGTAAACGAAGCCACCATACCAATAACCTCTACGCCATATTCACGAAGGGCAGCAACAGCCTTAAGACTGGAACCACCAGTAGAAATCAGGTCCTCGACAACGATAACCTTGGCACCTTTCTTCAGTTCACCTTCCACCTGATTACCCATGCCATGATCCTTTGGCTTCGGACGAACATAAGCGTAGGGCAGTCCCAATTCGTCAGCCACCAAGGCACCTTGGGCAATAGCACCAGTAGCCACACCAGCTACAGCCTCAGCTTCAGGGAAATTCTCCTGAATAGCATGGCAAAGTTCAAGCTTCACAAACGAACGAACATCAGCAAAGCCTAAAGTTTTGCGATTGTCAGTGTAGATGGGAGACTTCCAACCAGAAGCCCATGTAAAAGGCTCGTTTGGCTGCAACTTGATGGCCTTGATATCCATCAGTTTTTGTGCAAAAAGTTTCTTTATCGTATCCATAATCATCGTAATTTGCGTGCAAAATTAATATAATTCGAGCTAATAGCCAAATATTTAATGTTTAATCTTTAATGTTTTATGTCCAATTAGCGGGTCAACGAGAACTTCAGCGAGAGGCCAAAGTCACGTGTTGTTGTAGGATAGCTGCTGGATGACAGCAATGGTGTATTCGTCTGGCGATCATAGTAGAACGACATAGTTAGCAGACGTGACAGCGTGTAGTCAGCCATAAAGGATATCTTTAGTGCTGAGTTACCACTGCTGGCAGCACTTGTACGAGTAGCAATGTCACGCGTAATAGCTGCCTGATCGCGCAGCGATATATCGAGGCGCATATTCAGGTCCTGATTGATACCAGTTTTCTTGGCAGTAGTCGTAGTGCGGGTCTTGGTGGTATCATTAGATTTTGACTTGCCACGTTGGGCCTTTTTGATCTTTCGAGAGGTGCCACTTCCAAATAGTTTGAAATCGCTAATCTTATAGCCGAATCCCACTACAATATCATTTGAGCGTGCCTCGTTAATCTGTACGCTAGTCATTGAGAGTGTCAAGTTACGTGTACGACGATATTCTGCTTTCATCGTCAGTCCCGATTCGAAGGTCACATCCACACCGATAAGTGGAGAGAACGATTCGTTGATGCTGACAGCAGGAACATGCCAACCCAGCATAGAAGCCGTCTCGCTACTACTGTTGTAACTTCCCACAGCAAATACCGACTTGTAGGAATGATTTATATTGACAGACTTGAAACGTTCGTTAAACCATTTAAGCTTCGAAAGACCCGAATAGCGGATAGTCCAGTTTGGCAACAGCTTCCCTAATGTTGGCAACAAGTCGAGCGAGCCACGTCCGCTACCTGTATAGCTATCGAGGAATGCGGGTATCAAGACAGCAGCACTATAGGCATCAACCTCCTGACCATAATGGGCACTAACAGCCTGTTGGAAACGAGGCAATGCATCGCAGAAAGTCTCGAACACCTTCGAAGGATAACCAGAATTGGCATCACCAATCTTTTCGAGAGCGCTGGAGATGGAGATGGTAGTCATATTAAACGTTCCACTCTGTGTTGAAGGCATTCCACCATACGAATAACGTACACTACGAGCCCTGGTTTCAGTTCTCGAGGCATTGAGATCAATCTTCAAATCGCGAACAGGTTCTAAGGTAGCACGCAGTTGCAAGTCGTTGGTCTGATTCACTGCTGCTGGCGAAGCGATACTGTCTACCGTCATCAGCCAACCATTGTCGTAGGCTTTCTGTAGATAGGAGTCGTCTGTCAGTCCAAAAGCAAAGTCAAGGCCTGGTGCCATCACACTACCTGTACGCTGTCCGAAGGCATCGCCCACATTAGGCATGAAGCCTGGTACAGACATTGACCTCTGGTTACGATACGTCATACCTACAGTACGTACCATCATCAACAGGCGAGCAGCTGATTGAGCAGGCTTGTACCACCATTCTTGATCTGCTGCAGGTTTTGCTGTGACAGAGAGTTTTATGACTGCCGTATCCTGATTCTTGATAAGAATCTTGTTCGCATCTATTACCTTATATTTAATAGGATAGGTCTTTCCATCCTTTGTCTTAGCAGTCACTATGAGACGCTTAGATTTCTTGTTATGCGCGACAGTCAACGTCGTGTCAGGCTTCAAAGTCAACTCTTTCTGGAAAGCGTTCTTGTTCTTGGGAAGCTGAGCGTCTGTCTTTTTCTCCTTGGCATTCTTGTCTGTCAGACTAGTCTTATTTGTCTTATTTGTCTTATCATTCTTATTTGCCTGACTCGACTTACTATTCTTGGTAGTCTTCTGGGGCTTAGGAATAGCCTTCTTGAAGCGATCGTTAACCTTCTTGAGGAATGGGAAATGGTTATAGAGCGTCTCCATATTCAGATTACCATTGATGGTAAGCTGAGAATTATTCGAGATTGTGTTACCCATGGATGAGCCATCCTCCATCTCAGTACCACGAAGCCAAGAATAAGTAGCTGTATAATTGGCATCTGCAGTTACCCAATCCAGGATCGGCAACTTATTGAGTGGCACCTGATAAGAGGCTGTAAATGACTGACGATAGTCGAGAGGCGTACCAAAGCGCTTGATACTATGCCATACAGAGTCTTTCCATGCCGTATAGCGGTCAGGATAAAGGTCTTTATTGATAGGCAGACCATTGCCATAGGGTTCCTCAATCTCAGCACGCGTACCAGACTGGAAATTCATGTGCAGGTTTTTAGTGAGATCCCAGCGAATCGTAAAGTCACGATTCCAAAGGAACGACGAACTCCATTGTACAGGGATCTTGGCACCTGACAGGTTGTCCATGTCACGTTCCTGCAACTCATTGTATGAGCGTTGCATCTCCGTATTGAATGTCACGTTTTGCGGTAACCAGTTTAATCCGAAGGCTTTGGGGAACTGCATCCATTTCGACTTTGATTTCGAATTCTTGAAAGGCTCCCATGCCTTATAAACTGGTGTGTACGTGTAGTTAAAAGAGCCACGCCACTCGTCATCATGCTCATAGATGACTGTCTCGCCAGACTTACGGGAATGACGATGACTATATGAGAACGAGAAGTTGGCAGGATCGTAAGGCATGGGGTGACGCTTGGTCTTGATACCCACACGAACGTTGGACAGCGAGAAATTGGTCGTTGTGGTCTTGGTAACCGCAATGGACTCAATACTATCACGGTCGTGATTATTCATCGATTCCAAGGCATCATCCAGCTCCATATCCGTATCCAACGGATTATACTTCGGACGCGTCTCTTCCTTCGTCATACTATAGTAGAGTGGTGCCGTTACCTTCGCCTTGTCAGGGAAGAATTTACCCAACTCGATATTAGCCGTTACAGAATAGGTTTTAAAGTTATCTGTAGTACGCTGCATAACACCTTCCTCCAGTCCACCGAATCCTTCAGTAACAATTTTACCTGTCAGATTAAGAGATCCTACGTCTGACAGCTGCATATTCAGGGCTCCCGATGCTGCCCATCCGCCCTTATTGGTCACATCCTGCAAGCGCAGTTCATTAATCCAAACCTCACCAGACTTGATGCTACCAGAGATGTTACGTACACCAATCATCATAGTCTTTACCTCGCCCAATGAAGGATTACCCATAATACTGATACGGTTATTCAAATGATTGGGATCATAGTCCGAGAATTCTACCGTGTAGCTTGCCGTACCTAAGGCACGAGCCTTATTACGGGCCTTTTTCAAGGTTGTAAACAGCGAGAGATTGATATCCAACAAGTTTGCTTCAGGCCATACAGCACGACAATCTTCCGTATTAAAGCGGTTATAATCGTTACGATCGGGCGTCAGCTTCAATGGAATCTGATATTCGTAATAGTTGTTCTTATAATCAGAACCTATACGCACAAATACAGCCAGCTGGTCGTCAGCCAAAGCAGTCACATCATCCATCAAATGGTTAGCATGTACGAACATCTGCAGATGACGATAGCGACGGAGGTCAAGTGTGGTATTACGATAGACAGCCTTCGACTCTCCCTTGCTCAAGTTCTTCACGACCATGCACAAAGCCTGCTCATTGGCCTCAGTAAGCTGGGGCTGGCTGGGGTCTGTGACACGATCTATGCCAGGAGGCAATACGTAGTTGACAGGACGCTTGTCGTTATTCTCTTCTATATTGACAGCACTAACTTCCAAAGTCCCACTATTCGAACCTGATGTCAGCGCCTGCTGATAGACACGCCATTCACCACGTACAAGGTCGAGAGAGCCAAAGCGTAGTACAATAGGCTTCTGGAACTGAGTTAAGAACATACGCATAAAGCGAATACTGGTGAAGTCGCTAATACCGCCCACACGATCGTCATACTGTGTAAGAGGAATACGGAACTGATACCAGCGTACCTGTTCCCGGTTACCATTACGGAGCGGAGCAGTATACTCACGGATATCAGTAATGAAGTTGTGTCCCAGACGCATATCCTCAGGACGAATGCTCACTTTATACTGGAAATAGCGTTCGTATTCGTTAAGGGTATAATCCTGATTGATATCCTCAACATCAGGATAGGTCTTGTACGACGTGTCGTAACCTTCCGTCTGCTGATCAGAGTCGGGCGAGTTGCCCTGTGGCATGTTGATGCGCTTATAGCGATCCAGAATACTGGTCTTCCGTTCATCAAAATCGCTACCACGGAAGTAATGGTAGTTATCGTTTGCCGGGTCGGCATTCCAAGCAGCACGCACACTGTCGTTGACACTGATACCATTCAAGAAATTGACATAGGCTGGCTTCTGACGTTCTTCATCATCAGTCATGCCATTCAGTCCCACATCCTGCTTGGCGCGTGCACCACTTGACGTAGCAAAAGCATATGTCTGCGTAGCCTGGACGGGAATCTTACCCCATGGTGTACTTTGGAAAGTACTAGTACCGTCAACAGGCATACCACTCTCGTAGAACTTCTTGCCATCGCGCAACACATCCTCGCTGACCTCGCCAAGGTTGATATACAAGTCACCACCATATTGGTCGGCATCAGGTTGCTGTGACGAATAGATGAACGGATCGAGCATCCAGAACTCGATATACTCAACATTAGCTGTCTCGAAGTCGTTGGTATTCAGCTTACACATCATGCCACCCCACTTCTGCATGGGTTTCCTCAACGTTCCATCAAAGTTGACATCGGTCGACAGGTTATACGGACCTCGTTCCTGTGGATAGAAAGCCATATTGAGAATGGGCAGCTTGTTTGTGGCACCACTATACGTCGACTGGTCACGGTTCGGATAAAGCTCGCTCACGTAAACAGAACGCACATAGTGGTTTGACAACTGGTCAAGATCACTCTTGATATGACTGGGAGTCAGCGATGAAGAGCGCTCTGTAAACAGCGGGTCAATCTCGTACCACGCCAAAAGCGCACGATTGAAACCACTCGTAACAGAATCCTTGTCATTATATTCTGCAAATATATTTGGTACGCTGGAGAGTACCCACGACTTTGGCTCTATAAGAGGAATAGCATTCTTGGCATTCTCGAAATCGTCAATATAAGAGGCATTGTCCTGCGTACCGCTAGCGGTACCGGCTATCAGTTGAGCAAACTCACCAGTAAAGGAGATTTGTGAAGGTTGGGTACAATGCAGCAAAGGCAACTTGTCAAGCATCTTCGTCAGCCACTGGCTCTCAGTCTTCCAGTTGATATTCAGTCCCCACAGTGTATTCTTCAAGGGCTCAGAGCCCATCGTTACCTTTGAGGTCAGTGCCTGTTCAGAGAGATGTTGCAGCGTACCACCAATCTGGAAATTCTTTGAGAAGTCGTATTCCCAGTTAACACCAAACATGCGTTTGCGCTGCATACCATATTCGGTATTCGACTCTAACGACACATTAACACTTGTACCAGCGTCGATGATGCTCTGGTTCAAAATAGTCACCTCACCTGCCGAGTAGTCGACACTATAGTCAGAGCCCTCGGTCAGGATAACACCACCTGCTGTCACAACGACTGACCCCTGAGGTACATTATAGGCTCCTAAGGAGATGACATTGGCTGATGTGCCTTTAAACTGACCCACCAACAGATATTTGTCTTTATCCGTCATCTGCTTGGCAGCAGTACGTGTGGTATCATAGAGTTCCTGGAAAGCATACTTATCAGCATTGGCCTCACTCACGCCATTACGCATTAGGAAGGTTTTCAACGTAGAGCCAAAAGGCTCAGCTGAGGGGAAGAATACACGACCACCCGATACGGTATAGCCCTCTACAAAATCGAAAACGCCATTGGGGTGAGCTTTATTATTATTATCCAGACGGTCACAACCTAATCCTCGCAACAAGGTAACATTTTTAACGTCTGGTATATAAGAAAGGTACACGCCCGTAGTGTCGCTCTGGAACTTGACATCCAGACGGAACTTGGTTTTCTCGACCGTTGAAGCCAGATAATAGACGTTTTTCATCATCAGCGACCAGTTGGCCTGCTGTGGATTATTCGACGTATTCTTCAATGCTTTCACATACAAAGCTTCGCTGGCATTGGTATGATCACTGGCAAACTCGCCCACCTTATAGGTACGACCACCATAAGTATACTCGAAAGCGACCGCCAACACCTGATCGGTCTGGAGGCTAGTCTTTAGTGAAATATATCCCAAAGCCTTGTTTAAAGTGTATTCCGATGAATTAAGCAAGCGGGCAGACGACAGTTTCTCGTAGTCGACACCACCAGTAAACTTAGTGTCGAGGATAGATGTAGCCTGATCAATATCACGGGCACCAGCATAGGTGGTCGTCAATTCAGCATACAGGTCATTGTCAGAGTTATCGGGCAATGCCGACTGACCCTTGGCTTTGCCTTTCAGGCTTTCAGCCAAATCAGCCATAGCGATGATATTTCGCGAATTTGATGTCGTTCCCGTCTTATTGGTCACCCAGACCTCAATGCGGGTAATTTCAATACCTGTCATTACGTAGGGCAACTGTTGCATGGCACCATCATAGCGTTCACGGAAATATTTAGACAGGAAGAAGTGGCGGTTCTCCTCGTAGTTAGCCACATCGATTTCGAATGGTGTGAGCTGCGTACCACCTTTCGATGACACACTCTTCGTAGTAGAATTCTTTTGAGACACCACCGTTTGCAGTTTCAGTTTGCCAAACTGCATATCCGTACGAATACCAAACAGGCTCGATGCACCCTTTACCAGCGAGTTGTTCGATGGGAACGTGATGTTACCAGCCTCTACCAATTTAATGATTTCATCTTCCTTACCCTCATAGCGCAGTTTCAGATTCTTGGTATCGAAGTCAAACGTAGCATCGGTATTGTAGTTCAGGTTCATGTTTACCTTGTCACCCACCTTACCATTCACATTCAAATTGATTTTCTCATCGAAATCAACACTCTTAGTCTTGCGGTTACGCTCAGGCAACGACGGGTTATCGATGTTCTTCAGCGTAGCCCCCAACTTCAGCTCAGCCGTACCCTGCGTCTTGATTCGCACACCGCCTGGACCGAAAATTTTCTCAGCAGGTCCAAGATCGAAGTGCATATCGGCAAACGAAAATTTCTCCTTGCCTTTCGAGGCTACATTCTCAGCATCCTTCTTACGGAAAAAGGCCTCGCGCTCTTTCCTCTCGTTCCAACGGCGATATTCATCCGGTGACATCAACAAAGGAGTGTTCAGATACGAGTCGCCAATCTTCGAACCAATCTTATACACATTCAGCGAGTCATCATACTCCACCTCCTGCTTAATGTTCTCGGGCAAGCGCAAGTCGAGGGCCGAAGAGTCTAGGTCGGCCACCTCAATAGGAGCGGTTTTCTGAACCTTCCAACGAGGATGCAATAGTGAGTCTGGTATCGTTTCGTCCTCTACCTGTAGCACAGGCTGAGCCTTAGCCCTGCGGACGGTGTCTGCTGGGAGTGAGAAATTAAGAAAATGAGAAAATGAGGAATTGGCTACCGCACTACTGAATGCGATAACACAAAGAACAATATAGAGCAACTCTTTAAGTTTTCTCATTTTCTCATTCTCTCATTTTTTCAATTTCATTTGATTTGCTTCAATGCTAGTTTTACGACTTCTTCAACAGGCAGATCAGGCTGTTCCTGTAAAATGGCCACGACGACCTTCTGCGTTGGTGCAGGGGCAAAGCCCAGCATAGTAAGAGCTGCGACAGCTTCATCACGAACAGCATTATTCACAGGTGCCACTACAATTCCACCAGCAGGAATCTCCTCAGCGATACCCAAGGCCACAATCTTGTCCCGCAAGTCGACTATAATGCGTTGGGCTGTCATTTTACCTATACCCTTGATACCTTTGATTAAGCGCTCATCACCTCGAGAAATAGCAGAACACAACTCGCTAACGCTCATCGACGAAAGCATCATACGAGCAGTATTGGCACCAACGCCACTGACTGTAATCAGCAACTCGAACATCTCGCGTTCCTTCTTCGACACAAAACCATATAACAGATGGGCATCCTCACGAATAGCCTCATAAACATACAGTTTGACATCCTTTTTGCCTTGAATGGCAGAATAGGTTGTCAACGAAATATTCAGCCCATAGCCTACGCCAGCGGCTTCTATCGTAGCTAACGCAGGGGTTAGTTCGGTCAACTCACCCTTAATATACTCAATCATATAACTTCACAAAAATGTATTAATACATCTAATTAAACGGCACGCACCTTATATTTATTGTCTTTAAAGGCAAAAAGATGACTCAGAATAACAAAATGTAGGCGTTTTGCAAATTTTTCTGTCTTTTTGTTATGTTTTTAAAAGAAAAAGTGTAATTTTGCGCCCGAAAAGATTGAGACAAACATCAAAAACGATTCAATATGAAGAAAATCAGAGCCGCCGTAGTAGGTTACGGCAACATTGGAAAGTATGCAATTCAGGCGCTCGAGGCCGCTCCCGACTTCGAAGTGGCAGGTGTGGTACGCAGAAACGGAGCTGCCGACAAGCCTGCCGAACTGGCCCAGTATGATGTTGTGAAAGACATCAAGGAACTGAAGGATGTGGACGTAGCTATTCTGGCCACTCCCACCCGTTCGTGCGAAGAATATGCCAAGCAGATTCTGCCATTAGGCATCAATACCGTCGACTCATTTGACATCCACACTAATATCCGCGGCTATCGCGAGCGTTTGATGGAGGTCAACAAGCAGACCAATACCGTCAGCGTTATTGCCGCAGGCTGGGATCCGGGATCTGACTCAATCGTCCGTACACTCATGCAGAGCCTCGCGCCTAAGGGTTTGAGCTACACCAACTTCGGTCCTGGCATGTCGATGGGTCACTCTGTTTGTGTCCGTTCGAAAGCTGGTGTCAAGAACGCCCTCTCCATGACCATTCCCTTGGGCGAAGGCATCCACCGTCGTATGGTTTACGTTGAGTTGGAGGATGGCTTTACATTAGAGCAAGTCACAAAAGACATCAAAGTCGACCCCTACTTTGCTAACGACGAGACGCACGTATTCCAGGTGGAGAGTGTTGACGATGTTCGCGACATGGGACACGGTGTGAACCTCGTGCGCAAAGGCGTTAGCGGACAGACCCAAAACCAGCGCATGGAGTTTAACATGCAAATCAACAACCCCGCCCTGACTGGCCAGGTGTTGGTCAACGTGGCTCGCGCCTCAATGCGCCTGCAACCAGGCTGTTACACGATGATTGAGATTCCCGTCATCGACATGCTGCCAGGCGACCGTGCCGACCTCATTGAGCACTTGGTATAAAAAAGATTCTATACGAAAATTATCTTTGTTTCCGATTTTTTTTGTAAATTTGCAAAATAAATTGGAAACAAAGACTTTTTTTATGATGAAACGACTGACCCTAATGATGATGGCTGTGGTGGCAATGACCATGACAGCCCAAACTGCTCGTGAAGAAATCGAGGCCAACAAGTACTTGGCAGGTAGTAACTATCTGGACTATGATCGTCTGTTTACGCCCCAAGCGCTGACCCCCACACCAAAGGGATACACACCTTTCTACATGTCGCACTACGGTCGGCACGGCTCGCGCTGGCTCATTAGCAAGGACAGCTATACCAGCGTGGTAGAGCCTATGCAGAAAGCCAGAAAGTATGGCAAGCTCACAGCAAAAGGTGAAGAAGTACTGGGACAATTAGAGACTTTCGTAAAGTTACCCATCCCCAACTACCCTGCTCTTGACGGCAAGTACGAAGGTGCACAACTGCGTCTGGGTGACCTCAGTTCTGTTGGCGAACGCCAACATCATGGTATTGGACGACGCATGGCCCAGAATTTCCCTGAAATCTTTAAGGCTAAGAACGTTGCCATCGATGCCCGCTCGACCGTCGTGGTACGCTGCATCCTATCGATGGTTGCCGAGTGCGAAGAACTGATGGCAGCGAATCCAACTGCACGCATCCATAACGAGGTCAGCGAGGCTTTACAATACTACCTAAACGCCCCACGCACAGGACTGGTGAAGACGATGGGCAAGAAGGGCCGAGAAATTCGCAAACAGCACAACACGCGCCAACAGGCCGACCGGCTGATGCGCGTGCTATTCAACGACCAGCAATGGGTGGCAGATAACCTAAAGGCAGGCTCCATCATGTACAACCTATTCGAAATAGCGACCAATATGCAAAGCCACGATGTAGATATTGACCTCTATCCACTGTTTACGATGGATGAGATCTACGATCAATGGCGCACTCGTAATATCGGTTGGTACCTCGACTATGGTCCTGCCCCACAGACAGGCGGTGTGATGCCTTTCTCGCAGAAAAACCTGCTACGTAACATCATCGAGACGACCGACACCGTTACCCAGACACAGGCCGTCCTTCGCTTTGGACATGAGGTATGCGTTATGCCTTTGGCCTGCCTTCTTGAACTTGACAACTGTGGTATCGCTGTCGATGACCTCAACGAATTGGACAAGTATTGGCGCAACTATCGCATCTATCCCATGGCCAGTAACATCCAGCTTATATTCTACAAACCTAAGAAAGCGCCCTACTCCAATAAGGATATTCTCGTAAAGGCTCTATTAAACGAACGCGAGTGCAGACTACCTATCAAGACCACCCAATATCCATATTACAATTGGGCAGAGCTACGCCAGTATTACCTAGACAAACTGGACAAGTACGACAAAAAGGAAGCTGAAGCAAATGTTGAAAATCAATAGCAACAGAAAGATAACAACAAGGAATGGACATAAAGGAATTGCTCAATAGAACCGACCGATTTGCTGCTAATGCAGGCTGCAAGATTACGGAGGTTGACGAACAGCATGCGATAGCCGAAATGACTGTAACGGCTGAGCATTTGAATGGAGGAAATGTGTGTCAGGGGGGAGCGTTGTTTACGCTGGCCGATCTGGCAATTGCAGCGCTGATGAACTTTGGCGGACAGCTAACGTTCGGCATTAATAATAGCATCACGTTTGTTACCAGCGCCTATGAGGGTGACAGTCTTCGTGCTGAAGCCGTTCATGTGGCAAACCACCACAAGATTCCTTCTGTAGAAGTACGGGTAACCAACCAGAAAGATATGCTAATTTGTCACGTGACAGGTATGGGCTACAGGAAATCCACAAAGATATAAGGTTTGTGAATATTGACGAAATAGAAAGAGGATGTGTTACCACATCCTCTTCGTTTTAACCACATAATTCAACGCATTCTCCGACTAAGGTCGGAGTGTAGCGTTGCAATCCTTAGGGAAGGCTGATAGCCTCTGACGGACAAACGTCAGCGCATGTGCCGCATTCTGTGCAAGCATCGGGGTTGATTGAATACTTGTCGCCCTCAGAGATTGCTCCAGCGGGGCACTCATCGATACATGTACCGCATGCGATGCAGTCGTCACCAATTACGTATGCCATAATACTTGTTACTTTAAATTAGTTAATAAATACTCAAAAATTGTGATGCAAAGGTAAGCATATTTTTGGTTCCTACCTAATTTTATGGATTATTTTTTATTTTTTTCGACTAATTTATACGTTATCGAAATAATAATTTCCTGAAGGAGTCGTTATATAATACGAATATGAAACGACTGACATTACTCCTTTTAGCTGCCGTCTTCGGCATGTTGGGCTGCATAGCTCAGCAGGACCGTCGTGTGCAGTACAAACCCTATGTCGACCTGCGTCCAATGCATTTCGGAATTCTAGTAGGTGCTCATTTGCAAGACCTGGAGCTGGAAAATGTAGGCATGCAGACCATTACTGACGATGCGGGCAACGTCAGCAATCAACTGATAGTGTGCGATGCAGACCGTTGGAGTCCTGGATTCTCAGTGGGTGTCTTGGCTGAAATGCGCCTACACGACAATTTCTCACTCCGCATATCGCCTACTATGCATTTTGGAGCCAAGCATCTGACTTTTATAGATATGCAGAACACAGATGAGACGGGTAAAGCTGTCAAGCAGACACAAGACCTAAAGAACACATACATCTCACTACCCATCGACATCAAGTTTGCCGCACCCCGTTGGAACAACCATCGTCCCTATTTGATAGCAGGTATCAATCCGATGATAAACATGACAAAGGGCGACACTGACATCATACGCCTCAACCGTTTCTCGACAATGGTGGAAGTGGGACTAGGCTGCGATTTCTATCTACCCTTCTTCAAGCTGATTCCTGAACTAAAGTTCTGCGTCGGACTTAGTAACGTGTTAGACAAGAACCACGTCAACGAACTGCGCGATACAAACTTGAAAGCCTTTGCTGGCAGCGTTAGCAGCGCGCAGTCGAAAATGGTGGTTTTAACGTTTTATTTCGAGTAGTCTCGAAACTTCGAAGCATCGAAACATCGAAACTTCGAAATCTCGATAATTACTTCAAGTCAACGATAATCTTGCCGACGAAGACTGCCGATTTTCCATTCTGGTCAACGGGTACAGACTTGCCGTCCATATTGTTCCAATGTTCGAGTGTCGACATATAGGTATGAGTATGTCCGCCTAATACCAGGTCTATGTTACGTGAGCCACTAATCATGTACTGGTCATCCTCGCCACGATTGCTGTTCCATCCCAGATGTGAGATGCATATCACCATGTCACACTTCAACTGCTGTTTCAGCATGGTAGCTGTTTCTAATGCCACCTTAGTTGGATCCAGATACTTCACACCCACACAATTTTTATCGCTTACCAAGCCTTTCAACTTTGGACAAACGGCAAAAACACCAATCTTTACGCCATTACGTTTGATAACAATCCAAGGCTTTGTGACACCCTCCATCGCAGTACCCGTAAAGTCATAGTTGGCACAAAGGATGGGGAAGTTGGCCTTGCGGAACATCTGAGCCATATTCTCCAATCCGAAGTCGAACTCATGATTGCCGATGGTCGATGCCTCAATACCCATCTGGTTCATAAGACCTATCTCAACTTCACCTTTGAACATGGTAAAGTAAGCAGAGCCCTGCCAAAAGTCGCCAGAATCGAAATACAAAAGGTCTGGATGCTTCGCTCGTTCTTCTTTCAGCATGGCAATACGCCGTAAGAAGCCACCTCGGCCAGCCTTCATCGTATCTGGCAGTTGCGGATTGATAGGTAATATAGCCGAATGAGTGTCGTTAGTATGCAGAATAACCAGCTGCTTATGTTTCTTAGCCTGTCCGCTGAGCGCCACAAAGGCCAATAATATAATAAATAGGTACTTTTTCATACTTCAAACTTTTTACTTCACAGTTATTCTTCCTTCAATCTCAGAATCTACAATCTTGCCCTGCTTAGCCATTTCGCGGAAATAGTTCATAATTATGAATCGCGTATTGTTCGACACATCCTTGGGAGCATTGATATTAGTGCCTTTTTTGAAAGCCTCCATCTTGTCTGTACCACCTAAAAGATAATCTATGGTAGTCACACGATAGTCCTTCTGAGGGTCTATCTCCTGACCGTTAATTGTTGCACTCAACAACTGTCCATCCTTTGTAATCACCATACGCACAGCATGGCTCATGCCTTCGCCGCCCGTTATAGCAATCTGAGTAAACAGCTCGCGCACAACATCACCTTTCAGTGTGATAAACGAGAGCTTATTTTCGAAGGGAGCAACATCGAGAACATCACCATAAGTCACAGTACCCTTAGGCAGGTCGGCACGAACACCTCCCATGTTATAAACGCCAAAATCGGGTTGCTCACCATAGTCCTTGCCCGCCCACACGAGAATGTCGGCCAATAGATTACTGAGTGTACCTTCAGGGCGCTTGGCTGTCATATATTTGGCAGACTGACCTACCACAGGACCCATCACGGAATCAACCTGATGCTTATAAGGCTTTAGAAAATCGGCAGCCTTCTGATCTGGTTGTGCATCATATTTGGCATCCACCAAGATACGGCTGCGTTGCATATTTGCCACCTCATAGTGCTGTTTGCACGAAGTCAGCAAAAGCATAGGTACAAGTAAATAAATAGCTGTTATTTTTTTCATCTCTTTATAGTTTTATGCTGCAAAAATACAAAAAAAAAGTGAAAAACGAACGTTCGAGAGTATTTTTTTTGCTTTTTGCTTTTCACTTTTCACTTTTTTTTGTACCTTTGCAGCCGCTTTCCGCGTAATCGCTGGCAGGAAGAAACGAGAGGCCTGTTATGTTGCGCATGGAACGATAACAACAACATTATAAATTTAAAGTAACAATGGATTTAATTAAAGTTGCTGAAGAAGCATTTGCAACCGGCAAGCAGCACCCCAGTTTCAAGGCTGGTGACACTGTAACTGTCGCTTACAAAATTATCGAGGGTTCTAAGGAGCGTATCCAGCTCTTCCGTGGCGTAGTCATCAAGATTTGCGGCCATCAGGAGAAGAAGCGCTTCACTGTTCGCAAGATGTCGGGTACCGTAGGTGTAGAGCGTATCTTCCCTCTGGAGTCTCCCAACATTGAGAGCATCGAAGTGAACAAGGTTGGTAAGGTTCGTCGCGCTAAGCTTTACTATCTGCGCAAGCTGACTGGTAAGGCTGCTCGTATCAAGGAGAAGCGCAGCGGTGCCATCGTTAAGGAGTAATCCTTCGTTAAAGCATAAAAAGAGACACTCATTTGTTGGGTGTCTCTTTTTTATGTTCCTTATGTCCGCCATATATTGTCTCACCGCCCAAGTCACCATGCAGAGTTTCCTGAAATGAGTCCCAATCCTGGAAACCCGCCAATAGCGAGAGTCTGTCTAGCGTCTTTCTATCGGGCTTGTGTAACAATTCTTTCTCTACTGCCTCTAAAAGTTTGCGCAGCGCGTGTCTCTTTTTCTCCATAACGCGTGCAAAGTTACAACTTTTTTTCGTACCTTTGCAGCCAGAAACGAAAAAAAATTCGAAAACAATGAAAGAATTAGCACTCAAGTACGGATGTAATCCCAATCAGAAGCCCTCGCGTATCTTCATGACCGAGGGCGAGTTACCCATCGAAGTCATTAACGGACGCCCCGGCTACATCAATTTCCTCGACGCCCTGAATGCATGGCAGTTGGTGAAGGAGCTGAAGGAGGCTACGGGTCTGCCCGCTGCTGCCTCGTTCAAGCATGTGAGCCCTGCAGGTGCTGCTGTAGGTCTGCCTCTGAGCGACACGCTGAAGAAGATTTATTTCGTTGACGACATCAAGGGTCTGGACGACAGCCCGATAGCATGTGCTTATGCCCGTGCCCGTGGTGCTGACCGCATGTCAAGCTATGGTGACTTCGTGGCGTTGAGCGACACCTGCGATGCTACAACCGCCCTCATCCTGAAGCGTGAGGTGAGCGATGGCGTCATTGCCCCCGACTTCACCGCTGAGGCCATTGAGATTCTGAAGGACAAGCGCAAGGGTACCTATAACGTCATCAAGATTGATCCTTCGTACAAGCCCGAACCCATCGAGCGCAAGCAGTGCTTTGGCGTAACCTTCGAACAGGGCCGTAATGAGATCAAACTTGACGACCCCGCATTATTTGAAAACATCCCCACACAGAATAAGACCTTTACCGCTGAAGCTAAGCGCGACCTGATCATTGCACTCATCACGCTGAAGTACACGCAGTCGAACAGCGTCTGCTACGTCAAGGACGGACAAGCCATCGGCATCGGTGCCGGACAGCAGAGCCGTATCCACTGTACCCGTCTGGCTGGCAACAAGGCTGACATCTGGTGGCTGCGCCAGCATCCGAAGGTGATGGCGCTGCCTTTCAAGGAGGGTATCCGTCGTGCTGATCGCGACAACACCATCGATGTATATATCTCTGAGGACGAGCATGACGACGTGCTGCGCGATGGTGCTTGGCAGCAGTTCTTCACAGAGCAGCCCGAGGTGCTGACACTGGAAGAAAAGAAAGCGTGGATTGCACAGAATACGAAGGTTGCCCTCGGCTCTGATGCATTCTTCCCCTTTGGCGACAATATCGAGCGTGCCCACAAGAGTGGTGTTGAATTCATCGCCCAGGCTGGTGGCTCCGTTCGCGACGATCATGTCATCATGACCTGCGACAAGTATGGCATTGCTATGACATTCACAGGCGTTCGTCTGTTCCACCACTAAGAACAATGCTTAATTCTTAATGCTTAATGCTTAATTAATATGAAGACTAAAGATGATAATGTTATAGTTGCAAAAAGCTATTCTTTTGCAGTTAGATGTGTCAAATTATATAAGTATTTAAGCGAAGAGAAGCAAGATTATACAATAGGTAAACAGCTGTTGCGGAGTGGAACTAGTATAGGTGCTAATGTAAAAGAAGCTATTCGTGGATACTCGAAAGCTGATTTTACATCAAAGATGAGTATTTCTCTAAAAGAAGCCAGCGAAACAGAATATTGGGTTGAAATTCTTAGAGACACAGGTTATATAACAGAACAACAAGCCGATAGCATGTTAAATGATTGTACAGAACTCATTAAAATGCTGATGACTATCATCAAAACATCGCAAGGAAAAAATAATTAAGCATTAAGCATTAAGAATTAAGCATTGTAAATATGAGTAAGGAATCAGACTTCCAGGAGATTCTGGAGAATGGCATTTCGTTCGGTCGTGGCGGTGGTCCTCGCAAGGAGGAAGATAAAGTCAAGACCAAGGCCAAGAAAAAGAAGTATATCACTGGTGCTCACGGTAGCGGCTCTGCACGTCAGAAAGCCAAATACCGTGAGCAGCGGGCTAACCGCCATAAGAAGTAAGAGGTAAAAACAAAACTACTAACGATATGAAGAGATTAATATTATGTGCTTTCTGGGCGTTCTGTATGACTACGATGGTTTCAGCACAAAAGTATGTGGGTGGCGATATCTCGTTGCTCACCAAGTACGAAACTAACGGAGCCCAGTATTATGACCTTGACGGCAAGGCGATTACAAACATGCTGGGGTTCTTCAAACAGCAGGGACTAAACTCCATGCGTGTGCGACTGTTTGTCGATCCTTCCAAGAGTGGTGATATTGCTGCCTGTCAGGATTTAGAATATGTCAAAGCCTTGGGCAAGCGTATCAAGGATGCTGGATTCAGCCTGATACTCGACTTCCATTACAGCGATACGTGGGCCGATCCCGGCAAACAGTGGACACCCGATGCCTGGAAGTCGTTGGCAGATGCCCAACTGTACGAGAAGATATACGCATACACTAAGGACTGCCTGCAGCAGATGGTAGCAGCTGGTGCTACGCCCGATTTCATACAGACGGGTAATGAGATTTCGTATGGCATGCTTTGGGGAACGGAATCTGCGGTTGGAAAGAACGACACTAATCGTTGCTATACCAATTCGTCAGCAGCCAATTGGAACCGTTTCTTCACTCTGCTGAAGAAAGCCGGCCAGGCTTGTCGCGAGGTCTGCCCCAATGCTAAGATCATCCTTCATAGCGAACGTGCTGGCAATACCAACGTACTGACAGACTACTTCGACCGTATGAAGAGCAACAGCATCGACTACGACATCATCGGACTGAGCTATTACCCTTATCATCATGGTACTTTGGCAAAGTTGGAGACTGCACTGAATACGCTTGAAAGCAAAAACTACGGCAAGGACATCATGATTGTCGAGACTGGCTACTATTATGCTTGGCAGACCTCTGATTTTGGAAGTGAGGGAGCCGACCTCTCAAAAACCTACCCCATCAGTCCTGCTGGTCAGCAAGCTTTCACCAAGGCGCTTGTTGATATGCTCAACAAGCACAAGTCTGTTAAGGGACTCTATTGGTGGTGGATGGAAGCCTGTGAAAACGGTCTTGACTGGAGTACCAAGCGTGTTTCTGATGGTTGGTATAATGCCAGCCTGTTCAACGACAGCAACACGTCTGACGTAGGCTATCCCGCAGGCAAGGCCATGCCAGCCATCACAGAACTCAAGAACTTTTTAGATGGCGAAACTGGCATCAATACCATTAACCGTGAACCATTAACCAGCAACCATATCTGGTACACTCTGGATGGTCGACGCCTTACTGGCAAGCCAACCATGAAGGGCGTCTATATCAACAATGGGAAAAAGGTCTTGGTGAAATAGAAATCGGATTGCGTCGCTCAAGACGTGTTTCAAACAACCTTTAATTAAGAGGATGTGTCTATTTTGACACACCCTCTTATTAAATTTAAAAGCATAGTAACAGGAATTACTTACGCAGTAATGGATGGCAGGTCACAGGTACCTGCCATCTAACATGACCCACTACTTTGGGCCCGCATTTGCTACAGGCCCGAAATGGTTAGTTACTCAGCAAAAGTGGATCAGCGGAACCGTCCCCATGATCCAATGTTAAGCTTTCAATTTTTTAGCGGCATTGGCCATAGCTTTACCGAATGCTTCATCATTTTTGAAACCGATCAACTAAGTAAAGTAAGGCACATTCCCTTTAATTGTTTTGTTGTTAGTCATAATTCCTTTTATTAGTAGTGATTCAACATGACTTATCTGGAAATCGATCGATTCAGAGTAAAAATGAGGTGCACCTCTACCAAGTCACTTTGAACCAATCTTAGACAAGTATATGCTATTTTTCTTGGCGACCCAAGCCATTTGTATCGATATATGGTTTTTCAATCAGAATTGACCTATTAGCAAAAGAAGAAAGGGTAACTTCAATGTGCTACCCTTTCTTTATTATTGTAACTGGCTATTCCCATTCAAAGTCAACTAACATAGTTGATGGACCAATATATGTATCTTCTGTTATTATCAACTTTATTGGCAGTCCATCTTTCATTGTCCAATCATAAGAGGTAGTATCTGTTACCTTAACGATTCCGTCTTCGTTACTGTTACTTGAACTTTCATCATATAAATTCACCTCTATGCGTTTCGACGGCAGGTTCTTTGGCGATTTTCCATAAAATGGTGCTAATTCGCCATTAACGTATTCTATATAATCCAAATAATAGAAGTTTTGTGGGGTTACATAGCTGGTGTATTCATAACTATCCTCAGATTCACTATTTACTTTTTGCTTTCTCTTTAGATTTCCTTTTTCCCATGTATAATTGTACTCTCCTCCTTTTCCTTCCTTTTTTTTGGTCACCGTAGCAAGATAACCTTTGTCGTATGAATATTTGTAATTATAACCGGAAGTGTTTATTTCCTCAACAATTAATCCGTTCTCAAGAACATATTCTGTTTCTTTTACCGTACTACTACCAGTATTGTATTGTTTCTTCACAATATGATTGTCAGTATATGTATAGATTGTTTGGCTACTATTATTGCCATTCTTCTTGTTTACAACTTTGACGACTCTTCCATTGCTGTCATAGGTGAACTCATCACTGAAAGTGCTGCTCCCTTCCTGCGTAGTGACTTTGACTAAACGCTTGTTAATGGATGGTTTATCACCGCTGCCATCATTACCTTCATCATCTCCGCATGCAGTGAAACTGACGCTCAAAAGCACTGTAAAAAGTGCGACTCCCAATAATCTTAATGTTTTCATAAATCTGTAATTATTAAATTGATTAGTAATAACCTCTATGCTAACCAGTCCCAAGATGTCAGCTTGTCATTTTTAAGAGTTGTGGAACTATTGCCCACTATTCTGTTGAGGTTTGGACTACCCACTAATGTATAATGAAACAATAGTCCACAACCTTAGAATATATTACGCCCTTGAACAGGGTATAACAATCCTAACGAAGTGAGCCATTGTCTATCATCCACATTAGTTTGAAGTGTCCAATTTCAACAGAGGATAAACGTCAATCGCTCTTTTGCTATATTTGAGCCATTAAAACGCACACCTTCACGAAGGAGTACTTGAAACTCTGCTGCAAATTTAGCGATTAGTTTTGATAAAAGCAAGGAATTAGACAGGAAATTTGGGGTCACCTGCATAACCGCGTGTAATCAGCCACACTAAAATCGTGATATTTTC
>CAMVOS010000011.1 GCA_947169185.1 uncultured Prevotella sp.
CATTTGTCAATATGATATTTCATATATGGATTATGACTGAACGCATTGGCTATTGTACCTGAGGAACACAGATACTTCATTTCTTTCTTGTAATCCAAATCTTGCAATAACCTTTCAAAATCAGCGGAACTACCTTTATATTTATAAGCATCCCTATACACACAATACAATACGGCATTCGAACTGTAACCCCAAAAGTATTCGCTGACATCTTCAACAGCACGAGCAAGAACTGCCTTACTGAGGATTAAGCTATACTTGCCAGCTCTGCGTTTTTTCTCAATCATCGCCTCGCGTACAGCCAGCAAAGTCAGCAAACGGTTATAAACCTCTTGAGGAAGAGCGCTGTAATAAAGGCGAAAGGCAAATTGCTCGCGGTTGAATTTGTATAGATAAAACAAATTACTTGGCGCCTGTTCCAACAACTCCTCTACACACGCTCAAGAGTGTAGTTGGCCGCTTCAAACAACCCCAGCAGATCATTCTCTTCAGCCTCGCGGAAAAAACTCGGAAGCCACTCGTTAACCCACCACGTTATACTTGATTTCGAACCACGACTAATATAGGCTTGCAACATATTGTCGCACGATTCGCGAACCTCGCTAATGGACGATTGCTTCATCTTGTAGTACAATTCCAGACATTCTTGCATATGCTGGCTTGAAAGGTCTGCAGGCAGATGGCGATTCAGGTTCACGAAACGACGCTCCAAAGCATCGCTCCATTCCTTAGTCATCAATAGTTCGTCACACAACAAAGCGAAACCCAGACTCAAACTTTGCTCAGTAATGCTTCTCATAGTTCCAGGGATATGCTTCGCCCATTCATTATCGATACCAAGTTCATTACGTGCGTAATCTGCCAATCTGATGGGGGCATCTGTTTTAGCTATCATAAAGCCATATTGGGTGTTAATCCGACTGATATGAACTTTGTGATATTTCTTATTATTTGTCATCATCCATTCACGTAACGACGACGACTGACACATCCACACATAGCCCAATCTAATCTCAGTGCTTAGAAACACCCCCACAGCATAAGGGTCGTGGTTATTACCGACGGGTTGCAAATATACAACGTCCGTACCCAACACCTGCTTAATGTTTTCCTTCTCTATGGGTTCTCCCTTTTCGTACAAAGGAGTCAGAACGTCGGCCAAGCCCCCATATCGGCTGCCGACAATAATAATCTCATCCGAGATTGTTTCAGATTGTTTCATATTCGTTTGTTATTAGTAATTAAAAATGTACACACAAAGGGTCAGACCCTATGTGTTATAGTTCGTTATTTCGATTTACACATGAGCATCCGCTGCGTCCCCAACCTCACACGGGGACAGACCCTCTGTGAGCATAACTGTGGTGTCATTATCTGCTTTGACAAATGTCTGAGCTTTTAATAATGATGCAGTAAAGCAAAATAACAATATGATGAAAAAGTAACGCATATATGGATAATTATATTTTACTTCAACAGTCCAAGCACTGTCTCTGGTGTTGCCGTCAGTTTCGTGACAGCACACAGCCCATTACCCATGTCCTTTACACTCGCACCTAGCAGGTAGACGGAGTCGTCGATTATAAGGAAACGATCATGGTTCTTGTGCGGCAGTTGCACGAAATTCACCTCGTCATATTGCGAATTATGTTTCTCCAAATCCGTTAAGAAATCCTTTGTAAAGCGTGAGTGTATGGTGGCAGAGACACCCTTGCCTCGTTTTATCAGCAACGAGAGCACGCGATCATCAACAAAGTTGTCAATCAATTCAATCCGCTTCTTTGCACTCCTCACCAAGTCTGACACAAAAGCCCACGCATCCCATACGCAACCCGTTTGGAATATCTGCTCTGGCAGAAGTTTGGGCAAACTATCTTCCATCTTTGTAAGGATATGCTCAATCTTCTCGTCCGTTTCCAACTGATGCTGTTCTATATGAAGGACTTTTTGAAACAAGATGGCATTGTTCTCCATTATCTGATGGGCAGCAGTAAACACTCGCATGATACGGATATTCATTTCTATTGCCGTATCAGAGCCCAGTACGCTACTCAGCATGCCTATGCCTTCACGTGTAAACGCATAAGGAAGCTTTCTCGTACCTCACCAACTTGATGTCGCATTTTGCGACTTCAAGATTCCATTCGACTGATTATCAGATTGTTTTGCGGTCGCAATTTGCGACTTCAAGATGTTCCACTCCTCTTTGGTAAGCTGAAACATAAAATCTTCTGGGAAACGTTTAATGTTACGTTTTACCTGTTCATTAAGACGTTTTGTCTTTACTCCATAAAGTATTGACAAGTCAAAATCAACCATCACCTTCTGGCCACGTATAGTACGAATTAGGCTCTCAATGTCTGCATTTTTGAGGTCATAACGAACCACTTCAACTGGTAGCAGGTCACTTTTTACGACCGGTTCTTTATTCTGCTCTATCTTTTTTTGTTTCTTAGTCATATTGATAACTTTTGTGCAAAATTACGAAATCTATGGGAGATTTGTCGCGTTCCATTGTTTTAAGTTTATGACAGGTACCAGTCCCTTGTCAACATCGTCTGAGTGCTCATACGTCTTTTGATTGTTTGTCAAGGGCAAAGATACAAAGTTTTTTTGAATCCACAAAGGAAAATGCACTTATTTTTATTTCTTTATGTTGCCTGGCTCGTGAGATGGCTGATGGAAGAAGAGACTAGGAGGAAAAAGAATGTCTTTTTACACCTTTGCCGATGGGCTGTTACATCTGCAAAAGTATTTGATACATCCGCACGGGCCTATGTGCGGATTATTTTGTAATTTTGCACCCATAATCATAACTAACTCAATTATTAATGAAGTTCAAGACAACGATGGCTCTATGCCTGTTAGCCCTCTCGGCAACGGCGCAGGAGCTTCCCTACAAAAATCCCAACCTGTCGGCACTGGAACGTGCCAAGGATTTGTGTTCCCGTTTGACGCTGGACGAGAAAGCTATGCTGATGCTGGACGAGAGCCCGGCAATTCCGCGTTTGGGCATCAAGAAATTCTTCTGGTGGAGCGAGGCGCTGCATGGCGCAGCCAATCAGGGTAACGTGACGGTGTTCCCGGAACCTGTGGCTATGGCTGCATCGTTCAATCCCGACCTGCTCTACAAGTGTTTCGATGTGGCTTCGACGGAGTTCCGTGCCCAGTATAACGAGCGCATGCAGCGTGGTTCTGGCGAGGACGAGAAATTCCATAGCCTTTCGGTGTGGACACCGAACGTGAACATCTTCCGTGACCCGCGTTGGGGACGTGGACAGGAGACGTACGGCGAGGACCCGTACCTGACAAGTGTGATGGGTGTGCAAGTTGTAAAAGGTCTGCAGGGTCCTGAGACGTCGAAGTATCGCAAGCTGTGGGCCTGTGCCAAGCACTATGCCGTGCACAGCGGTCCTGAGTACACACGTCATAGCGCCAATCTGACCAATGTGTCGCCACGCGATATGTGGGAGACGTATATGCCTGCTTTCAAAACGCTGGTGCAGGATGCGAAGGTGCGCGAGGTGATGTGTGCCTACCAGCGACTGGACGACGACCCCTGCTGTGGTTCGCAGCGCCTGTTGCAGACCATTCTGCGCGACGAGTGGGGCTTTAAGTATCTGGTTGTCAGTGACTGCGGCGCCGTCTCGGACTTCTATGAGTCGCACAAGTCGTCGTCGTCGCCCGTCACCGCTTCTGCTAAGGCTACTATCGCTGGTACCGATGTGGAGTGTGGTTATGGCTACGCCTACAAGAGCATTCCTGAGGCTGTACGTCGTGGCTTCATCACGGAAGCTGAGGTCGACAAGCACGTTATCCGACTGTTGGAAGGTCGCTTCGACTTGGGCGAGATGGACGATCCCTCGTTGGTGGAATGGTCGAAGATACCGTATTCTGCCATGTCTACCAAGGCGTCAGCCAACCTGTCGCTGGATATGGCGCGTCAGACGTTGGTGTTGTTGCAGAATAAGAACGATATCTTGCCATTGAACAAGAAAGAAAAGATTGCCGTCATTGGTCCGAATGCCGACAATACACCTATGATGTGGGGTAACTACAATGGTCAGCCCAATCATACCGTGACTATCCTTGACGGCATCAAGGCCAAGACGAAGAAACTGTTCTATGCACAAGGCTGTGATTTGACGTACGACAAGGTGATGGAGTGTCTGATGGCCTCGCAGTGCAGCTTCGAGGGCAAGAAGGGTATGAAGGGTACGTTCTGGAACAATCGTAAGATGGAGGGCAAGCCCGTCACCACGCAATACTACACCACACCGCTGGCTGTCACCACGTTTGGCATGCACAACTTTGCTCCAGGTGTACAGCTCGAGGACTTCTCTGCCAAGTACGAGACCACCTTCACGCCTAAGGAGGCTGGCGAATATGTGGTGAATGTGGATGGTTGCGGACATTTTGAGCTGTACATCGATGGCGAGCGCAAGTTCATGCACCACATCTGGCGTACCACGCCCAACCGTGTGGCTATTCAGGCTGAGAAGGGCAAGAGCTACGCGATCGAGGTGCGCTTCTCGCATATCCATACCTATAATGCCAACCTGGCTATCAACATCGCCAAGGAACACCCTATCGACTATCAGCAGACCATCGCCCAGCTGAAAGGTATCGACAAGGTCGTCTTCGTGGGTGGTATCGCGCCCAGTCTGGAAGGCGAGGAGATGCCCGTGGATATCGAGGGCTTCAAGGGTGGCGACCGTACCAATATCGAACTGCCGAAGGTGCAGCGCGATTTCCTCAAGGCCCTGAAAGCTGCTGGCAAACAGATTATCTTCGTCAACTGCTCAGGTTCGTGCATCGCCCTGCAGCCTGAGACGGAGACGTGCGATGCCATCGTGCAGGCGTGGTATCCTGGTCAGGAGGGCGGCACGGCTGTGGCTGACGTGCTGTTTGGCGACTACAACCCCAGCGGCAAGCTGCCTGTGACGTTCTATAAGAGTACGAGCCAGTTGCCCGACTACGAGGACTACTCGATGAAGGGTCGCACGTACCGCTACTTTACGGATGCCCTGTATCCGTTCGGCTATGGACTGTCGTACACGACGTTCGAGGTAAGAGGTGAGAGGTCAGAGGTAAGAAGTGATGGTAGCGGTACTGTGACTGTCGAGGTGACCAATACTGGCAAGAAGGACGGCACGGAAATCGTGCAGCTGTACATCCGCAACCTGCAGGACCCCGATGGTCCGCTGAAGTCGCTGCGTGCCTTCGATCGTGTCGCTGTGAAGGCTGGACAGACGGCAACCGCTACGCTGAAGCTGGAACGCAAGAGCTTCGAGTTCTGGGATGCCGAGACAAACACCATGCGCGTAAAGCCTGGCAAGTATGAAATCCTTGTTGGTACCAGCTCGGCAGACAAGAATTTCAAGAAGATAGAAACTGTTATTAAATAATTTTATAAATCCTAAAATCAACACAAATGAAACGAAACATTAAAATCGCTCTCGCCATTGTGCTGTCAATGACATGCATGGGTGCATGGGCACAGTGGGGACGTCCTGTCGACTATTTCGCAGGTCCCAGTTTGCAAGAGGCTTACAAGAATTATTTTACCATCGGTGTGGCTGTCAATCAGAACAATATCTCTGATCCTGCTCAAGTCGCCATTATCAAGAAGCAGTTTAACAGCGTGACTGCCGAGAACGACTGGAAGCCAGGCGAGATTCATCCGAAGGAGGGTGAGTGGAACTTCGAGAAGGCCGATAAGATTGCCAACTTCTGCCGTGAGAACGGTATCAAGATGCGTGGTCACTGCCTGTGCTGGCACTCGCAGTTTGCCGACTGGATGTTTACCGACAAGAAAGGCAAGCCCGTGAAGAAGGAAGTCTTCTACCAGCGCCTGCGCGAACATATCCATACCGTGGTGAACCGCTATAAGGATGTGGTCTATGCGTGGGATGTGGTGAACGAGGCTATGGCTGACGATGGTCGCCCCTTCGATTTCGTCGATGGTAAGATGGTACCTGCCAGTCCTTATCGTCAAAGCCGCCACTTCAAGCTCTGCGGTGACGAGTTCATAGCCAAGGCTTTCGAGTTTGCCCGTGAGGCCGACCCCACAGGTGTGCTGATCTACAACGACTACAGCTGTGTGGATAACGGCAAGCGCGAGCGTATATATAATATGGTGAAGAAGATGAAGGAGGCTGGTGTGCCCATCGACGGTATCGGTATGCAGGGCCACTACAACATCTATTTCCCCGATGAGGACCAGTTGGAGAAGGCCATCCAGCGTTTCTCTGAGATTGTGAACATCATCCACATCACCGAGCTCGACCTGCGTACCAATACTGAGAGTGGTGGTCAGCTGCGCTTCTCGCGTGGTGAGGTGAAGCCCCAAGCTCCTTATATCGCCACACTGCAGGAAGACCAGTACAATCGCCTGTTCAAGATTTTCCGCAAGTATAAGAACGTCATCAAGAACGTCACCTTCTGGAACCTCAGCGATAAGGACTCTTGGCTGGGTCTTGGCAACCATCCGTTGCCTATCGACGAGAACTTCAAGGCCAAGCGTTCGTTCCAGGTTATCCGCGACTTCGACGTGAAGCTTGACAACGCAAAGCCCAAGGACGACTGGGTCGCCAATCCTTGTAACCAGCCTGGTCAGGAGTATCCGCAGGTGAACAGTGAGGGTTATGCCCGCTTCCGCGTGGTGGCTCCCGATGCCAAGTCGGTCATCGTCAGCTTGGGTCTTGGTGGTCGTGGTGGCACGGTGTTGCGCAAGGATAAGGATGGCGTGTGGACGGGTACTACCGAAGGTCCGATGGATCCTGGCTTCCACTACTATCACCTGACCATCGACGGTGGCGTATTCAACGATCCTGGTACCCACAACTACTTCGGCTCATGCCGTTGGGAGAGTGGTATCGAGATTCCCGCTCCCGATCAGGACTTCTATGCTGAGCGTACGGACATTCCTCATGGCAACATGCAGAAGGTGCTGTTCTACTCGCCAAGTCTTGGTAAGATGCAGGAGGCTACCGTCTATCTGCCCGCTGGCTATGGTAAGCTGGTGAAGGGCAAGGGCGGCAAGCTCAGCCAGGAGCGCTATCCCGTCCTGTACCTGCAGCATGGCTGGGGTGAGAACGAGACAAGCTGGCCCGTACAGGGTAAGGCAGGTCTGATTATGGACAACCTCATTGCTGACGGCAAGATCAAGCCTTTCATCATTGTGATGGCCTACGGTCTGACCAACGACTTCAAGTTCGGCACCATCGGCAAATTCACTGCTGAGGAGTTCGAGAAGGTGCTGATTGACGAGCTGATTCCTTATATCGATGCCAACTTCCTGACCAAGACCGACAAGTGGAACCGTGCTATGGCAGGCTTGTCGATGGGTGGTATGACGACGAAGCTCATCACCCTGCGTCGTCCTGAGATGTTCGGCTACTGGGGACTGCTTAGCGGTGGTCAGTATGCTCCTGAGGAAATCAAGGATCCCAAGTGCGTGAAGTACATTTTCGAGGGCTGTGGCGACAAGGAGAATCCTGATGGCATCAATAAGAGCGTTGCCGCTCTGAAGGCTGCAGGCTTCAATGCTGAGGGTCTCGTCTCAGAGGGTACTGCCCATGAATTCCTGACATGGCGCCGTTGCCTTTACAAGATGGCTCAGAGCCTGTTTAAGTAAGCATAATTGAAAAGTTAATGAGAAAACACTTATTATCAACGATAGGTTTGTGCCTGGCTGCTACGGCAGCTATGGCACAAAACCCTTTTGTACAGACATGGTTTACGAGCGATCCGGCGCCCATGGTGCACGATGGTACGATGTATGTCTATACGGGTCATGACGAGGATAATGCCGACTTCTTCTGGATGCAGGAGTGGCGCGTGTATTCTACCAAGGACATGGTGAATTGGCTGGACCATGGGTCGCCTTTGGCCTTGGAGAGTTTCTCGTGGGCTGACGACCGTGCGTGGGCCTCGCAGTGTATCGAGCGCGACGGTAAGTTCTACTGGTACATCTGTGCCCACTCAAAGATTTCAAACGGTATGGCCATTGGTGTGGCTGTGAGCGATTCGCCTACGGGACCCTTCCGCGATGCGTTAGGAAAGCCGCTGTTCGAGAACGGTTCGTGGGACCACATCGATCCCACGGTGATGATTGACGACGACGGACAGGCGTGGCTGATGTGGGGTAATCCGCAGTGCTACTATCTGAAGCTGAATCGTGACATGATATCGTATAGTGGCGAATTGGGACGTCTGGACATGACGGAGGAAGCCTTTGGTGGTCCGATGATGAGCAAGCGCGAAAAAGGTAAGAAGTATAAGGATTCGTATGTCGAGGGCCCTTGGCTCACCAAACGCAATGGCACTTATCAGTTACTGTATGCCGCTGGAGGCGTACCTGAACACATCTCATATAGCACGGCATCGCATCCTACCGGTCCTTGGAAATATGCTGGCGAGATTATGCCGCTGAGCGATACCAAGTCGTTTACCAACCATTGTGGCGTAGCAGACTTCAACGGTCACTCTTATTTCTTCTACCACACGGGTAAACTGCCTAAGGGCGGTGGCTTTGGACGTAGCGTGGCTGTCGAGGAATTCAAGTATAACGCTGACGGCTCGTTTCCAACGATTCTGCCAACTGACGAGGGCGTGAAGCCCATCGCGACGTTCGACCCCTTCCGTAAGGTTGAGGCTGAGACGATGGCGTTCTCGAAGGGTGTGAAGACGGAACAAAATAACGAGGTGGGTGTCTACGTGACGGATATCCACAATGGCGACTATATCAAGTTGCAGAACGTAGCCTTTGGCAACAAGTTGGCTCGCACCTTTACCGCCCGTGTGGCTAGTGGTCTGCGTGGTGGACAGATAGAGGTACGCATTGATAGTATCCATGGTCAGCTGTTAGGTCGCATGGAAGTTCCTGGCACGGGTGGTTGGGAACAGTGGCAGACCATCACGCTTGACCTGACGTCAAAAACATCAGGCACGCACGACCTCTACTTCGTCTTCACAGGGCGTAAGGGTCCGAAACTCTTCAACTTCGACTGGTGGGAGATGCGCGGACTGGAGCAGGTCAATATGCCGTTGTTCCAGACCAAGTATACCGCCGACCCCTCGCCATTGGTCGTTGGCGATACCCTGTTCCTGTATACCTCGCACGATGCATCGCCTGAGGATATTCCTGACGAGAATGAGAAGTCGTCAGCAGGTTTCTTTATGTACGACTGGCTGTTGTGGTCGACCACCGATATGGTGAATTGGACGGAACATGGCGCTGTGGCGTCGTTGAAGGACTTCAGCTGGCGCTCGCGCGAAAATGGTGGCTGGGCTATCCAGACTGTGGAGCGCAATGGCAAGTATTACCTCTATGCTCCGTTGCATGGTCATGGTATTGGTGTGCTCGTGGCTGATTCGCCCTACGGACCCTTCAAAGATCCCCTTGGCGAACCGTTGGTATGGCAGAAAGAACACTGGAACGACATCGATCCCAGCGTTTATACGGATGATGACGGACAGGCCTACATGTATTGGGGCAATCCCCACACCTATTGGGCTAAACTGAACGACGACATGATATCGCTGAAGAGTGGTATCACCCAACTGCCACATATCCCTAATTACCAGGAGGGCCCTTGGTTTTATAAGCGTAATGGCCACTACTACCTTGGCTTTGCATCGACATGCTGTCCTGAGGCATTGGGTTATGCTATGAGCGATAAGCCTACTGGTCCGTGGGAGTGGAAGGGCTATATTATGAAGCCTACACCACGCGATCGTGGCAACCATCCTGGTATCTGCGACTATCAGGGGCACTCGTATGTGTTTGGTCAGAACTACGACCTGATGCATCTCGAGACCTTCCAGCACCACGAGCGTCGTAGCGTCTCGGCTACGGAGATTCACTATAATGCTGACGGAACGATTCAGGAGGTACCTTACTGGCTCGACCAGAAGCCTATGCAACAGCTGCACTGGCTGAATCCCTACCGTCGTGTGGAGGCTGAAACCATGAACTGGGGTTATGGCTTGAAGTCGGCAAAGATGGGCATTCCCAATACGGGAGTTGTCAAGGATATGCCTGAATCCACTGGCAAGCGCAACATGTATATCTTCGACATCAACGATGGCGAGTACATTCGTCTGCGTGGCGTAGACTTCGGACGTGGTGCCAAGCAGTTCAGCATCGTAGCAGCTGCTGCTGCGAAGGCTGGCTGTACGGTGACATTGCGTCTGAATAGTCAGGATGGTCCCGTCATTGGTACCGCTGTCATCAAGAGCACGGGGTCTGTCGACAAGTACAAGACGTTCAGTGCGAAGGTTACTGGTGCTACAGGTGTCCACGACCTCTATATTTGTTTCAGCAAAGCCCAAGGTGACGTTCACCTTGACTATTGGCAGTTTAAATAATGCATATTGCATAATATATGAAGAAAACGATATTATCAACATTAGGTCTGTGCCTGGCTGCTACGGCTGTCATGGCGCAAAATCCCATTATCCGTGACCAGTTCACCGCTGATCCTACTGCGCGTGTGTTTAATGGTAAGGTGTATCTGTACCCCTCGCACGATATCATGCCACCTGTTGGTCAGCGCCAGGACTGGTTCTGTATGGAAGACTACCATGTCTTCTCCAGCGAGAACCTCACCGATTGGACCGATCATGGTATGATAGTCACGCAGAATAAGGTACCCTGGGTACGCCCCAACTCTTATTCCATGTGGGCACCCGACTGCGTCTATCGCAATGGTAAGTACTATTTCTATTTCCCATCGACGCCCAATGGCGCCATGCGTGGCTTTGGCGTGGGTGTCGCTGTGGCTGACAGTCCTGAGGGACCGTTCGTGCCTGAAGCCGAGCCCATCAAGGGCATCAATGGTATCGACCCCTGCGTACTCTTGGCATCTGATGGCAATGCCTACATTTTCTGGGGCGCAGGACGTTGTGCCAAACTGAAGCCGAATATGAAGGAACTGGCTGACGACACGCCTACTGAGAAGGTGAAATGGGGTGAGCGCGAGTTCGAGATGAAGGGCGTCAACTGTCTGAAGGACTTGCCCAATCGTCAGGCTGAAGGGCCGTTTGCCTTCGAAGCTAATGGTTGGTACTACCTGACTTACCCCTACGTGCGCGAAAAGACGGAGGTGCTGGCCTATGCCATGAGTAAGAATCCCATGGGACCCTATGAGTACAAGGGACTCATCATGGCCGAGCAACCCAATGGCTGCTGGACCAACCACCACAGCATCGTCAACTACAAGGGTCAGTGGTACCTGTTCTACCATACCAACTTCTTCTCGCCACGTGACGACAAGCGTCGCTCGGCATGTATCGAAAAGTTGGCGTTCAATGCTGATGGTACCATTCGCGAAATCAAGCAGACCATGCGTGGCGTGGGCATCAACAAGGCGACTGAAAAGATTGAGGTCGACCGCTATAGCACGGCCTCTGCTGATGTCACCACCGCTCCTGTCGACACTTCGCGTGCCTTCAGTGGCGACTGTGCCACCCTGCCCGTCAAGGGCTCGTGGTTAAAGTATGCCGATGTTGATTTCAGCACTGTTACTGATGCCTATCTCATCGTGAATGCCAAGGCTGGTGGAAATACGGAGTTCTGTATTCGTGAAAAGAGTGCCAAGGGCAAGGTCATTGCACGTGTCACGATGAATGTCATCACCCAGATGGGCACGTTCCGTCGCGACCAGTCGGGGCAGTGGCTTACGCAGGCTGTTGCTTTGGAGTACGTCCCAAAGGGTGTCACCGATTTGGTCGTTACCTGCGAGGGCGATGCGGACGTCAGCGTCAATTGGATTCAGTTTAAGAATCGTCAGAACTATTTCCAGTCCGTAGCAGCTACTACTGCTGCGTCACAGCCCGATGCCAATGGCTTTATACGTCGTTGGATGTTGCTCGAACCTATCGACTATAATGTACGCTCGAATACTATCTTGACGGACAGCTATCTTGATGAAAACCTCAAGAAACAGTATTTCAAGGGCCAGTTCGACGATAAGCGAATGCCTCGCGATGGTGAGAAGGTCAGCGCTACAGGCATCGTATTGGCGGGAGGTCCCCGTGATACGAGAATGCAGACAGGACCTGCCCAGACCAAGGAGGTTAAGCAGGCGCTGCGCTGGCATGCCATAGAAAGCGAGAGTTATAATGTCAAGGTGTTCCGCTTTGCCGAGATCAACGGTTGCCAACCTTACAACTCGCTGTTCTGGGGCGTCACCGTCATCGACAGTCCTGAAGATATGGCTGACGTGCGTCTGGCTGTGGGCTCCAACGGTGCCTCGATATGGTGGCTCAATGGTGAACGCGTGCTGACGCTCGATGGCGATCGCCGTATGGTAGAAGACGACTGCACGTCGCAGCGTCTGACGCTGAAGAAGGGACGTAACATTCTGCGCTTCGCCCTGGTCAATGGCCCTGGATTGAGCGACTTCTGTGTACGCTTCCTTGACGAGAAAGGTAATCCTGTTACTAATTATAAGGTAACGACAGCTTCGAAATAACGAAATATCGAAATAACGTAATAGCAACTATGAATAAAGTTTATAGCATTCTAGCAGCACTGGCTATCGCTACAGCAGCAAATGCACAAATTGGACAACCTTATATCCACGACCCCTCGACCATTGCTGAGTGTGATGGTAAGTGGTATACCTTTGGAACGGGTGGGGGAGGTCTCATCTCTGACGATGGCTGGACGTGGCACAGCGGAGCAGAGCGTCCTGGTGGCGGTGCAGCCCCTGACGTGCTGAAAATAGGCGACCGCTACCTCTGTATCTATGGCGCAACGGGTGGTGGACTCTTTGGTGGTCATAACGGACGCATCCTCACTATGTGGAACAAAACCCTCGACCCCAAGTCGCCCGACTTCAAGTGGACCACACCTGTCGAGGTCGCTTCGTCCGATGGTATGGAGGACTGCGACGCTATCGACCCCTGTCTGTTACTCGATCCCACGACAGGACGTCTGTGGGCTACCTATGGCACCTATTTTGGCAATATCCGACTCATCGAACTCGATCCTAAGACGGGTGAGCGTGTCAAGGGTAACATCGAGAAAGACGTTGCCATTGACTGCGAGGCTAGTGCTTTGATGTACAAGGATGGCTGGTATTACCTGTTGGGCACGCATGGCACTTGCTGCGATGGTGTCAACTCCACGTACAACATCGTTGTGGGCCGCTCGCGCTCTGTCGAAGGACCGTATGTCGACAACGTTGGTCGCGACATGTTCCGCGGCGGAGGGCGTATGGTTATTGCCGCACGCGATCGTAAGACGGGCGCCGGACACTTCGGACGCTACATCTTTGACGATGGCGTCGAACTGATGTCGTTCCACTGGGAGGCCGATTTCGAGCTGAGCGGACGCTCTACCTTGGCCGTCTATCCGCTGTTGTGGAAAAACGGGTGGCCATATGCTGGTGAACAGCTGAAGGCTGGTACCTACGCCATCCTGAGCGAGCGTCGTGGCTACTCACTAGAAATCGCTGTCGACTTCGTGCGCATGCAGCAAGAGCGTCAGGGCTGGTTCAATCGCAATCAGGCACAACAGCCCGTCAAACCTATTGCCAATCAGACCCTTGACGAGGTCATAGGCACATGGCCTGACGCCACTGAGGCTGTGGCCGTCCGTTGCAGCGACTACATGTTCCGTCCTTGGCAGAAGTGGCAGCTGACGCCAACCACGAAGGGTACCATCTGCGGACCGCTCTATGCCATCCGCATTGCGGGTACCAACCGTGCCTTGACGGCAACTTCCAATGTTGAGCTGACCACAAAAGATTATGCAGAGCTTGACGAACAGCTGTGGCGTGTCGAGCAGTTGACTGACGGCACTTTCCGCATCATGCCTTACGCCATTCCTGGAAAGGGTAAGAACCAAAAGTACTGCCTCTACTCCGCAGGCGACTCGACACCGACCCTCGCTGAATACGACTTCAGTAGCGACAATTCCAAGTGGAATTTCCGAATGGAGAATCAGTAAGAAAAAGGAATATTACACACAACAGCGTAACTGCTGACGAACCGCCTTGCGCGCTTGGCCAAGGCGGTTTTCTACTTGTTTGTAGGGAAGAGACAGCTGTTGGGCTATATCGCCAACCTTAAGGCCGTCGTAGATGTGCAGGCGGTAGATGTCGCAGCAGGCTTTGGGCAGACGTGCCAGTGTGCGCTCCATACGTTCGATGAGCTGTGAGGCAGAGAAGACGGATTCTGTCCTGTCCTCAGACATCGTACTTCCAACATCAGACTTCTTGATGTAGTGTTCGTATTTTTCATAGACGCAATGGCGACGGTAGTAGTCGCTGACCGCGTGGCGTGCCATTGTATAGATCAGGTTGGGCAAGGTCTGGGGGGTGATGAGATGATGACCGCGAAGCAGGTGCAGGAAGATGTCCTGCACCATGTCTTTAGCTTCGTCGGCGTCAGAAATTCGCACCGCGATGAAACTCACTAGTTCATCGCGATGCTCTGAGTAATAGTTAGATATAAGATAGTTGTTAGTCATTTATTCGTTGATCACCGTCTGAATCGTTCCGTCCTCGTTGTAGAACAAGCGCTGAACCTTCAGCGAACGCAGGTGAGTAATATCGTTAGAGGGCACACAGTCGTGATAGCACAGATACCACTGGCCCTTGTACTCGACGATAGAGTGGTGGGTGGTCCAGCCTACGACGGGCTCGAGGATGACGCCCTGATAGCGGAATGGTCCGTAGGGGTTGTCGCCAATGGCGTAGCACAGGAAGTGGCTATCGCCCGTAGAGTAGGAGAAGTAGTACTTGCCATTATATTTGTGCATCCAGCTGGCCTCGAAGAAACGATGCGGGTCGCCAGCCTTCATGGGTTGTCCGTCCTTGTCGAGCACGACAACACCACGCGGTGCCTCGGCAAACTGCAGCACGTCGTCGCTCATGCGTACCACGCAACTATTGATGGCAGGACTGTCGGCAGTGGTAAAGAGTTCGCCCTTGTGGTCGGGGGCAGCGCCAAGGTCAATGAGACCATTTTGGTCGCCATACTTGCCAAAGACGGGAGCGAGTCCGTTGGGAAGCGGATGCCACCACTGGAGCTGTCCACCCCAAAGTCCACCAAAGTAACAGTAGATTTGTCCGTCGTCGTCCTTGAACACGCAGGGGTCGATAGAGAACGAGCCGCGGATAGGCTTCTCCTGAGGAATGAACGGACCCTCAGGCTTGTCAGCTACTGCGACGCCCAGACGGAACACGCCATCGTAGGCCTTGGCAGAGAAGATGAGGTAGTACTTGCCATCCTTTTCGACGCAGTCGTTATCCCACATCTGCTTCTCGGCCCATGCCACGTCCTTGACGTCGAGGATGACGCCATGGTCGGTAACAGGACCATTCTCAATATCATCCCACGACAGCACGTGGTAGTCCTTCATCTGGAAGTGTCCGCCATCGTCGTCGAAACACTCGCCTGCATCCCAGTCGTGACTGGGGTAGATGTACAGACGTCCGTTAAACACGTTGGCTGAAGGGTCAGCCATATAGTCGCTAGGGAAAAGATACCTTGGTTTCATATTGTTTTGTTTTTTCGTTGTTTCGTTGTTTTTTCGATGCTTCGAGTTATTTATAAAGCTTGATAATCTCGTTGACTACGGGCTTTGCCTTGTACTGGCGGTCGAAGAGTAGAGGATAGTTGGTACGTCCATTGATGGGCCATCCGTTGAGCCATGAACCGCCATCGCTGATGCCCCACAAGTTGATGCGTGAAATCTGTGAGCGGTGTTTGTAATATATCTTGAACAATGCCATCCAACGTGCGTCAAGTTCTTTCTGCTTAGCAAGAGGTAATCCTTCTGTATAGGGATTGAAGCGCTGCTGCAACTCAAAATTCTGGGAAATATCTGCACCACCAAAGCCTTGCGGGTTTGGTAGCACATTGACGTCGAGTTCAGTAATCATAACCTTTACACCACAGGCGGCAAAGGCATCGATACTTTTCTCGTATTCATCCATATTGGGGTAATCAAGACCATTGTGGCTCTGCATGCCAACACCATCGATGCGCAGACCCTTGGCTTTCAGATTTCTGACCAAGCGACAGACTGCCTCACGCTTTTTGGCACCGGCCATCGAATAGTCGTTATAGTAGAGCTCGGCATCGGGGTCTGCCTCATGAGCCGTACGGAAAGCTAACTCGATAAATTCCTCGCCTAAAAGACGGTAGTAAGGAGAATTGCGGAACGAACCGTCGTCCTCGATGGCCTCGTTGACAACATCCCAGCCATGTACTTTGCCCTTAAAGTGACCTACAACGGTTTTGATGTGCTTAATGAGACGATCTTTGATAACCTCTTTTGAAGCTGGTGCAGCGCAGTAGCCGTTGGTGAACCACCAATCGGGAGCTTGAGAGTGCCATACCAAACAATGGCCGATGACCTTCAAATGGTGTTTTTCGCAATAGCTCACAAACTTATCGGCTACACGGAAATCAAATATACCTTCTGCAGGTGCCAGCGACTCAGGCTTCATGCAATTCTCGGCAACAGCACAGTTGAAGTGCTTGTCGAGCACGACATCAGCCTCAGCTACTTGCCCGTCGCTCTGCCACTGGTTAACAGCAGCGCCAATCAGACAGTATTTGCCAATGGCATCTTTCAGACCTTGCGCCCATATGGGGTTAGAGAATACTGAACAAATAATAAAGAATAAGGTCAGTCTTTTCATAGAGGGTTACTTATTACGTTCCTCAATTTTCTTGTTGATGTCGTCGATGACCTCGTCAGTCAGTTCATAGCGAGAAATGATGAACATAGCCAAGCCTAACAGCATAGCAGGAATCACGCAGACAAGCCAGCGTATTCCTTCTTGGGCAAACGGAGTCTGCAATTCAAGATCGTTCATAAAATAGGCACCTGCGGCATTGCCGACCGACATCATGGCAAAAGCTGTAATGAAGAAGAAGGCAATGATACGCAATGGCCGATTACGCATGAATTCGGTCCAAAGGTCAGAAACTTTAACGTTCTTTGTTTCATTCTTGTCCATAACAACACGCTCTTTGGTCTGTGAAAAGCAGAAGATCAATAGTGCTAAACCTATGAGTGAATATATGAGCATGGCGAAGAACCACGCGTTAGGATCGTTAGGCATAGTTGTTTCTTCTGTCTGCATCGCTTTGTAACCCGTATAAGCTAGTACCCATCCTGGAATGACACCACCTAAAGCCATACCTGCCTTAAAGAATATACCTGTTAAAGCATTGACTATACCTGCAATACGTCGGCCAGATGTATATTCTGCATACGAAATAACCTCAGGTATAAGTGCCCACATATAACCCGTTGCCACAATGACTCCGGTAGACTTAATAAACTGCGCAATATACACTAGTGTGATATGCTCTTTTACTGTACCCATACGGCTAATTACGTATAGCAACAACATACCAAAGATGGCAATGGATAAGAAAATATAGAACATGTTTTTCTTGCCTACTTTGCGCTTGATAGCAGGTACTAACGGCATGAAGATAAACGAAGGTAAAGAACCCAGTCCCATGAAAAGTGCCATCTCTATAGGTAACTCCTTTGATGCCAATACCGCAACAAGAATAGGTATACCAGCTGATACTGCTAATCCGCCGACGTTGGCCATAAACATACGTACTGAGGTGAGTATGGTGATTTCGTCTGTATCGCGAGTTAACGATGAGTTTAGTGCTCCATACGGTACATTTATCAATGTATAAAGCATCGACATGCCAACGTAGGTTACGTATGCATAAATAAGTGATGGTGCAAAGCCGTTCCAAAAACAGAGAATAGCCAAAATGGTAAGTGGTATGCCACCTAAGACTAAATAAGAACGGTATTTCCCTAATTTGGGGTTGTGCTTGTCAACGAACGTTCCAACTAATGGATCCCACAATACGTCGACTAATCGTACTACGAGGAACATGGTTCCTGCTAGTCCAGCAGCTTTTGCTGCGTCTCCACCGAGAACATAAACGTCGGTGTAGAAAAACAGCAAATACATACAAATAGTTTGATAAATAAGATTTTGTGCCAGGTCGCCAGAGCCGAAACCGATGCGCTGCAACCAGGAGAGTTTGTAGAAGCCTTTAGCTCCTTGGGTTTCATTAGGTGTCATGTCAATGATAGGTTTTTTAATACTTAACTAATCTGTGTGCAAAGGTACTAATTATTTATGACATGGATATTTCGCTATGTAACAATACCTTTGTGATTTGTTGCATCAGTCAATAAAAAGATGTTTTTCAGATGGCATATCGATTATTTTTATTATTTTTGCATGGAGAAATGACAAATGACTTATGAAACGAGAACTATTGATTTGCTGTATGTTGTTAGCCGTTGGCAGCTGGCTGACCGTTAATGCAAAAGTTACACTCCCTCAACTATTCCAGTCGGGAATGGTGCTTCAGCGGGGAAAGCCTATTCCTGTATGGGGTAAGGCCGATGCTGGTGAGAAAATTGTCATCAGCTGGCAGAAGAAACAGTATACAACTGTTGCCAATGACGATGGCCGATGGCGTCTTGATTTGCCGAAGATGAAGGCTGGTGGGCCTTACACCTTAGAAGTGAAAAGTGAAGGAGTAAACGGTGAAAAGTTGTTATTCGAGGATGTGATGGTGGGAGACGTGTGGCTCCTGTCCGGACAGTCGAATATCGATGTGACCATTGAGCGCGTTTATCCTCAGTATGTTGACGAAATCGACAAATTCGACATGCCTCAGGTGCGTTTGTTCCGCGTGCAGAACGAAACGAATACTCACGGTGTGCAAGAGGATATTCGTCGCACGTCTATCAATTGGAAACCGCTGACAAAGCAAAATGCATGGCTGTTCTCAGCCGTGGGCTCTTTCCTGGGTAAGCGTATGTGGGAAAAGAATAAGGTGGCTCAGGGTATTATCGTTAATAGCTGGGGTGGTACACCCATTGAGGCGTGGATTAGTGCCGATTCCCTGATGAAGGACTATCCCATGCTGATCAAACGCCTTGCTCTTTTTCAGAACGACAAATACATCAGGGCGCAGTCGCAGGCCAATGCTGAGGCCAATAACCGTTGGCAGGAACTGCTTGATAAGACTGATGGCGTGCAATCCTATCCGCTTCCTTCCTATCAGGATTCCGACTGGCAGACTATCGATCAGAACAATTGGAGTTGGCGAGGCACGGGTTCTGTATGGCTTCGTCAGCATATTAAAATAGATAAGGATCACGCGGGTAAGCCTGCTCGTCTGTTGTTGGGAACGTTGTTCGACCAGGATGTTACTTATCTGAATGGTAAGGAAATCGGACATACCTATTATCAGTATCCGCCGCGTCGCTATGATATTCCAAAGGGCTTGCTCCGTGAGGGGGACAACGTCATCGCCGTACGCTTTATTAATAAGTATGGTGCTGTGCATTTCATTCCAGAAAAACCATATCTGATAGCATTCGGTGACGACCGATTCTCGCAGAATCCCATGCCGAAGGACGTCATTCCTCTTGACAGTCAGTGGAAGATGCATGTGGGCGTCGATATGCCTAATTGCCCCAGTGGTGATGTGTCGATGCAGAATCAGCCTACCACGCTATATAATGCCGTGCTCTATCCTCTGGCACCATACGCCATTAATGGTATTGTGTGGTATCAGGGAGAGTCGAATACAGGCAATCCTGCTCCTTATGCTGACTATCTGAAAAAGCTGATGGGTTGTTGGCGCGATCGTTGGCAGGAACAGCAGTTGCCATTTGTTATCGTGCAGTTGGCCAATTATGACGGACGTCAGCAGACTGGTAATCCGCAACCCATCAGACCACAGAATGATCCTGTGAATAGTAATTGGGCACGACTCCGTGAGGCTCAGCGTTTGACGGCTAAGGCTGATGCCCGTGCTGAACTGGCTGTCATCAACGACTTGGGTGAGACTGTCGATATCCATCCTTTGCGTAAGAAGGAAGTGGCAGAACGTATCGGACTCTGTTTTGACCGCCTTATATATAATAATAAGGTGAAACTGTCACCCGAAGTGGTTTCTGTGGATGTCACGGGTAACAAAATCCAGCTTACCCTCGATCAGCCTATACAAGAAGGCGAACTTTATACTTTTGAGGTCGCTGGCGATGATAGGAAATTCTACAATGTAGAAGCCACAGCCAAGGGAAATATCATTACGCTCATCACCCCAGACTTTGCTCCTCGTGCCGTTCGCTATGCATGGAAAGATAACCCTCTTCGTGCTAACGTTCGTAGTCTTACAAGTATTCCAATGTCATCTTTTGAAATGAATTTCTAACCGTTTTTCTGATAAAAAGGTACAAAATAGAACAAAAAATGGGCAAAAAATGTATAATGATACAAATGAAAAAGTTTGTGAAACTTGCGATAATGCCTATATGTTTTTTTTGCCGTATCTTTGCAGCAGAAAAACTAAAATCAGTCAACCAATGCGAAATAGATTTGTTTTAGTAATATTATCATTAGTAGTTTGTTTTGTAACCACAGAGGCTGCTGGAAAGCGTTCCGGCAGCACTGATGGTTTTATTAAGAATCCAATGCTTTGGGCTGATGTACCTGATCCTGATGTGATACGCGTGGGCGATACTTTTTATTTGGTATCTACAACGATGCACCTGATGCCAGGCGCGCCTATTATGAGTTCCAAAGACTTTCTGAATTGGAAGACGGTAGGTTATGTTTTTGATAAACTGACTGATTCTCCAAAGTATGATTTTCAGGAAGGTACCGTCTATGGGCGTGGCCAGTGGGCTACTTCTTTGAAATATCACGATGGCAAGTTCTGGGCGTTGTTGGCACCTAATGAGGCTGGCGCTATGGGTGATACCTATATTTTCACTGCAGAAAAGGCGGAAGGTCCTTGGACCATTCATTCACGTCTGCGCCATTTCCACGATGCCACGCTGTTCTTCGATGACGATGGTACGCCATACGTGTTTTTCGGTACTGGCGAGATGTGCCAGCTGACACGTGATTTGAAAGGCGTGGTAGAAGGTAGTCTCCGACACTATTTCCAGCGCGAGGCTGACGAACGCGGTCTCCTTGAGGGTACCCGTGTCATCAAGCACAACGGCATCTATTATGCCTTGCTTATCAGTCATGTGTTTGCTCCAGGTCGTCATCGTCGTGAAGTATGTTATCGTACGAAGGATTTGAATGGCACGTGGGAGAAAAAGACTATTCTTGAGAGTGACTTCGGCGGTTTCTCCTATCTGGCTCAAGGAACTATCGTCGATACTGAGGAAGGCGACTGGTATGGCATTATGTTCCAAGACCGCGGTGGCGTGGGACGTGTACTGACGCTGTCTCCTGTTCGTTGGATTGATGGTTGGCCTATGTTGGGTGATGAGAATGGTAAAGTGCCTGACGTGATGCGTCCCTACAAAAGCGGACAGCCACGGACCTGTATCGTTGAAAGTGATGATTTTTCTGCGACAAAATTAGGTATGTATTGGCAGTGGAACCATAATCCTGTAGATAACGCATGGAGTCTGACAGATCGTCCAGGCTATCTGCGTTTAAAGACCAGTCGCGTGGTTCCCAATCTCTATCTGGCTCCCAACACGCTGACCCAGCGTATGGAAGGTCCTATGTGCAGTGGTTTTATTATGATGGATTTATCGAAGATGAAAGATGGTGACTGCACTGGCCTCTCAGCATTCAATGGCGATAGTGGTGTGTTGACTATTAAGAAGAAGGGTAAGAAACTGACGCTCGAGATGAGCGAGCAGAAAGTGCAGCTCGATGATCGCAGCAAGGCAGTTACGAATGTCGATGAGAATATTATCGAAAGCATTGAGTTGAAACAAACAAAGATATGGTTACGTGTGGATGGAGATTTTCAGCCTGGTCATAATGATGCCGCAAACTTTTATTATAGTCTCAATGGTGAACAATGGATGCAGATAGGCACTAAGAATTATCGTATGATATTTGATTATCGACGTTTTTTTATGGGTTCCAAGTTTGCTATCTTTAATTATGCAACGAAGAAAACTGGAGGCTATGTGGACGTTGATGAATTCAACTATACGGTAGCAGAAAAGTAGTTTTTTATCCCCTGTTTTGTAAACTCGACTTTACGTTTTGTAACATTAAGGTATGTTACATGACGTAAAGTTTGTTTTTTTTTTGGAGTATTCTGATTTTTTCTTTACCTTTGTGCCGTTTTCTAAACGAACTACTACGTAGATATTACATGACATGAAACATACAGTTTTTACATATATGGTTGATAGCAAACGTTTCGCGTTGCTGTTTTTCGTATCCATCTTTTTTCTGAATACACATGCCCAGATGGGTAAGTCGTTTGATGCCGATAAGCAGATGTCGAGTAGTTTTACAACACAGGTATTCCAGGATCGTGACGGCTTTATCTGGGTGGCCACGCGTAATGGATTGAACCGCTATGACGGCTATCAGTTCCGTATCATCAAGCACGATTCCAAGCAGGAGAATGGGTTGGCCAGCAACTATGTGAACTGTATGATGCAGGATCGGCATGGCCTTTACTATATTGGCATGTATGGTGCGCTGCAGACCTGTGATGGTCAGCGCTTCAGCGATATTAAGGCCTATGATCTGAATGGACGCCACCATCCTCCCTATGTCACTTGTCTGCTTGAACGTCAGAATGGCGATATCCTCATTGGTACGTCAGGACTGGGACTGCTGCGCCTCACCAATAAGAAGGAGGCCCGCCAGACGGGTGGTAAGCTGGCTAATGTTAAGACCGTTCAGCGCATGATGGAGGATAACCGTCAGCGCCTCTGGCTGGTGACTGAAAGCGAGGGTCTCTTGTGCTACGATGGCCAGACGGTCAAGGGCTACTTCCAGTCAGACCACGAAGTGGGCAACGTGCGCGACATCTGTCAGGACCGCGAAGGGCGTATCTTTATTGGTACGGCTCATGCGGGCGTCTTTGTCCTTGATGGCGACACACCCCGTCATATCGAGGGTACTGGCAATAAACACGTCTCTACGCTCTGTCCTAATCGTCGAGGTCATATCATGATAGGCTACGACGGATTGGGTATGGCTATCTATAATCCACAGGAAGACCGTCTTGTCGACAATCCTTACTATAGTCGTGATGTCGACCTCAGCACGGCCAAGGTCTATAGCATCTGCGAAGACTCTAACGGCAATGTATGGCTGGGTCTGCTTCAGAAAGGTGTCTTCATGCAGCCTGGCAAGACCTTGCCCTTCGGCTATATGGGTTATAAGTTGGGTACACGCAACAAGATTGGTTCGTGCTGCGTCACCAGCGTGTATGGCAGCAAGAATAACTACCACTGGATAGGAACAGATAAGGATGGTCTCTATTGTCAGAACGAGAATTACGTACCCATCAAGCATTTCAAGGAGAATTTCCCTGCCACCATTCTTGCCATCTCTGAAGATAACCGCCAGCGCATTTGGGTAGGCAGCTATAAGGAGGGCTTAGGCTGGATAGACCAGAAGTCGTTTACCTACCATCCCTATCGTCTGCCTCAGGGGACAAACGTCAGCGTGTTCAGCATCGTCTGCGACCCGCAGGGCATATTGTGGGTGGCTACCATGGGTAATGGTTTGTTGCGCCTCGATCTTGAGACTAACGATGTCAAGCAGTACGTACAGACCGAGAAGGCTGTTGTCGACCGCAAGGTGAACAGTATTACCAATGATTACCTCTCGAAGCTTTCACTTTCGCCCGATGGCAAGCGTATCTATGTGTCGAGCACCATGGGTGTCTGCACTTTCGATATTGCTAAAGAGAGTTGGGTGTCTACGTTTGGTGTCAACTGTCTGAATTATGGCACTGCCGTCCGTGTGGCCCGTGAGTTCAACGGATGGTTGTTCGTGGGTACTAACGATGGTCTTCAGTGTTACGACATGAAGACAGGCAAGCGGGCCAATCATCATCATGCGAGCGGACTCGTCGATAATGGCATCAGCAGTATCGAGCAAGACAGGCAGGGCAACCTCTGGATATCGACCGATCATGGCTTGTTCCGTATGAATCCAAAGACAGGAAAGACTGACGACTATTTTGTCGACAATGGCTTGCAGGGCAACGAGTTCAGCGATGGTGCCTCATGGGTTACGCCTAGCGGACGTCTGGTGTTTGGCGGATTGGCTGGTGTGACATGGTTCAATCCCTCTGAAATCCATGCCAGCGAATGGAAGGCCGAAGTTAAACTGACTGGCTTCACCGTCAATGGCGAACCCGTCACCCCGGCAACCATGTCCGGTTTCTGGCATGTTGTCGATACCGCTGTCATTGCTTCCGACCGCTTTGTGCTTAGTCCCAGTGACAACACCTTTGCCATCCAGCTCTCTACGCTGACCTACGACAATCCTGAGCATATCGTTTATAGCTACCGTATCAATAACGAGGAGTGGGTACGCATGCAACCCGGTGTCAACGAAATTGCCCTCAGTCATCTGCGTCCTGGCGACTACGACTTCTGCGTAGTAGCTGAACAGAACGGTATTACCACACCCGAGCGCTGTTTCCGTGTGGTTATCCATGCCCCTTGGTATCGCACACCCCTTGCCTATGTCGTCTATCTGTTGGCACTCGTTGGAGGTCTCCTCTATTATCGCCGCCAGCATAAGCGCAAGGAACAGGACCGCCTGCGCCTGCAGGAGCATATCCATGCCGAGGAGTTGGCTGATACCAAGTTGAAGTTCTTCATGAATATCTCTCACGAGATACGAACCCCTATGACGCTTATCGTCACACCTCTGTTGTCACTTATCAAGCAGGACGACGACCCCCATCGTCGCAGCGTCTACGAGACCATCCGTCGTAATGCCGAACGAATCCTCGGACTGATTAACCAGATGATGGATCTTCGTAAGATTGACAAGGGACAGATGCAGATGCACATGCGTGAAACCGAACTGGTGACGTTCCTGGGCGATATCTATACGCTGTTCGCCCAGCAGGCCAAGTCGAAGAACATCAAGTTCCTCTACGAGCGCGACACGCAGAATTTGCCCGTATGGATCGATCGCGACAACTTCGACAAGATTATCGTCAACCTCTTGTCCAACGCGTTCAAGTTCACGCCTGCCGGTGGTCAGGTGGTACTCAATCTTACCCACGATGATCAGCACGCTACGATAGCCATCCGCGATAATGGTCCTGGCATTCCTAAGGATAAGATGAACCAAATCTTCGAGCGCTTCTATCAGGCACCACTTCGTGTCGATGAGCGCAATCTTGGTACGGGTATTGGTCTCGACCTGACGCGATCGCTCGTCGAGCTGCATTATGGTACCATCCGTGTTCAGAACAATGCTGACGGCAAAGGCTGCGAGTTCTTCGTGACCATACCGTTGGGCAACGCTCATCTGAAACCTGAGGAGATGATCACCGACCAGCCAGAGGAAACGCCAGCTACCAGTCTCTTCGACGAACCTGAGCCTGTCGTTGCTACCGACGAACAGACGGATGTCGCACCCGACCTGCCAAAGGCAGGACGTCGCCAGCGTCTGGTCATCGTCGAGGATGACGAGGAGATACGCGAATTTCTCAAGAGCCAGTTGTCTACCGACTATCAGGTGACGGCCTGCGTCAATGGTCGTGAGGGATTATCAGAGGTGTTGCACAGCGTGCCCGATTTGGTCATCTCTGACGTCATGATGCCCGAGATGGATGGCAATACAATGTGTTCTAAAATTAAGTCTAACGCTACTACTAGCCATATCCCCGTCATAATGCTGACAGCTAAGACACGTGATGAGGACCAGCTTGAAGGCCTTGAGATGGGTGCCGATGCCTATGTCATGAAGCCTTTCAATATGGATATCCTCCGTCGCACCATCGTCAATCTGGTTCATACCCACCAGATGCTGCGTCTGAAGTATGGCCGCAACGACCAGTTGGAGGAGCAGGTCGACCAGATCAAGATGAAGTCGCCCGACGAACAGCTGCTCGACCGCGTCATGAAGGTCATCAACAAGAACATCAGCAATTCCGACCTCAGCGTTGACGCCATTGCCGACGAGGTGGGTCTCAGCCGTGTCCACCTGCACCGTAAGATGAAGGAACTCACGGGTCAGACGCCCCACGACTTCATTCGCAACATCCGTCTGAAACAAGCAGCCAATCTCTTGGCCTCACATAATATGAATATTACCGAGGTTATGTATGCATGCGGATTCAATAATGCTGCTTCTTTTTCTACTATCTTCAAGAAATTCTATGGCATGTCGCCACGTGACTACATGAATGAAACGCAGCGAAACAGCAAAGAATGACTTGACATAAGATAAAAAGAAAGTCGCTAAAACGAATTTAGCGACTTTCTTTGTTGGGGTACCCGGACTCGAACCAGGAAAGGCAGGACCAGAATCTGCAGTGTTACCATTACACCATACCCCAAACTTGTGGGTGCAATCTTGAAATGCGGGTGCAAAGGTACGCTTTTTTTTGAAACTAACAAAATTTTTGGGAACTTTTTTATAAAAAAACGCAATTTTTTTTGCTTTCTGCTTTTTTTTAATATTTATGATGTATCTTTGCGTCAGAAATATACATTATTTATTTAAATGGAACAAACGGCACAATTAGTAGAAACAATAAAAAAGGGAATACAAGAGAAAAAGGGAAAAAGTATCGTAGTGGCCGATCTGCAAGGAATCGATGGGGCTATTGCCCGCTATTTCGTAATTTGTCAGGGCTCGTCGCCAGCCCAAGTGGAGGCTATCACGGAGTCGATAGGAGAGATGGCTCGCAAGGAGTTGGACGAGAAGCCAACTTGTGTGGCAGGACTGGAGAATGCCCAGTGGGTGGCTATGGACTATGGTGACGTGCTGGTACATGTGTTTTTGCCAGATGTTAGAAGTTACTATGATTTAGAGCATTTATGGGAGGATGCTGAAATAACCCATATTCCAGATTTGGATTAAATAAGGAATTAAGAAGATATTAGGAGTTAGAATTGTAAGATGGAAAATAAACAACCTCAGAATAAGGGACCTCAAATGAATATGCCGCGATTCAATATGAATTGGATCTACGGAATCGTAATTGTTACGCTGATAGCGCTGTATATGACGCAGGGCCGTGAAAGTTCGAGTGTAACTACCCAGACATCGTATTCAGAGTTTAAGACTCTGGTAATGAAGGGCTATGCCAACGAGATTGTTGTAAACAACTACTCGAATACATTGCAAGTGTACATAAAGCCTGAGCATATCCGTGATGTGTTTCACAAGGGTGTAGAACAGACTGGTCAACGTCCTTCTGTGTCTGTAGCTTTTGGATCTACTGACCAGGTTGAGGCGTTTGTCAATCAGGCTCGCGAGGCCAATAAGTTTACAGGTAAATACTCGTATGATAATGCCAAGGAGAGTGAATTCTTCAATTCTTTGATTATGAACATCTTGTTCTTTGGTGGCATCATCATGGTGTGGATGTTCATCATGCGTCGTATGGGCGGTGGTGCTGGTGCTGGCATGGGTGGCGGTATCTTTAATGTCGGCAAGTCGAAGGCGCAAATGTACGAGAAAGGTGGTGACCTAGGTATCACCTTTAAGGATGTTGCTGGACAGGCTGGTGCCAAGCAGGAGATGCAGGAAATTGTAGACTTTCTGAAGAATCCGCAAAAATATACCGATTTGGGCGGTAAGATTCCCAAGGGTGCACTGCTCGTTGGCCCTCCAGGAACAGGTAAGACGCTGTTGGCCAAGGCCGTAGCTGGTGAGGCAGGTGTACCGTTCTTCTCAATGTCAGGTTCCGACTTCGTCGAGATGTTCGTGGGCGTTGGTGCTTCACGTGTGCGCGACCTTTTCGAGAAAGCTAAAACCAAGGCGCCCTGCATCATTTTCATCGACGAGATTGACGCTGTAGGCCGTGCCCGCTCGAAGAACCCCGCCATGGGAGGTAATGATGAGCGCGAGAACACGCTGAATGCCCTGCTGACAGAGATGGATGGATTTGGGACCAACAGTGGTATTATCACTCTGGCTGCCACGAACCGTGCCGACATGCTGGACTCGGCATTGATGCGTGCAGGCCGTTTCGATCGTCAGATACATGTCGATCTGCCCGACCTGAACGAGCGCAAGGAGATATTCGTTGTACACTTGAAGCCTCTGAAACTCGATGAGAACCTCGATATCGACTTCCTGGCTCGTCAGACGCCAGGTTTTTCTGGTGCTGACATCGCTAATGTTTGTAACGAGGCAGCCCTGATTGCTGCACGTCATAACAGCGAGAAGGTGGGCAAGCAGGACTTTCTCGATGCTGTCGACCGCATTATTGGTGGTTTGGAGAAGAAGACCAAGGTGATGACTGAGGCAGAGAAGAAGTCGATAGCAATTCATGAGGCTGGACACGCCACCATCTCGTGGTTTACGGAGTTTGCCAACCCGTTGGTGAAGGTCAGTATCGTACCCCGTGGACGGGCCTTGGGCGCTGCGTGGTATCTGCCTGAGGAGCGTGTGCTGCAGACCAAGGAGGCCATGCTCGACGAGATGTGTTCGCTGTTGGGCGGACGTGCTGCCGAGGAACTGTTTATCGGCCATATCTCGACAGGTGCCATGAACGACCTTGAGCGTACCACCAAGCAGGCCTATGGTATGGTGGCCTATGCTGGTATGAGCGACAAACTGCCCAACCTTTGCTACTACAACCAGCAGGAATACACCTTCCAAAAGCCTTACTCGGAAACTACGGCCAAACTGATGGATGAAGAGGTGTTGAAGATGGTGAACGAGCAGTACGAGCGTGCCAAGCAGATATTAAGTGAGCATAAGGAAGGTCATGCCCAGCTGGCTCAGCTGCTGGTGGAGCGCGAGGTTATCTTTGCTGATGACGTAGAGAAGATATTCGGTAAGCGTCCATGGACCAGTCGTTCGGAAGAACTGTTGGAAGCCCAAATGCGTGCCGATGCTGAGCGCATGGCTGAGGAGCGTGCCAAGGAACTGGCATTGGAGGCAAAGGCTCAAGAGTCTGAGAATCCTGAGAACTCTCAAAACTCAGAGCAATCAGATAACTCTGAGAATAACTAAAAACGAAACGATATGAAGAACTTCATTATTCGAACCATTACAGGGGTCATCTTTGTAGCTGCTATCGTGGCCAGTTTCCTACGTCCAGAGGCTATGGTGTTGCTGTTCAGTATTATTACGGGCATGTCGATATGGGAGTTTACAGGCTTGGTTAACGAACGCGAGCATGTTACCGTCAACCGATTTATTTGTACGGTAGCTGGTGTCTATCTCTTCTATGCCATGACCTATTTCTGCAGTGATATATATGCTGGCGTGGCCAAAAGCGTCGTGTTCATTCCTTATCTGGTGACTGTTATCTATCTGCTAATCGCTGAACTCTACTTGCGACAGGACGACCCCGTACAGGACTGGGCCTACACCATGTTGTCGCAGATGTATATCGCCTTGCCATTCTCGTTGCTAAACGTGCTGGCATTCACTGCTAATAGTAGTGGAATAGTGGCGTTCAACACGTTGTTGCCGTTGAGCGTCTTCGTTTTTCTGTGGGTCAATGATACCGGTGCCTACTGTGTTGGTTCGCTATTAGGCCGCCATAAACTCTTCCCACGCATCTCACCAGGCAAGTCGTGGGAGGGAAGTGTCGGCGGTGCCTTGTTTGTGATGGCAGCAGCATGGGCTATCTCGTTCTTTCTGGACGATGTAATGCTCAACCTTTATCAATGGCTCGGACTTGGGCTTGTCGTCGTTGTCTTCGGAACGTGGGGCGATTTGGTTGAGAGCCTGTTTAAGCGTACTCTTGGCATCAAGGACTCTGGCAACATCCTGCCTGGTCATGGTGGCATGTTGGACCGTTTCGACTCATCACTGTTAGCTATTCCGGCTGCAGTCGTCTACCTATACACATTATCTCTGTTTTAGATATGAAGATGCTGTTGTCCATATTGCTGTTCTATGCGTGTGCATGTTGTGTACACGCTGTAGATCCTGTTAAACAATATGGGCAACTGCAAGTCAAAGGCACCCAGCTGTGTGATCAGCGGGGTAATCCCGTGACGTTGCGTGGCGTGAGTTTCGGCTGGCATAATTGGTGGCCTCGTTTTTATAACAAGAAGGTTTTGAAGACGCTGAAGCGCGATTGGCATTGTAGTGTGGTGCGTGCTGCCATTGGAGTCCAGCCCGATGAAGACCCTAGGGCTGGCTATATACAGAATCCGACGTGGTCTATGTCATGCCTGACGCCTATCATTGAGTCGGCCATCAAACAAAACGTCTATGTTATCATCGACTGGCATTCCCACCGCATGTACACCCATGAAGCGAAAGAGTTCTTTGGCAAGATAGCCCAGAAATATGGCAAGTATCCGCACATCATCTATGAGATATACAACGAACCCATAGAAGATACGTGGACAGCCCTCAAACAATATGCCACTGATGTCATCGGCGAAATCCGTCAGTACGATCCAGACAATATCGTACTGGTAGGTTGTCCCCACTGGGATCAGGATATCCATATGGTTGCCAATAGTCCGCTTGAAGGTTTTCAGAACGTCTTGTATACTGTACATTTCTATGCTGCTACGCATGATGACGACTTGCGCCAGCGTACGGAAGATGCTGTCAAGAAGGGCGTGCCTGTCTTTATCTCGGAGAGTGGCGCTATGGAGGCGTCTGGTGACGGACCTATTGACATTGAGAGCGAGGAGGCATGGATTGATATGTGCGAGCGTTTGGGCATTAGCTGGATTTGTTGGAGTATTGCCGACAAGGACGAAACCTGTTCGATGTTGCTGCCTGAGGCGAAGTCTACTGGTCCTTGGCCTGACAGCGTCATCAAACCATACGGTAAATTGGTAAAGAATCTTTTAAAAAAATATACCCCATGACTAAAGAACAAGAGAAACTGGTTACGGCCAATATGGGCTATGTAGTGACTCTGGCACGTCAATATCGGAGTGATATTCTGAGCACCAACGACCTGGTCAGCGAGGGAGCTATAGGCCTCATGAAGGCTGCCGAAAAGTTTGACCTCGAGCGTGGCAAACCTTTTGTGACCTTTGCTGCACCTTATATTCGTCGTAGCATCGAAGCTGCCATCGAAAAGGTAACAACGGATTCCGACGTGCGCTCTACTGACGAGTCACTGCCTGTGGGGAGCCGTAACAACTTTACGCTGCTTAACGTTTTGGAGGATGTTAATGCTGAGAAGGCTGATGCACTTGTCGAGGAAGACGCCTTGAACGATGATTTGCTGGCCTGCATTGACGTACTGAACGATCGTGAGCGTGAGGTTATAAGTCGCTACTATGGTCTGAAGGGCTGGCGGCAGACGATGGCCGAGATAGCTGAGGACATGGGGTTGAAACGCGAACGTGTTCGTCAGGAACGTGATAAGGCTGTGCGCAAGCTGAAGAAAGCAGCTAACGGCTTAAAGAATTAATAACAAATACGAAGAATGAATAGAGAATGATAATAACGGAACAATGAAAACGCTGCGGGGGTTATTATTTATTGTTTTTTATTTGTTGTTTAGTCCTATTGGGGCGCAAGCAAAGGTCATTAAGGTGTTGGCTATTGGCAACAGCTTTTCGATGGATGCCGTCGAGCAGTACCTCTACGAGTTGGCGGCAGCACAAGGTGACTCACTTATCATAGGTAATGCCTATATTGGAGGCTGTCCTATCGACCGCCACTATGATAATCTTGTAAACGATAAGCCCGCCTATGAATATCGTAAAGTCATAGGTGGAATCCGTTCCAACAAGAAGAAGGTTGACCTGAAAAGTATTATCCAGGACGAGCATTGGGATGTTATTTCGCTACAACAGGCCAGCCAGTATTCTGGACAGCCTAAGACCTATGCCAAGTTGGGGCAGTTAAAGCGTCTGATACAGAGCTATACCACCAATCTGCATGTAGAGTTCGTATGGCACATGACGTGGGCATACGCCGACGACTTCAGGTCCAAGAATTTTGAGCCTTACGACAATAGCCAGCACAAGATGTACACAGCAATTGTCAGAACCATACAAAACGTGCTGCCTGCTGTAGAAATCAAGCGTGTCATACCCTCAGGAACAGCCATCCAACTGGCTCGCTACCGCTTAGGTGATATTCTGAATCGTGATGGCTATCATCTTTCACTAACCATCGGACGCTATACGGCTGCATGCACTTGGTGTGAATTCTTGACAGGTCGTATTGTTGATGGCAACAAATATTGGCCAGATACCATCACAGAAGATGAAGCCCAAGTATGCCAACTTGCTGCCCATGAAGCGATGTTCATGCAGCAGCAAGGCAAGTATCTGAGTTTCTAGAGATTCCATTTTACGCCTATCGTTGGATTCACGAAAAGCGTCTTACCATCGTAGAAGTTGGTAATGAAATTGTTGCTGATTTCTATCTCTGTACCTACCGATAGGTGTTCGTTGAAGTTATACCACAATTGAGGCTCTGTCAGCATGACCAATAGACCATGACCATTGTCAGCTTTCTCACCACGCCAGAAGTCGATGAATCCAGAGAAACGCATCTTGTTGTTAAGGAAGTTTAGTCCCCAGACACCCGTCAGCTGTGCACTGGCATAAGAATGGATATCTTTATTGCTAAAATACTGTTTGTAAAGCAGTTGTACGGACCATGTCTTGGAATAGTCTGCACTATGACCATTGTAGGCTGCACCAAGAAGTGCTGCTTGCTGGAAAGCATAGGTACGTGTCAGCCCTCCATCATATTCTACATGTACTGCGAATGGAGACTCCTTCTTTATATTTATTTCGCGAGAGACCTCTGTATATGCACCTTCTACGAAATGGCGTGAGAAGTCAAGGTCAACAAAGTAGAACCATGATCCCCACTTGTCGGCTTTGAATTGTTCAATGGTCATGGTCATCTTCTGACGGTTCGATTCCTGATCGGAATAGAAATTGCGACCGAAATCGTAGTGTAACTGGATGTTTTGTGCTTGTGTGCCCAGAGCTACAATAGCTATCAGAGCAGAAATAATAATCTTCTTCATAAATATACTCTTTATCTTTTAACTGTTAACTTTTCTATCATGATGCGCGCAGCCTCGTCGGGTGCGTGGCTGTCACCCAGTAGGCGATGTACTTCTTCGTAGTCGCTGAGCATGCGTTCACGCTGGTTGCCTCCAGGCAGAATGGTTTCCAATTCATGGCGGATGTTTTCGACGCTAAACGTTTCGGCAACCAGTTCGCGAACCACCTCGCGATTGGCTATCAGGTTCACCAGCGATACCCATTTGACCTTCAGTACGTGACGTTTTAGGAAACCTATTAGACGGGGTAGGGGCGTTTCGTAGCATACCACCTGAGGAACACAGAACATACACGTTTCCAACGTTGCTGTACCGCTGGTGACGAGGGCGGCAGTGGCTTGAGACAGCAACGGATATGTCTCGTCTGAAACGAGACGGACATGGGTGTCTGCCAGGAATTGCTGGTAATAGTCGGTCTCAATGCTTGGCGCACCAGCCACAACAATGTCGTATTGTCCTACGAGATGGCGTGTGGCCTCAATCATAGCGGGCAGATTATCCTTGATTTCCTGCGTGCGAGAGCCTGCCAACAAGGCTATCACCAACTTTTCACTTTTCACTTTTATCTTTTCACTTCTCAAGAAGTCCCTGACTTCCTGTGCCGTGGGATTGCCAACATAATGGATGGGGTAGTGATGCTTCTGCTCGAAGAATTCCACTTCGAAAGGCAGAATGGAGAAGAGCTCGTCGACATCACGCTTGATATTCTTGATACGGTATTCCTTCCAAGCCCAAATCTTGGGTGATATGTAATAGTAGACAGGACATATCTTGTTGGCTTTCACGTATTTCGCGATATCGAGATTAAAGCCTGGATAGTCGACAAGGATAACAACGTCAGGTTGCCATTGGCTGATATCCTGCTTACACATCTTCATGTTACGCAGAATCGTTCTCAGGTGCAGCAGCACAGGTATAAAACCCATATATGCCAGTTCGCGATAGTGGCGGACACGCGTGCCACCTACGGCTGTCATCAGGTCGCCTCCGAAGAAACGGAATTCCGCTTCCTCGTCACGCTGCTTCAACGCTTGCATCAGGTGTGAGGCATGTAGGTCGCCACTGGCCTCGCCTGCTATCAGGTAATACTTCATTGCTCGAAAATCTGCTTGAAATCACTGATATACTGATGGGCAGTGACGTCAATCTGTGTTGGCGTAATGGCTACGTAGCCGTTGTCCAATGCCCAGCGGTCTGTATCCTCAGCCTCAGGTTCGTCGTTCTGGTAGTGTCCTACCATCCACCAGTAGTCGTAACCCCGCGGATGATGATACTTCATCGTCTCGTTATACCACGAACCCAGAGACATGCGACAGACCTTCACGCCCTTAAATTCATCGACCAATGGGAAATTCACATTCAGGCACATACCTATGGGAAGGCCCTTCTCTAAGACGTGCGCCGTGATTTGCTGAATATAGGGGCGGAGCGGCTCAAAATCAGCATCTGCACGATAGTCGCACAGCGAGTAAGCCACTGAAGGGATGTATTTCATGCAACCTTCCAAGACAACGCCCATCGTGCCGCTATAGTGCGTATTTACAGAGGCATTGTCACCATGATTGATGCCCCCGATGACGATATCCGGCTTGCGAGGACAGATGTTGGCCAGCGCCATCTTGACACAGTCGACAGGCGTGCCGTTACACGACCATACCTCAATACCTTCCTCTTTTCGTTGCTGCGTCAAGGTCAGTGGCGTCGTGGCTGAAAAGGCGCAGGCCTGTCCGCTGCGCGGCCCGTCTGGCGCACACACGATAATGTCGCCCATAGGTTTTACCATTTCTATCAGGTCGTTAATACCTTTAGCTTGGTAACCATCATCGTTGGATATCAGTATCAGCGGTTTTGCCATAATCTATTGCGTTTGAAACATTGAGAATGCAAAGGTAGACAATTTGCATCAGTTTACCAAATGTTTATGTCTTTTTTTCGTTTGACAGGGACCTGTCCGCAATGATAAAGTAAGGAGAAAAGGGAGAAGGGCCGTTTGGACGGGCCTTGAGACGGGATGTAACGGGGCGCGAGGCGGTATCTTACTAATTTGCCCCGCCCGCAGCAAGCTCTTGCGGCGGGCGGGGCAATATCTTTTGGCGTTCGTGCTAACGTCTTGTGGCGGGCGCCAAAAGCAAGGTTTTTATAGCTTTTAGCGTTGCTTTTCTATGTGCAAAGATACAAAAAAAATCGCAGAAAAGCAAGAAAATCGTCTATTTTTATTGATATTTTCTCTTGCTTAATAGGTAAAAAGGCTTAAAAGAACGGACTGAGGTTTGGTCAGTCCGTTTTTTATTTGTACCTTTGCAGCCTATATTATAATTAAGTAAGGATTATGGGAAAGATTATTGCATTGGCCAATCAGAAAGGTGGCGTTGGTAAGACAACGACAACTATCAATTTGGCCGCATCGCTGGCAACTTTGGAGAAAACGGTCTTGGTCGTTGATGCCGACCCGCAGGCAAATGCCTCAAGCGGACTTGGTGTAAACCTTCAGGAGGTGGACTGCTCGCTATATGAGTGCCTGATAGACCATGCTGACGTTCGCGATGCTATCTATACGACTGATATTGATGGACTGGACATCATCCCCAGTCATATTGATCTAGTTGGAGCAGAGATAGAAATGTTGAATATGGAAAATCGTGAGCGCATGATTTCCAAGATTCTGGAACCGTTGCGCAGTGAGTACGACTATATCCTTATTGACTGCTCACCCTCGCTGGGACTGATTACTGTTAACTCGCTGACGGCAGCCGATTCGGTTATCATCCCTGTACAATGTGAGTATTTTGCATTGGAGGGTATCTCGAAGTTACTGAATACCATTAAGATTATCAAGCAGAAGCTGAATCCGAAACTGGAGATTGAAGGCTTCCTGTTGACCATGTACGACTCACGTCTGCGTCTGGCCAACCAGATTTTCGACGAGGTAAAACGCCATTTCCAGGAATTGGTGTTCAAGACAGTGATTCAGCGTAATGTAAAGCTGTCGGAGAGTCCAAGCCATGGCCTGCCCGTCATCTTGTATGATGCTGATTCCACAGGTTCAAAGAACCATTTGGCTCTGGCCAAGGAAATTATTAACAAGAATAACAAGTAAATCGGTAAATCCGTAAATATGTAAATAAATACGATGGCTGTAAAGAAGAAATTTGCAACAAGCGTGCTGGGCCGCGGGTTGGACGATATAGGAACTGGTCGTGGACTAGACGCACTAATAGATACTACCGCTGAGGTGAAGACGGAAGGTTCGTCGAACCTGAACGAGGTTGAGATTAGTTTAATTGACCCCAATCCCAATCAGCCCCGTCGTGAGTTTGATCCAGAGGCCTTGCAGGAGTTGGCTAGTAGCATTCGTGAACTAGGCATCATACAGCCCATCACGTTGCGAAAGGTAGATAGTGGACGATATCAGATAATAGCAGGTGAGCGCCGCTGGCGTGCCTCGCAGTTGGCTGGTTTGCAGAAGATTCCTGCCTACATAGTTAGTGTTGAGGATCAGAATGCGATGGAGATGGCTTTGGTGGAGAATATCCAACGTGAGGACCTGAATGCCATCGAGATTGCCTTGGCCTATCAGCATTTGGCTGAAGCCTCAGGCATGACACAGGTAAAGATTTCTGAACGTGTCGGCAAAAGTCGTGCTGCTGTGACAAACTATATGCGACTGCTGAAGTTGCCTGCTCAGGTGCAGATGGCCTTGAAGAACCATGAGATAGAAATGGGACATGCACGTGCTCTCTTGGCTATCGATAGTCCTTCTCAGCAGATCAAACTATTCCGTGAGGTGCAGCAGCAACAACTCTCTGTCCGTAAGGTCGAGGAATTGGTGCAGGCTCTGAAGAATGGCAACGATGTAAAGACGGCTCGTGGCAAGATAGCTTCGAAGAACCAGTTGCCTGAGGAGTTCAATATCCTCAAGAATCGTTTGGCACAGTTCTTCCAGACGAAGGTCCAGATGAGCTACTCGTCTAAGGGCAAGGGCAAGATTATCCTCCAGTTTGATAATGAAGAACAATTGGAGCGCATCATGAATGCGCTAGATGGTGCAAATGAGTAGAGTGCTGACGATCATCATCATGCTTGGCATAGCCGTTTCGGGTTATTCACAGCAGGATTCGCTGACTGTCATTAAGACTGGCGACAGCATAGGACGTCTGCTGGTCCCCATGGACTCCGTTGTCGTCGAGGATACCAAGGCCTTGTTGGCTGACAGCACATCAGTCGTTGTCAAGAAGCAGCGCAAGGAGAAGGTCAAACGCAATTGGAACACGTGGACCCCCGATCCTCAGCGTGCGTTGTGGCTGGCGTTGGTTATTCCCGGTGCCGGTCAGATATATAACCGGAAATTCTGGAAACTGCCCATCATCTATGGCGGTTTCATGGGTTGCATCTATGCTCTAACATGGAACAACATGATGTACAAGGACTACTCGCAGGCCTATCTCGATATCATGGACAACGATCCAGGTACACAGTCCTACAACAAGTTCCTACACTTGGGACGTACGGTGACCAAGGACAATGAGGATCGTTACAAGCAGTTGTTTAAGAGCCGTAAGGACAAGTACCGTCGTTGGCGTGATATGAGTTTCTTCGTGATGTTAGGCGTGTACGCCATCTCGGTGATTGATGCCTATGTGGATGCCGAATTGTCGGTCTTCGATATCTCGAAGGACCTTAGTCTGAAGGTGGAACCGACCATTATTCCCAATAGGATGGGGGGGAATCCTCTGCAAGCACAGTCAATAGGCGTGAACTGTAGCTTGAGTTTCTAAGAAGTGAAAAGTTAAGAATCGAAAATAATTGGTAATGAGTAAGATAGGAAAGAGTAATGAGACGATGAAAAACGTGGCGAAATGGCTGGTGCTGTTTTGCCTGCTGGTGTTCTTGCCACTTAGTATGAGTGCACAAGTTATAGACGATGATGATGATGAACCCGATGAGGAGGACGAAATTACCGTACTGGATCAGAGTGGTAATGAGGAGGTCATTGAGTTCCCCGAAGCTATGACCTACGACCTCGACTCGCTGCTCAACGTATATATGGCTAAGACCTATCTCGACGAGCCACAGGACTGTAACATGAAGGATGTCAATCCTGAGTATAGCAAGGAGGAGTTCATCGACCGTCTGTACCGCATGCCATGTGTGATGGAGATGGCCTATAATGATGTCGTACAGAAATTCATCGACCGTTATAGTGGTCGTCTGCGCCGTTCTATCAGCTACATGCTGGGAGCGTCAAACTTCTACATGCCCATCTTCGAGGAGGCTTTGGAGATGTACCAGCTGCCTTTGGAACTGAAGTATCTGCCCATCATTGAATCGGCACTCAATCCGAAGGCTGTGAGTCGTGTGGGGGCTGCTGGTCTTTGGCAGTTTATGCCTGCCACCGGCAAACAGTATGGTCTAAAGCTTAACTCATTGGTCGACGAACGTCGCGACCCTGTCCTTTCGTCACAGGCTGCTGCCCGCTATCTGCGCGACCTGTATAAGATTTTCGGTGACTGGAATCTGGTTATTGCAGCATATAACTGCGGTCCTGAGAATATCAATAAGGCCATTCGCCGTGCCAATAACGTCACATCGCTGAAGGGTGCGGATGGCGAGCCCTTGCCCGTCATCAAGGATTATTGGCACATCTATCCCTACCTGCCTCGCGAGACACGTGGGTATGTGCCTGCTTTCATTGCCGCTAACTACATCATGACATATTATTCGCTGCACAATATCTGTCCGATGACGACACGCCTGCCAGCTAAGTCAGACACCATCATGGTGAGCCGTAATGTACATTTGGAGCAGGTGGCCGAGGTGGTTGGCATCAACATTGATCTGTTGCGGTCGCTGAATCCGATGTATCGCCGTGATGTGGTGCCTGGCGCAACAGAGCCGTCTCCTCTGCGTCTGCCAATGACTGAGGTGGGACGCTTCCTTGATTTGGAAGACTCGGTATACAACTACAAGGCCAGCGAGTTGCTGAGTCGTCGTTCAGAAGTGGAGGTACGCGATGACGTGCCCACATACTATCATAAGAGCAAGCGATACACGCGAGGTAAGAAGACCCGTGCCAGTCGTAAGGCCCGTGCAATCAGAGGACGTTCCAAGGCTACTAGGACACGAGCCAAGGCTACACGTAAAGCTTCTACCAGCAAACGTAAAACCACGAGAAAAAGAAGGAGGTAAACTATGGATGAGGACATGATGCGCGAGGCCGCTGACGACCAACTGATAAACGATGCTTTTCAGCGTCTGCTGGATAGCTATTTGTCATCACGCCACCGTAAGAAGGTGGATATTATCACCAAGGCTTTTAACTTTGCCCGTCAGGCTCATAAAGGTGTGCGTCGCCTTTCTGGTGAGCCATATATCATGCACCCCATTGCTGTGGCGCAGATTGCCTGCGAAGAGGTAGGACTGGGTTCTACTAGTATCTGTGCAGCCTTGTTGCACGATGTCGTTGAGGATACAGACTATACCACAGAGGATATTGAGAATATCTTCGGTCCGAAGATTGCCCAGATTGTCGATGGACTGACCAAGATTTCCGGTGGCATCTTCGGTGAGCAGGCCTCTGCTCAGGCTGAGAACTTCAAAAAGTTGCTGCTCACGATGAGCGAGGATATTCGCGTCATCTTGATTAAAATCTGCGACCGTCTACACAATATGCGTACCTTGGAGTCGCAACCTGCCAACAAACAGTATAAGATTGCAGGCGAGACACTTTATATCTATGCACCATTAGCTAATCGGCTGGGACTGAACAAGGTTAAGACGGAACTAGAGAATCTTAGTTTTCAGTACGAGCATCCTGAAGAGTATGCCAACATCAAGTCGAAACTGGCATTGACTGAAGCTAAGCGCCATGAACTTTTCGACGAATTTACGGTTCCCATCGAGGTGGAACTCCAAAAGATGGGCATCCACTACGAAATCAAGGAACGTGTCAAGTCGCCATACAGCATTTGGTCCAAGATGCAGAACAAGCACGTATCGTTCGAAGAAATCTACGATATATTAGCTGTGCGCATCATCTTCACACCCAATAAGCGCGAAGAGGAAATCAACGAATGTTTCAATATATATGTGGCCATTTCGAAGATTTATAAGAGTCATCCCGACCGTCTGCGTGACTGGCTCTCACATCCCAAGGCCAATGGCTATCAGGCTTTGCACGTCACATTGATGTCGAAGCAAGGGCGCTGGATAGAAGTGCAGATTCGTTCCGATCGTATGAACGAGGTGGCTGAGCAAGGTTTTGCTGCTCATTGGAAATATAAGGAAGGCGATGACGATGAGTATACTGAGGACGAGGCCGAACTGAACGAGTGGCTGCGTACTATCAAGGAAATCTTGGACGATCCTCAGCCCGATGCTATGGACTTCCTTGATGCCATTAAACTTAACCTCTTTGCTTCTGAAATATTCGTCTTTACACCAAAGGGAGAAATTAAAACTATGCCTGCTGGATGTACGGCACTCGACTTCGCTTTCTCCATCCATACTTTCTTGGGTTCGCATTGTATTGGTGCTAAGGTCAATCACAAATTGGTGCCTTTGAGCCATAAGTTGCAGAGTGGTGATCAGGTGGAGATCCTGACCTCTAAGTCTCAACACGTTCAGCCTTCGTGGATTAATTTCGTGTCTACCGCTAAGGCTAAGGCTAAGATTCAGGCAATTTTGCGTCGCAATAGTCGTGAGCAACAACGAAAGGGCGAAGAGATGTTTGACGAGTTCTGCAAGAAAAACAATATCGACAACATGCAGGCTGCTGCTGACAAGCTGACGGAATTTCACGAGTCCCGCAATCGCGATGACTTCTATCAGGCGGTGGCGGACAAGATCATCCTCTTGGGCGAGAAAGATCTCGACGAATTACAGGGCAAGGATGCTGGCAAGAAAGGCTGGCGCAAGCTCATGCCCTTCCTGGGACGCGACAAGAAAAAGAAGGGAGGCACCCCTGAACAACCAGAACTTTTCGTGGTGCCAGAGAAATTCAATCGCAAGAAGCCCATATTCATTACAGACGACAATATCATGCAATACAAGTTCAAACATTGTTGTCACCCTATACCTGGCGACGATGTGTTAGGCTTTATCGACGGGCGCCATCAGATAGAAATTCACAAGCGCGCCTGTCCTGTGGCAGCCAAGTTGAAAGCCAGTTTCGGTAATCGTATTCTCGATGCCAAATGGGACATGCACAAAAAGCTGTACTTTGATGCCACCATTCGTATTCAGGGTATTGACCGCGTGGGTATGCTACTCGACATCTCGCAGATTATCTCTAGCCAGATGAGTGTCAATATCCATCGTCTGACCATCACTTCTGAAGATGGCATGTTCGACGGCTCTATCGAGTTGCGTGTCCACGACCGTGATGACGTGAAGGATATTATGGCAAATCTGCGTAAGATTGAAGACCTGAAGGACGTGACACAAATCATGTAATAAACAAGTCCAACTACTTAATGATATGAAAAAACTAATCTGTATTTTCTGTGCACTTAGCGCAATGCTGTCGGCACAGGCTAAGAACTACGACAATCCTGATACGCTTTTCGTGGCACGTGATGGCACGGGCGAGTTCCGCAACATTAGTGAGGCCATTGAGGTGTGTCGTGCCTTTATGGAGTATCACAAAGTTATTTACGTGAAGAAGGGTGTTTACAAGGAGAAACTCATCATTCCCCAGTGGCTCACCAATATCGAGATTTGCGGTGAGGATCGTGATAAAACTATCATCACTTGGGACGATCATGCAAATATCAAAGTCGACATCTCACCGCTTACCGCCAATGGACCTGCCCAAAAAATTGGTACCTTCCGCACCTTTACTTTGAAGATACAAGGCAGTCGTATCATACTGAAGAATATTACCATTGAAAATAATTCCGCCCGACTCGGACAAGCTGTGGCACTGCATACCGAGGGCGACCGTCTGACATTTGTAAACTGCCGTTTCCTAGGCCATCAGGACACCATCTATACAGGTAATGCCAAGACGCGCCTTTTCTTTAAGGATTGCTACATCGAGGGTACTACCGACTTCATCTTTGGTCCCTCGACAGCCTGGTTTGAACATTGCCAGATTTTCTGCAAGGCTGATTCGTACATCACGGCAGCATCAACACCAAAGGACGTTGCCTACGGGTACATATTTAATAATTGCAGTATTAGTTGCGACCAAGGTGTCGACAAAGTATATCTCGGACGTCCTTGGCGCGATTACGGTTATACGCTGTTCATGAACTGTCAGCTGCCTCGCCAGATTCGTCCTGAGGGTTGGCACCAATGGCGTCCAGAAGCTGTCAAAACGGCCCGTTACATGGAATATAACAATACAGGCGAAGGTGCTACTACTGACAAGCGTGTATCCTGGAGCCGTCAGCTGACAAGAAAAGAGGCTTCGAAGATTACCCTCGAAACCGTATTTGCCATTAATGACGTTTGGCTACCTTAGTCGTCTTGGTTAGTACCTCTTGCATATAGATGGCGTCCAGACTCCAAAGTGCGGCATCATTGGTGTTGGAAGTGCTGTCTCCATGATTCCATAATGCTTTCCATACCGTAGCTGCACGTTGTGGGTCACGGTCTTGCCATGCTGCAAAGGCCTCCAGTCGACGTACAGGGAAGTTGCTATGCCTGATTTCAAATGCCATCTGCTTATATCGGCGGGCAAAGTCTATCCATACCTTCTCGAAGGCACTGCACTTCATCATCGGCATTAGCTCGTTCATCACCTCGAACCCACCCATAATCGTCATCAGGTGGTTGGTAGAACGTACGGAAGGATCGCCGTCATAAGTAATCTTTCCTGTAGCAGGATTGTATCCTTTAGCCAGATTGCCCGTGAATATACCGTCTGGAAGCTGGGCGATAGACTGCAATCCTGTTAATATCTTGTTCTTATATTTCTCCGTTCCAAAGCGTTCCCACTCTGTCATCCAGTTACCCGCATAGGCCAACCAGTCAGGACCGATACGCAGACGTGCCGGCGCGCTGCTGGGATAGAGGCTGCGCGGCTCTGCTATGCGCATAGGGTCGAGATGATACAGCAACGTATCGGCATCAGTCTGCTCGCGCATGAGGTCACCTGTACGCTCATCTGTTGTCAAGTAATAATAGAAACGATTGAATGCAGCTTGGCTGATACGCGCCTCTTTAGCACCACAGCCCCAATGGGTGACGTTATGTCTGCTGCCCAATGGTGCAAAAGGTCCTATATGGTAGGTGTCTACCTCGCTGCAATGTCTCGTCATGGCTTCAGCCATCCGCCAAATGTCATGCCTGCCAGTCCGCAGGAAGTTATACCATAGCCACATCGGTGTTGCTAGTTCAGTGTTGTCCCAAGCAAATCCGCCAACATCATATCGCCATGACTGACGTTCTTCGTCGTAGGTGTGCATGATGTCGCCATAGTTCCAAAAGCCATACCACTTGTTTTCTTCTATATAGCCCTGATAGGCCTTGATAAAGGCTTCCAAACGTTGCTCCACCGGATCTGATGCTGCCTTGGGCAACGACCAGATGCCAAAAGCACGCTTTTCATATAGATAGTCTGGTGTTGGCAACAGATGGGCATCAGCAGCCATTGATTGTGCTGACCGAATGATAGCTTCCTTGCCAGGATAGCAGTCATATGCCTTGAGCGTCAGCACATGGGTACGAGCAATGCCGTAGGGCGAACTCATGCCCTCCTGTACATCCTCATAACTGGCCAGTAGATTATGTGCAACGGTATCATAATGGCAGAGGTTCATTTCTTCAGCCTCAGGACTCCAGAGGTACATCGTTAGCTCAGCCTCTTTGCTACGGGCTTTTTCAATCTGTATGGTTGAAGGGTATGATTGCCAGAAATCCTTCAGACAGATACCGATGCCACCGCTGACGTCACCAACAAAGGAATAGCCTGGCGACCGTGTGCCAGTAAGTGTGCCTATCCAAGGACTGTCAGACGTAGCCCGTTTACGAATCGCATAGCTGTTATCTGTCAACTGCGACAGACGAAAACCATCCCACTTGGCCCAGTGGTCCAGTAGTTCGCGATTCCTGGCGTCGAAAGCACTATACTCAGGTATGCGCTTACCTTCCATCTGTTCTGCCTGGATGTTACGATGACGGTTATCACTCATCATAAGGGGTCTGCGTCCGTCAAGTGGCTGTACGGGTTCTGTCCAAATGCCATGGTCTGTGGCAAAGACTATGTGGCGATTATAGGCTTCTTCGCGCATGGGTACATGCAATCGGATGCCTAATGAACGAATCATGTCACGATGCTCGTCACCATCATATATAAAGGTGTGCACCATGCGCATTTGATCACTTTCCTGATAGAAGTACAGGCGGACAACGAATGGCAGCCGCTCTCGTCCTGCCAAGTTCCGGTGTACCCCTGCTATCTTGATGACAGTCCGTACATTTCCCGCTCTTTCCACTTCAACAGTATTCAGCTGCGAATGATAGACGTCTGTTTCTGTTGTGGAGATGAGCGATGAAGCACCTCCCACCTTCTTGCCGTTCAGATACAAACTGTCAAAGATGTGTATGCCGTGCTTTGGCAGGTATGCTGTCAGTCTGCCTGTATGGACTATCAGCTGGTTGTCTGCCGTGGTGACCATTAGTCCCTTTTCCTTTTTCTTCTTCTGAGCGGTTACCACCTTCAGGTCCTTGCTTCCTTCGGGTATGACGGCCGCCAATCCAGCCCATTTCACTGATCCGTCTGGCCATTTGGCATTAATCCAGGCATCTGTCTGAATGTCGTCTGATAGTGTTAGCGTTGAGATGTCCTTGACCTCTCCCTGAGCAAAGGGTATACCAAAGCTGACAGGCCCAGCCTTGCCATTGCCGACCCAATGTAGCGGGACACCAGTCTTTGTCAACGAAAGGTATGGTGTCTCGTAGTATCGGAAGTTGGTGATGCGTGTTCTCGAGAGCGTTGTACGGAATCCAAACCAACCACTTTCTAAAGGCTGTGGGTCATGATAGTCCACAATACACTCTCCGTCCATGTAAAAGCGGGTGTGTCCTGTCGTCGAACTCTCTATCTTGACATGATACCAATGATTGGCTGTCAGTAGGTGGGGTGCATCGGTATACTCCTGCAAAATGGCAGGACGTTTGGTGGCATCTTCCACACCAGCCTCATTACCGTCATAGCGACGGAAGCGAGTGGTGCTGTTATGGTTGCCCCCGTACCCTAAGTAATACATTTGTAGCGTATAGCATCGGGTAAAGATGCCGCTGCGCCATGTTGCCCTGGCCCATAGATCTTTGCCCTTCGGATCTGATGCTAGCCAAAAACAGTTTAGGTCGCTCAGACGGTCGCTAGCTTTACCCTCATCCATCACGCAGGCATCATACTCCACCGTCATGCCTTTCTTTAGCTTCTCCTTCCGCCATAGGGTCAGGCCTTTGGGGGCAACTATTTCGCACGTGTCGTCAAGGAATGCTACCTGGTAGTCGGGAGACTCCGACTCTATGCGCCAATACTTATTGAACTGTCGTTTATCCAACTTGGATGTCTGCGCATTTGTTGCTGATTGTGCAGGCGACAACAAGGAGAATAAAACGATGAATGTTGTAATTAGACCCGTTCTCATTCCGATTCGTTTTAAGTGTGCTGCAAAATTAGTGTTTTTTTCGCAGATTGCCTATATATTTATCAAAATTTTTGTACCTTTGTAGCAGCTATTATATAAACAGACCACAATGAAGCAAAAACTAATTCTTTCTTTACTGCTATGTGGGGGCGCTTGGCTGACCACAACGCATGCACAGCAAGTGAACGACAACAACACACCGCTGCATCTGATGAAGCCGGAATACGTGACGGGCTACGGTGTGCCTACTGTGAATCAGGTGAAAAAGACCATGGACCGTGTACTGCAATATATCGATGCCGAGACACCTGCCATGCTTGTGGATAAACAGACGAACAGGGAAGTGACCAAACTAAAGGATATTGATGCTGACACGCAGTTGAAGCAGGGCGGTTTCCGCCTGACGAGCTACGAATGGGGCGTTACCTATTCGGCTGTGCTGTCTGCCTATTCGGCTACAGGTGACGAAGCCTACCGCAACTATGTCACCAAACGTCACAAACTCTTGGCAGACATTGCACCTTATTTCCAAAAGGTTTATGCGAAGAACCAGCAGATTGACGTGAATGTGCGTCGTATCATCGACCCCCATGCGCTGGATGATGCTGGTGCCGTCTGCTGTTCGATGATTAAGGCCGATCTCATGGGCCTGGCAGCTAAAAATTCCCTGCGACCGCTCATCGATAACTATGTCGAATATATCATGAATAAAGAGTACCGACTTGCTGATGGCACCTTTGCCCGCCTGCGCCCACAGAAGAATACCGTGTGGCTCGATGATATGTTCATGGGGGTGCCCACAGTGGCCTATATGGGCAAATTCACAGGTCAAAGTAGCTATTACGATGAGGCTGCCCGACAGGTTGTTCAGTTTGCCAACCGCATGTGGGTTGAGGCAGATGGTTTGTTCCGTCATGGCTGGGTAGAGGACATGAATCCACATCCCGCTTTCTATTGGGGACGCGCCAATGGTTGGGCTATATTGACCATGAGCGAGGTGCTCGATGTGCTGCCTACTGACCATCCACAGCGCCCTTTCATCCTCGGACTGTTAAGGAAACACGCTTCCGGACTGGCGCGTCGTCAGCACCACACGGGTTTTTGGCACCAACTGCTCGACCGCAACGATACCTACTTGGAGACTTCGGCCACTGCTATCTATACCTATTGCCTGGCACATGCCGTCAGTCAAGGCTGGCTTGATGCCAAGGCATTCGGCCCTGTGGCCTTGTTAGGTTGGCATGCGCTGCAGTCGGCTGTAAACGATAAGGGTCAGGTTCAGAATGTCTGCGTAGGAACGGGTATGGGCTTCGATGCTGCTTTCTATGCCCACCGTCCGGTACATGTCATGGCTGCTCATGGTTATGGTCCTACTATTTGGGCAGGTGCTGAAATTATCCGTCTGCTACGTCAGCAGCATCCCAAACAAAACGACTCGGCTGTACAGTTCTACGACAATGAGGTACCAACCGATCAGCCTATCTTTAACTATGACGGTAAGATAAGATTTTGAGCGGAACTTAGCTCATTGCAGATAGTCCATCTGTCGCTTCAGGGCTTGCAACTCTGTGCGGATATTCATCAATCGCGTCAGTACTTCGGACTTACGGTCAGCGCCGTCGCGATTGCTATTGATGATCTTCTTGGCTGCAGCCAACTTGAAGCCACGCACCTTCACAAGGTTGTAAATCAGGCGAATCTGTTCGATGTCCTTTTCTTGATACTGGCGAATTTTCGCGGGCCCGGTATTCTTTGGCTTCAAATACGGAAACTCTTGTTCCCAATAGCGGAGGGTACTCTCATTTACGCCAAACATTTGTGCTACTTCCTTGATGGAGTAGTACAACTTCAGGTTCTTGTTCAAGTTAAGTGCCATATCTTTCTTATTTTTCGGCAAAATTACAAAATTATTATGAATTATGTATTATTAATTATGATTTATTTTGTAATTTTGCGCACAAATTACGAACAAACTATTTTTAACGCATTATGTCAACATTAACAATTTGCATTGTGGTGCTCTTTGTAGCGGGTTATCTTTGTATTGCCCTCGAGAGCCTGACGCGAGTCAACAAGGCAGCCATCGCGCTGCTGATGTGTGTGGGATGTTGGACACTGCTCATGCTGGGTCCCGCAGCTTATTATCCTTCAATTCCGGTAGATGGGGTGGTCCACCACATCGCAGAAGTCATTGAACATCATTTGGGCGATGCTGCTGGCACGTTATTCTTCCTGATGGGTGCCATGACCATTGTCGAGATTGTAGACTCTAATGGTGGTTTTAATTTCGTGCGCGACACGATGAAGACGCGCTCCAAGCGCAAACTCCTGTGGCGTGTGGCCTTTATGACTTTCTTCTTATCGGCCATCCTTGACAATCTAACCACCTCTATCGTTATGATTATGGTGCTGCGAAAACTGGTTCAGGAACGTACCGATCGTATGATTTATGCTGCGTTGGTTATCATCTCGGCCAACTCAGGTGGTGCTTTCTCACCCATTGGCGATGTTACCACCATCATGTTGTGGATCAAGGGCGTCATCACCACGCAGGGTGTCATTTCCGAGATTTTCATTCCTTCGCTAGTCTCTATGGTTATTCCTGCTGCTATTCTTAGTATGTCGCTGAAAGGCAAGTTCGACAAGGAACAGAATCTGCCCAACGCAAATGTTAGCCAGTTTACAAAGGCACAGCGTGACATTATCTTCTGGCTGGGTGTTGGCGGTCTGGTCTTTGTACCTATCTTCAAGACCATTACCCATCTGCCGCCGTTCATGGGCATCCTGCTCGTCTTAGGTGTACTGTGGACCACCACTGAGATTTTCCATTATAACACCTCTGAGGAAGACACTATGGCCAAGCGTGTTTCCGACATCATGACCAAGATCGACCTCTCCACCATTATGTTCTTCTTGGGCATCCTCATGGCTGTTGCTGTGCTTCAGGAGGTCGGTGTGCTTACCATGCTGGGTAAGGGTCTTGATAGCACTTTCGAGGGCAACCACTACCTTGTCACAGGCATCATCGGTGTACTCAGCAGCATCGTCGACAACGTGCCTCTCGTTGCTGGCTGTATGGGCATGTATCCTGTAGCGGAAGTTGGCGACCTGGCTGTTGATGGCATCTTCTGGCAACTTCTGGCCTATTGTGCCGGTGTTGGTGGTTCCATGCTCATCATTGGTTCTGCCGCTGGTGTCGTTGTTATGGGTCTGGAGAAGATATCCTTTGGCTGGTATATGAAGCGCATCACGTGGATAGCCTTTGCTGGCTACCTCGCTGGTATCCTTGTTTACTGGCTTGAGAAGACCTTCTTGTTCTAAGAAACTACATACAACATTATGAGATAATGTTTCGGGAGCCTTTGGGCTCCCTTTTTTATGTCATTAGGATAGTGCTTTTCTGTATCCTAACGACATTTCATTGTTCAGTAAGCGGAATCCAAAACCAGAAGGTAGAGCCATGGCCTTCACCTTCGCTTTTCACACCGATTTTACCACCGCACTTTCTGACAATGGCACGGCAGATGGAGAGTCCAAGGCCTGTGCCCTGCACGAAGTCGTTGAGCTTGACAAAACGTTCGAAAACACTGGTCTGTTGGTCAAGGGGTATTCCTGCGCCTGTGTCCTCGCAATAGAAATAGATGCCGTCAACAGGTTTCCTGATGTACGCCATGCCGTCTTCGGCTTTGTAGCCCACGCGTATATGGCCCTGCTTGGTGTACTTGACAGCATTGGTGACGAAGTTTGTGAGCAACTGTTGCAGACGGCCTGCGTCAATCACGGCAGGGAAGGTAGAGTAGGGATTGTCCTTTTGGAATTCGACGTCTGGGTTCTGCACACGTTGCTGAAGCGAAAGGCAGATGTCGTCGAAGACGCGCGACAGGTCAAGATGCTGGGGTTCGATGGCTAGCGACTGTCCCATGCTGGAGGCTTCGAGAATGTCGTTGATGAGTCGTAGCAACATGTCGCAGTTGTTACGGATGATACGTATGAACTCCATACGCTCGTTATTGTCTTCGACCATGGGCAGTAGGTCGCTGAAGCCTACGATGGCATTGAGCGGGGTACGGATTTCGTGCGTCATATTAGCCAAGAAGGCGCTCTTTAGCTTGCCGGAGTCCTCTGCACGCTCGGTTTCCTGACGCAGGCGTTCCTGTGCCGACATAAGCTGGGTGATGTCACGTGCTATGCCAAAGAAATCGGTCAGTTGTCCGTTGTTATTAAAGTTGGGCATGCCGCTGACGGCAAACCAGCACGGTTCGTTTTGTAAGGGCGTGTAGTTGTACTGGTGGATGACGCTGAACGGCTGTTGCTTGGCAATGAAGTCGCGTAGCTGTATGAGGGCACCAGCACGACTCTTTTCGGGTACACCATTGGTAAACTCGTTAAGCGACTCGGTGTATTCTGACATGTGGGACTTGCGCGAGAAGTGTACCAGATCGGTGACTGGATCGTAGCGCCATACAAAAATCTTGCTTTCCTCCAATAGGTAGCTTAGCTGCTGGTCGTAGCGGCGGATGGTCTCATTAGTGTGTTGCAGCTTTTGTTCGTGTTGGTGTTCCTGCAGATACATTTGGCGTTCGGCAGTCACATCGCGCGAGGTGATGATATAGAATACCAGCAGACCGTTGTCGTCGAATAGCGGAGCGACCTTGTTTTCCATGTAGAGGTCTAAATTGACATTGGGCAGCAAGATGTGCTGGCAGGTATGGAATGGTTCGCGGTCCGTGGCGTTGTAGTCGTCTCGGATATGTGGCATTTCAAACAGATTAATGCTCATGAAGAAGTCTTCGTTCTGCGGGGTGATGTGACAGAGTTCACGCATCTTCTGGTTGAGATCGAGCAGGTTACCATCCTTGTCGTAGAACGCCATGGCCATGATATTGGTATCGAACAGCAACTTATATTTGGCTCCCAGATCTTGGTTATGGCGCTCTTCCACTACGTCGCGCGTGATGTCCTTGACGGTATGAATGATGTAGCGTGGTATGCCGTTTTCTCGTTCCAGTACGGCACTACCGCTGAAGATGTGCCAGTCAGGGCTTTGCTCTGTACCGGCATTCCAGCGACGTTCCATCTGCCAATGGTCGAGGTCGCCGCGCTCCATAGCTTCAATCTTTTCACGGAATTCGTCGCGCTGGTTGGGGTCCGTACGGTTGAGAATGTCGTCGATAGTCATGCCGTTTTCGGGCATTAGGTAGCCATGGCGGTTCCTGATCTTGCGTGTTTTTAGGTCGTATTCCAGAATAGAGTATGCGCCCATGTTTAGGGCTTGCAACATCATGCTGTTGAGGTCAGCACTATGGCGTACGGCATTGCGCACGCGGATGGTGATGAGACGGCTGAAGAGGAATGCTACCAAACAGACTATAGCGACACCTACCAGCACGTAGGGTGCCCATGGTGAGGCATTGTCGTGCTGACGCTCAGGATGGAACCAGCGGTCGTAGATGGGCTGGATATCGCCAGCCTGTTCGAGACGGGTGAACTCCTCGTCGATGAGGTCGATGATTTTATGGTCGTAGCCAATGATGCGCAACTCACCAGCAGGGAGGTCAATTTCGTCGAGGGCAATGTTGTCGATGTTCAGTTCTTGGATTTTACGTTTCAGAGGCAACTCGCCCCAGATGAAGTACTTCTGCTTGCTGCTGCTGATGTTGCTGAGGGCAGTCTTGGGCGTCGTGAAAATCTGGGTGAAAGGCTGTTCACCCATAGCCCGTAGCGTCAGAGCGCCATAGTCGTCCTCTTTAAGCATCAGTGTGTCGCCTTTAGTCAGGTGTCGCAGACTGTTCAGGGGAGGGGTGTCCACGTGTCGTGCTGCCCGCAGTGTATAGTAGTTGATGTACTTCTTGGTGGTCACGTAGGGATGGCCTTTGAAGTTGATGGACAGTGCGTGGATGAGGTCAGCCTCGTGATTGGCAAACATCTCGTTGACGCTATGCCATTCCTGCATGACGAACTTGTGTGGAATGCCTATGTGCTTCAGTATCATGTCGAGCACCTCAATATTGTAGCCTGAGGGTTGTCCGTCGGTATTCAGAAACTCAAAAGGCTGGAAATCCCAGTCGGCAGCAATTACCAGTGGTCGCTCGTCAGTATAGCCATAGTTGTCGCTGGCAGCAGCTTGGGCAGGCAGTAACATGCTGAACAGCAGCAGTATTTGTGAGAATATCTTTTTCATGTCTATTTTCTTTCAATTTCTGAACACTGGCAGGGAATGGTGACCCATACCATCGTACCTTTGCCATCCTCGGATTTGATGGTGATTTTGCCCCCCATCTGTCGTGTCAGTTCGTAACAAATGGCCAAGCCAAGACCCGTGTCTTGATGGTTGCTGCCAGAGAAACGTTCAAAGATGTGGTCGAGCCTGTCCTTAGGAATGCCGCTGCCTGTATCCATGAATGCCATGATAAGTCCCTCGCCCGTATAGTCGTAGCGCGCCCTAACCTGTCCGGAGGTCGTGTGTATGGCTGAAATGGCAAGCAGGCGGTCGATAATGATGCCGATGTTCTGGATGTCAATGTCGACGACCAGTTTGTTGTAAGGGTTGTCGACGAGATAGGTAACATCGTGCTGCCGATAGTTTTCCCATGCTGTCTGGCATCGTGGTTCGAAGATAGCGGCGAAATCGACGGATTGCTTCTTGAACTCGATCATCTCGGCATCGAGACGTGAGAGAAACAGGATGTCGTTGATGAGTTTTAGCAGTTGCGAGGAGTTATTCTTGATTTCCTGAATAAACAGTGGCTCCTCTTCAGGCAGATGCTCCATCTGAAACAGTTCGGCAAAGCCTACGACAGAGTTCAGCGGGGTACGTATCTCGTAGCTCATGTTACGTAGGAAGGCGTTCTTGATGGTTTCCACCTCTTGCGCCTTCAGAGTTTTTTGGGCCAGCAGTTCTTCGGTAGCCTTAATCTCGCTGATGTCCCTGCACAGTCCGAAGTAGCTGTTGATGTCGCCATCGCTGTTGAAGATGGGTATGAACGATACATAGAGGTACATGGGATGTCCTTTGGAGCGTAGCGTCGTACGTATGGTGGCATTGAATGAGCCACGCATGCGGTTGTCCATGCTCTTGAGAATGCGTTGCGTCACACGTTTCGACTCGTCGTGGGTGAGTGCCATACAACGTGTCTGGGTCAGCTCGAATTCGTGTTGCTCAATGCCTTGATAGATGGCTACCGTGTGAGTGTCTGGTAAATAGTCTATCATGCGCACACCACCGTTCTGCAACACAAAGTTGGTATTTCGAATATAAGTACTCACCTCCTCGTTGGCTTGTTGCAGCAACATGCTGTTGCGCTGCATCTGGGTGTAGGCATTGACATTCTCTGTCACGTCTCGCCCCGTGCCATAGATGGCCTGCAGACGGCCCTGGTTGTCGCGATAGGGTACAAGCTGCAGTTCGTAGTATTTGTCTGTTTGGAAGAACTGTCGTGTGGCTTCGCTCTGTGGCTGGTCCGACTTGTAGATGAGTGTCATACAGGTCTGTTGGAAATGTTCCAGGTCCAAGTCGTCCATACGCAGCACGTCGCGCAGGTTGACGTTATGGTCGTGAACGGTAAATCGACCTCCCTTGATGACGGAAGCAGCTATCTCGTTCATGGTGATAACGGTACCATTGGCATCATATGCCACCGTGTCAACCATTCCGGCATTGAAGATGGCCTGATAGCGTACCATGTTGTCTCGCACCTGTATTTGGCGCAGACGCTCTGCGGTGATGTCGCTGGACGTGCCAATCAGCGTGGCTGGTCTGCCGTTCTTGTCACGATGAAGTACGGACATGAGAATGGTCAGATGTCGTATCTCGTCGCTGTCAGCCGTCTTGGCTTGCACCTGTAGCTCAGTTTGGTCTTGATGGTCCGTCATCATCATTTGTATAGTTGCTGCCAGGTGTTCGAAGTCTTCAGGGATGATGTGATAGTCGAAAATGCCCGACATTAACGGACTTTTATGCTGGTTGCCGTTTTCGTCGAAACGTGTGACGATGTTTTTGGCGGTGTCGTATAGCCAGATGTTGACGTGGCTGGTACGCAGGATGAGGGCTAATCGCTGGTTGCTGCGTGTGATGGCACGTTTCATCTTCCTTTCGCGCAGTCGGTAGACGATGTAGTATGCCAGGAACCCACCCGCTATGAGCAGCATCACGCCTACTACTTGCCATATCCAGGTGGGAATGCCAGAGTCGATGTACTCTGGATAGAACCATTTGTTCTGGATGGGTTGCAGACGTCCCTCCGAATTCAAGACGGTATATACGCTGTCCAACTGGTCGAGCAGGTGCTGGTTGTTCGACATAAACTTGTATTCGCCATGCTGGATGCTAACGGGTGTCAGTTCCATGTCATCGTACTGGAACTTGCGAACGAGGTATTTCAGCGACAGCGTGTTCCATACAACCTGATACTCCGTAGACAGGTGCGCCTTTTGCACAGCCTCCTGCATGTCGTCGTATGCAACGGCGTTATTCCCCCAGTTGTGATTCATCATCAGATGATGGCTGAAGCTGCCTTTATGGACAATGACGCGATGCTTGCCCAAGTCGCTGGTCTTCTTGATTCTGACGGGGGCATCCTTCTGGTGCAGCACACTATGGGTGAATATCTGGATGACGGTTTTTCCGTATTTGCCATAGTCGTTATGGAAATGTGCATCCATACCGCACATCAGGTCGGCATGTCTGTTCTTCAGGTCGTTGAGGGCATCCTGTGTGGGTTTCAGCTTGACGATGAACGGGATATCGAGCTCCTTGCATAACATCTTCAGCAAGTCGATATTGTAGCCCACAGCCTCGCCGTTTTCGTTCAGGAAAGCGTAAGGCCACAGGTCCCATGCGTCCTCATATATCAGTGGGCGCTCTTCGGTAAAGACTTGTATGCTGTCCTTCTTTTCCTGGGCGTGTACCAGCAATGGCAGAATGGCAAACAGTATGATGAGTATGTGCCTCATGATGCTTCCGAGATGGGGTTGATGGGGATTTTAAACCAGAATGTTGAACCCTTGCCGACCTCGCTGTCAACACCGATTTCACCTCCACAATGGTCTATGATGGCCTTACAGATGGAAAGTCCCAGACCCGTGCCCTGCACGAAGTCATTGAGTTTGACAAAGCGTTCGAAGATGCGTGCCTGCTGGTCTGCGGGGATGCCGAGGCCGGTGTCTTCACAGTAGACGTAGATGCTCTGTCTGTCAGCACCGTCTTCCACACGATACCCCACACGGATATGGCCCTGCTGTGTGTTCTTGACAGCATTGGTGACGAAGTTGGTGATGACTTGCTGGATGCGTCGGTTGTCGATTGTGACAAAGAGCGAGGGTAGGGGATTCTCCTGCAGAAACTCCACATTGGGATTCTCGATACGCTGTGCCAGTGACTGGCAGACGACGTCAAACTCCTTGCTGAAATCGACACGTTCGGGTATGAGTTCCAAGCCCGTGGAGTCGACGCTCGACAGTACGAGGATGTCGTTGATGAGTCGCAGCAGCATGTCGCAGTTGTTATGGATGATGCGTATCAGTTCGCGCTTCTGGTCGTTGTCTTCTAAAGCCTGCAAGAGGTCGCTGAAACCTACGATGGCATTCAGCGGGGTGCGGATTTCGTGCGTCATATTGGCCAGGAATACCGACTTCTGATGGCCAGAGTCCTTGGCACGCTCTGTTTCTCGCTTCAGCTGTTCCTGCTTACGCATCAGACCCTGTATGTTGCGCCAGATACCAAAGCTGCCCTTCAGCTGGCCATTGACGTCGTATTCTGGAATACTGTTAATCTGTACCCATTGGGGTTCCTTATATTTCTCACTGACTATGGGATGCATCTGGCCAATCCAGAATGCAGGCTTTGAGATGGCTTCAGCAGGGTTCGCCATGGAACGCACGAAGTCGTCGTCCTGATTGTAGAAGATGGTCTGCAGCTGCTCCAGGGTAAACGTCTTGTCGATGGTTGTCAGGTCTTTGTAGAACTCAATGACGTTCTCTTTGAGCTTGATGCGCCAGGGCTGCATCTGACAGTTCTCCATCAGATAGCGTAGCTCTGTCTCGTACTGTTGGATTTCCTTGTTGGCACGACGCAGCTGATCGTCGTTCAGCTTGTTCTGCAGGTATAGCTCGCGCTCTTGCGTCACATTGCGTACTGCCACAGACAGATAGATGACGTTGCCCAGGTCATCGCAGATTGGGTGCAGGTGTATCTCCAGATAGTCGTGCAGGTTGCGCTCAGGAATAATGCTCTGGTAGCACACCCACAGCTCTTCGACATGGTTGCGATCCAGAAGCTCGTTGAAGGGTGGCAGGTCGAACATGCAGAACTGTGAGAAGAAGGCATCGCCCTCGTCGCTGTCGAAGTGGCATATTTCACGCATAATCCTATTGGCATCCAGCAGGTAGCCGTCAGGATCGTAGAACGACATGCCGATGATACTTTCTTCGAAGATGCGCTTGTACTTATCTGCCAACTCTTGTTCTTCGCGCTGGGCTTGGCGAATGTCCGTCTCGTCGGTAAGGGTTGATATGACGTTGACGGGCAAGTCGTTACCTGGCAGGTATTCGGCAATGCTGGTGTTGTTGAAAAAGCCCCAGCGTGGTGGCTTCTCGTCATCAAACTCGTAGTTCCAACGGTAGTAGAATTCTGCCTTTTTTACCTCACCCTTCATCAGCGCATGCAGATGTCGCAATGCCTCATGCAGGTCGTCAGGATGCACATGGCGCTTCCAGTCCTCGTCGCTGATGCCTTCGCCAGGCAGCATGTCGCCATATAGCTGTGTGGTATATTTGTCGCTGATAGACCATTGCAGCACGTTATACTGTCCGTCCTTTAGCGCTTCTTGTATCATCTGATTGGTGAATCTGGACTCCTTGGCATGTCTTCGCATACGGCGCAGGATGACCCTGTTGGCAACGATCACACCAACAAATAGCGCTACTATTACGATGAGCAGTATGGCTTGAAACGACTGTACTATAAATAATAATTGTGTCATCGCTTATTCTTTTATGATGTCACGCTTCTTCTCCACTTGCTTGGCTTCGCAGGGGATGGTGATGCGTGCCGTGGTACCTTTATCCTTCTCTGACAGTACCTCGATGTCGCCTCCCAGCATGCGTGCCAATGCCTGCAGTATGGGTAGGTCGAGTCCTGTGCCAAACTGCTGGATGTTTGAATTGCGTCCGGAACGGCTGAAATGTTCTGCCAGCACGTCAGCATCAACGCCAATACCCGTGTCTTCAATGCTGATGATGAGCTCGCCATGCCAGTATTCGTAGCGGGCACGGATGGTACCCTGCTGTGTGTAGAAGGCGGATAAGACGCAGGCGCGTTGTATGATCTTGCCTACATTCTCCAGGTCGACGTTCACTACCAAGTGTTCGAAGTCGTTCTCGATGATGGTCTTTACCTTGGGATTGACGTTCAACAGCCCCATCTGACAGCAGCTTTCAAAGAACATGGTGAAATCTATTTCGCTAGACGTGCTCTCAATCATGCCGGCATCAATGCGCGACAGGAACAGAATGTCGTTGACCAGGTCCAGCAGATGGTTCGAGTTCTTCTTGATTTCCTCGACAAAGATGGGCTCGTCTGCAGCGTCATGCTCAGCTTCGAAGAGTTCGGCAAAGCCCACCACTGTGTTCAGCGGCGTACGGATCTCGTAGCTCATATTGGTGAGGAACGACTGCTTCAGGTTTTCTGTCTCCTGAGCCTTCTGCGACTCTATGGCCAAGCGACGTTCTGTCTCTACCAGCTCTGTCATGTTACGACACATACCGAAATAGCGCTCTACCTCTCCCTGGGCGTTAAATACGGGTATCATGCTGAACATCAGCCATATCGGACGCTCTTGCTTGTCGTGCAGGATAATCTCGATGGTTTCCTCAATAGGTTTGGGCACTCTGTGGTCCATGCGGTTCAGCGCTATCGAGACGTTCTTCCTGAAACGGGGCGTAGCGAGACGAGTGCAGCGCACTTGCGACAGTTTGAGCTGGCTCTGGCTGATGTTATTCGATATCTCGAAGGTGTACTTGTCGGGGTAGTAGCTCACCATTCTGACATCACTTACACGCAGGGCGTAGTTGATGTTGCGGATGTATTTCTGGATGTTTCTGTGCACTTCGCGCAACTGCTTCAGTCCGTCTTGCTGGCGGTGTACGGACTCCACCATGTCCGTCACGTTACGTCCGGAGATGTAGATGCCCTCCAGCTCTCCATCGGTATTGGTCACGGGATTGATGGAGGCTTCGTAGTAGTATTTACCATTGGGTACAGCACTGGTAATGGTATAGCCTTCTTTCTCCAGCTCGTCTGTGCTTAGAATGGCTGTCGTGCGGATGTCGCCAGTATGCGTGAAATCTATGCTGTTCAAGATAGGGTTGTCCTCTATCCTGAGGTCAGATAGCAGCAGCCCTTTCCTGTCGTTGACGTTAAACGAGCTGCACGCTTTGTCGTTGATGTCGCTCAGACGTCCGTCCTTGTCGTAATAGATCATATCCGACAGTGCCGAGTTGAACACCGTATGGTAGCGCATCAGCAACTGCTTCGACTCTTGCTCGCGCCTCAGGGTGTCGGTAATGTCGCGCTGTACACCCAACAACATCTTTGCCCGTCCATGATTGTCGTACTCCACCACCGATAGTGTCACCTCGTAGAAGCGCTGTCCGCCTTCAGCGGTGGCATTGCCTTTAATGCGCAATTTGTTGTTAGTCTGCTTACCGTCACAAATGTCGAAGATGATGGCGCGCAGACGTTCAAAGTCGTCACGGTCAAAGAATTGCGAGAAGTCGATGGGGTTGTATTCGTGGGTAATGTCACCTGTTTCAGTGATGCTTTGGTAGCGGCGTGTCGCCTTCCGGTATGTCCACAAACGCAGCTTACCCGTCTGCAGGATGATGACCAGGCGCTTGATTTGATTTTTGCTCTTGGCATCAGCGTCCTTTTCTATCAAACCCCATCGGCGGTTGAAGAATAGCATGATTGCGATAGCAGTTAACAAAACCGCCACCACACCTATAAATATGTAATCTACAAATTGAGCATCCATATCCTTTGTTGGCTATGAAGTTATTGGCAACTTCAATACGTTTGCTTGCAAAGATAATACTTTTTTTGATAAAAGCAAAATAATTTGCAGATTTATTTTGCATTTTCCTCGTTTATTCGTATCTTTGCCAACAGAATGAACTAATTATTGACATTATGATTGACGTAAAACAAACTTTAGCAGCTGCTGAGGAACGTATGGAAATGGCAGCCATGTTCCTCGAAGAAGAGCTGAATCGTGTGCGTGCCGGACGTGCAAACGTGGCCATTCTTGATGGCGTTCGTGTAGAGTCATACGGTTCGCGTGTACCACTGAATCAAGTAGCCAATATTTCAACGCCCGATGCACGTACCATTGCCATCAAGCCGTGGGATAAGAAGCAGATTCGCGACATCGAGAAGGCTATTATGGACAGCGACGTGGGCATCACACCTGAGAATAATGGCGAGATTATCCGCCTGGGCATTCCGCAGCCTACAGAGGAGCGTCGTCGCGACCTGGTGAAGCAGTGTAACAAGATTGCCGAGAAGGCTAAAGTCGAGGTGCGCAACGTGCGTGGCGACATCAAGGACAAGCTGAAGAAGGCTATCAAGGACGGACTCTCTGAGGACAACGAGAAGGACGCTGAGGCCGAACTCCAGAAGATCCACGACAAGTACATCAAGAAGCTCGACGATCTGATGGAGGCCAAGAATAAGGAAATCATGACAGTCTAAATGCACGGACTAGTCATTAAGAATACAGGAAGCTGGTACACCGTCCTGACGGACGCTGGCCAGCTCCTTGATTGTAAGGTGAAGGGCAATTTCCGCATCAAGGGAATCCGCTCCACTAATCCTGTGGCCGTAGGCGATCGCGTCACCGTCAACGACGAAGGGTGGATCACGGAAATAGAGGATCGCAAGAACTACATCATCCGCAAGAGCATCAACCTCTCGAAGCAGAGCCACATCCTCGCTGCCAATGTCGACCAGGCTATCCTTGTTGTTACAGTTGCACGTCCCGAGACCAGCACCACCTTCATCGACCGTTTTCTGGCTTCTGCCGAGGCCTATCGCGTGCCCGTGATACTTATATTTAATAAGAGCGACCTCCTCAGCGACGAGGAAGCCCATTACCAGCAGATGATGATTGACCTCTACGAGACCATCGGCTATGAGTGTCATGCCATCTCGGCTCAGACGGGCGAAGGCATCGAGCCCCTGCACCACAAGCTCGAAGGCAAGATCACCCTTCTCAGTGGCAACTCCGGCGTGGGCAAGTCCACACTCATCAATCGCCTCGTGCCCAATGCCAACCTACGTACTGCCGACATCAGCGATGCCCACCAGACAGGCATGCACACCACCACCTTCTCCGAAATGATTCCCATGGGTAGCGGGTGGCTCATCGATACCCCGGGCATCAAGGGCTTTGGTACCTTCGACATGGAACGCGAAGAACTCACCAGCTACTTCAAGGAAATCTTCGAATTCTCCAAGCAGTGCCGCTTCTCCGACTGCACCCATACTCACGAGCCTGGCTGTGCCGTTCTCAAGGCCGTCGAAGACCACTACATCGCCCAAAGTCGCTATCAGTCCTACCTCTCAATGCTCGATGACAAGGATGAAAATAAGTACCGCGAAGCCTACTAAGCTTCGCGGTAATTGTTACCCAATCGTAATCGTATATTTTGACATGAACGAGGCACCTGGCTGTAGGTGATTCATCAGGGGCTTGTCTTTGAAGTCACCTTTCCAGTTGCGTGGGTCGCCAATGCCGTACCACGGTTCGATGCAGACGAAGGGTGCGTGCTTGTCGTAGGGACTCCAGAAAGCGCAGACGGGCGTCTTGTAGTCGACGGTGACGGCAGGCTCGCCATTGGTGTCCATGAGCATGGCGCGATGGGTCTGAGACTTATGGATCTTGACGGAGTCGTTGCGGAAGAAGTTGTTCGTGATTTCGAGAATGCCCATATCGGCCTCCAATGGTATTTCTACCATGTCGTGACTACCATCGGCATAACTCTTCAGCGCATCCATGGGCTCTTCGTTGTCGAGCTTGATCATGCCCTCGAGTTTGCCACCAGGCATGTTGAAGGCGGGGTGTCCGCCAATCTGAAAGTGAATCTCGCGCGAGTCGGTATTCTCGACATGCCAGATGACGTGTACCTTGTTGCCCTCGAGGCGATAGGTGATGGCGAGATTGAAACGGAAGGGGTAGACCTTCAGCGTCTCGTCGGACTCGTGGAGGGCCAGCGTCACCTTTTCGTCAGTCTGGCTGATGACGGTAAATTCCGTGTCGCGTGCAAAACCATGACGGGGTAGATGGTACTCGCGGCCATCAACCACGTAGGTGTTGTCGTTGACGCTGCACACGATGGGGAAGAGGATGGGGGAGTGGCGTGGCCACTGCTCGCCAGCCTGCCACATGTACTCGCGGCCCTCGCTGTCCTTCACACTCTGGAGCTCGGCTCCCAATTCGGCGATACGTATCGCCAGCTGTTCGTTTTTCAGTTCTATCATAGTATGTGCTATTTAAGTAGTTGCTCAACAAAGGTCTTGGTAATCTGGAACGAGTGCTCGGCAATGGTGTTCCAGAAGTCGTGGTACTGCGAGGCATCAGTGTCGCGCAGGGGGATGTCGCTGATGACGCGGAACGAGATGAAGGGCACGTGGCGCAGATAGCACGTCTGGGCAATGGCTGCCGACTCCATATCGACGGCTTTGGCTTCAGGGAAGTGGCCGATGATCTCGCGCATCTTGTCCTTTGAGTCCACAAACCAGTCGCCAGTGACGATGAGGCCAGGGTGGATTGAGAGGTGAGAGGTGAGAGGTGAGAGGTGAGTGGCTTTGTCGAGCAGCATGGGGTCTGCCTGGAAACGTTCGGGCAGTCCCTGCACCTGTCCGTAGACGCTGTGGCCAATGGCTGTGCCACAATAGACGTCGTGATAGGCGAGCTCGGTGCTGACCACTACGTCCTGGATGTTGACGTCGTCGCCATTGCCACCTGCACAGCCTGACGAGATGATGACGTCGGGCTGATGCTTGTTAATCATCTCAGCGGCTCCTAAAGCGGCATTCACCTTACCAATGCCACACTTCTCGACGATGACGTTGCCATCGGTAAACAGGTGCTGCAACTGTTGCAGCTCCTTGTCCATTGCTACAATAATTCCTATTTTCATAATACGTGTTTGTTTTTATTTTTTGCAAAGGTAAGAAATAATTCTCAATTTTCAATTCTCAATTCTCAATTATTTTCGTACCTTTGCAAGCGCTTAAATAAAAATGTTCGGACGCAAAAAGAAGAAAACGGACTTGCTGGCGTATATCCGCGAAGGTCGCGAGATGACGCAAAGCGAGAAACTTAGGCTGATAGTCAGTCTGAGTATACCGTCTATCCTGGCACAGATATCGGCTACGGTGATGTTCTTCATCGATGCGTCGATGGTGGGACATCTGGGTGCCAAAGCCTCTGCAGCCATCGGACTGGTGGAGACCACAGGATGGCTGATGGGTGGATTGGGTGCTGCAGCCAATATGGGTTTTGCCGTACAGGTGGCGCATGCCATTGGTGCCAACGACTTCGAACGGGCTCGTCGTGTGCTGCGCCAGTCGCTGGTATGCTGTCTGCTGTGGAGCCTGAGCATCACGACGGTAGCCTTGCTGATTAGCGGACGGCTGCCTTACTGGCTGGGTGGAACTGCCGAGATAGCCCACGATGCATCGCTGTATTTCGCGCTGATTGGTGTGTTTGGTATCTTCTTCCAGATGGAGGCATTGGCAGGCTCGATGCTGAAGAGTTCGGGCAATATGAAGATTCCGTCCATTCTCAACATAGGCATGTGTGTGATGGATGTCTGCTTCAACTACGTGTTCATCTACGTATTGGACATGGGCGTAGTCGGAGCGGCTATGGGTACGGGTGCTGCGGAACTGGTGACGGCCGTCCTGATGCTTTACTTCCTGCTAGTACGCAGCGACATGCTAAAGCTGAAAGGCTATCCTGGCTCGTTTAAGCCCCAGACTGATGTCGTGAGTGCGGCTTTTAGCATTGGCGCACCGATGGGTTTGCAGCACCTGCTGATGGGTGGTGCACAGATTGTGAGCACGCTGATTGTAGCCCCACTGGGTACTGTGGCCATCGCAGCCCATTCACTGGGTATCACTGTCGAGAGCCTCTGTTATATGCCAGGCTATGGTATCGCTGAGGCTGCTACCACACTCGTAGGTCAGAGTTTTGGCGCTGGTAAGCGGGCGCTGACACAGTCTTTTGCCCGTATGTCGGCAACTCTGGGCGTACTTGTGATGACGCTGATGGGTGTGCTGATGTGGGTGTTTGCTACGGAATTAATGACGCTGATGACACCCGTCGACGAGATTATCGCCATTGGTGCCCACTGTCTGCGCATAGAAGCCTTTGCTGAACCTATGTTTGCGGCAGCTATCGTCTGCAATGGTATCTTCATTGGTGCTGGCGACACGCTGCGTCCTGCCATTATGAGTCTGGTGTCGATGTGGGGCGTACGTCTGACGTTAGCAGCACTGTTGGCTACCACCTACGGACTGCCTGGTGTTTGGACGGCTATGGCCATCGAACTGACCTTCCGTGGCATCATCTTCCTGACACGCCTGATGCACGGCGGATGGATGGGGAAGATGATTAAAGATTAAAGGGGTCACCTGCATAACCGCGTGTAATCAGCCACACTAAAATCGTGATATTTTCG
>CAMVOS010000012.1 GCA_947169185.1 uncultured Prevotella sp.
ACAGCGGCAGCGGTTCGCAGAATCAGGGTGGCAACACCGGCGGCAACACCGGAGGCACTACTGGTGGTGGCGAGGAAGGTGGCATGTAAGCCGCTCAGGTCTCTAAAAACGGAAGGCATCCAACTGCTGAAAATGCGGTTGGATGCTTTTTTTTGTGGGTCAAATCTCGGAAAGATATTAAAATATCTTATCGCATGCGGGTTATTTCAATAAAAAGTTGTACCTTTGCATCTTAAAATGCGAAAGAGTTATGAAAGATAATATAGCAATGTACATGGATAACAAGAACAGGTCGTTCTCGATGATTGCCGATGTAGAGGGCGATTACAGTGACCTGACAAGAATGAAACTACCTGATGAGCTGCCTATTCTGGCCGTTCGGAATCTGGTATTGTTTCCTGGTGTGGTGACCCCCATTCTGATAGGACGTGAAACAAGCATGACGCTTATCCGTAAGGCAGAGAAGACGGGAGAGATCATTGGCGTGGTCAGTCAACGCGATGCAGACGTGGACTCGCCTATTCGCAGTGACTTATTCGACATGGGTGTATCAGCCAAGGTGCTGAAGACGCTGACGTTGCCGAATGGCAACATTACAGCTATTGTACAAGGCATGTCGCGTTTCCGTTTGATGGACTTAACGAAATACCAGCCCTACCTGATGGGTCATGTAGTAGACGCTCCCGAGGACGAACCCGAGAAGCGCGACGTGGAGTTCAGAACAGCTATTGAAGATTTGCGTCAGCAGACCGCAGAATACATTCAGATGAGTGATGACATTCCTGAGGAAGCTTCGTTTGCCATTAAGAATGTGAGCAACAATATCATGGCCCTGAACTTTATTTGCTCGAACATGCCGTTCAGCGTGAAAGAAAAGATGGCCCTCCTGAGTTTCGACTCGCTGAAGGAACGTCTGTTCAGCGTGATGCGCATCATCAACCGCGAAATCAGTCTGTTGACACTGAAGCTGGACATTCGCAACAAGACACGCGACGACATCGACGAACAGCAGCGCCACTATTTCCTGCAGCAGCAGATTAAAAATCTGCAAGCTGAGATGGGCAATGAGAGCACCCCCGAAAAGAAGGAACTGCTGGAGAAAGCCCGTAAGAAGAAATGGCCCGAGGATATTGAGAAGTATTTCTATAAGGAGGTAGAGAAGTTGGACCAGGTAAACCAGAATTCGCCCGACTTCAACGTCCAGCTGACCTACCTGCAGACGCTGGTCAACCTGCCGTGGGGCGAATATACGCAGGACGACTTGGACCTGAAGCGTGCACAGAAGATTCTGGACCGTGACCACTACGGCATGGAGAAGGTCAAGGAGCGCATCCTGGAATACATCGCCGTGCTGTCGTTGCGTGGCGACCTGAAGAGTCCCATTCTGTGTCTCTACGGTCCTCCAGGTGTTGGTAAGACGTCGCTGGGCAAGTCGATTGCCGACGCCCTGAAGCGCAAATATGTGCGCGTCTCGCTGGGCGGTCTGCACGACGAAGCCGAGATTCGCGGTCACCGTCGCACCTACATTGGCGCTATGCCTGGCCGCATCATCAAGAACATCCAGAAGGCCGGAAGTTCGAACCCCGTCTTCATACTGGACGAGATTGACAAGGTGACGCAGAACACGCACAACGGCGACCCTGCATCAGCCCTATTGGAGGTGCTCGATCCCGAGCAGAACAGCGCCTTCCACGACAACTATCTGGACGTGGACTACGACCTGTCGAAGGTGATGTTCATTGCCACTGCCAACAACCTCGGCACCATTCCCCGTCCCCTACTCGACCGCATGGAAATCATCGAGGTATCGGGCTATATCACTGAGGAGAAATACGAGATTGCCAAGCGCCACCTTATTCCGAAAGAGAAGGAGAACACGGGCCTGAACGACAAACGTCTGACCTTTAACAAGCAGGCCATCGAAAAGATTATCGAGCAATATACCCGTGAGAGTGGCGTGCGCCAATTGGAGAAGCAGGTCAACAAAGCCCTGCGAAAGTTGGCATTCAAGAAGGCTGAAAGCGGCGAACTGCCCTATGAGAAAATTACGCCGACGGAGATTGAAGACCTGTTAGGCAAACCGCCCTTCTATCGCGACATCTATCAGGGTAACGCCTATGCCGGCGTCGTCACCGGACTGGCATGGACCAGTGTGGGCGGCGAGATTCTGTTCATCGAGACATCGCTGTCGAAGGGCAAGGCTGGCAAGCTGACGCTGACCGGTAACCTGGGCGACGTCATGAAGGAAAGTGCCGTCATCGCCCTGGAATACGTCAAGGCACACGTCGACCTGCTGGGCATCGACTACCGCATCTTTGACCATTGGAACATCCACATCCACGTTCCCGAGGGTGCCACGCCCAAGGATGGCCCATCAGCTGGTATCACCATTGCCACCTCTATCGCCTCAGCGCTGACCCAGCGTAAGGTGCGTAAGAACACCGCCATGACGGGCGAGATTACCCTGCGTGGCAAGGTGCTTCCCGTAGGCGGTATCAAGGAGAAGATTCTGGCAGCCAAGCGTGCAGGCATTACGGATATTGTGATGTGTAAGGAGAACGAGAAGGACATCAACGAGATTCCCGAGATGTACCTCAAGGGGGTCACCTTCCACTATGTCGAGAACGTGCAGGATGTCTGGAAATTTGCGCTGACCGACGAGATGGTCGACAATCCATTAGTATTCGAAATCCCTGAGGAGAAAAACGACAACAAGGACAACAAGGACAACTAATGACGTTCGAAGTACAACATAACGACTCATACAGCAGCGCCCGCACAGGCTTGATTACGACCGACCACGGCCCCATCAAGACGCCCATCTTCATGCCCGTAGGCACGGTGGGAAGCGTCAAGGGCGTGCACTTCCAGGAGTTGCGCGAGCAGGTAAAGGCACAGATCATTCTGGGCAACACCTACCACCTCTACCTGCGCCCGGGCCTGGACATCCTGCGCAAGGCCGGCGGTCTGCATAAGTTCAATACGTGGGACCGTCCCATCCTGACGGACTCTGGCGGCTTCCAGGTCTTTTCCTTAACAGGCATCCGTAAGTTAAAGGAAGAGGGTTGTGAATTCCGCAGCCACATTGACGGCTCGAAGCACATCTTCACGCCCGAGAACGTGATGGATACCGAGCGCGTCATTGGTGCCGACATCATGATGGCCTTCGACGAGTGTCCACCAGGACAGAGCGACTACCAGTATGCCAAGAATTCGCTGCGACTGACCCAGCGCTGGCTGGAGCGTTGCGTCAAGCGTTTCAACGAGACAGAGCCGATCTACGGTCACCATCAGACGCTGTTCCCCATCGTGCAGGGCTGTACCTACAAGGACCTGCGCCAGGATGCTGCCAAGCACGTCGTCGACACGCTGGGCAAGCTGAACGACGGTGGTGGCGCCAGCATCGGCGGACTGGCCGTCGGCGAGCCTACCGAGGTGATGTACGAGATGATTGAGGTGGTCAACGACATCCTGCCCAAGGACCGTCCACGCTACCTGATGGGCGTCGGCACGCCACAGAACATCCTCGAGGCCATTGAGCGTGGCGTCGATATGTTCGACTGCGTCATGCCTACCCGCAACGGTCGCAACGCCATGCTGTTCACCTACGAGGGCACGATGAATATGCGCAACAAGAAGTGGGAGGACGACTTCTCGCCCATCGACCCTGATGGCTGCGACATAGACCGCATCCACTCGAAGGCCTATCTGCACCACCTCTTCAAGGCCCAGGAGCTGCTGGCCATGCAGATAGCCAGCATCCACAACCTGGCATTCTACCTCAGACTGGTCACCGACGCGCGCACGCATATAGAACAAGGTGACTTCACGCAGTGGAAACGTAGTGTGATAGATAATTTGGGACGAAGACGATGAATACAAGTTTACTGAGACATATAGCACAGAAGATTCGTCATCAGTGGCTACGCCTTATCACGTTGCTGATGCCATTTATCGTATGGCTACGTCAACTGCCCTGGCACAGGCTGGCTCCGCTAAAGAAACTGAATCCGCTACGCTATATCAAGCGACTGGACAGATACATCATCTTTAAATTCATTGGAACGTACATCTATTCTATTTTACTGATTATCAGCATTTCAATAGTATTCGACGTCAATGAGAATCTGGCTAAGTTCACCAATTTCCATGCCCCACTTCGTGCCATTGTGTTCGACTACTATGCTAACTTTGTACCCTACTTTGCCAATCTGTTCTCACCATTGTTCGTATTCATTGCCGTCATCTTCTTTACATCGAAATTAGCCGGCAATTCAGAAATAATAGCCATGTTGGCCTGTGGCATGAGTTTCAAGCGTCTATTGCGTCCCTACCTCATCTCAGCAGCCATTATTGCACTATTAAACTTCTATTTAGGTGCCTATATCATTCCTAAGGGAACAGTAGTACGTCACGATTTCGAATCACTCTACAAGAACAATAAGAAAAACACCTCGGCATCGAATATCCAGCTGATGGTCGACAAAGGTGTTGTTGCTTACTTGTCACAATACGACGACATTCGCAAAACTGGCTATGGCTTTGCACTTTATAAGTTTGAGAATAAAAAGATGGTGAGCCAGATGAATGCAAATATTGTGCAGTATGATACCATTGCCGAAGAACGCTATCACTGGAAAGCCCGCAACTACAAAATCAGGACACTAAAAGGAATGCGTGAGCAAATCACTTCTGGCAATGAAATTGACACGTTGATACAGATGGAACCTATGGATCTGGTGTTTTCAAAGGGCCAGCAGGAGACATTTACCTCACCAGAGCTTTTACGCTATATCTCAAAACAACAGCAACGCGGTTCATCGAACGTCGTGCAGTATGAAGTTGAATATCATAAACGTATAGCGTCAAGTTTCGCTTCATTCATTCTGACAATCATTGGCGTATCTCTATCATCAAGAAAGCGTAAAGGTGGTATGGGATTGTATCTTGGTATAGGACTGGCCCTCTCATTCACTTATATCCTGCTACAAACTGTCAGTGCGACATTTGCTATTAATGCAGGTACACCACCGATGCTTGCAGCATGGATACCAAACATATTATATAGTGTTATTGCCTATTTCTGTTATAGGCAAGCACCCAATTAAGTAATAATAAATAAGGTGAAAAGAAATAAGGATAAACAAACGTGATATTTGAAGAAACATATTTAAATGACAATATACTCGATGCATTATATGACATGCACTTCGAGGAAATGACGCCCATACAGGAAAAATGTATTCCTGAGATATTGGACGGACGGGACCTCATCGGCGTTGCTCAGACGGGTACTGGCAAGACAGCAGCCTATCTGTTGCCTATTCTCTCTATGCTGGACGATGGTGGTTATCCGAAAGATGCCGTCAACTGTATCGTGATGGCACCAACCCGTGAACTGGCCCAGCAAATAGATCAAGCCATGCAGGGTTTTGGCTACTATTTGGAAGGCATTTCTTCCGTAGCTGTATATGGCGGTAATGATGGTAACCGCTTTGACGTAGAGACAAAGGGACTGAAAATGGGAGCCGATGTGATTATCGCCACACCCGGACGTCTACTCTCACATATACGCATGGGCCATTTGGATTTGAACCATTTATCCTTCTTCGTATTGGACGAAGCAGACCGTATGCTCGATATGGGATTTTCTGATGACATTCTGTCAATAGCCAAGCTGTTGCCTAAAGGACATCAGACTATTATGTTCTCGGCTACTATGCCACAGAAGATACAGCAACTCGCGCGTACATTATTAAATAATCCTGTAGAGGTAAAGATTGCTGTATCCAAACCTGCTGAGAAGATTCAACAGTCGGCCTACGTCTGCTATGAACCACAAAAGCTGGGTATTATCCGTCATTTATTCAAGGCTGGCGAGTTGGAACGAGTTATCATTTTCTCAGGCAAAAAGGAAAAGGTGAAGGACATTACCCGTGAGTTGAAACGCATGAACATCAACTGCGCTGCCATGCACTCAGATTTGTCACAGGCTGAGCGCGATGATGTGATGTATCGTTTCAAGACTGGTCAGGTATCAGTGCTTATCGCTACCGATATCGTTGCTCGTGGCATTGACATCGATGACATACTAATGGTTATTAACTATGACGTACCCCACGATGCAGAAGATTATGTGCATCGTATTGGTCGTACGGCACGAGCTCAAAGAGATGGTATAGCCATTACATTCGTATCTGAGAACGACATGCGTAGTTTCTCTGACATAGAGCGCTTTTTAGATCGTGACATTCAAAAAAATCCATTACCCGAAGGATTAGGAGAAGGTCCCAAATATCAGAAGTCATCGCCTCATAAGAGTAGTCGTGGACGTGGTGGACGACATCGTGGTGGCAAGCCAAGAAAGAATAAGAAATCTCGGGTAAAACCGAACAATTAATATTTTTTAATACAAAAAATTAGTTGTTGGGAGAACAACGAATCGATATTTTTCGTAACTTTGCACCGCTTTTAAAGGTATTAATGATACACAGGCTTGAAATTCAAGCAGTTAGAGACAATTACAAAAGGATAAGATGAGACAATTAAAGATTCAAAAGAGTATTACGAATCGTTCGAGTGAAGCACTGGATAAGTATCTTGTGGAAATCGGTCGTGCCCCGTTGATTAGTATCGACGAAGAAATCGAGTTGGCCCAAAAGATACGTAAAGGTGGTCCTGAAGGCGAGCGTGCCAAGGATAAGTTGGTAACAGCCAACTTACGATTCGTGGTATCAGTAGCCAAGCAGTATCAGCACCAGGGTCTGACGCTGACTGACTTGATTGATGAGGGTAACATTGGCCTGATTAAGGCTGCACAAAAATTTGATGAAACACGTGGTTTCAAGTTTATATCGTACGCAGTATGGTGGATTCGCCAGAGCATTCTGCAGGCTATTGCCGAGCAGAGCCGTATCGTTCGTCTGCCACTCAACCAGGTGGGCTCACTCAATAAGATTAGTCACGAAATCAATCGTTTTGAACAGGAATTCCAGCGTCATCCCTCTGTTGCAGAGTTGAGTGATGCTACCAACATGGATGAGGAAAAGATAGCACAGTCAATGCAGGCAGACAGCCATCATGTGTCTATCGATGCTCCTTTCCAGGATGGTGAGGACAACTGTATGCTTGACGTGATGGCTTCTGGCGATGACTCACGTACTGACCGCCAGGTTGACCATGAGTCGATGGCTCTTGAGTTGAACAATGTTCTTCAGAAGGTTTTGAAGGATCGTGAGATTACGATCATCCGCGAGTGCTTCGGCATTGGCTGTCACGAGAAGGGTCTCGAAGAGATTGGTGATCAGCTTGGCTTAACCCGTGAGCGTGTTCGCCAGATTCGTGAAAAGAGCATTGCTAAGCTTCGTGATTCGGGTAATGCACGAATTCTGATGAAATATTTGGGCTAAAGTTTTGTGACCTCAAAAATATTTTGTAATTTTGGGGTCGTGAAATCGAAGTTACGTATCATATATTGCATAATAATGCTGGTCGTGATGATTTTCATGCCCAGCATTTGTTTTGCTGACCGAACGGCTGACTCACTATTAATCAACCGAATATGGGATTTCAGTCGCAACTACTCAGAGCCAGTCAATGGTATTGAGCAGAATCTGTATCTGCGTTATACCTTTGGTTCACAGCGTAGGAATCCGACACTATTTCTTGTGCCAACGATGTATACCATTGCAAAAGGTGAACGCGACTATATTGGTGAGTCATATTGTCGTATTAAATACAGGACTCCAAGCGATTACGATTTGCACCGCCAAGTAGTCTGCGGTACAATTCCCCGCAACCGCTTTACCATGTCTGCATTGGTTCATTATATCACCCCTAACCTTTATGACATTTCAATTTATCCAGAGAGCATATTATCACCCTTCCATCGTTCTAATCGCTTCTTCTATAAATATCGCGTATTACAACGGATGGGGAAACAGGCAATCATCCGTTTCCGTCCGCGTGTAAACAACACCCAACTTATTACTGGTACTGCGGTGATTAATGTAGAGACGGGTCAAATCCTGTCAACCAATTACGAAGGTGAGTTCGACATGATATCATTCAAGGTGAATACCGTGATGAATCAAAATAACGGTCACCAACTTCTGCCTGAAAGAAGTAGAATCGATGCTAAGTTCAATTTTCTGGGTAACAAGGTATCGTCTACGTTTACAGCCATTTATAACTGTCCCCGTACCCTACCCGATTCACTTGATGAGCAAGATAATCGTGAATTAATGGACTCGTTGCGCCCCATAGTCCTACGGCATAAAGAGGAAAAACTATACCAGCGTCATGACAGCCTTAGCATCGTGTCAGACAGTATTGATAGCAACAAAAAAAATTCCGATAACAAAATGAAAGAAATACTTTGGGATGTTATTGGTGACAACCTCATCAGCAGCACTCATGCCGATGCTGGCGCTTTTTCCATGACCATTTCACCTATTCTTAATCCACTTTATTTCGGATACAGCAAGAGCAGTGGTTTCAGCTATCGCTTAAAGTTCGGTTTGCAATATTCATGGAACAGTCATCGCTATCTGACCTTTAATCCTGATTTCGGTTACAACTTCAAGCAACGTCTGTTCTACTACACAGCACCTCTACGCATGAACTACAACCCCAAACGCAATGGATTTGCTGAGTTTGTCTGGGCTAATGGCAATAGAATCAACAGTGGTAATTTGATAGAAGATATTCATCAGCGTATCGGAACAGATATTGACGTACCGGAATTCAAGGATGAATACTTTCAGCTTGTCAATAACGTAAAGGCATTCGACTGGTTGGAAATCACAAATGGTATTGTTTATCACCGTCGCCGTTCTACCAATCGGGGACTGATGCGCCAGCTTAATTTACCAGAAGAATATCGAAGCTTTGCACCCACGCTAACAGTACACTTCACACCTTGGCGAAATGGACCTATGTTTACTGTCAATCACGAGAGGAGCTTTTTAAACATCTTTAAATCGAACCTGAAATATGCCCGATGGGAATTTGATGCCGTACAAAAAATAAAGCTCAACAGCCTGCGAATCATTAACTGGCGGGCTGGTGCTGGTTTCTACCCCAATCGTAGTACTGATTATTTTGTCGACTATGCCAACTTCCGTGACAACAATCTGCCTACTGGTTGGGAAGATGAATGGACTGGTCAGTTCCAACTGTTAAATAGTGAGTGGTACAATGAGTCCAACTACTATTTGCGAGGTCACTTGTCTTTCGAATCGCCGTTGCTGGCATTAGGATGGACACCACTCATTGGTCATTTCGTGGAAACCGAACGTATCTACGTCAGTACACTCAATATTGAGCATACGCATCTCTATAGCGAAATAGGCTATGGTTTCACCAATCGCTATTTCTCTACAGGTATATTTGCCAATTTCCTCAATCACAAGTTCCAAAGCTTTGGTTGTAAGTTCACGATAGAAATATTTAAAAGATGGTAAAACCGCTCGTTGTCTATAAAGCCAGTGCCGGCTCTGGTAAAACGTTCACGCTGGCAACGGAATATATTAAGCTCTTGGTTCAAAATCCACAAAGCTATCGTAGTATTCTTGCCGTCACCTTTACCAATAAGGCTACGGAAGAAATGAAGATGCGCATCATCAGCCAGCTATATGGCATCAGTCATCAACTGCCCGATTCCAATAATTATCTGGAAAATATTGTCAGTAAGACGGGGCTGTCTGAAGCACAAGTATGCCAACGTGCTGGCGAAGCACTGAACCTGTTGCTACACAACTACAACTACTTCCGCGTTGAGACCATTGACACCTTTTTCCAAAACGTGCTACGCAATCTGGCTCGCGAACTTGATCTCACGGCCAACCTGCGTATCGGTCTGAACGACATACAAGTCGAAGAACAGGCTGTCGACCGTCTCATAGACAATCTTACCCATACTGATGTGATGCTGCAATGGATTCTGAAGTATATCATGGAAAACATCAGCGACAACCAGTCTTGGAATATTATTGGCAAAGTGAAGCAGTTCGGACGTACCATTTTCCGCGACTATTACAAGGAACAGAGCGACACGCTTCAGAAGAAGATGCATGATGAGCACTTCTTTGAGGGCTATACCAAGCAGATGCGCTCTATCCGCCAAGATGCACTTGACAGAATGAAGGAAATAGGCGACGAGTTCTTCGAAGTCCTCTCCTCAGAAAATCTCTCCATCGATGATCTTTCTAACGGTCGTTCTGGTGTGGCAGGCTTCTTTATCAAACTCCAGGCAGGCGTTTTTGACGAGAGTATTGTTGGCAAGCGCGTGGCTGATTGTCTTGATGACAGTTCCAAATGGTGCACCAAGACCAGCTCACGGCGTGAAGATATCATGTTGTTAGCCGATACGGTACTGCAACCGCTTTTACGCCGTGCCATTGAGGAGCGTCCACGTCAATGGCGATTGTATAAGTCTACCGACCTGACACTGCGTCACCTTAATCAGCTTCGTCTGTTAGGCAGCATCGAACAAAAGGTACATCAGCTCAACGAAGAGTCCAATCGCTTCTTGCTCAGCGACACCCAGCAATTGCTGCATTCGCTGATTCAAGATAGTGACTCCCCGTTCATTTTTGAAAAGATAGGAACGCAGCTGGAACATATCATGATTGATGAATTCCAGGATACCTCTACCGTCCAATGGCAAAACTTCAAAGTGCTGTTGGAGGAGTGTATGAGTCATGTAGATACCGAGAATCTGATCGTTGGTGATGTCAAACAAAGCATCTATCGCTGGCGCTCTGGCGACTGGCGTCTGCTTAATGCTATCGACAGCGAGTTCAGCAATAGTCAGCAACAGTTGGAGATTCGCAATCTGAAGACCAATTACCGTTCCGAGCGTGGCATTATCGACTTCAATAACGCCTTCTTTATCGAGGCTGCTCGTCAAGAATACGAAGCACAATATAATGACTATCCAGACGGAGCCAATCAGTTGCAACGAGCCTACGCCGACGTTAAACAACTGGTGCCTGATGGCAAACCTTCGCAGGGTATGGTTGACATTTGTCTCTTGCCTCGCAACGACTACGAGCAGCAGGTACTGGCAGAACTGACCAATACCATCCAGATGTTGATGAACAATGGCGTTACATCTCGTCAAATAGCTATTCTGGTACGTAGCAATCGCATGATTCCTGCCATTGCCAACTATTTCGCCATGCAACTCCCTGACGTGCATATTGTCAGCGACGAAGCATTCCGGCTGGATGCCTCTGCCGCCTGTACACTCATCGTTCAGGCACTCCATCTTCTCACTCACCCCAACGACATCTTGGCACAAGCAACAATCGTAAAACTGTATCATTGTGCCGTTTTGCATGAACAGCTGACTGACGACCAATTGTTCAGCCAAGAAGTACCGCTCAAGACGCTGCTTCCTGAGGCCTTTAGTAATCACAGAGAAGAACTGCTGCAATTGCCGTTGTACGAGCTCGCTGAACGCCTGTATACCATTTTCCAGCTCCAATCTCTGGCAGAGGAAAGCGGATATGTCTGTGCTTTCTTCGATCAACTCATGCAATTCTGCCAAGACAACACAACGGATATCGACGCATTTATCAGCGAATGGAACGAAACGATTGGCGCCAAGACCATTCAAAGTACGGAAACCGACGGCATTCGCATCCTGACCATTCACAAAAGTAAGGGACTGGAGTTCGATAACGTCATCATTCCTTATGCTGATTGGCGTTTGGAAATGCCTGATGTGCTATGGTGCAAACCACACGAAGAACCTTTCAACGCCTTGCCAATAGCTCCTGTTGACTATAGTGAGAAACAGATGAAGGGCACTATTTACGAGCACGACTATTTGGACGAACACCTTCAGAATACGGTCGACAATCTCAATCTGCTTTACGTCGCTTTTACGCGTGCGTCCCACAATCTGTTTGTCATTGGAAGACGTGCTGCCAAAAACACACGTGCACAGCTCATCGAATCCGTATTGCCGAAAATACAGTTGGACGGCGTTCAGCTTGACGGACTCAATAATGAGGACGACATACTGCGTTTCCAATACGGCACGCTAAGCAAAAAAGATGCTGCTAAAAGTGAGAAAGAGTCAGACAATGCAACGCCACACTCTGACCAAGGGTCAGAGAATGTCTTCCTACAGCCCGTTCTCCCCGTTCCTGTCAGTATCGCGTCATATACATCGCCCACCGAGTTCCGTCAGAGCAACAACAGCCAGGACTTTATAGAAAATAAGGACGACCCGACAGAACTCAGCTATATCAAAATGGGTAGCGTGCTGCATGAGGTCTTCAGTCGCATCCACACCACAGCTGATATCAGTCAGGTCTTGTCTCAGTTGCAGAGCGATGGCATTCTCTACGATGATGAACTCTCCCGCGAGAAGATTACCAGTCTGTTACGCAAACGCCTGGAATCAGAACGCATCGCCAACTGGTTCTCGCCACGTTGGCAGTTGTTCAATGAGTGCAGTATTCTTCGTCTGGATGCTGACGGCAACCTTGTTGAACGGCGCCCTGACCGTGTGATGACTGACGGTCACGAGACCCATGTTGTCGACTTTAAGTTTGGAAAGAGCCATTCAGAGTATATCGCTCAAGTTCAAGAGTATATGCAGCTGCTGCGCGAAATGGGTATGCCACAGGTTCATGGCTGGATATGGTATGTTTACGCTAATAAGATTGATGAAGTAAAATGATGAAAAGTTACTTAGAATACGTTGCCGAGGACATCCTTCAGAAGTATGGGACAAACCTGTCGCGAATTGCTGTTGTTTTCCCGAACAAGCGTGCTTCGTTATTTTTGAATGAATACTTAGCCCGTCAGGCACAACGTCCGATATGGAGTCCGGCCTACATAACTATCAGCGACCTATTCCGCCAGCAGAGCGAACTACGGGTAGCAGACCCTATACAGTCGGTCTGCATGCTTTATCAATCTTTCTGTCAGGTTACCGGTTCCACAGAAACACTTGACAAGTTCTATGGCTGGGGACAACTGCTGCTGAGCGACTTTGACGATATCGACAAGAACATGGCCGATGCCGACCGTGTGCTGGCTAATCTGCGCGACATTCATGAACTGGACGACCTCTCCTATCTCACTGATGAGCAACGTCAGATGTTACAGCGCTTCTTCAGCAATTTTACTGCGGAACATCCTACCGTGCTCCAAGAGCGATTCCTAAACCTTTGGAGTCGTATGGCAGACATCTATCACGATTTCCGTCAACGCCTGTCATCGCAAGGACTGGCCTATGAAGGCATGCTCTATCGGCAGGTCGTCGAACATTTGGACGACTCCTCTCTTAGCGAATATGACACCTATCTCTTCGTAGGTTTCAATCTGCTGCAAAAGGTTGAACAACGTCTTTTCAGTCACCTTCAAAGGGAAGGCAAGGCACACTTCTATTGGGATTTCGACCACTATTATACCAATGAGCGACACGAAGCTGGCACATTTATCAGGCATTATCTGAACGATTTCACCAACGAGCTCGACAAAGACGACGCCGACATCTACGACAATTTCAGAAAGCCCAAGCACATCAGCTTCATTTCGGCTCCCACAGAGAATATCCAAGCACGCTACGTCAGCACGTGGCTCCAAGCGGAAGGCAGAATGGAGGCTGGCCGACATACAGCCATCGTGTTGTGCAACGAATCGTTGTTGCCCATAGTCATCCACAGCCTTCCCCCACAAGTTCAGAAAGTAAATGTCACGACAGGCTACCCATTGTCTCAGACACCTGTAGCAGCGTTTATCCAGCTTTGGTTCGACATCCAGCTGCAAGGTGCCACACCAAGACTGATACACACCCTGCGGCGCCATCCCTATGCCAAATATTTGGAGGAAGAGGCCGTCACGCTGCCTTCCGACATCTCACATCTGACAACCCATATCAAGACCATTGCCCAACAAGGTAAAGACGACCATGCTGACGATCCGCTGTTCCAGGAGTCGTTATTCCGGGCCTACACATTGGTCAACCGCCTGAACGACCTCATAAGCGAAGGCATACTGACGGTAACGATGAATACCCTTCAACGCCTGATAGGACAACTGATTCAGCAGACCTCAATACCCTTCCATGGTGAACCCGCAGAAGGTCTGCAGATTATGGGTGTTTTAGAGACGCGAAACTTGGACTTCGACCACGTTTTGCTGATGTCTTGTGGCGAGGGCATGATGCCGCGCGGCGTCAACGACAGCTCGTTTATTCCGCACAGCATCCGTCGTGCCTACGAACTGACAACGGTCGAGAACAAAGTGGGTGTCTATTCCTATTATTTCCACCGTTTATTACAGCGCGCCTCCGATATTACCATTCTGTATAACAATTCGACAGAGGGTGGTCAACGTGGTGAGATGAGCCGTTTTATGTTGCAGATGATGGTTGAATATCCGCATGACATTCAGCATCTTACACTTACCAGCGGGCAACATTCCATACATTGGCAACCACAACCCATTCCCAAGTCTCAGACCAATCAGGCATCTTACATCTCACCAACAGCCATCAACACTTGGCTACGCTGTCCGCTGCGGTTCTTCTATCGCTATGTCGGTGGACTGCAAGAGCCGACTGTTCCTGACGATGAATTAGAGCTTGACAATCGGATGTTCGGTACCGTATTCCATCGCGCTGCCGACTTGCTCTATCACCAGATGCCACAGTATGTGGACAAAGCCATTCTACAACACCTGTTGCGTCACAAGCAGGAACTCGAACGGGTTGTCGACGAAGCCTTCCATATCGAGATACCCTATCTGCCACAAAGCGGTCTGTACATCATCCAACGCGAAGTCATCGTCCAGTACCTGCATCAGCTCGTGGCACTCGACATGCGCCAAGCACCATTCCGCATTTTGGGCCTTGAGATGGACGTCTATCGCTCGCTCTCTCCTCTCTCCTCCCTCCTCTCTCCTCCCTCCACTCTCCACTCTCCTCTAAGAATCGGTGGACGAATAGACCGTTTGGACTTAGTAGACGAAGGGACCGCCAAGGAACGTATCCGCGTCGTCGATTATAAAACAGGGTCAAGTCCCATCAAGTCCCTACCCGATGTCGATGCTATTTTCCTGCCTCAGAATATTCATAACCATTCAGATTACTATCTGCAGACGCTGCTCTACGCCGATATCGTCAGAAGCGAAAACATTGCTGCAAAACAGGGACTTCCATCCGACATTGCCGTCAGCCCGGCACTCATCTTCATTCAGCATGCTGGTGCAAAGGACTACGATCCTACGCTCTGCTTTGGTCGCACGCCGATTCTTAACATGGCACCATTCAGCGAACGTTTCAATCAGTTGCTGCAAAGCACAATCAAAGAAATACTATCGCCTAATATGCCTTACAAGCCCACCGACAATCTGCAAAACTGCGCACTATGCCCCTATGCAGCCATTTGCCGGAGGTAACCACATTTCTTATTTGGGTTAATTATATTCTTCGGGTGTAAATGTCTTGTCGAAGAGTTTAAGGCCTTTGTGTGTCGTCGAGTTGTAAATATATCGGAAGTTGTATCCTGCCTCCTTGTATATTTTCAGATTCGTCGAGTTCTTCACTTGTTGCAACAGCAAGTCGTATGGATCGTTCCGGCGGATATATGCCGAATCGTCGAGTGTGCCGCTGAGCGAATAATAATAGCCGAAGGTATGGGTTGTCTTGTCGAACGTCATGCTGTCCATCGTCACCTGATGGGCAATGGGTGCGGGACAGTGTTTCTCGGTGTAACCCCTGGCCTCGCGGGCACCCCTTTCTTCCAACGACTCCTGACAGCCGACCATCAGTAGTGTTAGCATTAGAATCGTAAATACAATTTTCATCGATTATATTTTACTGTTTCATCAGGCGGTCAATCTCATCAAACTGCCGACCCATATTCAGGTTAAGATAAATGCGATAAAGTGCCGGTGCCCATCGTTTCTGGTCTTTCGGAGCCAGCTGGCGGTACTTCTCCATCTGAGGACGTGCCTTGGTGTAATACTCGGTCAGTTTGTCACGATACAGGCGCGGCTCGTTTTTCTGCTCCAGTTTCAAAGCCTGATTCAGATAGCATGTCGCGATGTTGAAGTATGGTTCGGGCAGTTTGGGGTCTTTGGCAATGAGTTTGTTGCTGACCTCGATGCACTCATCGTAACGGTCCAATTCCAACAGCGCCACCGACTTAGCCAGCAGGAACAACGATCGGTCGGGGAACTTTTTCAGCGCCTCCTCAGAGAGCTGCAGCGTCTTGTCAATCTGTCCGTGCTTGTTGTAGCAGTCGCCTAATCGTGGAAAGAAGTATGGATATTCGGGATGGTGGGCAAAGCCATCCTCCAGGGCCTTCAGGTATTCATTGTCGTTTTTCTGCCAGAGGTAGGCCTCGCAGATATACTGGCGCACATAGACAGCTTTTGACGTGTCTTTCAATGCCAGGTCACTATAACGCAAGGTACGTTCGGCATCCTTCATGCGGTAGCCGGAAAGCGTTGCCCAATAGGCTGCTGTTGGCATGGAGGCATCGGTCTTGGCATAATCGTAACTGGCAAAGAGTGGCTGCTGGGCAGCATTAATATAGGTCTCAAAGAAGTTGAAAGCCTTCTGATACTTGCCGCGACGCACATTATAGGTTCCACCGAAATACAGGTTACGACGCAGCTTGTCGAGCTGTTCGGCGTTACTCTTCCGATAATCGGGTTTCACCCTACCCTTTTCATCAGGACGTGCATCGAGCGAGTCCAGGCTCTCAGCCACACGATACATGCGGTTCAGCAAGGTGTAGACAGTAGCCGTATCGTACTTCTGATGCAGATAAATCTTCTCGTTAATCTGCTGATACTGGCCTAAGACGGACTCATACCACGTATTATATACCTTGATGTTCTGACGACTTGCCGAATCCTTTGCCAACAAGTCAGTCATCAGCTTTTCAGCCTTATCATAGTCTTTACCGCTCTTAATATAAGTGCGAGCCTGACTCAGCTCCTTCTTCTGTGCATATGCCGTACAGCAAGCCAGAGCGAGAAGGGTAATGGCAATTTTTTTCATACAAAAACCAATAATAATAATTGTTCGGCTGCAAAATTACAAAAAAAAATCATAATCTTGCATCTTTTAATAAAGTTTGATGTTTAATAAGTCCACAATATTGTTATTTTTTAGATTTATCCCAAAATATTGCACATTTTTTTTGCAAATGTGCATAAAAAGATGTACCTTTGCACAAAATTTCGAAAAATGTGCAATGAACGATATACCAAGTTTTAACGGATACTTCGAAAAAGCAATTAAGGATAATTGGCTTCTCGATGCGTTAACAGACTATCATGGTACGACGTTACAGTATCATGATGTGGCTCGAAAAGTTGAGAAATTACACATCATGATGGAAGCCGCTGGCATCCAGAAGGGTGACCGTATAGCAGTCTGTGGGCGAAACTCAGCCCATTGGGCTGTTGCTTTTATTGCAACACTCACCTATGGTGCCGTAATAGTACCTATTCTCCATGAGTTTAATGCCGAACAGATTCACAACATCGTAAACCATTCAGAGTCAAGACTACTGTTCGTGGGCGATTATGTAGTGAACATCATTCAAGCTGATGAGATGCCACAATTGGAAGGCATCTTCAATCTGCCAGACTTTTCGCTACATACTAGTAGAAATATGAAGTTGACAGATGCTCGCGAACGCCTCAATGAGCTGTTCGGTGCCAAATATCCCAATGCCTTTCGTAGGGATGACATCCATTGGTATGTAGACAGTCCTGAGGAGTTATCAATGATAAACTACACCAGTGGTACTACAGGGTTCTCGAAAGGTGTCATGCTACCTTATCGCGCACTATGGGGCAATGTAGATTTCTGCCAGAAACATTTAGGCACTTATCTTCCACAATTCAGTCGTATGCTGAGCATTCTGCCCATGGCACACATGTACGGTATGGCAGTAGAGTTTCTATTCGCATTTTGCTCGGGTTACCACCTCTATTTTCTCACACGCTTACCATCACCAGCCATTATCGCTGAAGCCTTCAAGGAAATATGCCCTGATGTTGTAATTGCTGTACCGTTGATTATAGAGAAGATTATTCGTAAACGTGTATTCCCAAAGATTCAGAACAACGCCATGAAACTGATGCTGCAGATGCCTGTAGTGAAGGACAAAGTGAAAGACCGAATCTTTAAGGAAGTATACAATGCGTTTGGTGGCAAAGCCTATGAGGTAATTGTAGGCGGGGCACCATTAAGTCAGGAAGTTGAGAAGTTCTTGAAGGATATTCATTTCCCCATTACTGTTGGATATGGCACTACTGAGTGCGCACCTCTAATTTCATTTAGTGACTACAAAAACTTCGTTCCTTCATCTTGCGGTACACCTGTAAGCCACATGGAAGTAAAGATTCTGTCTAACGACCCAGAAAACGTTGAAGGTGAGATCGTATGTCGAGGTACACATGTCATGTTAGGTTACTATAAGAATGAAGAGGCAACACGCGAGGTCCTTGATAGTGACGGTTGGTATCATACAGGCGATTTGGGAACGATGTCTGCAGACGGACATATTTTCATTCGCGGACGAGTGAAAAATATGCTGTTGGGCGCTAACGGACAAAATGTTTATCCTGAAGAGATTGAGGACAAACTTAATTCTATGGCAATGGTCAGCGAAAGTATTATTGTACAGCGCGGCGACAAATTGGTGGCACTAATCCATCCAGATATTGACGAAGCTCACTCTATGGGATTTAGCGACGAGGATATCACAAATATTATGGAACAGAATCGTCAGGAGCTGAACTCACAACTACCTGTTTATTGTAAAATTCAGCAGGTAGAACTGTTTAAAGAAGAATTTCAGAAGACACCAAAGAAGAGTATCAAACGTTATCTATATAAATAAGGTATTATGGAAAACTACCCAAGTTTCAATCAACTCATACAGCAGAGCATCATAGATAATTGGGATCTCGATGCGCTGACTGATTACAAGGGGGCCACCCTGCAATTTCACGATGTGGCCCGAAAGATAGAGAAACTGCACATCCTGTTTGAGAACAGCGGTGTGAAGCGTGGTGACAAGATAGCTATGTGTGGACGAAACTCAAGCCAGTGGGCTGTTGCCTTTTTGGCCACACTGACATACGGTGCCGTAGCAGTTCCCATCCTGCACGAATTTATGGCCGACCAGATTCACAACATCGTCAATCACTCTGATGCCAAACTGCTATTCGTAGGCGACCATGTGGCCACACAGGTCGACCCGATGCAAATGCCCAACTTAGAGGGTATCATCAACAATCCCGACTACTCGCTGATGGTATCGCGTACCGAGAAATTGACCTACGCCCGTGAACACCTGAACGAACTCTACGGTAAGAAATTCCCAAAGTTCTTCCGTAAGGAGCATGTTCACTACTACACCGAGGAAAACGGTGAGGAACTGGCCATGATTAACTATACCAGCGGAACGACAGGCTTCTCGAAAGGCGTCATGATACCCTATCGTGCACTATGGTCTAACTACGACTTTGCAGAGCATGTACTGGGCAAGACCATCAAGCGTGGCGACCGCGTTATCTCCATCCTGCCGATGGCACACATGTACGGTATGGCGTTTGAGTTCGTCTTCGAATTTCTGCATGGCTGCCACGTCTACTACCTGAACCGAATTCCCTCACCAGCTATCATAGCACAGGCATTTGCTGATATCAAGCCGAAGATCATCATTGCCGTACCATTGGTGATTGAGAAGATTATCCGCAAGAAGGTATTCCCAAAGATACAGAACAACCGCATGCGACTGTTGCTGGCCATGCCCGTCATATCGAAGAAGGTACGAGAACTGATATGCAAAGAGGTTATTAATGCCTTCGGTGGCGAGCTCTATGAAGTCATCATCGGCGGTGCTGCCTTCAATCAGGAAGTGGAGAGTTTCCTGAAACGTATCGAGTTCCCATATACCGTTGGCTATGGTGCTACGGAGTGTGCACCCATTATCTGCTATCGTGACTGGAAGACCTTCGTACAGGGCTCATGCGGACAAGAGGCTTACCACATGAAGGTTAAGATCAACTCGTCAGACCCCGCCCATATTCCTGGCGAGATACTTGCCAAAGGTCCCAATGTCATGTTAGGATACTACAAGAACGAAGAAGCTACACGCGAGACACTTGACGGCGAAGGATGGTATCATACAGGCGACTTGGGAACCATGGACTACGACGGTAACGTGTTTATCAACGGACGCTCAAAGAACATGTTGTTAGGCCCCAGCGGACAGAACATCTATCCGGAGGAGATTGAGGACAAGCTGAACTCGATGACAATGGTAGTAGAAAGTGTGGTCGTTCAGCGCGACAACAAGCTTGTAGGTTTGGTATATCCTGACTACGACGAAGCCAAGAACATGAACTTCAACGATGCCGATATCACCAACATCATGGAGCAAAACCGCCTGCAGCTAAACGAGCAACTGCCTGCATACGAAAAGATTACCGAGATAGAAATAAGAAAAGAAGAATTCGAGAAGACACCAAAGCGCAGTATCAAGCGCTTCCTCTATACATAATCAATGGAGAACAACAATACGTTTTCTATCATTCTGGCTGTACATAACGAAGCTGACAAACTGGAGCAGAACCTGCCTTTCTTCCTGGAAACAGCCAACGAGGCAGGCGCTCAAGTAATAGTGGTTGACGACATGTCGACAGACGATACTCCCGACGTGTTGACACGCATAAAGAATGACAATCCTGAAGTGCTCTATACCACATTCCTACCACAGTCAGTCATCATCAATCCCAGCCGGTTGCGACTGGCAATGTCTATAGGAGCCAAGGCCGCTAAAACACCATACATTATCCTGGCAAACATAGAACGACCGCCACACAATGTGGGATGGCTATATGGATTGGCCGACAACAATGCCGCACTGGTATTTAGTCTCCGCAAAGGCAATCAGGTGGTGCACGTAACGACAACAGATACTGAAGAGCTGCGACCTACCATCACCAAAGCAGAACGAAAGAGTGGCAAAGGACATAGTGGACGTTTCCTGAAACAGCGTCGCGGACTCTATGACGCTGTATGCGTACATCGCGACCACGTATTCGATGTCATTAACATGTTCGACCGTCCTGTTGGTTTTGGCAAACTTTGGCGGCTACGCTTTCAGGTATTCATGAATAGTTTATTCTAACCTTCTCACTTTAAAATTATGCGAATCTTACACTTCTTACCACAAACAGATGCTGCTATCGGTCAGTATTTCAATATTCTGGCTGATAATATGGGGTTGGAAGTTGAGAACCACAAAGCAACTACAGGTGAGGAAGCCAGACAGTTGCTACGCACCATCGAGTTTGACATCGTACATATTCATGGCTGTTGGAATAATGCCCAATTCATGATAGTGCGCAGGGCACTACAACAGAATGCGAGATTAGTGGTGACCCCCTACGGACAACTGCAACCCTGGGTACAGCAACACCATTTCTGGAACGAAAAACTGCCAAAGCGTATTGCCTACCAGAAATCTGTTGTCGAACATGCCTATGCCGTCATTGTTCAAGGCAATATGGAGTTGGAGTACATTCAACGACTGGGTTGGAACAAACGGTGCGTTATTATTCGCAATGCACTAATCACCAACACCATCACTCCACGAGAGATGGCACGTCAAACTTTCGAAATCTATCAGCGCATCATTGACAGCAATCCTCTGCAATTAATGAACACCAACACACGAAAGTTTGTCAAGCGTCTGATAACTGTAGGTATTACGGGCGACGAGCGATGGACCATGAATGACGATGTGCCCATGCTGGGCGATTGGAGACAAATACTCTGCTACGCTCATCAGGAGCAAATCATGCCAACTATTCAACGAGCCGTCCGTACACTCAATCTGTTATTGCCTGATATCACTCCTGATAAGATACCCTACTTTGTGCCCGACAACTATGTCGAGACGAAGAGCATTCAGAAAAACATTGGCAACCAGTTCGTTTCTGAGAACGACCGTCTTATAGCTACTTTCAAATTCATCAAGAAACTTATTTCCAACCGACAGTTAAGCATCAAGCACCTGATTGAGCTCGACATCGAACTGCGTGAACATCCTTGTGATGAAGGACTCTTAGCCGAACAACTGCAAGAACGCGGGCTCATCAAGCTGGCAGCACGCTGCATGCAACTGACATACGAATTCACCGGACTCACCGAGGGCTTCATGCCTATTCCTCTTCTTAATGACCATATAACTAAAAAATATAAATTCCTAATCAATAATCATCTAACAATATGAACTACGACACTCATTACTTACAGCTCCTTTCAGCATCATTCCCTAACGTAGCCGCTGCTTCAACAGAAATTATCAATCTTGAGGCTATCCTCAATCTCCCTAAGGGTACAGAACATTTTTTGGCAGACCTTCATGGAGAAAGTGCTGCATTTCAGCATGTTCTAAAGAATGCCTCAGGCAATATCCGACGTAAGGTAAGTGAGCTTTTCAAGGGCGACATCCGTGAGTCGGAACGTCGCGAACTCTGCACACTCATTTACTATCCTGAAAAGAAAATAGAACTTATCAAAGAGTCTGAGCCAGACATTAACGACTGGTACAAAATCACTATCAATCGTTTGGTAGCTGTTTGTCGTGATGTCTCCTCAAAATATACGCGTTCCAAAGTGCGCAAGTCGCTACCCCAAGAATTTAGTTACATTATTGAGGAACTAATGCACGAACGTACTGATGATATTGACAAGGCAGCCTACGTTAGTAGCATCGTTAATACCATCATTTCCACGGGGCGTGCCGACGACTTCATTATAGCTATTTGTAACGTTATACAGCGACTGGCCATCGACCAGTTACATATTCTTGGTGACATATACGATCGCGGCCCTGGAGCACATATTATTCTTGACACTTTGCGCCAATACCACTCTTGGGACATACAATGGGGCAATCATGACATTTTATGGATGGGAGCTTGTGCAGGCAATAATGCTTGTATATGTAACGTGCTACGTCTATGTCTGCGCTACGCAAATTTGACAACCATTGAAGAGGCATATGGCATCAACCTCGTTCCGCTGGCCACCTTTGCTATGGAGTTCTACGGTGACGACCCTTGCACGGAATTTATGCCCAAATTGATGAAGGGGAATACCATGACAGAGAAATACCAGCGTCTAACAGCACAAATGCATAAGGCTATCTCTGTCATCCAATTTAAGAAAGAAGCTCTCATTTACCACCGTCGTCCAGAATGGCAGATGGAAAGCCGTTGTATGCTTGAGCATATTGACTACGAACGTGGCATCTGCACCATTGATGGTAAAGAGTACGAGATGCGCTCATGCCATTTCCCCACCATCGACCCACAACATCCCAATGAGCTTACTCCAGAAGAACATCAATTAATGGAACGTCTACATCATTCGTTCCGCGTCAGCGAGAAATTGCAAAAGCATATCAAGATGCTATTGTCGCATGGTTGCATGTACTCTATCTGTAATCAGAATCTACTATTCCATGCCTCAGTGCCCCTCAATGCCGACGGTTCTCTGAAGGAAGTGGAGATTTATCCTGGACGAGTTTATTCAGGACTCGAACTCATGCATCAAATAGGCATGATGATACGTGCTGCCTTTGAGAATGATACCGATCAAGATATGCGCCTCTACGCTCGCGACTACTTCCTCTATCTTTGGTGTGGCAAGAATTCGCCATTATTTGACAAATCCAAAATGGCTACTTTTGAGCGCTACTTCCTGACGGACAAGACGACTTTCAAAGAGGAGAAAGGCTACTATTTCCAACTACGTGATAACGAGGCAATATGTGACCATATTCTCGATGCCTTCAACGTTGCAGGCCCCAACCGTCACATCATCAACGGACATGTTCCAGTACATGCTTCTAAGGGTGAAAATCCTATTAAGGCTGGTGGCAAACTAATGGTCATCGATGGAGGATTCTCTGAAGCATATCATTCAGAAACGGGCATTGCCGGATACACATTAGTTTACCATAGCCGAGGCTTCCAATTGGTTCAGCATGAGCCATTTATGAGTGCGGAAGATGCTATTCAAAGGGGGACAGACATCAAGTCTACGACCCAACTTGTTGAACTATCGAGCCATCGCATGCTGGTAGCCGATACCGACAAAGGCGCTGAGCTACGTGCGCAAATTGCTGATTTACGTGAGTTGCTCTATGCCTATCGTCATGGAATCCTTAAAGAAAAAGAAGTAAAGGCCTCGAATCGGTAAGTAGCAAGATGTCTGATGTACTCATAGCCTTAGGTTCTAACTACCATCAGAATGCTCATATCCATTGGGCATCACAAAGACTTGGCACGCTGTTCGTGGATGTTGTTATGAGTCCTGTACTTTGGACTCAAGACGTCCACGGCCGTAATTTATGGTATATGAACAGATTACTTCGTGCAAAAACCACTCTATCGCCCACCCAATTAACGACGTTGCTCAAGCAGATAGAGCAGGAAAGTTATCGTACCAAGGAACACGTCACCATTGATCTCGATCTCATGAAGTATGACCAAGAGCGCTACCATCTTTCTGATTGGGACCGTCCTTATATTCAAAAACTATTAGATTTTTAGTATAAAGGAAAAAGATAAAATTCGGGCTGATGTTTGGTCAGTCCGTTTTTTTTTTGTACCTTCGCAGGCAAAAGAAAAAAGCAATAGTCAAGATGGATGACAAGATACTGAGGATGCAACAGCTCATTCAGGAGTTGAACGAGGCTTCTAATGCCTATTACAATGGACGTCCTGAACTGATGACAGACTACGAATGGGACCAGCGCTTCGATGAGTTGAAAAGGTTGGAAATGGAAACTGGGACATCCTTGACCGACTCGCCTACACAACGTGTATCAGAAGACACCATCACAGGCCAGAAAGAGGAGCACGAATTTGCTGCGCTCTCGCTGGCCAAGACCAAGAAAACCGATGAACTGGTAAAGTGGGCCGAAGGTCGTCCCATCTGGATATCGTGGAAACTGGACGGTCTGACATTAGTAGTTACCTACGATGACGGACGGCTAACAAAGGTAGTAACCCGTGGCAATGGACATATCGGCACAAACATCACCCACCTGTCAGAAGCCATCAGCGGCATACCTACAGAGATTGCCGACAAGGGACACATCGTCATTCGTGGCGAAGCTGTCATTTCTTACAATGACTTCGAACAATATATAATTGAAAGTGGAGAAGACTATGCCAATCCACGCAATCTGGCATCAGGATCGCTCTCGGTAAAAGACCCACAGGACATTAAGGATCGCCATATTCGCTGGATTCCCTTTACGCTTGTATATACAGAGAATGACATCAATAGTTGGGGAGCACGCATGGACTGGCTTGACAGTCTGGGATTCAATACCGTTGAGCGCCGCATGGTAAGTTCGCCAGACCTTGCTTCAGTTGAAGACGTTATCAACGTCTTTACCAAAGAAGTCACCTCGAAACAGAATCCTTTCCCTGTTGATGGTCTTGTAGTATGTTACGACGATACTGACTACGCACAGACAGGTTCCGTTACTGGTCACCATGCCACGCGAGCAGGCTTGGCCTTCAAATGGCAGGACGAGGCAGCTGACACCATTTTAAAAGAAGTGGAATGGTCGTGTGCCGCCAGCACTATTTCACCAGTCGCTATCTTCAAGCCCGTAGAACTTGAAGGCACAACGGTTAAACGAGCCTCGCTTTGTAACATTAGCGAATGCGAGCGTTTGGGTATCGGAGGTGAAGGGACACATATCAGCGTCATCAAGGCCAACAAGATTATCCCCAAAGTTATAGCCGTTACTAACTGCGTTGGCACGTTTACCGTACCTGACACCTGCCCTGTCTGTCATGCGCCTACGCAGATAGTCATTAGCGAGGCCAGCGGCACCAAGACCCTTCGATGCACCAATCCAGATTGTGCTGCCAAACAGCTGAAGAAACTGGCACGCTTCGTGTCTAAGGAAGGTATGAACATCGATGGCATTTCAGAACAAACACTCTCGAAGTTCATTAATCTGGGCTGGATTAGCGAGTATGCTGATATCTACGAACTGCGTAGCCATATTCTGGAACTCTCGCGCATGGAGGGATTTGGCGAGAAGTCGGCTTCTAACATTATGCGCTCCATCGATAAGAGTCGTGAAGTGGAAGCCCACCGGCTACTCTATGCTCTGAACATTCCGCTTTGTGGTCTCGATGTCTGCAAACGTTTGCTCTCTGCCTATTCGCTCGACGACCTGGTCAACGAAGCTATCAAGCAAGGCGATGACCTCTTTGCCATGCAGGTTGCCCCTCAAGACGTATTTGCTCATGTCAACGGCATCGGTCCCGAGAAGTCGGCCCAGTTCGTCACGTGGTTCCGCGACAATGGCAACCTCGCCCGCTATCGTCGCCTCTTGTCGTATCTGCAAGTCAACACTCCCGACGTGTCAGCGTCGGGTGACAAGTGTGCAGGCCTGACTTTCGTCATTACGGGGGACGTCCACCACTACAAAAACCGCAACGAGCTTAAGGCTTACATCGAGTCTCAAGGCGGTAAAGTGGCATCGGCTGTCAGCGGTTCGACGTCATACCTTATTAATAATGATGTCACATCGACATCTGGCAAGAATAAGAAAGCTCAGCAGTTGGGAATACCTATCATATCAGAAGACGAATTCATATCAAAATATCAACAATGACACAAAAAAAGAAACTCGCCACGCTCTGCGTACAGGCAGGCTGGCAACCAAAAAATGGTGAATCGCGCGTGCTTCCCATCATTCAGAGCACCACGTTCAAGTATGACAACACAGAGGAGATGGCCGACCTCTTCGACCTGAAGAAAGAGGGCTACTTCTACACCCGTCTGCAGAACCCCACCAACGATGCAGTAGCCTCGAAGATTGCCGCCCTCGAAGGTGGTGTCGGTGCCATGCTGACATCATCTGGTCAGGCCGCAAACTTCTATGCCCTGTTCAATATTTGTCAGGCCGGCGACCATTTCGTTACTTCCAACGAAATCTACGGCGGCACCTACAACCTCTTCGGCGTCACGCTGAAGAAGCTGGGCATCGAGTGTACTTTCGTCTCTCAGGAGGCCAGCGAGGAGGAAATCGACAAGGCTTTCCGCCCCAACACCAAGGCGCTGTTCGGCGAGACCATCTCCAACCCTGGCTGTCAGATTCTCGATATCGAGAAGTTCGCCCGTATTGCCCACAAGCACGGCGTTCCCTTGATTATCGACAACACCTTCCCCACCCCCATTAACTGCCGTCCGTTCGAGTGGGGCGCCGACATCGTGACCCACTCTACCACAAAGTATATGGACGGACACGCCACACAGGTCGGCGGTGTCGTTGTGGACAGCGGCAACTTCGACTGGGATGCCCATGCCGACAAGTTCCCCGGCCTGACTACGCCTGACGAGTCATATCACGGACTGACCTACACCAAGGCCTTTGGCAAGATGGCCTACATGACCAAGCTCGTAGCCCAACTGATGCGCGACCTCGGCTCAATACCTGCTCCCCAGAATTCATTCCTCCTGAACCTCGGTCTCGAGACACTGCACCTGCGCGTTCCCCGTCATTGCGAGAATGCCCAGCGCGTGGCCGAATTCTTAGCACAGGACGAGCGCGTGGCTTGGGTTCATTACAGCGGGCTGCCCGGCGACAAGAACCATGCCCTGGCCCAGAAGTATCTGCCTAACGGCTCGTGCGGCGTCATTGCCTTCGGACTGAAAGGCGACCGCCAGACCGCTATCCAGTTTATGGACTCGCTGAAGATGATTGCCATCGTGACCCACGTGGCCGACGCCCGCACCTGCGTGCTGCATCCCGCTTCGCACACCCACCGCCAACTGAGCGACGAGCAGCTGCGCGAGGCCGGTGTGGCTCCCGACCTGATTCGCCTCAGTGTCGGCATCGAGGACGTCGACGACATCCTGGCCGACATCCGCCAGGCGTTGGACAAAATTTAATGTGTCCAGCGGTTTTGCCGCTGGAATATCTCGATGAACATACTGCTGATGATGCTCCGCGCCCCGCGCCCCAGACGCCAGAACGACATGCGGGCCGTAGCCAAGCCCCGCTGGATTCGCAAAGGATACGACGGGCTGACCTTCTTCGGATACATCATCACGCATACCGACGAGGAGGCCGAGGCGTTTAACCAGCGCTTCGGCTCCTTTAAAAACCACGAGATGATACACCTCTACCAGGCCCGCGACTGCCACAACTCATGGCTGCTGTTCTACCTGCGCTACGGCTGGTACTGGCTGCTGGCCTGCCGCTACCGCCGTCGACTGAAGAATGCGGGCTACCGGCTGAACCCGTTCGAGATGGAGGCCTACGCCAACATGTACGACCTGCACTATCTGGACGACAAGCCGCGCGGGGCATCGGGCTGGCGCCGCTACGCGCGGATGCCGCTGAGCGAACGCATGAAGCATATATAATATATATAATAAGGTATAGTGGCCTGCACGGAAACGGGACGGAATGAAGAAAAGTTATCGACGTTAACTTTTCTTTATTTTTTTTTTTTTGAAATTAACGCCAGATTGATTACCTTTGTCGACAGGTTTAATTCAATAACATTTATTACTAACAAGATTAAATTGATTAAGTTTATGAAGAAAAAAGAGTATGAAAGTCCGGCGATGGAAGTCGTCGAAGTGAAACAACAAGTGCAGTTGCTGGCCGGCAGCCAACTGAGTGGCAAATTGGACGATCCCGACGATTATTTACTCGAAGACGATCCGTTCAGCTTTGCTCCTCAATTACCAGGCGAACCAAACCCGTTCGACTTTTAACTAACCCCAGTGTACAACAATTTAAACGTAAAGACAATGAAGACAACGAAATTATTCTTTATGGCTGCACTGGCTCTGATGACTGCCGCATGCAGCAACGACGACAACGACCTGACGACCCAGCAGCCTCAGAAGGCCGAGGGCATCACCATCACCGCACAACTCGCCCCGAAGACCAACGGAGCCACGACCCGCGCCGTGAGCGACGGCGGCAACAAGATTGTGGCCGAGTGGGACGTGAACGAGCATCTCGCCGTCCTCTACGAAGTGGGCGGCACGAAGAAAGTGGCCGATGCCACCATCACCGCTGTTGACGGCGACGACTATTCAGCCACCATCCAGTTCACCGTGGAGGAAGGTACGCCCGACAACACCCCCTGCACGCTGGTCTATCCCTACGACGCAGCCAAGGATGACCACACGGGCGTGAAGAATGCCGCCACGCTGCTGGCCGCTCAGGACGGCACGCTCAACGCCAACCTCGACGTCCGCGTGGGCGAAGGCACCATCCAGACCACGACGCCCGGCCTGACCGTCACCACCCAGCCCGTAGCGCAGTTTGCCATCTTCAAGTTCACCACCAAAAACTCTGATGCATCGGACTACATTAGCGTAACATCGCTGACTGTCAGCACCGGTGGGCAGAACTATGTCATCACCCCCGCCTCGGCTACGAGCGAGCTCTATGTCGCCCTGCCCCCCATCAGCAGCCAGGCCGTGACCTTCACCGCCACGGACGGCAGCAATCTCTACACCTGCTATAAGGACGGCGTTACCTTTGCTGCCGGCAACTACTACCAAAGCACGCTGAAGAATAGCAATATGGTAGAGTGCGGATGCGGTAATCTCATCGGCATTTGTTATGGTTCGGACGAGTTCACAGGGCAGGTTCTCTCCGCCGCCCAGGCTATCGCCCTTGCCCAGGCCAAGGCCGCTGAGACTGGCAGCAATTGCGCCGTGTTCTATGACTACGGCGATGGTTATTATGAAATAAGATTTGCCAAGAATGACGGCACGACAGGCTCAGCACGGGCTAATCGCAATGCCGACGCAAAGGGTCTAAACGGATATAAAGGCTACTACGTATCGAAGTAAGCCAGAATCAGGGGACTCTCTGATCCGTCAGAGATGCCCCGCGCACGGCGGACCCCCGCCCGCACAGCCCCCACAGAGAGGGCGGCCCCGAAAGCCACGGCGGACGGCACCGCCCTCCCTCTCTCTTCAAACCCCGGAAACGGGCTGCTGACGGGGGATCACGGGGTTCTTATGATCCACGGTTACAGACCCTCTGATACAAGAGAAAAGAATAATCGGGGAGCCTTCGGGCTCCCTTTTTTTGTGGACTAAAAATAAGAAGGAAATGAAGAACAAGCAGTATGACAAGGAGCATCCGCGCAGGCGGTTCAACAAAAAGGTGGACGGGCCGACGGTCATGGAGTGGTATGCTAAGATGCCGACGGCGGAGCTGGCGGAGCGTATGGGGCTGACGGTGAAGCAGATTGAGAACTTTCTAAATCGCGAGAAGCTGGAGCCTGGAAAAGTTAAAGACCCTAAAGTGAGGTCGGCCATTAACAGCGAGAACGGCCGGAAGGGAGGGCGGCCACGGAAGAAAGTTGGAAAATAAAAAGCAAACACTTTTTTTATACCGAAGTTTTTTCGTTTATTTGCAGTCGGAAGTCAATAACGGCATTTTCGAGTTAGTACTGAAACTCCGCCGAGTTAGTACTGAAACTCCGCCGAGTTAGTACTGAAACTCAAAAGTCGGGTAACTAAAACAACTAAAATCTAATGTTTTATGGCAAAAGTCAAGTACACTATCAAAGAGAACTCAAAGGTGGGAACGCACAGTTTCTATGCTGTTCCAGTTCTGAATGGCTCGTTGGACTTCATGGAGGTCTGCGAGGAGGCTTGTGAGAACACGTCGATTGAGCCGTCGATTATGCGTGCGGCTGTGACGGAGTACATGAAGGCGGTGAAGCGTAACGTGCTGAAGGGCTTCCGTTGTGCTGTGGGCGAGCAGTTCCTTTTCGTCTATCCGAACATTGAAGCATCGTTGAAGGACAAGAAGGATGCTCAGGGCAACATCTTGGAGGTTGCTACTGCCGCTAAATTTACGCTGGCCGGCGCCAAGAGCCGCCTGGGTGCTTCGGTCAGCCCGAAGTACAGTGCACAGTTTGCCGCCGAGGTGTCTTGGCAGCGCGTCGACGCATCGGGCGCAGCCATCGAGGAGGAGGACATCACGGACAACGGCACGACGCCGTCACCTTCTGGCGGCGACAACGGCGGCACGACACCGACGCCGTCGGGCGGCGGCGGTGGTGAAACTCCTGGCGGCGACAACGGCGGCGAGGAAGGTGGAATGTAACGGTTACTTCGAACGGAAGCGCTCGGCCTGACTGCGTATCAGCTCTTCGTCGTCGAAGTAGTTGATCTTCATGGCAGCACGCACCTCGTCCATGGTCTGCGCGGCGGTTTCGCGGGCGCGCTCGGTGCCCTTGCGCAGGATATTGTAGATTTCGGGAATGTCCTGCTCGAACTCATGACGACGCTGGCGGATAGGTTCCAACATCTCGTTCAGGATTTGGTTGAGGAACTTCTTGCACTTCATGTCGCCCAAGCCGCCACGACGGTAGTGGTCCTTCAGTTCGTCAAGGTTCTGGTATTCGGGCCAGAAGTTGGCAAAGTCCTCAGGCTTTGAGAATGCGTCGAGATAAGTAAACACGGCGTTGCCCTCTACGTGTCCCGGGTCGTTCAGATTGACATGCAAGGGGTCGGTATACATCGAGCGCACCTTCTGCCAAACGGTGTCGGCATCGTCAGAGAGGTAGATGCAGTTGCCCAGCGACTTCGACATTTTCTCCTTGCCATCAGTACCTGGCAGACGACGTGCTGTAGCATTCTCGGGCAGCATGATGTTTGGCTCGACCAAAACGGGACCATAGGTATTGTTGAAACGATTGACCAGTTCGCGTGTCACCTCCAACATGGGTTCCTGGTCTTCGCCTGCTGGTACGGTAGTGGCCTTGAACAGCGTGATGTCGGCAGCCTGGCTGACGGGATAGCAGAAGAAGCCCAGGGGTATGCTCTCGCCCTCGAAGCCGCGCATCTTGATTTCGGTCTTCACGGTCGGGTTGCGCTGTACGCGGCTGACGGACACGAGATTCATGAGGTAGGTGGTCAGCTCGGCCAGCTCCGTAATCTGGCTCTGGATGAACAGCGTACACTTTTCGGGGTCCAGTCCTGCCGAGAGGTAGTCAAGCGCTACCTCGACGATGTTCTGGCGTATCTTTTCCGGATTGTCCGCATTATCGGTCAGCGCCTGCACGTCGGCCATAAACACAAACATCTTCTCATAGTCACCCGCATTCTGCAATTCTACACGGCGACGCAGCGAACCTACGTAGTGTCCCAAGTGCAGCTTGCCCGTAGGACGGTCGCCTGTCAGTATAATCTTTCCCATAATATTTTTACTTTTTTTCTGAATTTGCATGCAAAGGTAGCAAATTAATTGCAAATAACACTATAATTCCTTCGCAAAAGTGTTCAAAACGTACTTTGCACACTTTTGCAAACACTTTTTCTTGGCAGGAAAGCAAAATATTCGTATCTTTGCATCAACAAAAATCAAAAAGCAATGACAATGATATTAACGAATCGCGAAGTGTTTCTGCTCATTATCTGCACCGTATTCTACATTACCTTATTTATATTGGTGCTGCAGAACAGTCGGCACAAGATACAACTGTTGCAGAGCCGACTCGACAACATACACGCCATGCAGAAGATGGCCGTCATCGAGCCACGGCAGGACGTGAGCACGCTCTTCGCATCGCCCATCTACCTGCGTATCAAGCAGAACATCTCCGAGGGACGGAACATGGCGGACAACGACTGGGCAGAGCTGGCAGAGGCTGTGAACAACATCTACGACGGATTCTCTGAGAAGCTATACAGTCTTTATAATATGAGCGACCAGGACTATCGCGTCAGCCTACTTATTAAAATACGCATCCAGCCCAAAGACATTGCCACGCTGACGGCGCACTCCAAAGAGAGCATCGCTTCCACGCGCAGCCGCCTCTATCAGAAGGTGTTTGGCAAAAAGGGCAGCACAAAGGACTGGGACGACTTTATACTATCAATTTAACATCGAAGCATCGAAATATCGAAATATCGAAGCATCAAAATAACGAAATAACGTCTTTAAAATAAAGAACTATGATTGAGTATCTTTTAAACAACATGTGGCAGGTCTGGGGCATCATTGCCGTCCTCTGCCTGATTCTGGAGCTTTCGTCGGGTGACTTCTTCATCATCTGCTTCTCCATTGGTGCCGTGTTTGCCATCATTTCGGCTGTCATCGGCTTAAACATCTACTGGCAAATCTTCATCTTTGCCATCTTCTCACTGCTCAGCGTCATGTTCGTCCGTCCTGTCGCCCTGCGCTGGCTGCATAAGAACGAACCGAACAAAGCGACGAATGCCGACGCGCTGATAGGACGGACGGGCCGCGTGACGAAGTCCATCTGTGTCAATGAGCCCGGCTACGTGCAGATTGACGGTGACCTGTGGAAAGCCGTCAGCGACGATACCATCGAGGAAGGCGAGACCGTTCGTGTCATCGGTCGCGAGAGCACCATCATCACTGTGGAGACGCTGTAACTTCGGAGTATCGGAAGCATCGAAACATCGAAACATTGAAATAACCAAAATAACCAAATTAAAACAAAAATCATTATGGACATTATGAGTTATGTACTGATTGCCATCGTTGTACTGGTAATCATCATCGCCAAGAAGGCACTTGTGATTATTCCTCAGTCGGAAACCAAGATTGTTGAGCGTCTGGGACGTTACTATGCTACGCTGAATCCGGGTATCAACCTCATCATCCCCTTCATCGACCGCGCCAAGGAGATTGTGGTGCTGACCCGCGGCCGCTATGCCTACTCGAACACTATCGACCTCAGGGAACAAGTCTACGATTTCCCGTCGCAGAACGTGATTACGAAAGATAACATCCAGATGGAAATCAACGCCCTGCTCTACTTCCAGATTGTCGATCCGTTCAAGGCTGTGTATGAGATTTCTAACCTGCCCAACGCCATCGAGAAGTTGACACAGACCACGCTGCGTAACATCATCGGTGAACTCGAGCTTGACGAGACGCTGACTTCCCGCGACACGATCAACACCAAACTGCGCGCCGTATTGGACGACGCTACCGACAAGTGGGGCGTTAAGGTAAACCGTGTAGAACTGCAGGACATCATTCCTCCCGCAACCGTGCTGAACGCCATGGAGAAACAGATGCAGGCCGAGCGTAACAAGCGTGCACAGATTCTGACCTCTGAGGGTGAGAAAGCTGCTGAGATCCTGGCTTCTGAGGGTGAGAAGACTGCCATCATCAACCGTGCCGACGCCCAGAAGCAGCAAGCTATCCTGCATGCTGAAGGTGAGGCACAGGCCCGTATCCGCAAGGCAGAAGCAGAAGCAAAGGCTATCGAACTGATTACCGAGGCTGTGGGCAAGTCGACGAACCCTGCCAACTATCTGCTGGCCCAGAAATACATCCAGATGATGCAGGAGCTGGCCCAGGGCGACAAGACCAAGACCGTCTATCTGCCATACGAAGCTACCAACCTGCTGGGCTCAATCGGCGGCATCAAGGACTTGTTCAAGTCAGAATAAACATCACAGGCGAATCACGTCATCGCACAACTCGGCAACGAGCGAACGATGGGTGATGAGCAGGAAAGTGCGGTCTGGATACGACGTAAACAGACGTTCAAAGAGTTCGCGCTCGGTGGCTTCATCGAGCGCGCTACTTATTTCGTCAAGTAGCATGATGGTACCAGGGCGTAACAGACCACGGGCTATGGCAATGCGTTGAGCCTGACCCTCGCTGAGTCCACCACCCCGTTCACCTAACTCCGTATCGAGACCATTGGGCAGTTCGTTGACGAAATCGGCACAAGCGGTATGCAGCACGTCAAGCAGTTCCTGGTCAGTAGCGTCGGGCTTAGCCAATTGCAGGTTATAGCGGATGGTACCTGTCATCAGCGTATTGCCCTGAGGCACGAAGCAGAACAGGCCACGCCTGTCGAGACGTCCACTAGTAGGCTGAATAAAGCCCAGCAATAGGCGGAATAAAGTGGTCTTGCCAATACCCGTCTCGCCCATAATAGCTGTCTTCGAACCAGGCTTAAACTCATGCGAGAAGTGCTCCAACACCATGCGGTCGCCCTTGGCATAGCGGAACGACACATCGTCGAAGCGGATGACCTCACAGGGGGACTGTCCCTGTGTGAGGTCGCTCACAAGGGGTCTGTCCCCCTGTGAGGTCTCCAAATCCTGCAAACGATCAATACTGGCGGTACAATGTATCACCGCTGGCACCATGTTGAGCAGTTGCAAAATAGGATGTTGAATCATGCCTACCAGTTGCAGGAACGACGTCATCACACCAAAGGTAATGGTGCCGTTGCGCAAGCCGATGCCACCCCACACAAAGGCCAACAGATAGCCTAAGCTGAAGGCACAACCAATGATGAGTCGGGTGACCACCGTAAAGCGCATGCGTCGCATGACATTGCCACGAAGACGTTGCTGCATGGAATCGAGCCGATCCGTGACCCACTGCTCTGAGCCCAGCGATCGCAGCACGGCATTATACTCCATACCCTCCTGAACCTGCATCTGGATACGGCTTTCGTCCTGACGTATATCGAGGGTCATCTGGCGCAACTTGCGGGCAATCAATTTTCCGAATACGATTGCCATCGGGGTCAGCAAAAGCAGCGCCCAAGCCAATAGCTCGTCAAACCAGCGCATCAGCAGGAATGCACCAGAGAGTTGAATCATGGTAATCACCATCTGCGGCAATGTTTCAGTCGTCACGGTACTAACAGTCTCGATATCTTTCGACATGCGCGAGGTGACATCGCCCGAGTGCAGTTCCTGCTCAGTAAAAAGCTGGCGACGGAATAGACCGCTAAAGATGCGCAGGCGCATGGCATTGACTTGTCGAATGTTGGCGGTGGTGGTCAACCAGTAGCCCACCTGACGTAGTACGACGCCAGTAGCCACCGTCGCGACCAGCAACAATATCATGTAGATAATGTCATCATGGGTTCCCGTGCGTATCGTCTCGTCAATGAAACGCCGACTGAGCCAGACCATCGTCAGGCCGAGAACGACCTGCACAATGCCCGTCACGATTCGCACCAGTGAATTCCAGCGGATGCCACGCGACTGTTGCCAAAGCCACTTTATATAATGCATAATTCACAATGCATAATTATTCTGACAGAACGCCTACTTTCTGCCACTCATTAATGATGTTCGACACATCCTTTTGGGCAACATCCTCAGTCACGTCATATTCCTCCAATAACTTGGCTGTCAGACTCTCAACCGTAAAATCACCCATCTCTGCAGCCTGCTGCCATAGCCATGCTGCCGTCTCGTTCAACGACAACAACTTACCAAAGTTAATGGCATCAAGCCCCTCGCCTACTACTACATTCTCGCCACAAACCTGGCGCAGTACAAAACCTTTCTTTATCTTCATAAACGTCTATAAATTGCTAATATATATCTTCTTAAAGGGAAAATCTTATTCCAAAAGTTCACACCTCTCATCCGCCATTTTGTATACAACTCATGCTTACCGCCCTTGGCGTCGACCACATGAGTAGCCAGCGCACGGACATCGCTCAAATGGCAGTGCTCCAGTCCACCCAGATTACCGTCACCAGTCAGCGTAACAGCATCACCATCAATCGCCTTGATGCGGTGTACCACATAATGGGTGCCGTCGACCCACGCCAACACCACATGGCCAACTTTCAAGTTCTCCGGTTTCTGCAGGATAACGCTCTCCTTGCCACCGATAATAAAGGGCAGCATGCTTTGTCCGTTGACCGGCAACGTCACGCAGACACCCTCGCTCACCAGTCGGCTGGCTTCTTCTATGATGATGCGATCCTTCATTGGGCAATGGTTTTATGACACAATTGGGCTGCAGCTTCGTCAGGCAAGCATTCCAGATGCCAAACGGGAACATTCATGGCCAGTGCATTCTCAGTCTGATGTAATCCATTGGCTATCTGCTCGTCCCATCGTTTACCACTAATACTGGGAACCAGGGCCACATAGGCCTGAATACCCGACAAACGATGTATCTTGTTGTAGGGTGCCTGGCTCAACAGCACAATACCTCCCAACGGATAGCTCAGATTGCGATAACAAGGTGTCTTGCCACTCCAAGGTGAGCCATAGACGGTGGCTTTGTCGTCCATCATGCGCACCACGGGATTGTCGTCGTTCAACAATTCCGTACCTGCTATATGTTTCAGCCACAAGCTCGAGTGCGTGCTCTTGCCGGTGCCGCTGACACCCAGGAACATGTATGCCTTGTCGCCGAAAGACACCGTTGAAGAATGGAACAACGCCACACCAAGCCCTGCTGTCGAGAGGGCAAAGAGTATCATCAGTGAGTTATCAATAGCCAGTTTTCGGTAGCGTCCTGTCACCGTGAGCACCGCCTGTTTGTAGTCCTTTGAGCACACCAGCCAACCTGCTGTCTCACCAGCCCAAATGAACTCAAAGACAGGATTGCCGTTGTCCGTCTTGCCACAGACTATCATCTGCCCTTCGTCATCCTGACGCAGTTCCTCAGTATAGTGAACAGTGTCGCCATCCTTGATGTTGAGTTGGAAAACAGGCGATGAACCGTCTGCCACAGCAAACGGTTCATAATTCGTCATCAGTTGATAGTCGTCAGCAACTGCTGTTACAGAAAACAGCACTTCAGCAACCTTATAATATTTCGTTTCTTGCATTCTTTCCAATCTGCGTTTTTGCTATCTCAGATAAAACCAGTAGAGGGCTGCTGCTACGGCGACAAGTATGACGGTGATGACGCTCTTGATCATACACGAGGCTACCTTCTTGACTACGACAAAGCCAATGATGATGACCAGCAGCAGGGCTACATAATAGATGATATTGTTTTGCATGAATCTATGTTAGAATGTGTATGTCAATGAACAGATGAGCTGATGACGCTGGTCCTTGACGGGTACAGCTACGGCTTCGTTGGTCACAGTAACTTTCTTTCCATCCTTTTCGGTGTCAATACCCGAAAGCAGTTCGCTGGAACCCGATGAGCGACGATGCTGATAGGGATAGAAATCGCCCTTACGCGTCTGATACTGATAAGCCAGGTCAAGACGGAACTTGTCGAACGTGAAGCCAACGCCGGCAGTCAGCCTATGAGTGTCCTGCCAGTTAGTATAATCGGTTGTCGTAGCCATCTGAGTACCAGGAGAATCCAGCGTCAAATCGCGCACGCCCTCTTTCTTGTAGATAGGCGACACATAGTTGTAACCCACGCGCACGGAGACATTCTTGTCAATTCTGTATTCCGAACCCAGCTTCAGGGTATGCACACCCTCCAGCGTTTTCTCCGTATGGGCCTTCATGACGGGATCGGTATCGCTCTCGTCACGATAGTAGCCATCCCAATAGTCATAATATGAATTCGTAATAGAGCGCAAATCCAGCGTTGAGTAGTCAGCATACTCGTATGTGGCACCCAAGGCAAGTGCACCGCCAATGGTATGTCCTGCACTAAGACCGAACTTCCACGGGGTATTCATACGGAACTTCACTGGGTCACCAACCACTTGCTTCATCATTTCCTGCTGATTATGGAGGCTCGACACGCTACTGGTCTCGAGTTTATACATCGTTGGAGTATGAACATACAAGCCCAAGCGGAATGGCGACTCTTCCATGGGACGGAAGATGGCACCGAACTTGACATTGTAGCCATAGCCCTTAATCTTATGGCTGTCGCGTACTTCAGCATAGTTAAATGTAGGATCATCCAACTTGTACAGATCTTCCTGATAGACAGAGTAGGCATTATAGTGCACCGACTTGATACCAACGGTAATACCCAGATAGACTCTGTTGTTGATATTACCAGAGAGATTGAAGTCGTATTCACCAATATAACCGGTATGAGCTCTGTCGAACCGATATCTATCAGAATTGATGTAGATGGTCTCAATATATTGATCCTTACCTTGAGCGTCGGGCTCGTACACATCCATCATCTTATAGTTCAACACGTCTGCAATGCTTTCCTTCATGGGATTAATAATATCACCCTTGCTATCCAGATTGTTCAACAGATTGATGTAAGTCTGACGATTCTGCGAAGAACCATTGACAGCACTTGCCGCAGCAGACAGCACATAGTCAAAATTGCGGCTCTTATGGAAATTGAAACCGAAGTTGACAAAACCAGTACGACCTACTGGCGAAGAATATACAAAACCTATTTGGTCAAACGATGCGTTGGTCTTCGAACCGTCGGCAAACGACTTACCGTCAACCTGGCTGTTCAGACCGAACGAACCAGCTATCTGGCTCCTGCGATACAGGCCTATACCAGCAGGATTGCTACCCATGACCGAGAGGTCGGCACCCAGGGCTTCCATAGCACCACCCATACCCACATAGCGTGCTGTACCGTTCAGATCCTCAGTAGCCAGCTGAGCACCGATATATGTGTCGGGATTCACGTTGTCTTGAGCACTAACGCTGACAACAGGCAGAGCCATTGCTGCCAAAACAAATATCTTTTTCATAACCTAATATCTATTTTACACTTTTTACTGTTTACTATTCACTTATCTGCGTCCGCCCATGACACGGCCTCCACCGCCGCCAGAAGAACGACCACCACCGCCAGACGAGCGATTTCCGCCAAACGAGCCGGAACTGCTGCTGGACGAAGGAGAACCAAATGAACGGTTGCTTTCATAGGTAGTACGCCCTACCCGATTCGAGTTCGAATTGTTTCCAAACGAACGAGAGCTCTCATACGTGACACGCCCATAGCGTCTTGTGGCATTTGAGCCCCTGCCACCTTGACCACTACCGCCTGAATAGGTAGGACGACCGACGTATCCGCCACCATAGTAGCGGTAAGGCCTGTAATAGTAACGGGGCGAATACCACGTTGAATAGTAGAACGGCGAACGCCATCCATAATGCCACGAGGTATAGTAGAACGGATCGCGCCAGTACCAGGAATCCCAATACCATGGATCATAGTCGTACCAGCTGTACCAGGAGTTGTACCACGGAGACGACCAACGACCGGCACGATAGCCATCCCAATAGGCCTCAGATGGCGTATAGTCATCGAAACGCGACATCTGACGTGTCAGTTTATAGTCGTCGTTCTCAGCAGACTGAGAATAGACGCTGTCAGGATATACGCCACGCACGGCAGAGAAATCGATGATGTCATTGCCCGTAGAATCAACAGGATAACTGAACTGTGCACGACGGTTGTAGTCATCGACCGAGCGATTGCTGCCCGAATAGTAAGTATTCTGGGGCATGCCATATTTCTTGGCCTCCTTGGCCACATTCTCCTTGGTGGGAACGAAGTACATATCATCGTCCTGAGCCGCCAAAGAGAGGCTGAAGGCCGATACGAGTGTGAGAAGAATCAACTTTTTCATTTCGCTACAATCATTATATTATACATGTTCACGCTGCAAAATTACAACGATTTCTTTTGCAAAATTAAGGAAAAACCCTAAGAGATGATAGGATTTTCCCTATTTTTTGTATCTTTGCATCGTTTTTTAACATCTTATATGAAGTATTACGAGGTAAATATGACCATTGAGCCCTGTTCGCAAGACGCTCAGGACCTACTGGCAGCCTTAACGGCAGAGGCTGGCATGGAGACTTTTGAAGAAACCCCAACGGGCCTGAAGGGCTATGCACAACAGCAACTGCTGGACAAGGAAGCACTACAACTGGCTATCGACATGTTTCCCATGGAGGGTATCAGCATCAGCTACACCGTCTGCGAAGCCGAGGACAAGGACTGGAACGAGCAATGGGAACTGGAGGGTTTCGAACCTATCGTCATCGACAACCGTTTGACAATTCACGACGGGCGCCATCTGCCATCAGAGCCATCGGACATCTCCATAGAAATCGATGCCCACATGGCCTTCGGAACAGGAACCCACGAAACGACACGCATGATTTGCCGTCAGCTGCTGGACATGGAATTGCAGGACAAACGCGTGCTTGACTGCGGCTGTGGCACAGGCATCTTGGGCATCTGCGCCCTAAAGCTTGGAGCAGCCTCTTGCGTAGGTTACGACATCGACGAGTGGAGCAGCGACAATACCCGCCATAATGCGGTCATCAACCATGTCGACGACCGTCTGGTGCCCTATTGTGGCGACGCTAGCGTGCTAAGCAGTTTTGCAACAGAATTCAATGTAATCATGGCCAACATCAACCGCAACATACTCCTGCAAGACATGGAGCGTTTCGTCAGCGTCATGACACCTGACGCAACTCTCATCCTCAGCGGTTTCTACTTGTCCGACTGCAAAAAGCTTGAAGAGAGAGCCCGCTCCTTAGGACTGCTCCTCTCCTCTGTCACTTCCGATGGCGACTGGGCTTGCATGAGCTTTACCCGATAGATTGCGTCAGAGTGCGAGCAGGGCTTGACAACCCTCGAGAACGTCGCACCAGGTGGCTTGGAAATCGCCGGTGTACCATGGGTCAGCAACGTCACCTTTGCGAGATGTGAAATCGAGGAGTTTATGTATTTTGCCTTCAGGATCTCCACCACTGATGCGCAACATGTTACGAATATTCCAGTCGTCCATACCTATAAGCAAATCGAAACGCTGATAGTCGTTGCGAGTCATTTGGCGGGCGGTCTTTCCTGCGCACGATATGCCGTGTTCAGCCAGTTTGCGCTTAGCTGGCGGGTAGACTGCGTTGCCAATCTCCTCGGTTGAGGTGGCTGCAGACTCGATATAATACTGGCTGTCGAGACCGGCTTTCCGGACGAGGTCTTTCATCACGAATTCTGCCATCGGACTGCGACAAATATTACCGTGGCAGACGAAGAGTATCCTTTTCATCATAAGCATTGTCAGTTTTGTGGTGCAAAGGTACGAAAAATAAATGAAAGAAAATCAAATTTTTCTTTTGCATTTCATGCGTTTTATCGTACCTTTGCAGGTAACGAATTTAAGAAATAAAGCATTATGACGAGAAAACAACGATATGAATGGATACTCGACTACTTCAGACGGGAAATGCCTGAGGTGCAGACAGAGCTAGAGTTTGGCAGCGAGTTTCAGTTGTTGGTGGCTGTCATGTTGAGCGCACAATGTACCGATAAACGCATCAATCAGGTGACACCTGAACTGTTCCGAAGGTTCCCTGATGCACGGAGTATGGCGGAAGTGGAAGCCGACGAGGTGTTGGAATATATCAAAAGCGTGAGTTATCCGAATGCAAAGGCCGACCATCTGGTGAAGATGGCACGCATGGTGACAGAGCAGTATGGTGGCGAGATTCCCCACGATATGGACGCATTACTGACGTTGCCTGGCGTGGGTAGGAAGACGGCCAACGTGGTGCAGAGCGTGGCCTTTGACAAGCCTACACTAGCCGTCGACACGCATGTCTTTAGGGTGAGTCACCGTCTGGGCCTAGTATCCGATAGGGACAACACACCTTACAAGGTTGAGATGGTACTGACAAAAAATATACCCGAGGAAGACATTCCTCGGGCACATCATTGGTTATTGCTCCACGGTCGTTATGTGTGTACTGCCCGTAAGCCTCATTGTAACCGGTGCGATCTCACTGGCGTTTGCCCTTCTGCTTACCGAAAGGATTCTGCCACCCCTGCCAACCTTTAGGAGCCTGCCATCCTCGCATCATACGGCGATGGAAGCGGTTCTCAGCCATTACAGCATCGTAGACTTTCTTGGCAGGAATGGCTTTCATCATCTTAGAATGATAACGTTGTTCGATTTCCCTCAATTCGAGGTTCAACTTGTCGCACTCCTTTAGAACTGCTTCGCTGGCCTTGTCGTCAACAGGTGGCTGCTTAGTGGCCTGGCGAATTTTTTCATAGACAGCACGCTGTTTTTGGTGCATCTCACGGAACAACGGGAAAAACTTCTCAGACTCCTGCTGAGTGAGTTTAGCCTGTTCAGTAACAAACTTCTCCATATCGGCATCAAACTTCTCAGGCGAGAATTTCTGTGGGCCGCCTTGAGCACTCATAGGAAGAATCATGAGTAGCTGCAGAATCAAGATAATAGCTGTTTGTTTCATACATTTAATAGCTTTCTGAGAGACATGCATAAATTTCCGTATTGTCCAACATTGCATAATCGGCAGCTTCTTCGATATAGCTATTGTCAGGTATTGTCGGAGCAACAGCAGCTATAGGAGCTGGCTCGCTTGAGGTTGCAGGGGACTGCATAAAATAGTAGCTGACACCAAGCATCAAAGCAAGTGCAGTACAAGCAGCGGCATAGAACCATGGGCGCAGCTGTGTCCTATGGGCACGTGACTGGCTGACAGGTTGCTGCTGGGCAATCTCAACCTGCTTAGCCACAGGCTGTTCACGCTCAGGCAACTGCTGCATAAGCTGCTCTGTGAACTGCTCGAAATAGCCTTCAGGAACACGGAAGGGGTTCCTGTTGCCAACCGTCTTTTTAAGGTTCAATTCATCGTTGTGTTCCATCATTGTAGAATTGTTTTTTCTTTTTGACGTTGTATAATAACAAAGGTTTAATCGTGACGCTTAAAAAATTCAGTAATCTTTTTCACTGCAATATGATAGGAGGCTTTCAACGAGCCTTCGCTGGTATCCAGAAGTTGGCTCATCTCGCTGTATTTCATATCGTCGAAGTAGCGAAGTGAAAAAACACGGCGTTGAACTTCGGGCAACTGTGCAATTGCCTCCTGAAGCTGAGCCTCGGTTTCGTCGCCATCGAAATAGCGGTCAGCCATCAGACGGTTGGCTATGCCGGAATCGACATCGTCAGTGCTCAATGTCTGATTTTTCTGGCGACGCATAAAGTCGAGACTCTCGTTCACGGCAATACGATAGAGCCATGTGTAGAGACGCGACTCTTGATGGAAACTGTCGAGGTGGGTCCAAGCCTTGATAAATACATTCTGCAGTACGTCATTGCTATCCTCATGAGTGAGAACAATACGCCGCACTTGCCAATACAACTGTTCGCTGTATTCGCGTACTACCCGCTCGAAAGCCCTACGCTGAGTAGCCGGATTGGAAAGTTGCTGCATCAGCAGCTGTTCATCGTCTTTACTCATTGCAGATAAGGTTGCATTTGTTTCCAGATGACATCGTCGTAGCCATAGACATCAGGCCATTCACGCCAAACGCCAGACTCATCGGGCCACATCGTGTTATATATAATATAAAGAGGTACGTGAGGCTTCACACCTACATAACCTATCAGTTTTTTCAAATCGTCCTTATCCGGATGAGCACGTAGCCAATTGCGGCCCTGATTAGTCTGGGGCTGTTTTCCCATACCGATACCAATACGGTCTAGCAGCCATTCGTCTGGATTGTCGAGCACGAAGTTAGCCAGTTCGAAAGGTTTCGATACGCGCACGCAGCCATGTGACAAGGCACGTACCTCACGTTCAAAGGCACTTGGCGTCGACGTATCATGAAGATATACAGAGTAGCGGTTTCTAAAGCGGAACACGATACGCCCCAGCGAGTTACCTGCCCCACCCTTCTGTGCGATACGATACTTGCCGCTGAGCAACATCTGACGCGACACGCTGGCAGGATTTAAAACCTGTTGAGTCTCCTTGTCGACGATATCATAGCGATGGCGAGCAAAATAGGCTGAATCGCCAGCACGACCGCACACCTCATTCTTAATAATACTCATGGGGATGACCCATTGCGGATTAACCTCCATCCACTCTATCTTGCTGGTAAGCTGAGGACTCTTGGTTGTGCGTGCACCACAAACGACACGCATATCGAGCAGCTCACTACCGTTATAAGCATAGAGATGGAAGGCTGGGATATTGACAATAATACGTTTCCCCTGCGTGGCTATAGGCTCATGGCGGCGCCAACGACAACGTTCCATATTAGCAACGATACGACGACGATAGGCACTTGAGGTATCCTTAGGGAGCTGTTGTTTCAGATAGAGATAGTTGGCATCAGTTGGCTGAACCTCACGTAATAATACCGGTAGGCTGTTATTGGCCACCTTGCGCAACACATCGGCAGCATACTGAGCAGTGGGCAAATCCATCGCAACATCAAATAAGCCACGATACTGAACGATTCTATTTGAATCATCCTGCTTCTCGATGTCCAAGTGGTTGAAGACACGATGGGGATTGACAAAGCCAAAACGCTGACCATAGCAATAGCGCAGGCAAGCCTTCGTCAGTTGATAGTCAAGGCGGGCAGCCACCATATTGATAGGATTAGCATCATCGAAAGATAGCGTTCGCATGCGCTTGAGGTCGTTTTCAATCTGTTCGACACCAAACGAGCGTTCCGTCAGCCCAATCTCGCCAACGGTATGCAACCAACTGAGCAATGTATCAGCCTGCTCGTCAACACCATACTCGTCCATCCACAACAAATGACCTTCATAACAGGCACGCGCCTGCTTGTCAGCTTCAGTTTGCTGACGGTCCTCAGCCATCAGTTTCTTGATATTATCACCAATTGCCTGAGGGCTGAAAACAAATGCAGGCGTTTTCATATCAGAAAACGCCTCCATAGTAATCTCTCTGTTCTTATGTACAGTACCCGTACTACATCCTAAAAACAATAGTACAGATGCGGAAAGTGATATTAGCGAACAGTAACCTTTCTTACCACCTTTCCAATTTTCAGAATGTAACAACCTTTGGGAACGTTTAAGTCTATGCGTTGAATGGAGTCCTGAATCTTGGCTGACATCAAGCATCGCCCTGTGAGCGAAATCACCTCTAACGTCTGGCCTTGTGCCCCTGATATAGTCACCGTCTGACCACTGATTTTGATGACAATATCCTCATCAATTGACTGCTCAATAGCGGGCATTTCTGCTTCGCTAGCGCTGACAGTCTGAGGGGCCATCAAGGTTAATGTGGCAATAAATGACATTATAAGTAATCGTTTCGTCATAAGCAATCTCAGTTATAGTTTGTGCAAATTTAGGAATTTTCTTCGAAACTTCCAAACTTTTTGAGAAAAAAATGCATTTTAAACGTCAAAAATAGCATTTTCGTCCGTCAAACACGTATTTTCGAACACCTCTTGAGCCTCACGAAGCAATATTTGCTCATCCTCGTAACGCGAAGAATAATGCCCTAACAGCAACTGTCTCACCCCAGCCTCACGAGCTACTAACGCAGCCTGTCGTGCTGTGGAATGATAATACTTCTGGGCCATCAACAGATTATCCTCACCATAGGTGCTTTCATGATAAAGCGTCGAAACACCTTTAATCCGTTCGTGTAGCGATGGAATATAGCGTGTATCACTACAATAGGCATAGCTACGAGCTGGATCTGCAGGTTCCACAAGACGTTCATTCCTGACTAATTCACCATCAGGGGATGTCCAGTCAGCACCAGCCTTGATATTATTAATCTGGCTTGTCGGAATCTGATAGAAATCAATCATGTCACGACGGATATGAGGCATCGAGGCTTTCTCGCGGAACAGAAAGCCACAACAGGGCATCCGATGTTCCAAAGGAATGGTTTCGATAGTAAGCGAGCGGTCTTCATAGATGATCTGTTGTTGCGTGGTATCGACAGCATGAAAATCCACTTCGTAGTCGAAATCGTGGCAAAACAGTCGCATCTGCTGTTTCAGCATATCCTCCAGAGCAGCAGGAGCATAGATAGCCAGGCGGGCAGTACGTCCAAGAAGTCCAAACGTGCTCAACAAACCTATCAGCCCAAAACAATGGTCACCATGCAGATGGGTAATCAGCACAGCACTAATCTTGGTAAAACGCAAACGCGAACGGCGCAGCTGCACCTGAGTTCCTTCACCACAATCCACCAAGAACAGCTTACCCCTGATTTCAACAACTTGTGCAGAGGCATTGTGATGCAAGGTTGGCAATGCGCTGCCACACCCTAAGATATGAACTCTAAACGGTTCCAAACATCAACAGAATTAGTAATTACATAAAGAATTCACTCTGGGCATCCTCCAAGTCGACATCCATACCATAAGTTTCCTTGGGTTTCTGTCGAGTGTATTCAAATGTATCATCAGCATCCTTAAAAATCAAAGAATCAGGAGACAGTTTTATCAAATCATATAGATAAACCTCTTCTTCCTCAGTTCCGCCTTCACGAACCAACACGATTTCCAGTTTGCCTCGTGTCAGTTTCCAGGTCTTATAGATGACGGAATTTTGTTCAATACTTTCAGCAATACCACCCTCTTTGAGTACAATACCCACCTCATCACTACCGTCAATAGGATTCGGCATAACCCAATTACCTAAAAGAGCAACTTGGTTAACAACCATTGTTGCTACAGTATGATCGTCGTTGGCGAGGACTGCCATACGGTCGCCCACCTGAAGTCCGCCAAATACTTGTCCATTTTCGCGTGCACTCGTAAGGTCCAACTGAAGCGTATCGCCAGTATCTGTAATCAGCTGAAGTGTGTTCATGGAAGTCTCCACCCCACAAACACCAAACAAAGTCGGATCAGCCTTTGCAGAATAAGCTGAGTCACCATTATCAAAAGGCACATTTATCGACTTGTTACCACAACTGCCAAGCAGAACCATCAAAGCAGACAGAACACATAAAAAAGATAATTTCTTCATCATATTCATTCTTTTGATTTAGCTTCATTCCATAGTTTATCCATTTCTTCCAAAGACATGGTTTTTAAAGGCTTACCATCTCTAATAGAATGCTGTTCTATATAATTAAAACGACGAATAAACTTCTGATTAGTCAACTCCAACGCGTTATCTGGATTGAGTTTATAGAGACGCGCAGCATTGATGACAGAGAAAAGAAAATCGCCTAACTCCTCCGTTGATCGCTGTTTGTCTTCACGCCGCAATTCTGCCTCCAGCTCCTCCAGTTCTTCGTGAACTTTTGCCCAGACATCCTGCTTGTCGGCCCAATCAAAACCAACATTACGGGCCTTATCCTGAATACGATAAGCCTTGATCAGCGAAGGCAATGCCGAGGGGACTCCAGAAAGCACCGTCTTGTTACCATCCTTCTCCTTCAACTTAATCTGCTCCCAGGATTCAAGCACCTGTTCTGCATCCTTTGCGACAGCGTCGCCATAGACATGAGGATGGCGAAATATGAGTTTGTCACACAATTTATTGCAGACATCCGCAATATCAAATTGTAAATTTTCTTCACCAATTCTTCCATAGAAAACTATATGCAACAAAACATCGCCTAACTCTTTACAAATCTCATGCTGATTATTGTTTATCAAGGCGTCACATAGCTCATAGGTCTCCTCAATAGTGTTAGGACGCAGCGACTCATTGGTTTGCTTTCTGTCCCAAGGACACTCTTCGCGCAAACGATCCATCACGTCGAGCAGCCGACCAAAAGCCTCCAATTTCTCTTCTCTTGTATGCATTCGTTCCATAATGCAGGCAAAGGTACGACATATTTTTGGAATAAGCAAATAGTTGGACGAAAAACCAAAGAAAATCCAATTTTCTTTTTGTTTTTTCCTCACTTATTTGTACCTTTGCACCCAATTTTATAAATAGGTATATGGAATTAGCTAGTAAATACGACCCAAAAGAGGTCGAATCAAAATGGTATCAGTATTGGCTGGACAATAAATTGTTCGCCTCAAAACCCGATGGACGTCAGCCCTACACCATCGTTATCCCACCCCCCAACGTAACGGGTGTGCTGCACATGGGCCACATGCTGAACAACACTATTCAGGATATTCTTATTCGTCGTGCCCGCATGGAGGGTAAGAATGCGCTGTGGGTGCCCGGCACCGACCATGCCTCGATTGCTACAGAGGCCAAGGTGGTGAAGAAGCTCGCTGAGCAGGGCATCAAGAAGCACGATCTGACACGCGACGAATTTCTGAAGCACGCCTGGGCGTGGACCGACGAACACGGTGGCATCATCTTGAAGCAGCTGCGCCGTCTGGGTGCCAGCTGCGACTGGGACCGTACAGCGTTCACGATGGACGAGAAGCGTTCAGAGAGTGTTATTAAGGTGTTCGTCGACCTGTATAACAAAGGCCTTATCTATCGTGGCCTCCGCATGGTGAACTGGGACCCCAAGGCGCTTACGGCGCTATCTACCGAAGAGGTTATCTATCGTGAGGAGCAGAGCCATCTGTTCCACCTGAAATACTATGTTGACGGACTCACACAGCTCGACAACGAAGAGGCGCTGAAGGCCGAAGGTAACGTCATCCATAAGGACAACAAAGGCTACTACGCCGTTGTGGCTACCACGCGTCCTGAAACCATCATGGGCGATACCGCTATGTGTATCAACCCCAAAGACCCCAAGAACCAGTGGTTGAAGGGCCGCAAGGTGATTGTTCCTCTGGTTGGTCGTGTGATTCCCGTTATCGAAGACCGTTATGTGGATATCGAGTTTGGTACGGGCTGTCTGAAGGTAACACCTGCCCACGACACCAACGACTACATGTTGGGTAAGACGCACAATCTGGAGACTATCGATATCTTCAATGCCGATGGTACCATCTCGGACCAGAGCCCTATCTATGTAGGTATGGACCGCATGGACTGTCGTAAGCAGATCAGCAAGGACCTACAGGCTGCTGGATTGATGGAGAAGATCGAGGACTACGTCAACAAGGTGGGTTACTCAGAGCGCAACCCAGATACCGCTATCGAGCCACGCCTCTCGCTGCAGTGGTTCCTGAAGATGCAACACTTTGCCGACATCGCTCTGCCACCAGTAATGAACGACGAGCTGAAGTTCTATCCAGCAAAATACAAGAACACCTATAAGAACTGGTTGGAGAACATTCAGGACTGGTGTATCTCTCGTCAGCTGTGGTGGGGACATCGCATTCCTGCTTACTACTACAACGATCAGGACGATTACGTTGTAGCCGAGAGTGCCGAGAAGGCTCTTGAACTGGCTCGCGAGAAGAGCGGCAACGCTAATCTTCAGGCTTCTGACCTGCGTCAGGACGAAGATGCTCTTGACACATGGTTCTCATCATGGTTGTGGCCTATCTCGCTGTTTGATGGTATCAACAACCCTGGCAACGAGGAAATCAGCTACTACTACCCCACTTCTGACCTGGTAACGGGTCCGGATATCATCTTCTTCTGGGTAGCCCGTATGATTATGGCTGGTTACGAGTATATCGGCAAGATGCCTTTCAAGAACGTTTACTTTACCGGTATCGTTCGCGACAAGCTGGGTCGTAAGATGTCGAAGTCACTTGGTAACTCACCCGACCCCATCGAGCTGATTGAGAAGTTTGGTGCCGATGGTGTTCGTATGGGCATGATGCTCTCAGCTCCTGCAGGCAATGATATCCTCTTCGACGAGGCACTCTGCGAGCAGGGCCGTAACTTCAACAATAAGATTTGGAACGCCTTCCGTCTGGTTAAGGGTTGGAAGGTTGCTGATATCGAACAGTCTGAGGCTGGCAAGATTGCTACCGCTTGGTTCGAGGCTAAGCTGAAGCAGACCAATGCCGAGGTTGACGACCTGTTCAAGAAGTACCGTATCTCTGAGGCTCTGATGGCTGTCTACAAGCTCTTCTGGGACGAGTTCTCCAGCTGGTATCTGGAGATGGTGAAGCCCGCCTACATCAACGGCGAGGCTCAGCCTATCGACCAGCAGACCTACAACAAGACACTCGAGTTCTTCGAGATTCTGCTGAAGATGTTGCACCCCTTCATGCCATTCATCACTGAGGAGTTGTGGCAGCACCTCTACGATCGCAAGGATGGCGAAAGCATCATGCGCGACAAGCTGGAGTTGGCCGTTCCTACCGACGCTGACAACAAGTTGGCAGACAACATCGAACTGGTTAAGCAGATTGTCTCTGGTGTGCGTATGGTTCGCAACCAGAAGAATATCGCTCCCAAGGAACAGCTCACGCTGCAAACCGTTGGTCAGAACAACTTTGAGTCTTTCAACGCCGTAATCAGCAAGATGGCCAATCTGAGTGCTATCGAAGTTGTTGCTGAGAAGGATGCTACGTCGAGTGCCTTCATGATTGGTACCGACGAGTTTGCAGTTCCCCTGGGCAACATGATTGACATCGATGCCGAAATTGAGAAGATGGAGGCACAGCTGAAGCACCTGGAAGGTTTCCTGCAGGGCGTCATGAAGAAGCTCTCCAACGAGCGTTTCGTTGCCAATGCCCCTGAAGCCGTCGTTGCTATGGAGCGTAAGAAGCAGAGTGATTCTGAAGAGAAGATTGCTGCACTCCGTGAGTCTATCGCTGCACTGAAGGCACAGAAGTAATTAGGAATTATTACAAAACATAAAAAAAGTAGGGATAGCCGCTCTTCATGAGGACTATCCCTATACTTTTCTATCTTTTCTGTTTCAAAGATTACAACTCGTCTTCTCCTGGCGTAATGAGCTTGTAGCCCTTACCGTGGATATTGATGATCTCAATCTTCGGATCATCCTTTAGGTGCTTGCGCAGCTTCGTGATATACACATCCATTGAGCGTGCATTGAAGTAGTTATCGTCAATCCAGATGGTCTTCAGGGCGAAGTCGCGCTGCAGAATCTCGTTGGCGTGCGAACAGAGCAATGCCAGCAGTTCGTTCTCCTTAGTCGTCAGCTTGGTCTGCTTCTCGCCAATGGTCAACAGCTGCTTCTGGGTGTCGAAGATGAAGTCGCCAATATGGTAAACAGAGCTCTCCTTGTTCTTCTTACCACGTACACGACGCAGGATAGCCTCTACACGGAATACGAGCTCCTCCATAGAGAAGGGCTTGGTGATGTAGTCGTCGGCACCAATCTTGAAACCTTCCAGGATATCCTCCTTCAACGTCTTGGCTGTCAGGAAGATGATGGGGATATCGGCATTAGCCTGACGAATCTCCTGAGCCAGCGTGAAACCGTCTTTCTTAGGCATCATCACGTCGAGCACGCAAATATCAAACTTAGTCTTGAGGAAAGCCTTGTAGCCTGCCTCACCATCTGGGCATAGTTCTGCCTGATAACCTTTTGCAGCCAGATACTCGCGCAACAGCATTCCCAGGTTCTCGTCGTCTTCACAAAGAAGAATTTTCAGTTTTTCGTCCATAACCTAATTAATTTACAATTTAACAATTTACGATTTACAATTTATTTCTTAATTTTTATTTCTTATTTCTTTATTTCCGCTCAATCCTCCTTCAGGATGGGCAGCGATATGGTGAACTTCGTACCCTTTCCCAACTCGCTCTCGCACTTGATGTCGCCCTGATGCAGGTCTACCACCTTCTTCACGTAAGCCAGTCCCAGTCCAAAGCCTTTGACATCGTGCTTGTTACCAGTGTGCACACGATAGAACTTATCAAAAATCTTCTTCACGTTCTCCTTCTTGATGCCCTGACCTGTATCACGAATGCTGAGATAGAGCTTCTCGTTGTCGTTCCACGTATTGATATAGATGTCAAGAGCTTCGTCCTGCTTGCGATACTTCACGGCATTATCCATCAAGTTGGTAATGACGTTCTGGAAGTGTACCTCATCGACGAAGATGGCCGAATCGATGGCTTCTATCTGGGTATAGATCTTGCCACCCGTCTGTTCCACGCGCAGATTAAATGACTGTGCAACGTTCTCCACCATCTCGTTCAGGTCTAGTTCCTTCTTCTTGAACACGACGCTCTTCTTGTCGAACATCGACATCTGCAGCACCTTCTCTACCAAGAAGCGTAGGCGTTTCGTCTCGTCGGCAATCACACCACTCAGGTGTTTCGTCATCTGTTCCGATTTCGGAACAGAGTCGTCGTTCATCATCTGAACAGCCAGCGATATCGAGGCGATAGGCGTCTTCAACTCGTGCGTCATGTTGTTGATGAAGTCGTTCTTGATCTCCGTGTAGCGCTTCTGACGGAAGATGACCACTATCGTGAACAGGAACGTTATCAGCAGCACGATGGTAAAGATGATGCTGGGAATCATAAAACGCACTGACGAGAAGATATAGCTGCTCATCTCTGGAAAGTGGACGCGCAGAATTCCCATTTTCGACTGCGGATCGTTCTGGAACAATCTTGTCTGATAGGTATACTCTTTACCTGTCTCCTCGTAGTCAGGACAACGGTACACCTCGCGTCCGTCTGTGGTAGACACCGTAAAGTGATAGGGAATATTGATGCCGTTATTAGCCAGCTCGTTACGAATGTCACTGTCCAGTATACGGAAGTTAATACGTTCCTTCAGTGGTTTGTCGCTGGCGGTATACAGGATGTTATACACCACCTCATCCAACAACGCGCGCTGATAGACATAACGGTTACGCACTATTTCCTGCATCGTCTTGGCAGCATCCTCCAGCGAACTCTTATCCTTGCGCAGAATCATCGCCTTGGGTATGGAGGCTGGCTTCATTTCAAAAGTCTTTAGCTGGAACGATGAATACACCGTACCGTCGTCTGCTGCAACAGCAAACTGATGGCTCTGCTTGATGCCGCCCAGTCCGTCAGTATATACAGAATCCTGCGTGAAGGCACGGCGCTCTGTCTCGTTGACATCTTTCTCCAGATAGCGCTGTGTCTCGTTGACTTCCAAGTTATGTGCAGCCTGATAAAGACTGCGGTTCACACCCTCGTCAAACTGCTCTTTTTTCATCTTCACCATCTCTTCGACATACGAGAACTGAAGGTAGAGCAGCGCCAGGAATGAGAATCCCATGATGACAGCTATGGTCCAAATAGTAGACTTCTTCATGCTGCAAAGATACGACTTTTACAGACACGAAGAAGTCTTTTAGTTAATTAATTCCGTTAATTTTAACGATATTAACCTTTTTGATGCGGTTTAGTTTAACTATTTCAATTATCAGAAATGAATATTCACATCACAACCCAGATGTATGGGGTTGCCACGCTGTGCAAAGAAACGTGTTCCGCCTGCTGCGCTGCTCTGTACGGCAAAGGTGTTATATTTTGTATCGGTAAGGTTACGGCCCCACACGCTCACCACCACAGGACCGAAGTCGTAGTCGACGTGTGCGCCCAACAGGGCATAGAACTTCTGTGCATACGTGTTGCCCTCGTCCCACCAGGTCTTGCCTTGTCCGTTCATGTTGGCACCAATGGTCAGACTACCCAGATGCCAGTCCAGCATGGCACTGACGGTATGCATGGGCACGAATGGCACGTAGTTGTCCTTGTATGAATCGTACTCGTCAAACTTAGCGTTGGTGAAGCCATAAGTCACACCCCAATCCAGCGCATTATCCAGAATACGGCCACGCAGCGTTGTCTCCAATCCACAAGAATGGCTCTTACCAGCATTCACCATGATACGGCCATAGTTGCTGTTCGGCTCCATAATAGACAGCTGCTGGTTACGAATCTGCATGTAGTAAAGCGACAAATCAAAGTGTACTCGACTGTCAAAGAGGTTCAGATGTGTGCCCACCTCGTAGTTCCACGACTCCTCAGGCTTGTAGAGAATGGTGTTCTCTATGTTTTCGTAGTCAGCCAGCGCGTGCTGCACGTCATAGTCGCCACGCATGGCGTCATTACGATGTTTGTTCAGGTCGCTCTGCAGAATGTCCGAGAACATCTGGATATTATAGCCGCCAGCACGGTAGCCTTTAGACACCAGCGCATAGATGTTGCCCAACTCGTTGTTCAGCGTATAGGTCAGTCCCACCTTCGGCAGCAGCTGTGTATAGGTTTTCGAACGCTTATCGGCCACGTTCGACGTCAGATGATAGGTCGCTGTGGCGTTGGCCGTACCTCCCGTCATGTTCATGTAGCCAAGGGCATTGTACGATATCTCCAGCAGGTCATAGTTGAAACGCAGACCTAACGTCAGCTTCAGACGGTTGGTCAGCAGGATGTTCGATTCATGGAAGAGGGCAAAGTTCATCGCAGGCGTGTGGAACATTTCTTCTACACCCATATCGGCACGCATTGTGATGCCCGCCTTGTCGACAGCTGCCTGCGCAGCCTTCGCTGCTGCTGCTTCTGCTGCGGCCTGAGGCATCCCCTGCTGCATCATCTGTGCCAGCATGCGACCATACATCGCCTCGTACATCGCACCAGTCATGGCCTTTGTAATGGCATTACCGATGGGAGCCGTAATGGCATCACCAAAGTTCACAGGAGCATCCGTGCGCAGATACTGATACGAGCCAAACAAGCCCGTAGTGTGCTGCCAGCGGCTCTGACCGTGCGAGCGCAGCACGTACTCCTGCGTCAGCGCATGCATCTTCTGACGCTGGCCTAATCTCAGATAGTCGGGCGTCATGTAGTCCTGGTCCATCAGCATCCGGTCCTGCAGGAACTGGTAGCTGTAGGCCGCTGTAAACAACATGGGTGCCGACTTCAGGTCGCCTCCAACACCCGTGCTGATACTCAGTCCCGTGGTGAACATGTTACGCTTGTAGCCGTTCATCGTGGTGGTGGCAGGATCTTGCACGTCATTATTATCCAGATTCAATTCGCCATAGCCGAAGCCGTTCTGGTTCACATACTGGTAGTCGGCCGTCCAGTCCAGCTTCAGATTGTCGTGGGGCTGGAATATAAGGCGCGCCTTGCCACCAGCCTCCAGGCTCTTGTCGTTCTTCTCATCGAAGTTCTGATTATTGAAAAAGCCCTTCAGACCACTATAGAAACCAGCCACCGTAAAGGCCAGCTTTTCTGAGGGACGATGATGGTGAGCCACCTCCACGTTGCGCCAAAAGCCGGTGCCGATGCTCAGTTTGATGTCCGTACCCTGATAGTTCATCGGGTTCTTCGAGTAGACACGCACCAGTCCGCCCTCCGTATTCTGACCGTACAGCGTACCTTGCGGACCACGCAGCACGTCCACACGGTCCAGCATGTAGAAATGACTGTTGAATGCCGCCTTCGTCATCAGCGGAATGTTGTCGTAATACACGCCAACAGCAGGATTGTTGATGCGCGAACCAATACCACGCATATACATCGACGACGTCAGACGCGAACCATACTGCGGCATCACAAACGACGGCACAAACTGCGACAGCTGGCTCAGGTCGCGAACATTCAGCTGGCGCATCTGCTCGCTACCAAACACATTGCTGCTCAGCGGTTGCAGCCTCAGGCGCACCTGCTCCTTAGGCTGTGCCACCACCACCAGCTCGTCCAGGTCAACCACCTTCGACGTATCGTTCACCGCCATGATGTCCATACCAGGCTCGGCATGCTCGTTCTTCACGTCTGCTGCCACACAGGTCATCGACACGGGCAGTAGCAGCGCAAAGAAACTTCTTTTTGTTACCTTCATATCCTTTTACCTTATTATATTATATATACATAAAATTTCGTCTCGTAAACTTTCTGGGTGCAAAGTTACAGCATTTTTCGCACTCATGCAATCCACATTTATAGGGATTTTTATGGTCGGAAGCCTGCAAAACACACAAAATTCGAGCAAAAGCAAAAAAAATTGCCGAAAAATTTGGTAGTTACCAAAAAACTCCGTACCTTTGCACCCGCAAATAAGGAACGGAGGTTCCGTAGCTCAACTGAATAGAGCATCTGACTACGGATCAGAAGGTTGTGGGTTTGAATCCCGCCGGAATCACAAAATGCAAGAAATAGCGAGCAAAGTTTTACTTTAGCTCGTTATTTTTTTGGGGTTATGGTGATTTGGGATGCTATGGACAACCGTATATTGCCCCCAATATTGACCGTATTATCGAATATTATACTTAGATAAGAAATGAATAAAACGAGATTATGGGTGCTTGCCGCCATCCTTACAATCTGCGGTACGATAGCGTTTGGATCTTGCACGACAAATGACGATAATCCGTCAGTGGTACAGCCCGCCATAAAACGCATTCAGGAGCGTGGAAAGTTACTAGTAGGAACCACGGGAGACTATCGGCCCCTCTCGTATCGCGAGGCCAATGGTAGCTACTGGGGCTTCGGCATAGAGATGGCAGAGAAGATAGCCGAGTGCATCGGAGTAGACATCGAGTATGTACACACTTCGTGGCCTACGCTGACTGCTGATGTGCTGGCAGAACCACAGAATTTTGACCTTGCCATCGGAGGCATCACGATTACTGACGCCCGTAAGGAGACTATGTTGATGAGCGAGGGTTATCTGGCCAATGGCAAGACCATACTCTGCAGGAAGTCTGAGAGCGACCGTTTCAAGTCTCTGGCAGATATCGACAAGCCTGAGGTTCGCGTAATGGTGAATCCTGGAGGACTCAACGAGAAGTTCGCCAAGGCGAATCTCAACCATGCCACCATCATCGTCTATCAGAAGAACGAGGAGATTCCCAATCAGGTGGCCGAGGGCCATGCCGACGTGATGATAACAGAAATAACCGAGGCACCGTGGTACATACAAAATGACGCGCGCCTCGCAGCCCCGCTCTTGAATACGCCTTTCACTCATGGAGAAATCGGTGTGCTGATGCGCAAGGGGCAGGATGATCTGCTACAGATGGTCAATAATACCATCCGACAAATGAAATCGGACGGTACACTTCGCAGTTTACATGAGAAGTACGGATTGATATATGTTTATTAAACACCCAAAAACTGTACGATAAAATAATATCGTGCACGATTTATTATTAAACAAGCTTAAAGTTTTAGATAAATCGCTTGCGATATAAAATAAAAGCTGCACCTTTGCATCGCAAACGATATAAAGGACATAATATAATAAGATAAGGCATTGAGAAGTTGTAATCTACTGAACACGAAGCGGGACGAACGGATGCCGTCGGAGTTTACGAGTGAATACCACGTGCATATTATTGTGCGGCAGGGCGAGATGCGGTTCTCGGATGGCAAACAGACGTTTATGTCGCAAAAGGATGACTTGGTCATCTGGCAGATGTCGAACGCGATTCAGGAGGTGGCGTATTCGGATGATTTCGAGGCGGACTTTCTGATTGCATCGGGTGAATTCCTGTCTCGCTTCAATCCCGAAATGGTGTGGGCCTCGAAGGGGTTTATCTTCATCCGCATTAATCCGTCGTTCCATCTGCACGAGGAGTCGCTACGGCTGATGAATGATGACTTCTCGCTGTTCTGTCAAAGGCTCGATATGCCAGATAGTCCCTTTAAGGAAGAGGTTATCGGGCGCGTGATGCAGATATTCCTCTATGACCTCTGGACGGTGTACTCAGAAGAGATGTCGCAGATGGAGACATCAGATAATGCCGCCCGTATCTTCCTGCGCTTCCTCTCGTTGGTTCAGAAGGATTGTCGCCAGCAACGCGACGTGGCCTTTTATGCAGACAAGCTGTGCATCACGTCAAAGTATCTCTCGCAAGTGAGCAGGTCGGTTTCCGGCCTTCCTGCCTCAGAGTGGATAACCTACTACGCCACCTTCGAACTCGTATCTCTGCTCAACGACCAGTCGAAGACACTAACCGAGGTTGCCGACCTGATGAACTTCGAAACAGCCTCGCATTTCTCGCGATATGTGAAGAAATTATTGGGCAAATCGCCTTCAGAGTACCGAAATAAGTAATCATCTTCCATTTGTGAAAGTTCGCCTTCCATTTAGATAACAATCCTATCACAGAATATCCATACCTTTGCACCGTGAAATTTAAAACGTGTAAAGATATGGATATTTTTGAAAAACTTCGTTTAGGGGCTGACGTCGATATGGCGACGCCCGAGTATGCAGAGGCCATCAAGCACATGACCGACTGCGCCAACATCTGTTTTAAGATCAACACCACCGCTCCAACACCAGAGCAGATTCGTCCGCTGGAGGAGCAGCTCTTCGACGGCAATCTCGACCAGACGAGCTACCTGATGCCCCCGCTCCAGATTGACTTCGCCTGACAGATGAAAATCGGTCGCGGCGTCTTCGTGAACCACTCGCTGACCTGCATGGCTGCTGGTGGCATCACCATCGACGATGGCGTGATGATTGGTCCCAACGTGCGCATCGTCACCGACAATCACGACTTCGAGAACCGCATGGTGCTGCGTTGCAAACCCGTCCACATCGGCCGCAATGCCTGGATTGGCGTGGGAGCCATCATCCTGCCTGGCGTTACCATCGGCGAGAATGCCGTTGTTGCCGCAGGAGCCGTAGTCACCAAGGACGTCGCCCCTGGCACCATCGTCGGTGGCAATCCCGCAAAGTTCATTAAGAATATATAATAGGAGGACAAAACTATGACATTCGACAGAAACGAGAAGAAACAGGTAGTGGCACTGCTTGGTGCCGGGAGTATGGGAACGGCCATCGTGCGACGCATTGCGGCAGGCAAGAAGATTCTGCTGGGCGATATAAGTGCCCAGGCGCTGGAGCGTGTGGGCGACGATTTCCGCCGCAGCGGCTATGACGTGGAAACACAAGTGGTGAATGCGTTGGAGAAAGAGAGTGTAGAGGCTTTTGCTAAGAAGGCTGCTGAGCTCGGCCCAGTGATGTACTTCATCGACACAGCAGGAGCATCGCCAAATCAGGCAAGCCCTGAGCACATCGTCGCGCTCGACATGGTGGGCACGGGCTATGCCGTAGATGCCTTCGGGCGGGTAATGGCTGAGGGTGGCGCAGGACTCATCATCTCGAGCCAGGCTGCCTACATGTACCCCATCCCTAACGAGGATGAACTGCAGATTGTGAACGCCACCACGGAGCAACTTGCTGAACTGCCCATCGTCCGTAACGTCGCCATGCAGAACTCAGGGTTCGCCTACATGATTGCCAAGCGCGTTAACCACCTGCAGGCCCAGCGTGCCGCAGCCACCACATGGCGCGAACGCAGGGCACGTATCAACACCATTTCGCCAGGCATCATCGTCACGCCCCTGGCCTACGACGAGTTCAATGCCAACGGCGACGGCTATCAGGCCATGATTGATGCCTCTGCCGCCCGCCGCGTGGCCACCAGCGACGAGATTACCGATGCCGCCTCGTTCCTGCTTGGCGAACACGCCACCTTCATCAACGGCACCGACCTGCTCATCGACGGTGGAGTCATCCCCAGCATCCGCACGGGGATGTTCAAGTTGCAGGGGTAGACCAACAATCATCCCTCAAAATCTTCTTCATCATCGATCTTTGTTTCAAAACGGTCTGCATTGTCTTGTGCCGTATCCTTGATGGCATCTTCGTAGCCAGTCAATGCGGCAAAAGGCGCAAACTGAGCTGCACGATTCCACATCGACATCCTCGGATGATGCTTCGGCTCGTAATGTGGCAGATTGATGATATCGTCGTAATTTCCCATAACTCTCAACTCTAAACTTTCAACTCTCAACTAAGCTTTGTGTCCTCCTATCTGCTTGTTGCGCTCCTTGGCTGTAGCACCCTCCTCGAAGTTCAGTCCTCTGAGGATGGCGTTCTTGCCGAAACGCTGCTTGATTTTCAACTGTGCCTCTTGCATACGACGTTCCTTGTCCAGACGGGCTTGCTGCTCTTGACGCTGCTTTTCGAAAGCCTCGTAGTCTGTGAAGAGATCAAGCTGCTGGGGAGTATTCTCCTGTGCGGCCACTGATGCTTCTGATACCACATGGTTCGTTGTCAAGTTCAGCCTGCGAATCAGCAAGTCTGAGTTTACGCGTTTGTCAAACAACTCAGCAGCACCCTCCATGATGAGCCGCGAGGACGATGTAGGCTTCTCGAAATTGAAGGAGCCATGCGCATGTTTGGGTACTTGTTTGCCGTAGTAGTTGGTGGTTATCTCACCATGATATTTGGCACGAATCTCTGGACGTGTCAAACTCTCTGCGTCATAGCCCACAGTGAGTACCAACTGGTCTGTCACCAGACGCTTCGATACCAAGTCGAGAGCCATTCCCTCAGCCATTTCCTGAATCACTACACGGGCTTTCTTGAAGGTGTATGGTTCCTGAAGAACCTGTCCGCTGCTGAAGCTATTCGTCTCAGGACGATAGGCCTTCACGGCCTCCATCGTGCACGGTTCCCAGCCCCATGCATGATCTATCAGCAGTTCGGCATTCACACCAAACAGCCGATAAAGCAGTCCTTCGTTCTGTACTGAGATCCGTGCCAGTTTGCCCATTGTGTCAATGCCATAAACGGCAAGTTTTTCAGCTATGCCACGTCCTACGCGCCAGAACTTGGTCAAAGGTTGGTAGTCCCACAACTCACGCCGATACGACATTTCATCCAGTTCCGCTATGCGCACACCGTCTTTGTCAGCAGGTGCTTTCTTGGCCATGATATCCATTGCTACCTTTGCCAGATACATATTTGTACCGATGCCAGCCGTTGCTGTGATGCCTGTAGTGGCCAGCACGTCACGAATCATTTTCATCGCCAATTCGTGAGCAGTCATCTTATATGTACCCAGATAGGACGTTACATCCATAAACACCTCGTCGATGCTATAGACGTGAATATCCTCTGGCGCAATGTATTTCAGGTAGGTTGCATAAACCTTGGCGCTCACCTCTATGTAGTGGGCCATACGTGGCGGTGCAGCGATATAGTCGAATTTCAACTCGCGCGCCTTCTGAACCACCTCGAACAATCGCGCACGACCACCAATGCCGTATGCCTTCAGCGAAGGAGAGACAGCCAGACAGATGGTTTTCTCCGTCCTCGACACATCAGCCACGACAAGGTTTGTGGTCAGCGGGTCAAGTCCTCTGTCTACACACTCCACTGAAGCGTAGAACGACTTCAGGTCGATGGCTATATAGGTCCGTTGCTGCTCTGACATTTCCTAATTATTCTCAAATCTGGTCACAAAGGTAGTGAAAATCCCTCAATTATTAGTACCTTTGCAAATAAATTTGCGAAGACAGGCTGCACCTCTTTTAGGAAGGGCTTTAACCCCTTCTTCCTTCGACTTGGCTTCGAGCCAGTCCTTGTTTGCCTGTGCGTATTCTCGTTTATTCATAAACAATCCTAAATCTATGGTGCAAATTTACAAAATTTGATGCAAATTCACTAACTTTGCAACATTGTTTAAGAGAAATAGTATGGATTATCTGCCTAAAGACCCTGCCATTTTGGTTTCGAGCGTCAACATGCTTCTAAGGGATGAAGAGTTTGACACTCTGGAAGAAATGACTTCCTGCGAGATCACAAGCGGTTTCGAGAGGACATTACTCTGGCAGTAGAAAGATTAGAAGAAATGACGAACGAAGCAAGTTCAGAGGGCAAGCGTGCTTGCACTATGCCTTGCAAGGAGGGATTCGACAATGGAAAAAGGATTTCGTCGAACAGGAAAGAGGTTCAATAAAGAGAGTCGCTCCCTCTGCACATTTCTTCAAGATTCTTCACCCAAGTGACGATTTCGAACCATACCAAGCTATTTGCACTACTCGCTATGGTATCACGAGGACTGACGATCTTGTGCTGTTAAAAATCTGTCAGCCGAATACCATTGAACTGTGGGAGGACAATGTGCTTTATATCTTCTTGTCTCTGCTTGTCGGCTTTTCTGTGCTTATTATTACACTCATGCGCACAGACGCGCTGAATGCAGAATCTCGGAAAAGTTCGGAAGAAAAAGCTTTTTAATTGAATGTCCTGGAAACTGAAATATCGCTGTAAGGCCTGTGGCTAAGAGGCTGAGGTGTATGAGG
>CAMVOS010000013.1 GCA_947169185.1 uncultured Prevotella sp.
TCGACAACATGTACGACTTCCGTGCCAATATTGCCATCCTGCTGAACATCACGCCTGACCATCTAGATCGCTACGATTTCAAGATGCAGAACTATGTCGACTCTAAGATGCGTATCATCCAAAACCAGACACCACAGGATGCCTTCATCTACTGGAACGACGACCCCGTGGTAAAGAAGGAATTAGCCAAATACAATATCAAGGCCATCCAGTATCCCTTCTCTGAACTGAAGGAGGTTGGCAGTATCGGTTATATCGAAGAGGGTCAGTACAAGATTGAGAAGCCCGAGCCATTCAATATGGAACAAGAGGCGCTGAGCCTGACGGGCAAGCATAACATCTACAATTCGCTGGCAGCAGGCATCGCCTCCGATGTCGCTGGCATTAAGAAGGATGTCATCCGCCAATCACTAAGCGACTTCCCTGGTGTAGAGCATCGTCTGGAGAAGGTTTGTACCGTTCGTGGCGTCCAGTACGTCAACGACTCAAAAGCCACTAATGTCGATGCCTGCTGGTATGCATTGGAATCAATGAAAACCAAGACCATCCTCATCATTGGTGGTAAGGATAAGGGCAACGACTATGCACCCATCATTCCATTGGTTAAAGAGAAATGCGCCGGACTGGTTTATCTTGGTGCTGACAATCAGAAGTTACACGACAACTTCGATGCGCTGGGCATCCCCGTTCGCGACACCCACTCCATGAAAGAGTGTATCCAGGCATGCTACGAGATGGCTGAGCCAGGCATGACAGTATTGCTCAGCCCATGCTGTGCTTCATTCGATCTTTTCAAGAATATGGAGGACCGTGGCGAACAGTTCAAGGAACTGGCTAGAAATCTCTAGGAGAACCTAGGAAACCCTAGGACAACCTAAAAAAAGAAAAATGATATGAACAAGAAAATAGGCAATCTCTTCAAGGGCGACAAGGTCATCTGGATGGTGTTCTTCTTCCTCTGCATGATCAGTATCGTGGAAGTCTTCTCGGCTTCCAGCGGACTGACGTATAAGAGTCAGAACTATGTTGGTCCTATTGCCTACCACACGTTCACCATCTTTCTCGGTGTATTAGCAGCTATCGTCACGCTCAACGTACCATGTCGCTACTTCAAGTTGCTGACACCGTTCCTGCTGTTGCTTAGCGGACTGATGCTATTGATTGTCATGCTAGGCGGTGGCGAGAGCACCAATGATGCCTCTCGTTGGATTCGTCTGGGACCATTCACTATTCAGCCTTCAGAAATTGCTAAAGGCACCATCGTGCTCATGGTGGCACAGATTTTGGCTGCCATGCAACGCGAAAACGGTGCCGACCGCAAAGCCTTCAAGTATATCATGTGGTTCACCATTCCAGCCTGCATGGCTATCGGTGTCGAGAACCTCTCCACGGCGGCTCTGCTCTTTGGTGTGGTCTTCCTGATGATGTTCATTGGTTTGGTACCCATGCGCCAGTTAGGCAAACTGTTTGCCGTGATAGCATTCATGGGTATTTTCGCCATCTCAATGGTCATGATTGTTGGTCACGACCGTAGTGAAGAAGAAGGTCAACAGTTGACCAAGACGGAGCTGATTGAGAAGAACAAGAAAAAGAGCAAACTGGAAAAAATGCTCCACCGTGCCGATACGTGGAAAGCACGTATCTTGAAGTTTGGAAAGCCCAAGCCCACACCTAAGGAGTATGACCTTGACAAGGATGCCCAGGTGGCTCATGCCAATATCGCCATCGTGTCAAGCGGCATTACAGGCAAGGGGCCTGGTAAGAGCACGGAACGCGACTTTTTGGCTCAGGCCTTCAGCGACTTCATCTTTGCCATCGTCATCGAGGAGTTAGGCATTATAGGAGCTACTGCCGTTGTGTTTCTGTACATTATATTATTATACCGCTGCGCTCGCATTGCCAGTCGATGCGAGAACAATTTCCCTGCCTTCTTGGCCATGGGACTGGGATTGCTATTGGTCATTCAAGCCACCTTTAACATGATGGTGGCAGTAGGTCTGGCACCCGTTACAGGACAGCCGTTACCGCTCATTTCGAAGGGTGGTACGTCGACTATCATCAACTGCGTCTATATCGGTGCCATCCTGAGTGTGAGCCGCTCGGCAAAAGTGAAGAAAGACGTTCAAGAAGTTAAGAAATTAAGAAGTTAAGCATATGGAGAGTGAGTTGAGAGTCATTATCAGTGGCGGTGGCACTGGAGGCCACATCTTTCCCGCCGTGTCGATAGCCAATGCCATCAAGGCTTTGCGCCATGACGCTAAAATCCTGTTTGTGGGAGCTGAAGGTCGTATGGAAATGCAACGTGTACCTGCTGCAGGTTACGAAATCAAGGGGCTGCCCATCCGTGGTTTCTACCGTCCACTATGGAAGCCCGCCAATATCGGTGTGGCCATCGACTATCTGAAAAGCAAATGGCTGGCCAAAAAGATATTGCGTGACTTCCGACCACAGGTGGCTGTTGGTGTCGGAGGATATGCCAGCAGTGCTGCCCTTGGTGCAGCCAATAGCCTAGGCATTCCTACCTTGCTGCAGGAACAGAATAGCTATGCCGGTCTAGCCAATAAGACACTGGCTAGTAAAGCCAAGAAAATCTGTGTAGCCTATGAGGGCATGGAGCGTTTCTTCCCTGGCCAGAAAATTCTACTCACAGGCAATCCTGTCCGTCAGCAGTTATTGGACAGCAAAATCACTCACGACGAGGCCGTCCGTACCTTTGGTCTCGACCCACAGAAAAAGACCGTTCTGATTGTAGGAGGCAGCTTGGGAGCCCGTACCCTCAACGAGAGTGTACTGTCACATCTCGGCCAGATTAAAGAAAGTGGCATACAGTTTATATGGCAGACAGGAAAATACTACAGCGCTGAAATCACCGAACGTATGAAGGGACACGAGATGCCCAACCTCGTCATCACTGATTTTGTCAGCGATATGGCTAGTGCCTATAAGGCTGCCGACCTCGTGGTAAGTCGTGCTGGTGCTGGTAGCATCTCGGAGTTTTGCCTTTTGGGAAAGGCCGTTATACTGGTACCAAGTCCTAATGTCGCTGAAGACCATCAGACCAAAAATGCCTTAGCACTGGTCAACAAGCAGGCTGCCCTCTATGTCAGGGATGTCGAAGCCGCTAAGTTGCTCCTGCCCTTGGCCATCGATACTGTCAAGGACGATGCCAAGCTTCAGAGTCTGAGCACCAATATCCTCAAGATGGCCCTGCCCTACTCGGCAGAGATCATTGCCCGTGAAGTTATCAAATTAGCAGAAGAACAATAAATATTGCAATGGAAATCAAAGATCTCAAGTCTGTTTATTTCATAGGAGCCGGTGGCATCGGTATGAGTGCTATCGCCCGCTATTTCATCAAAAAAGGTCTTGTCGTTGCTGGTTACGACAAGACGCCCAGCACCCTTACTCGGCAATTGGAGCGCGAGGGTATGCTCGTTCACTATGAGGAGAATGTCAACGAAATTCCCTTTGTCTGCAAACAAAAGGAGTCATGTCTGGTTGTTTATACCCCAGCCATTCCTGATAATCACAAAGAACTGCAGTTTTTCCGTGACAACGGTTTCGAAATACAGAAACGCGCCCAAGTGCTGGGCACGCTAACTCGTCAGCATAAGGGACTGTGCGTCGCTGGCACCCATGGCAAGACCACAACCAGCACGATGTGTGCACATCTCATGCACCAAAGTCATCTTGACTGCAATGCTTTCCTTGGTGGTATCTCGAAGAACTACGGCACCAACTATATCCTGTCCGATTCGGATTATGTTGTAATCGAGGCTGACGAGTTCGACCGTTCCTTCCACTGGCTGTCACCCTACATGACTGTCATCACCTCTACTGATCCCGACCATTTGGACATCTATGGCACCAAGGAAGCCTATCTTGAGAGTTTCCGCCATTATACTGAACTCATCCAACCTGAAGGCACCCTCATCATCCATCGCAATCTGGAGATGAAGGAAAACCTGCCACAAGGTGTACGTCGCTATGACTATGCACTGGACGAGGGCGACTTCCATGCTGAGAATATCCGTATCGAGAATGGCGAGATTACATTCGACTTTGTATCGCCTATCGAATCGATAGCCAATATCGAACTGGGGCAACCCGTGCCCATCAACATCGAGAATGGTATCGCTGCTATGGCTATGGCTCAATTGGCAGGTTGTAAGGCCAATGAGTTGCGCATAGGCATGAAGACCTATAATGGTGTCGAGCGTCGTTTCGACTTCAAGATCAAGACACCTCGTCTGGTATTCCTCTCTGACTATGCCCACCACCCCAAAGAGATTCTACAGAGTGCACGTAGCATTCGTCAGCTGTATAAGGACCGCAAGATTACGGCCATCTTCCAGCCACATCTCTACACACGCACACGCGACTTCTATCAGGACTTTGCCGATGCGCTGAGTCTGCTCGACGAAGTCATCCTGACAGAAATATATCCTGCCCGTGAATTGCCTATCGAGGGCGTCACCTCTCAGCTCATCTACGACCGTCTGCGCCCTGGTATCGAAAAGCAGATGATTCAAAAGGATGATGTATTACAACTGGTCAAGAGCCGCTCGTTCGATGTCCTCATCGTGCTGGGTGCTGGCGACCTCGATAATCAGGTGCCACAGATGGCACAGATTCTCAAGGAGAGAAGTTAAAAACCAGAAAAGAATATGAGCGTCAACTGGAAGAAAATTAGCATCGTGACAGCCGACATCGTCTTAGGCGTCTACCTGATATTTGCCATCACGGCGTTTAACTGCCCTGATGAACAAGATGCGGTATGTCAGGAAGTGAAAATCAACATTACTGATGGGGCAAAAAACGGTTTCCTGAACACCAATGAGGTGAAGATGCAACTCCAGCACGCCAAGATCTATCCCTTGGGCGACCGCATGAGCGATGTCTGCACACGCAAGATAGAAGAGACGCTCCTGAAGAGTCCGTTGGTAGAACGTGTCGAGTGCTACAAGACGCAGACGGGACGGGTATACATCAACATCACCCAGCGTATTGCCGTCATGCGTATCATGGCCAACAACGGTGAGAACTACTATATCGACAATAAGGGAGACATCATCCCCAGCAAGAACAATTCGACAGATTTAGTGGTGGCTACAGGCGACATCAAGCACAGGTATGCACAAACCACGCTCAAGGATTTTGGTCTGCTGCTGTTCGACAACCCGTTCTGGCATAGTCAGGTTGAGCAGCTCAACGTGCTGTCTGACGGTTCTATCGAGATGATTCCCCGCGTGGGCGACCATATCGTATACCTTGGGCAGCCCACCCTTCTGAAGGAGAAACTTACCCGACTGGAGAAATTCTATCGCTACGGACTCTCAAAGGCGGGATGGAACAAGTACTCGTATATCAATATGGAGTTCAGCAATCAAATTATCTGTAAGAAAAGAAAATTGTAAATCAGTAAATCGTAAATAACAAGATATGGCAAAGGAATTTATCGTAGCAATCGAACTGGGGTCATCCAAGATGACCGGTATTGCAGGACGCAAGAACCTTGACGGCAGCATCCAGGTGCTGGCATGTGTCAAGGAGGACGCAACGGCATGCATCCGCAAGGGGTATGTCTACAACATCGACAAGACTGCTCAATGTATCACTACCATCATCAACAAACTGGAGAACCAGCTGAAGACCAGCATTATGCAGGTCTATGTGGGTGTTGGTGGACAGTCTATTCGCTCTATTCGCAACGTTATCGCCAAGGATCTGCCTGGTGAGACGCAGGTGACACAGGACATGGTCATCGAACTGATGGATGCCAACCGCAACATGAAGTACCCTGATCAGGAGATTCTAGATGCTGCCGTACAGGAATACAAGGTCGACTCTCAGCTGCAACTTGACCCTGTAGGCGTGCAGTGCAGCCGCATCGAAGGCAACTTCCTCAACATCCTGCAGCGTAAGACGTTCTATAAGAATCTCAACAAATGCTTCGAAACTGCAGGTATTCAGGTGGCCGAGATGTATCTCGCCCCACTTGCCCTTGCCGACAGCGTACTTACCGAGACCGAGCGTCGTTCGGGCTGTGCACTGGTAGACTTGGGTGCCGACACAACGACTGTCAATGTCTACTCGAAGAACATCCTGCGCCATCTGGCTGTTATCCCCCTAGGCTTTAACAATATCAGCAAGGATATTGCCTCACTCCAGATGGAGGAGCAGGATGCCGAGAAGATGATGAAAAAGTATGGCTCTGCCTATACTGAGAACAACGACATCGACAACAACATGAAATACTCCATCGACCAGGATCGTCAGGTCGAGGTGCGCAAGTTTGTCGAAATCGTGGAAGGTCGCGTCGAAGAGATTATCGCCAATGTCTGGTGTCAGGTACCCGAAGAGTACTGCGACAAGCTGTTGGGCGGTATCATCCTGACTGGTGGCGGCTCGAACATGAAGAATATAGAAAAGGCCTTCCAGAACTATACCCACATCGACAAGATTCGTATCGCCAAATTCGTTACGCAGAGCATTACCAGCAACATCAGCGACATCAACGAGCACAATGGCATGCTGAACACCGTACTGGGTCTGTTGGCCAAGGGCGACATCAACTGTGCAGGCAACGAGATAGACCCTAATGGTGACCTCTTTGCCAGCCAGAAGCCTCAGCCTGCCGAGACCTTCGAACAGCGCCGTGCCCGTCAGGCTACCGAGATACCTGCAGGTGTGGTGCGCACTGCTGAGGAGATTCGTCGTGCTGAAGAGGAGGCTCAACGCAAGCGCGAGGCTGAAGAACGCGAGGCCCGTGAGCGTGAAGAAGCCGAGGCTCGCGAGGCTGAGCGCATCCGCAGGGAGAACAGCCCCTGGAGCAAGTTTGGCCGTTGGCTGAAGAAGACTGCCAACGATATGGTAAATGAAGAAGAGTAACCCCTTCAAAATCTCGAAACATCGAAACATCGTAACATCGAAAAAAAAAGAATTCTATGGATAATAACATACTGCTCGACTTTGGCGAGCCCGCAAAAGAGAATAGCATCATCAAGGTGATTGGTGTTGGTGGCGGAGGCGGCAATGCCGTCAACCACATGTATCGCGAAGGCATCCACGATGTCAGCTTCGTATTGTGTAACACCGATAATCAGGCCCTCAACGATTCACCCGTTCCTGTCCACCTGCAACTGGGCAAGGAAGGTCTGGGTGCCGGCAACCGCCCTGAAAAGGCCCGTGCCGCTGCCGAAGAGAGTCTCGAGGATATCAAGCAGGTGCTCAGCGACGGCACCCGTATGGCCTTCATCACTGCCGGTATGGGTGGTGGCACGGGTACTGGTGCTGCCCCCGTCATTGCCCGCATCTCGAAGGAGATGGGCATCCTGACTGTTGGTATCGTCACCATTCCCTTCCGCTTCGAAGGCGACCGTAAGATTGACCAGGCACTGGATGGTGTTGAGGAGATGTCGAAACATGTCGATGCCCTCTTGGTCATCAACAACGAACGCCTGCGCGAGATATACCCCGAACTCACCGTACTCGATGCCTTCGGTAAAGCTGACGACACGCTGAGTGTCGCTGCCAAGTCTATTGCCGAAATCATCACCGTTCATGGACTCATCAACCTCGACTTCAACGACGTCAAGACCGTTCTCAAGGACGGTGGCGTCGCCATCATGTCTACTGGCTATGGCGAGGGCGAAGGCCGTGTCAAGAAGGCTATCGACGATGCCCTCAACTCACCCCTGCTCAATGAGAACGACGTCTTCAATTCCAAGAAGATTCTGCTCTCCATCTCATTCTCGGGCGGTAAGGACGGCAAGGAGTCGCTCATGATGGAAGAGATGAACGACGTCAACGACTTCATGGCTAAGTTCGGCGACTTCGAGATTAAGTGGGGACTGGCCGTCGATCCAGAACTCGGCAAGAAGGTCAAGGTCACCATTCTCGCCACCGGCTTTGGTATCGATCGTGTCGATGGCATGAACAGCCATCGCCAGCGTCACAATACGCAGGAGGAGGCCACCCGTATTGCTGCCGAGCAGGAGGCCGAGGCTCAGCGTCAGGACCGTCGTAACCGTTACTATGGTGGCGACAGCCAGTCAAAGCGCTACAAGCGTCGTCCACACATCTACCTGTTCCGTCCTGAGGACCTGGACAACGACGACGTCATCTCAGCCGTTGAGCAAACACCCACCTACAAGCGTACCCGCGAAATTCTAGACAGCATCTACAGCCAGGCTAGTGGCGAGGTTCCTCAGCAGGACAACGACACACCGCCCGCAGAACCCATCCAGGGCACCATCTCGTTTGCCTGATTATAACAATAAACAAATAAAGGATGTGCTGCTAACGTTGAACATCCTTTATTTTGTAAAGTGACTTATCTGCAGGTGTAAGAAACATCTGGCAAGACCCAAAAGTTACATGTGAGAAAGTAAGGAAGTAATCATCAACAAGGAAGGGGGCTTCGTGGCCCCCTCCTTTATTTATTTGATGTATTCTGCGAAGTCTGTCAGTTTCATGTCGCCCTTGCGCGCCAGCGTGTCGTGCATGGCGAAGACTGCAGGCAGGTTGTGACGGGTCTGACCCATCTTCGAAATCTTCAGATAGTCCCACAACAGCTGCTTGTAGTCGGGATGTGCACAGTTCTCGATAATGCACTCAGCACGCTGTGCTGGCGACTTGCCACGAAGGTCGGCAATACCCTGCTCGGTGACAATGATGTTGACGTCGTGCTCGGAAGAGTCCTGATGGCTGACGAAAGGCACAATCGACGAGATGACGCCACCCTTGGCCACAGAAGGACAAGTGAAGATAGAAAGGTAGGCGTTGCGGATGAAGTCGCCCGAACCGCCGATACCGTTCATCATCTTCGTTCCGCTGATGTGTGTCGAGTTGACGTTACCATAGAGGTCGGCCTCGATAGCCGTATTGATGGCGATGACACCTAAGCGGCGAATAATCTCAGGCGAGTTCGAAATCTCGCTCTGACGCAGCGTCAGGTGCTGCTTCATATAGTCCATATTGTCGTAAACCTGCATCAGGCACTCGTTAGACACGGTCAGCGAGCAGGCAGAAGCATCCTTTACTCGTCCGTTGAGCATCATGTCGATGACGGAGTTCTGGATAACCTCGGTATAGATGTTGAAGTCGGGCACGTGCTTGTCCTCACCCAGTGCACCAAGGATGGCATTAGCCGTAGAGCCCACACCACTCTGCAAGGGCAGGAACTCCTTAGGAATACGACCCTTGTGCATCTCCTCGACAAGGAACTCAGCAGTCAGGAAGCCAATCTTATCGGTTACGGGGTCGTTATCCTTGAAAGCACGAGCCTCGTCGGGGATGTTACACTCGACGACGCCAACAACCTTCTCCTTGGGAATAGAGACGTATGGTGTACCGATGCGGTCGCCAACATGCTCGATGGGTATAGCCTTGCGGTAAGGGGGATCGAGGGGTTCATACACGTCATGAATGAACTTGGCATTGGGGTTGTGGAACGCGTTAAGCTCGAGAATGACCTTCTTGGCCAGACGGGCAGCCGTAGGAGAGATACCACCGGCAGCAGTCAGATAGACATGATAGTCGTTGCCTGCCTCTTCGATGTCGCAGACCTCGAGGATAGCCCAGTCCACATCGCCATAGAAACCATAGCGCAGCTCCTGTGCCATGTGACTTAGGTGCAGATCGTTGTAGGGAATCTCACCCAGATTGACATGCTTGCGGAAATCGGGGTTTGTGGTGTAAGGGGCACGATAGAGGATAGCCTGTGCGTTAGCCAGGTCGCCGTCTGTGCTCTGTCCTGTCGATGCACCTGTGAAGATGGCCACCTTAAACTCGCGGCCAGCTTCGTGCTCAGCGACAGCAATCTTTGCTAACTCCTTGGTGGTAGCCTTAGCCACACCTGCAGGCGTGAAACCACTCATGGCGATGTGGTCGCCATTCTTAATCAGTGCTGCAGCTTCTGCAGCTGTCATACGTGTATAAGCCATTTCGATTTACTATTTGACAATTTACTATTTACGATTTGCAAATTTTGCCTGCAAAATTACTGATTTTCAGCCAAACTGCCAAATTATTTATTATAAATATTCAATGAGGACGTCCCAGACGGCTATAATATGGCATAAGGATCCTGCAAGGACAAAAAAGTGGAAGACAGAATGCATATAGCGCTTCTGATGCAGCGAATAAAACAGTGCGCCAGTGATATAACAGACTCCTTCGGCAATAATCCACACAACAGCTGCCGTAGACACGCTGTTTAACAACGGTTTAAACGCTACAAGCACGCTGAGGCCCATACCAATGAAACAGAACGTTTCGAGGTTGGAATGCTCTTTCAGACGCACAAAACTGACAACAGTTCCCGCAATGGCACACAACCAAACAAAGGAGAACAAGCTCCAGCCCCAATAGCCCTCGGTACGCAATGCTGTCAGAGTCAAAGGAGAATACGAGCCCGCAATATGCCAATAGATAGCAGCATGGTCCCAACGACGCAAGCGCTCTTTCCATCGGGAGCGACGGGGCAGGGCATGATAGACCGTAGAAGCCACATAAGACCCCAGCATACCGAACAAATAAAGGCATACACCAAGACGAGACCAAGGGTCGTCACCACGGAACGCCATCCACAAAAACACCACACCGAAGACGACACCCATGACAATGCCACCAGCGTGGCTCCATGAGTTCCATAACTCTTCTTTATGAGTGTATCGAATAGCCATTTTTAGTCATTTTTGCCTTAAAGATGGTGCAAAGGTACGTTTTTTCTTATAAAAAATGATGTCTTTATATTTTTTTTTGTAACTTTGTCCCGATAAAATAACTCTTAACAGATAAAAATGATGAAAAAAATTGCTTATTACGTCATCGCTGCCACCATCATTGTGATGGCAACATCATGTAACGGAGGTAGTGCCTCTATGAAAGAACAGCTTGACTCGCTGCAGACAGCCTATGAGCAGCGCAATGCTGACTACGACGAATTAAACGAGTTCCTAGGTGTGATTGCAACAGGCATGGACAGCATTGCCCTTCAAGAAGGACAACTCCTGAAGAATGACGAGAGTCCCACGCTGACCCGCGACCAGATCAAGAAGAATCTGGAGGCTTACAAGCAGACGTTGGACAACCAGCGCAAGCAGATTAACACGTTGGAGAAGAAGCTTCAGACAAACCAAAAATATTCCGCTAATCTGAGAAGCATCATCACCACCATGAAACAACAGCTGGCCCAGAAAGACGAAGAGATTGCCAACCTGCGCAAGCTGGTAGATGACAAGAATGTAGACATCAACCGTCTAAAAGATAATGTAAGCACTCTGAAGCAGCGCAACGAGATGCAGGCTGGTCTGATTGTTAGCCAACAGGAGACCATCTTGGCGCAAGATGCCAAGATCAAGACTGCCTACCTCAAGATTGGCACCAAGAAGGAATTGAAGGAACAGGGTCTGCTTACAGGTGGAAGTCTTTTCAAGAAATCAAAGGTTGACTTTACAAAGATTGATAAGTCGCTGTTCAAGGCTATTGACAGGTCAGAGACTACCAAAATTGAGATTCCTGCCAAGGAAGCAAAGCTCATGACGCCACAGCCTTCAGACTCTTATCGCATCGACAAGGTGTATAAAAACAATGTCCTGACCATCACCAATCCTGAGAAGTTCTGGGGTGTTTCTGACTTTGTAATTATCCAAATTGACGATTAATCACTTACGATAAGAACCTACTGATTATTATTAACCAACACATCATGAAACAACTATCAATACTCTTCCTGAGCCTGTGCCTCATGTCAAACATAGAGGCACAGGCTCAGGATAGTACGACGCCACCAGCGGATGTGACTGCCCAGCCCGTCGTCAACAGATATCATGGAACAGGTATCTCTGAAAAGGAGCGCTATCGTCGCAGTTCGCTATGTATCATCATGCTGACTCATCATGGTAAGAAGTATGCAACCGAGATGGAACGCGTGTTCCGCAACTTCCCCCTACCCTTGCGCTACAATGAGCATAACATCAGCGACCTTCGCGTCATTTCCGTCAAGGGCAAGCAGACAAAAGCCGATATTGACAAACTGGTCAATAACAACGACATAGCCCATAAGATGGTGGGACGCTGGTTCAACCGTGACAGCGCCGGTTTCATGAACATGGACCTGATTCATGAGCGTGGTGGCTATAGTGCCTCGTACTCTGACTACCAGCGTTCACAGAATACCGTTCGTGGAACAGCCATGCTGAGCGATAACGGTATCGAACTGTTGCAAAGCACCTTTGTGCTGGTATGTGATATGGACTATATCGACCAGTCGAAGGGTTCCGGCATCTTTGCTGGCATCATGGCCGTGGCCAGTGCTGCCGCTGGTGTGGCTGGCGAGGTAAACCGCCAGAAAGGCAACAAGGATGCTGCCAATGAGTGGAAGGCTGCCAGCAATCTGGGTATGGCTGGTGCAGAACTCGTGGCAGACATTGGCGGATTCCGCGTCAAGATGCATGCCTACCTCTACAAACTGAAGTGGGACGACAGCATGAAGAATGCTATCTATAACGACTATTGGGTGGACACCACGACAGCTGCCGAAGAAGCCGCAGCCCGCAAAGCGAAGTTTGACGGTGCTGGAAAAATTTTCGCCCTGGAGTATATCGGTGAGTATAAGGAGTCGAGCACGAAGACCATCCTGAAGAGTTGGAAGAACGAAGACGAAGTCATTCTGGACGTCTGCCACCGTTGTGTACAGAAAGGTATGCGCGAACTGGCAAAGACGTTCCCTGTTTTCCGTCCTCGTGCACCGTTCTACTTCGAGGACGGTGTGATGTACTCACACATTGGTCGTAAAGAAGATGTGACAGCAGGTAAGGAATACGAAATTCTGGAACCCTATAAGGACAAAAACGGACAGATATGCTATAAGCGTGTGGCAAAAGCCAAGGCTGGCACGCCATGGGATAATTACGCCGTTCGTTTTGACCAGTATTTCGACACCACAGCCAAAGGAACGATGTTCACCCCTGGTCATGCGTCAGTAGATCTGCACAACCCAGGCCTACAGTTGAGGGAACTGTAATCGAAATGAAGAATTGTAAATTAAAAACCATAAAAAGATTATGAAGAAAGTATTATTATCATTCGTACTCCTTTTCAGCTGTATGATTGCCAATGCGCAGGAGTATTATGTTAAGAGTGCCGGACAGGGTCAGGGTGGCCGTTATCTGGTAGATGTTACTGTCAATGTAAAGAAGAAGCTACCCTCAACTGCTGAGGACTTGGTGATGAAATATGCCGTAAAGGGTGTGATATTCCGCGGACTGATGGCCTCTGACGGCTATGGAGAGCAGAAGCCTCTCGTCAGCGATCCCAATATTGAACAGACGAAGGCTGATTTCTTCCAAGCATTCGATAACGAGGGCAAGTACCGTAACTTTGCATCTATCGTCAACTCATCGCTGACATCGATGAAGAACAAGAAAACCAAGATGATTGAGACCACCGCCGTGGTGATGGTCGACAAGGAGGCTCTGCAGCACTATCTGGAAGAGGCTCATGTCATTAAGGGATTCTCTAACCTGTGGTAAGGAGTTAAAGAAGTTAGGAGAAGAACTATGAAAAAGATAACTATTCTAATGGCAGCTGTAGCACTTGTGGTGCTGACCAGTTGCGGTAGCAAGAAGGCTGCTGTTCAGACAGCGTCTTATTTCAACTATACAACAGAATGTCTGGGCAAGCAAGCAGACGGCACCCAACTGCTGAAAGTCTACGCCAAGGGTGTGGATCGTGCCGATGCCGTACGTGAGGCCAAGAAGAAGGCCATTGAAGAAGTGCTGTTCAAGGGCATCTCTGCTGGCGATACCGAGTGTAGTGCCTATCCTGTCGTTGATGCACCTAATGCCCGCCAGAAGTATGAAGACTACTTCAACAAGTTCTTCAAGGACAGCGGTAACTTCAAGAAGTATGTTGACGAGGTAGACAAAGACCTGCGCAACAGTTTCCAAGGTGCTGGCACACAGACCTGGGGCATCGTGGTACAGGTGGACCGCAACGCCCTGAAGAAGCGCATGCAGAAAGATAAAATCATCCAGTAATAATTGTCGAGACATCGAAATAACGAAATAATTAGAATTATGAAACGCATACTTACAATTGCTATCGCCCTGCTGGCTATCACAGGTAGCGCATGGGCACAGAAAGCGATGACACCACCTCATGTGATGGTAGTGCCTGACATGATATATTGCAAGACGAATGGTTATATACGCCAGACCACCCGAGAGGGTGTCACAGAGACCGGACCCGACTACGAGAAGGCCATGAGCGAAGATCCCACACTGCACAGCGTGCTGGTTCAGGTGGCTCAGCTGATTAGTGACCGCAATCCGGACATCGTGATTGTAGACCTTCTGGAAGCTATCAAGGCTGCCAACGAAGATGAACTGATGGCAGCAGCCAATGGTGGCGAACAGTATGAGAGTATGGAGGAGTCTATCATCCGTAATTCGGAGGCAGACATCCTGATTAAGGTACAGTATGACATGCTGAAAAATGGTCCTCAGTATCAGGTGACGTACACCATTACTGGTACAGACGCTTATACAAACCGTATGTTTGCGCCTATCGAAGGTATGGGTGCTCCCAGCACATCGGCCAATCCCGTCGTACTGCTGCGTGAGGCTGTCTATCAGAACATGGACGCCTTCCTGACTAAGGTGCTCCAATACTATCAGGGCATGGTGACCAAGGGCCGTATGGTGGCTTTTGACATCAAGATAGCAGAGTCGGCTGGTCTCAGCATGAACAGCAAGGTTGGCGATATCACACTGCGTGAATTTATCGAGGACTTCATGTTCGACAACTCTGTTGAAGGTAACGGTACAGAGCGTGTCAAGAGTGGTGCTACCTTCATGCAGTATCAGGGTGTGTATATCCCCCTCATCTCTACCATCCGTGGTCGTCAGCGCAAGCAGGGTGCCAAGGATGTTGCCCAGAAACTGGTCAACGAGCTCAGTGCCAAAGGCGTCAATGCCGAATTCAAGGTTCGTGGCCTGGGTAAGGTGAACCTATATATTAAATAAATAAGGTAAGAAGTAAGAAGTGAGAGACAAGAGTATGAAGAAGATTGTATTGACATGGGCGCTACTGGCGCTCTCTGCATTGGGCATTCATGCACAAGCCCAGTGTGAGTTTCCGTTGACGATTGTCATACCAGATCAGACCATCGACTTATCTCCCATGGCCAAGTCGCAACTGACATCGAAACTGCGTCAGGCAGTGACACTAAACGGTATGGCTGGTGGTACACGCTACTCTAACTTCTGCATTGTGGCTTATCTTGTAGAGACATCAAAGCATATGACTGGCGGATTACGCCCATTGGTGGCTGTTACCACAAGTCTGGAGCTGTATGTCGCAAACACACGTACTGGCGACAAGTTTGGCAGCACGTATATCAACCTCAGTGGAGCTGGCCAAAATGACAAAACGGCTTATATGGCATCTATCAGTAGCCTGAATCCGCAAAACACGGCATTACAGAGTTTCATGAAGGCTACGAAGAAGAAGATTGTTGCCTACTACGATGGCCAGACCAATAACATCATCCGTCAGGCTAAGTCGTACTGTACCAAGCAGGACTTCGAACAGGCAATGTACCTGCTCACCTCCATCCCCACCTGCATCAACAACTATGATGACGTGGAGGCGGCTATCCTTTCTACCTTCCAGACCTATGTAGACCAAGACTGCACAGCCAAAATCAACAAGGCCCGTCAGGCATGGAATGCCTCACAGGACCGTGAGGGCGCCAAAATTGCCGGAGCCTATCTGGCTGCTATCAATCCTGCAGCTCAGTGTTTCGCTGATGCCGAGGAGCTGGCAGACGAGATTCATGAGCGTATTGGCGAGGAATGGGAATGGGCCAAGGACATGAAGGAGTTCGGCAAGGAGATGGCTCGCAGTCAGGTAGAACTGGAAAAGATGCGCATCGAGGCTGCTCGTGCTATTGGTGAGGCATACGCTGAGAACCAGCCAGACATTACGATTAACCAGAATTTTTTTAGCGCAGAAGAGTAATGAAGATAAAACGGAACATCATGAACCCGCGTGGCCTGTTCTTTATTCTTTTTTCATTATTATTCAGCCACGCTGTGGCGCAGAATAACAATCCTTTTGGTCAGGGTCGAGCTGGTTTTGGAGGCAACAACAAATCAGCATTCAATCAGAATCGTGTCAACAACTTCAACGAATATCGTCAGAAGATTAATGCCGAATACATCAGCAAGACACGTGAGAAGTGGAATGCCTTCAGGGTTTCGCAGCCCCTGCCCGTGCCTGATAAGGACGTGAAGCCTGCACCTCCCATTATCATGAAGGATGACGAGGCTCGCAAGAAGAAGGAAGACAGACTCATCAAGATTCAGACCGTGATAAAGCCCGTCAAGCCTGCACCACGTCCGCAACCTGTCGCACCAGTTGAGGAGGCGCCAGAAGAGTCCAGCAAGCAGCTGTCGTTCTTGTATCTCGCTACGTCATGGAAAGCCCGTACGCCAGACGCAGCAATTGTCCACTTGGCAGGTGTCAGCGAGAATGCTGTGGCTGATGGTTGGGAGAAACTATGCCAGCCTGCTTACAACAATCTGGTAGTCGACTGTCTGAGTCTGCGCACGCAATACAAGCTGTGCGACTGGGAATACCTCATGATGCTGCAGGCACTCAGCCAGAAAATCTATGGCAATGACACCAATGAGGCAACCCTGCTCATGGCTTTCCTCTATTCGCAGTCTGGTTACAAAATCCGATTAGGCGAAGCCAATAATAAGTTGCAGATGCTCTATGCCAGTCAGCATATCATCTACAACAAACGCTATTTTACGCTGGATGGTGATAAGTTCTATCCCTTGAACGATAAAATAAGCGACTTGCGCATCAACGAGGCTAAGTATCCTAAGGAGCAGTCGTTGTCGCTATGGGTACCTGTTTCACCCTACGCAACCTTTCAGGCTTCTCCCTTACGTGAACTCAAGGCAAAGCGTTATCCGGATATGTCTGTCAAGGTCAGTGTCAACAAGAATCAGATGCCTTTCTATGAGTCATATCCTACCAGCGAGGTGGGTGGTAACTTCATGACCCGCTGGGCAATGTATGCCAATACCCCCATCTGCGAGGAAGCCAAAAAGGAGCTGTATCCTCAGTTGAAGAAAGGACTGACGGGCATCTCAGAACTTATGTGCGTCGAGAAACTGCTGAACTGGGTACAAACAGCCTTCGTCTACAAATATGATGAAGAGGTGTGGGGACAAGATCGTGCCTTCTTCCCTGACGAGACGCTGTACTATCCCTATTGCGACTGTGAAGACCGCTCTATTCTCTTCACCCGTCTGGTGCGTGACCTGTTAGGATTCAAGTGTGTCTTGGTATACTATCCAGGCCATTTGGCATCGGCAGTAGCGATTCCTGGGGAAGCAAAGGGCGATTACCTCATGGTCAACGGCAAGCGTTTCATGATATGTGACCCCACCTATATCGGTGCATCCGTAGGCAACACCATGCCCGATATGGATAATGCGCAAGCAAAAGTCATACTCTTGGACTAATTGAGACATTCTTTGACCTAAAGGTACAAAGTGTGGCGTTGCAATGAGATAATGAGAAAATGAGACATTGAGAGGTGAACATTATTGAAATAACATCGCTAAAACAACCTGGAGTCGAGGTGTTCAGCACATTAACAGAAGCCCAGCTGCGTAATCGCTTAGATCCGCAGCGGGGCATCTTTATTGCAGAGAGTCCAAAGGTTATCCGCGTTGCCCTGCAGGCTGGCTACAAACCTGTCGCACTGCTATGCGAGCGTCGTCATATCGAGGGCGATGCGAAGGATATCATCGAGCGTTGTCCTGATATCCCTATCTATACAGGTCGTCGTGAACTATTGGCACAACTGACGGGCTACACCCTGACACGTGGTGTATTGTGTGCAATGCTGCGAAAGCCTGAGCGCTCAGTAGCAGAAGTCTGCAAGGATGCTCGACGCGTGGTTGTCATCCAAGGTGTTGTAGATACCACCAACATTGGTGCCATCTTCCGCTCGGCAGCAGCACTCGGCATCGATGCTGTCCTGTTAACGCGCGACTCATGCGACCCCTTGAACCGCCGCGCTGTCCGTGTATCCATGGGCTCCGTATTCCTCGTTCCCTGGACGTGGCTCGATATGCCAGCCTCCAGCCTTCATAACATTGGATTCCGTACCGCAGCCATGGCCCTTACTGACGATAGCGTGACCCTCGACAACCCACAACTGAAAGTAGAGCCCCGTCTAGCCATCATCATGGGAACAGAGGGCGATGGATTACCCCACGCCACCATAGCAGACTCTGACTACGTGGTCCGTATCCCAATGGCGCACAGCGTCGACTCCCTCAACGTAGCGGCAGCGGCTGCCGTTGCCTTTTGGGAATTGTGCAAATAATAGCGCTTTGTTATACCTATTTCCTTAGTTGCGGCACATATTGAACGGGGATGCCATCGCTGGACTTCAACACATTGGCAAACTCCTGAGGCGACACCTCGACAGGACCACGCATAAATTCAGGGATATTATAACACTTCAGGAACTGACGATGGTAGTCAGGATTGGCCTGTGGCAATTCGAAAGGCTTGCTGCCCTTGCCGTTGGCATCAATATGTGCAAAGAACGGTCGGGTATAATTGCCATCGTCACGACGACTGCTGAAAACCACCCATCGTCCATTACTAGACCAAGCATGGTAGCTCTCCGTTTCGTGTGAATTGATTTCATCCATTGCACGAACCTGCCCTGTATTGAGATCCAGCAGGTAGAGATCGGCTTCACGATGCCAGATATGGAAAACACCATAATGTCCCATGGTAAACATGAGATAACGTCCATCGGGTGATGTGCGTGGCAAGGTAGCAGACATGCCATCGCCCACGGAATCGGCCTGGAACACTAGTTCGCGCGGACCAAACTGATAGGTGTCGGGATTGAAGGTTTTCTTATAAATATTGTATTTGACCTCCCGGTATCTGCGGATGACCTCGGAAACGTGGCTGACGGTATCACGGAACTCGAAATGTGCGCTACAATAATAGAGCGTCTTGCCATCAGGAGCCCAGACAGGAAACACTTCAAACTCTGTCGTGTCATTCTCGATATTGGTTACTTCATTCTTATCCACATCATAGGCTATCAGGTCGCTTTCTGAATCATACACCTCTATTCTATTGGCATTTCGCGTATGGAAACTTTGCCTAGTCAAATTTGTGGAATAGACGATGAGCGGGAGCCACGGATGCCAAGCGGGATAGACACCTGCTGAAAGGACAGAGTCGTTGCGCATGTTGATCTTGCGCAACTTACCATCGTAGGCGATGATCGTGCCACCATGTAACTGACGGGCATGGAACTGCATGCGCTGAGGATTGTACTGTTGATAGTTGTGGCAGTTAACACACTGTCCAGAAATTTCCTCGCTACACAGCATATTATTCACCATAACCTGTTCGTCATAATTTTCCAAACAACGCTGGTTCAGCGTCAGTTCCTCGTAAGCCACATAACTGGGTGAGATAAGTCGGTAGCTAAGGTATGAATCGATGCTGTCAGGAGAAACCATAATACGGAAGGACTGATAACGCTTCCAAGCGTCATCAGTACGGGCAAATACCTCGACGTTAATATCCTTGCCAATGGCTTTGCTGACCAATGTGTGCCATTCGTCTATATCAGGCTGTACGGTGCTACCGCCACACACCATTTCATAGTCGCCTGCCGTAAAACGAGCCACCACTTCATCGCATGCATCCTCAAGTTCAAAGGTTAGAGGTGCAATGTTGAGGGGTATCGTCACGTCTGTAAAATCCGGATAGATACGAGGCGCTTGTTTGATGTCTGTAAATTGTTCGGGCACCTTAACATTATGGCAAGCCGTCAACAGGGCTGTCAGTGCCAGTACATATATGAATACTTTTTTCATTGCAAAAGCTGTTAATACAAAGGAAGGTCGTGGATAAAGAAATAGTTGTAATAGAAGGTATGGCCAAAACGTGCATAGAAGATGGGGCGCATCTCCTCTTCGCTGTCACTCGTCGCGTTATTGACCAGGTTCTCAAATTCCGCATAGTCCTTCTTTACCTGTTCGTCAAAGGGCATCCTGCTGATGTCAACACCTTCTTTCAGATGACCATACAGGTAGGCAGCCTCTTGATAATGAATCGGTATACGCTCGCCAGGATGACTGCGTACATAATCGGAGAAACGCGTCCAGAACATCGGGATGTCCTTCATCCATAGGGCCGCTATCAGCGACTGTTCCTTATAAAGCTTGTCGTCGCTGTTGCTACGGACGAAACGATTCATAATAAAATCTTCAGCCAGCATCATGTCATTACCCAGTACATCACCACTCGTCATCAGCTGGAAGATGGGCTTAAATTCAGCCTCAGCCTTCAGCTGATCAGGATGTCCGATAAAGCGTTCATATTTCTCAGCCCATGCCTTGTGATAGCGGGTGTGTTTCAATAACACCACATACTTGCGGGCCTCTTGCCAATCACCATTTACCATGGCACAGCGCATCAGATATTTCAGATATTCAGCACGGAAACCGAACTCGACGCCTTGCTCCAGACACCAGCGGTGGCAGAAATTAGCAAGACCATAATTGTAGTACATACTATAACCTGCAACCTGCATCATTCGGATGGGTACTGGCGAGTTGCAAGGTTTTGAGCCATCCAGGTAATGATACATCTCATCGCCCTGACGCCCCAGCCGGAACAAAGCAAGATTGCGCATCATGATGATGGCTCGCGTAGGCTCTTCTTCATCACCTGCTTCTTGAGCCAACACCCCTTCCCAGTCAAGATTCTCCATACACAGCTGCATACGGAACTCCTTGTGGAAATTGTGGTCTTTATACCAGAACCGATGGATACTATAGCCTGCCATAGCCACCAAGGCAAGCTGGATGCAAAACCATACAACGGGCTTATTAGCCACCTTCATCCTACGTTCCCAAATGCCATACATCAGCGTCAGGAAAAGTAACGACGCTACCAGAACATAATATGGGATATAGTAATTAGGCAACTCTCTATCAACAATGAATAAAGGCAATCCCGTCCACCAAATGTTTTGAATGTTTGTTTGGCAGAACACATAATTATAATAAAGTAGAGGCCAGAAGACTATCGACAGAATTGCGACTGCCGAAGCAATGATGCGAGAGGTAAGTGTATGTCCTTCCAATCGCCACATCAGCACACCCATCAGCAGAGCTGCCAAAAGGGCATAGAAACCTATCAATGGATACAGCATACCCGTACTGGCGAAGATTAAAAAATGGCGAAGATAATACTTTGCTGGTACTAGACGGAACAGCCACACAGTGCCAACAGCTATGGTCGTACCGATGGCGGCAGCGAAGAAATGGCCTCGCAGCTTCAGATAGTAGACCCAATAGCCAATATCGACATTCATGATGATAATGGCTGCCAAAGGAATGAGTAATACCGCCATCCATCTGACAGGTATGCGGAATGCACGCCACATAACCACCAACAGTACTGCCCACCATAGCGTGAGCAAGGTTACACCCAGCCAAGGGACATAGAAAAACTCGGTAAAAAAGCACCCCAGATAGGTCAGCAGCCAACCAGAAGTCACCATCTGTTGTTTCAGAAACAGTGGTGTGTCCAGAAAAAGGTTCATTTCCTGCACCTTCCATAAAAATGCCCGTTCGTATATGAGCAAACTGCCAGCAACGACCAACAACGACACTACAACAAGGGCTGGGCTTAATAGTTTCAGTTGATCCTTCATTTTTTTGTTTTTGTTATTTGTGTGCAAAGGTAATGATATTTCCATATAAGGATACCTTCTTTTTAGTTAAATCAGTTAAAAAAATCCTATTTTAGCGTTCAAAAGTTCGGAGAATGCGGTATTTTTTCTACTTTTGCGGCAGATTGCAAACAATATGATGAATACGACAGAAAAAATTATAGTAAAAACGGTACGGGTGCTGGCGCTCGGTATATTCTTTTTCTTGCCACTGAATAGTAGTGCACAACGGGTTCTAACACTAGACAGTTGTCGGGCAATGGCACTGAGGAGCAACAAGCAGATGAGTGTGTCGAAGGCTAAACAGGAGGTAGCTGCCAATCTGCGCAAGTCTGCACGTACCAAATATTTACCTCATATCAGTGCATTAGGAGGTTATGTTCATACCAGCAAAGAGGTGTCGATACTGAACGATGACCAGAAGTCGGCACTCAGCAACTTAGGCACCAATGCCGCTACGGGATTGCAAACGTCACTTGGTCCCTATGCCACGATATTACCAACTCCACTGCAGACAAAATTGGCAGGCGACTTGGGGGCGCTGGCTAACACACTTGACCAATTTGGTTTAGGCGTTGTCGATGCTTTTCGTACCGATACACGTAACATCGTTGCCGGTACCGTTATGTTTACCCAGCCCATATTTATGGGCGGTGCCATCGTGGCCATGAACAAGATGGCGGACATCAATGAGGAATTGGCTGCTAACTCCCTGGAAGCCAGACGACAGAGTACGTTATTCAGTATTGACCAGGCCTACTGGCAGGTCGTATCCTTGCGTCACAAAGAGAAACTGGCTCAGAGCTTTTTGGAACTGGTGAAGAAACTGGACAGCGATGTACAGAAAATGGTAGAAGAGGGCGTGGCTACAAAGAGCGACCGCCTGAATGTCAGTGTCAAAGTGAACGAAGCTGAAATGGCGCTTACGAAGGTTACTGATGGCCTTGTATTATCGAAAATGCTGCTTTGTCAGCTTTGCGGACTCCCCGTCAACGAACCAGTGATATTGGCTGACGAGGAGACAGAAAACATCGCTACCATACAGATTTCTGCCCAACCTGATGTCGAGCAGGCTACCCAAAAACGCCCTGAACTAAAGATGCTGCAGAATACCGTAGACTTAGCTCATCAGACCACAAATCTGTTGAAAGCAGGCAACCTGCCAAAAGTGCTTCTGACTGGTGGCTATGCCATAAGTAACCCAAACACATTCAATGGCTTTGAAAAGAAATTTGCCGGTTTCTGGAACATTGGTGTTATGGTTCATGTACCTATATGGAACTGGGGTGACGTACGCTATAAGGTGCGTGCTGCAAAAGGCGCCACAACTATTGCCAACTTAGAACTGGACGAAGCACGCGAAATGATAGAGTTGCAGGTGAACCAAAAGGCATTCCTTGTAAATGAAGCCAACAAAAAGTTAGCTATGGCGCAGTCGAATATTGCACGTGCAGAAGAGAACCTGCGCACAGCAAACCTTGGCTTCAAGGAGGGAGTTATTTCGTCGACTATCGTCATTGAGGCCCAAACTGCTTGGTTACAGGCTCAGTCACAGAAAATTGATGCAGAGATTGACGTTAAACTCAGTCAGGTTGAACTGCAGAAGGTCACAGGTACATTAGAGTAAAAAGTGAAATAATATAAAAAAATCGCTATTTATTTCGACAAATCAAAAAAATATTCGTACCTTTGCCAACGAATATTCATTGATTTTACAATAGTTAACTATATTTTACAAGGGAAATATGAAGAAAATGTATTTGATGAAAGGCATGGCCGTATTGGCTATGGGCCTCGTTGCTGCTAGTTGCAACAAGATGGAATTCGACCAGGACGCCTATCAGAGGGCAAAGGAACAGGAGTCGAAAGAAAGCTTCATGAACAACGTTATGGCTGGTAAGAGCATTGACCCCGACCAGACGTGGAAGACAACCGAAGCCGAGAAGGTTACTGTAACTTCTCAGCTCAGTGGTACACTAAAGATTTATACTGCTAATCCTCATGGTAATGTGGCAGCTGCCCTGCTAACTCAGACTATTGAGGCTGGTAGCTATGAGTTCACAGTCACTAAGCCACAGGATGCTGAGCAACTATATGCTAAGTTGACGTTGGATAATGGTTCTATTCGTGTTGTTCAGGTAAATAATGGTGCGGTATCATTCGATGCTCCAGGTACTATGGCCAATGCCCCAAGACGTGCTCAAAAGAAGTATGACAAGGATTTCCCTGATGCTCCAGATGCGAGCAGCTACAAATCTTCGAAAGATCCTAATGCTACAACTAAGTTAACGGGATATTTAAAGTCTGCTAATCCTGTGTATATTGATGAAACAGCAAGTGATTATGGTGATTTACAAATAGATCCGGATTGGGTTGATGGTGACAATGTTTATGCCGATCTTTACGTGGTTAAGAATAGTTCTACTGGTATTTGTGCACCCAAAAAGTTGTATATTTCTTCACGCTATCAGGATTGGAGTCATGGCGGAGCTGTCTATCCTGAGAACAAGCGTCCTCATTTATATATATGTAGTGGCGCTACTCTTAAGTTGACTTCTTACGATAGCGGTAACATGCAAGCAGGTCTTGTTGTTTATATTGCGAATGGTGGAACTTTGGAGTGCGACGGCGAACTTAAGTTAAACAGCTTCACAATATATAATAACGGTACTATTAAGGCTCCTGTGATTTCTGCAAATGGCACGGGTGTCCTCTATAACCAAAATAAAGTTGAGGTCGCAGGTGATTTAACTGTCACTAATGCATCATCATATCTTGTAAATGAAGGTGTTATCGAAGTTGGAGGTAATTATGGTAGCCAAGGTAGTGGTAGTTTCTGGAATGTATCCGGTTCTACGATGACCGTCACAGGTAATACTATCGTCAACAGTAATTGTAACGGTTGGATTAACGAAGGTGTGTATTCTACTGGTGGCAACTTTGAGTACACAGCTGGAAGCGTAGATGTATGGAATAACTGTAAACTGACTGTTGGTGGCCAGTTCTATATGGTGCTTGGTGCTTCACCTGCTAATGGCTTCTCAATGGAGAGTGGTGCTAGTGTAGTAGCCGAGACTGCCTATATTGGTGCATGTACACGAATCAATATGGGAGGTAATAGTCTGTTCAAGGTTAATGGTACTATGACCATGAATAATACCAACCACGCAATTGCTAATGGTACGGAAGGATTCTTTGGTCCTACAACTGGTGATGAATATGCTGTTATTCAGGCCGAAAACATCGTAAGAGGTGCTGCTGGCGATAATAATGCTCGTTATGTGGCATACGTTGGTAATGTCTATGTGGCAGCTGACTCTCACTTTGCAGAAGGTCCTTCAGGTCAAGATGTTGACAAGGATTACTACCTATTTGGCAATGCTAAGATATATAATGGTCAAAACGCTGCTCCTTACACAGTTCCAGCTAACGGCAGATGTAATGCGGGCTACAATGGTGGCGGTGGCGGTGGCAATGAAGAGCCAACCATGTACTATTACTATGCTTTCGAGGATCTCGGTGCTATTGGCGACTTTGACTTCAACGATGTAGTGCTTCGTCTGGCTGCTCCTAATAATGGTCAGTCTACCGTACAATTGGTTGCTGCTGGTGGTACGCTGCCCGTACAGGTAATTTATAAAGGCAACAATGTCGGTGAAGAAGTTCACAAAGAGTTTGATGTTGATACCAAGACCATGGTAAATACAGGTTCTGGTGAAAAGAAGGATTTTGTAGACCTTGGAACTGTAAATATTGCTTCAGATGCTAGGATGGACGCTCTGCCATTTGGTATCAAGGTTACTGGTAACAATGGTGAAACTGTTACGGTGACTAATGAGGTAGACCATACAGGTACTGCTCCTCTGATGATTGTTGTAGCAGGCTACTCTGCTGAACTTGAGGGCATTGACAAAGCAGATATCGGTAAGTGGTTCTGGGCTCGTGAGCGCGTCAATATCAGTACTGCATACAGCCAATTTGGTGCTTGGGGTGCTGATGTGAAGAACAACAAGAACTGGTACTATTACTTTACTGAGGGTAAGGTATGGAAATACTAAAGTAAACACATCAAATACATTATATTTTTATACGAAGGGAGCGTCCATGTGAAATGGGCGCTCCCTTCAACTTTTCTCTAATCTCCTTTAGTAGACTGACGTGATTGTGGGATACAGATACCAGTCGCGAGCGGTGGTACGTTTAGCAGCCCAACTACCAAAGGCATGATCGTTTTCACGATAAGCGCCTGTGGTAAGACCACCCTTCTTCGTACCAATGATGACACCTTCTAATGGCCAGCGGAAGTCACCTGTGGGAACGCATAAGGCCCACGTCATGTTGCCACTATCCTGGGTGACACCTTCGAACAGAATATTGGAATGTTTATAGCTGTAAGTATGCGTTTCCCACTTGCCACTATTATAGTAAGTCACAATAAAAGGATCGATATTCAATAGAGAGAAATTGTTAAGTAACGCAGTAGCACTCTCTTTAAAGGTAATAACGTAGGTCTTCGTTGTTGGGTTAATCTGGCGTGTTGACTCGCTATAGGTCTCAGTAACATTAACCTTATAATTAATAAGTGCACCGACGTCATCAGTCTGATTGTGAACCATAACCCACGAAGCATTCTCGAACAAACGGATTACTGCTTCACCATTCCGTCCTTTTTGAAATGTTGCCTCATTATCCATCAGATAGCGACGTGCAGGATAGCCCTCATCCCACATCTTGCCATCTTGTTCCACTACACTTTCAATATCGGAATACTTGTAGTTGAGAATATTGATAGCGGCACCTATTAGTTTGTCTGCACCAGTAGCAGCCATAGATACATTCAGTTTTCTCTGATTCGTTTGATCGCCAGACTGTAAAGAAATGCGCAGTACACAGTCGTTGAAGTCGTAATCGCCAGGCTCAGGATAGTTTTCCTCAAAGCAATAGGTAAAGGTTTGGTATCCTAGCGTGTTTTGGGGCTTCGCGACACTGGTGGCATCGGCCATTGACACACGTGAGTCACTGGAAGTAAACGATTTGATGAGCAGCGAACCGGCAGTCAGCTCAAGAGCGGCATAGAAAGTGCTCTGAATTTCTGGAGCAGCAAATACTAACACATTAGTGCCAACAGAAAACTTGCTTGTTTCTGCCATGATGGTAGCTGAGTGATTGGTGGTAGGATCATCTGTCAGCACCATTAGGCGACGGGCATCCTTAGCAGAGGAAGGTACAGTAATTGTAGCCACACGACGTGTGGTGAGGTCCCATTGTTGCTGATCGTCAACAGGGTCGATAGGAAACTCTTTTGTGAGGATTTCCTTGTAGAGGTCTGGATCAAACATATCTTTCTTGCACGACGTAGTGCTGAATAGCAACAAAGTCGACAATGCAGCAACGGTTATATACTTTTTTTTCATAATCTGAACAACTGATATACTCAATATGATGAGGCAAAAATACTAAAACTCTATGGAATTACGCATCCTCTTGAGTTTCGTTTAATTATTTTTAACTCAACATTCGTTTGCTTTGCTTGCTCTTGTTAAGAGGAAAATAATTACCTTTGCATCTAATTATGGTACTAAATTATATTTGGATAGGATTCTTCCTAATAGCTTTTGTCATCGCAGTATTTAAACTGTTGGTGTTTGGCGACTACGATGTATTTCCTGCAATGATGGATTCGACGTTCTCGTCGTCGAAGACGGCGTTTGAAATTTCACTTGGCTTGACAGGTGTGCTGTCGCTTTGGCTTGGCGTGATGAAAGTCGGTGAGAAGGGTGGTGTCGTCAACGTTTTGGCTAAGTTGTTGTCGCCCGTATTCTGCAAGTTGTTCCCTGACATACCCAAGGGGCACCCTGTCACAGGCAGCATATTCATGAATATTGCCGCCAACATGCTGGGACTCGACAATGCCGCCACGCCGTTAGGTCTAAAAGCGATGGAACAAATGCAGGAGCTGAATCAGAAGAAGGATACGGCATCGAATCCGATGATTATGTTCCTGGTACTGAACACCAGTGGACTGACGCTGATACCCGTTTCCATTATGGTCTATCGTGCACAGATGGGTGCTGCACAGCCTACGGACATCTTCATACCCATCCTGTTGGCAACCTTCTTCTCGACCATTGCCGGTATCTTGGTCACATCGTTCTATCAGCGCATCAATCTGCTGAACCGTGTCATGCTGTTGACGCTGGGTGGCGCTTGTGCCGTCGTGGCAGGCATCATATGGGGCTTTGCCCAAATGCCTCCTGAGATGATGAACCGTGTGAGTACCACCGTGGCTAACATCCTGCTGATGAGCATCATTGTAGGCTTTATTGCCGCAGGTGTCAGGAAGAAGGTCAATGTCTATGACGCATTTATCGAAGGTGCCAAGGACGGCTTCCAAACGGCTGTGCGCATCATTCCATATCTCGTCGCTATCTTGGTGGCCATCGGTGTGTTCCGTGCCTCAGGGGCTATGGATATGGTGATTGGTGGTTTGCGGTGGTGTGTAGAACTCACTGGTGCCAATGCTCAATGGGTAGATGCCATGCCGACAGCCCTGATGAAACCACTGAGTGGTAGTGGTGCCCGTGGTATGATGGTTGATGCTATGACGACATACGGTGCCGATTCTTTCGTGGGTCGTCTGTCGTGCGTGTTCCAGGGCTCTACTGATACCACCTTCTACATTTTAGCTGTATATTTTGGTTCGGTAGGCATCAAGAACACCCGCCATGCCGTAAACTGTGGTTTGCTGGCCGACTTGGCAGGCATCATTTCAGCAATCTTTATTTGTTACTTATTCTTTGGATAAACTATGGCAAACTTAAAAGGACTGATGAAGGATACAGCCATTTATGGGCTATCGAGTATCGTAGGCAGATTCCTGAACTATCTGCTGGTACCACTCTATACGCACTACATGCCCAAAGCTTCGGGCGACTATGGTGTCAGTACCAACGTCTATGCCTATGTGGCACTGATACTGGTGTTGCTGACCTTTGGCATGGAGACCACACTGTTCCGCTTTGCCAACGATGAGAAGAACAAACCCGAAACCGTTTTTTCAACGGTCATGGCTGTAGTGGGTTCCTTGACTGCAGTGTTCCTGCTGTTTGTCTTTGGTTTCATGGGGCCTATCAGCGAAGTCTTAGGTTATACTGAACATCCCGAATACCTGCAGATGATGGCTGTTGTGGTAGCAATGGATGCCCTGCAAGCCATCCCCTTCAGCTATCTGCGATATCAAAAGCGTGCCATTCGCTTTGCCTCGCTGAAGTTGCTGTTTATTGCCTTGAACATCGGACTTAACGTATTCTACTTTGTTGTGTTGGGCAAAACATCGGTCTATTACGTGTTCTTTATCAATCTGCTTTGCACGGGTTTCATTTCGTTGCTGTTTATTCCCGATTTACTGAAAATACATTGGCACTATGACGGACAACTGCTTAAGCGTATGTTCAGCTATTCGTGGCCAATCCTTATCCTGGGTATTGCCGGTATCTTGAATCAGGTGGCCGATAAGATTATCTTCCCGTTAGTTTATCCTGATCAGTCGCAAGCCAATGTGGAGTTAGGTATTTATGGCTCCTGTGTAAAAATTGCCATGATTATGGCGATGATTACGCAGGCCTTCCGCTATGCTTACGAACCTATCGTGTTTGCCAAGAGCAAGGATGCGGACAAGACAGAATACTATGCCTCGGCCATGAAGTACTTCCTGATCTTTACGCTCCTGGCATTCCTTTGTGTGGTAGGCTGGATGCCCCTGTTGCAATATATCATTGGTAAGGAGTATCGCGAAGGATTGGGCGTGGTGCCCATTGTGATGGCTGCCGAAATTATGATGGGTGTCTACTTCAATCTGTCGTTCTGGTATAAGCTCATCGACAAGACCATCTATGGTGCGTGGTTCTCGCTGGCAGGCTGCTTGGTGTTGTTTGCTGTCAACATCATCTTTATTCCCAAGTATAGCTATTGGGCCTGTGCTTGGGGTGGCGTAGCCGGCTATGGCACGGCCATGCTACTGAGCTACATCGTTGGACAGAAGAAAAACCCTATTCCTTATCCCATGAAGGATCTTGCTCTGTATGTGGCAATCACTGTCACACTCACCATAGCGATTTCCTGTTTCCCAGCCTACGACTTTGGAACAGTAGCCAATCTGGCGTTCAATACCCTGTGTATCCTCATCTTTGTGACATACATCATCAAGCGCGACCTACCCCTGGGTAGTCTCCCCGTTATTGGAAAATATTTTAAAAAGTAATATACAATGAAAAAGATCTTATTATCACTAATGTGTCTGTGCTCTTTGGGAGCTCATGCTGATGAAGGCATGTGGACACTCTACAACCTACCAGATGCCATCTACGAGCAGATGAAGCAATATGGCTTCCAACTGTCAAAGGAACAACTGTATCAGACCAACGATGCCGTTAAGAATGCGGTAGTCAACTTCGGTGGGTACTGCTCAGGCGTTGTGGTATCGCCCGACGGACTCGTTTTCACCAATCATCACTGTGGCTTCGACGCCATCCGTCAGCACTCTACCGTAGAACACGATTATATGCTCAACGGATTCTACGCTAAGAGTTTTGAAGAGGAACTGCCTAATGAAGACCTCTTCGTCAGCTTTATGATTGAGCAGAAGGACGTAACCGACGAACTGAACCGTCTGGGTATGGACAAACTGAAACTCAAGGATGTGGAAGAATTTGTCGATTCCATCGAGAATGTCTGGCAGAAAGACATCCGCCAGAAGGACTCTACGTTGCGTGTCGAAGTAAAGCCCTTCTATGAAGGCAACAAATACTATATGACCACCTATCGCGACTTCAATGATGTCCGCCTGGTGTTCACCGTGCCCAAGTCTATGGGTAAGTATGGTGGCGAAACAGACAACTGGATGTGGCCTCGTCAGACGTGTGACTACTCTGTGTTCCGCATCTATGCTGACCCCAAGACCAATGGTCCTGCGGAATATTCCAAAGACAACGTGCCCTATCATCCCAAATCGTGGGCACCCGTGTCGCTGCAGGGCTACAAGCCTGGCGACTTCTGTATGATTATGGGTTACCCTGGTTCTACCAGCCGCTATCTGTCAAGCTATGGTATCCAGGAGCGTCGCGATGCCATCAATACGCCCCGTGTGCAGGTTCGCGAAGTGAAACAGGAGGTGATGTTGCGTCACATGCGTGCCTCTGAGGCTGTGCGTATTATGTACGAGTCGAAGTATGCTGGTTCCAGCAATTATTGGAAGAACTCTATCGGTATGAATAAGTGTATCGACAGCATCGGACTGGTTGGACAGAAGCAACTGTTTGAGGCCAAGATCCGTCAGTGGCAGGATACGACGGGTTACCTGAAGGGGCAGCTTGACTTCGACAAATTGGCTGATCTCTATCAAAAGCGCATGAAGCTGACCCGCTTGCGCACTCTGTTCAGGGAAACCTTCTTTACATTCGACGACGAGGTGACGTCGCGTGCCTGGCGCAGCAGCTGGGGCATGAAGGTCAACGGTCCGGAGAATAAGCCCAAGAAACAGTATTACCTATTTGATGACAATAGCAAAAAGTGGGACGAGGCAACCGACTGCGAGCTTCTTGCCACGCTGATTCGCAACTATCGTCAGCAGGTCGATAGCGAATATCTCCCAGACATTTACCAGACCATCGACCAGCAGTTCCACGGCGACTATGCGGCTTACGTCAAGGCACTATATAAGAAGTCGGTGTTGATGAAGAGTGGCAAGCCCATCTATTTCAACAAGAAGAGCTATAACAAGGACTTAGGTGTTAAATATGGTCTCTCTATCAGTGAAATTTTGGCTAAGATTAATGCAGACCGCCGACAGTTAAGTTACGACATTGCAGAGCAGGAAAAACTGCTGTGCAACGCTGTGCTACGCATGGAGATGGATATGCCCAACTATTCGGATGCCAACTTTACCATGCGCATGACGTATGGACAGATTGGTGAGTATACATTAGGCGGACGCCCCTCAGGTTATTACACCACAGCCCGTTCGTTGTGGGAGAAGATGCAAAAGGCTGACGAGAATTTTGAGTACTTTGCTGAGCCCGTCATGCACGAGTTGATGTCACAGAAGGATTATGGCAAATACGCTGATCAGCTGACGGGTACCATGCAACTCTGCTTCCTCTCGAACAACGACATTACAGGTGGCAATTCCGGCTCGCCCATCTTCAATGGCAAGGGCGAACTCTTGGGCCTTGCTTTCGATGGCAATTGGGATAGTCTGGCCAGCGACATATTCTTCGATCGCCAACTGGCACGTACCATCAATGTCGATGTGCGTTTCATGCTCTACATGATGGATCGATGGGGTCATGCCGACCGTCTATTGCAGGAAATTAACGCGAAGTAATTAAAAAACTATAATTATTAAAGGATTTTTCGTTTCTTTATATAATAATGTGTAACTTTGTGCCCAATTTGCAAACGATTGCAAGATTTTATATTTTTTAGCTGTTTTTTATACAAGATGAACGTAATTACAAAAACCATTCAATTGCCTGATGGAAGAACCATCACAATTGAGACCGGGAAAGTGGCAAAGCAGGCCGATGGCAGTGTGATGCTCCGCATGAACAACACTGTGCTGCTGGCTACTGTTTGTGCCGCAAAAGATGCAGTTCCCGGAACAGATTTCATGCCTCTGCAGGTTGACTACAGAGAGCAGTATGCCGCAGCAGGACGTTTTCCTGGCGGTTTCACCAAGCGCGAGGGTAAAGCCTCTGACAATGAGATTCTGACGAGCCGTCTGGTTGACCGTGTGCTCCGTCCGCTGTTCCCCTCTAACTATCACGCAGAAGTTTTTGTCAACGTAATGCTGCTCAGCGCCGATGGTGTTGACCAGCCCGATGCATTGGCAGGTTTTGCTGCATCGGCTGCGCTGGCATGTTCAGATATCCCCTTCGAGTGCCCCATCAGTGAGGTGCGTGTAGCCCGTATCAATGGCGAGTACGTCATCGATCCTACCTTCGAGCAGATGAAGGAAGCCGACATGGACATCATGGTTGGTGCCTCTGCTGAGAACATCATGATGGTAGAAGGTGAGATGAAGGAAGTCAGTGAGCAGGATCTGCTCGGCGCCCTGAAGGCTGCCATGGACGCTATCAAGCCCATGTGCGAGTTGCAGGTTGCCCTCTCTAAGGAGCTAGGTGTCGACGTGAAGCGCGAGTACGACCACGAGATCAACGACGAGGCTCTGCGCGAGCGCATGAACAAGGAGCTCTATCAGCCCGCCTACGACATCACCAAGCAGGCTCTCGAGAAGCACGCACGTGCTGAGGCTTTCGAGAAGATTCTTGAGGACTTCAAGGAGAAGTTCCTGGCTGAGGTTCCTGAGGATTCTGAGATTTCCAAGGAAGACTACGAGGCTATGATGGACCGCTACTATCACGACGTGGAGCGCGACGCTATGCGCCGTTGCATCCTCGACGAGGGTATCCGTCTCGATGGTCGTAAGACTGACGAGATTCGTCCTATCTGGTGCGAGGTTTCTCCCCTGCCCATGCCTCACGGAAGTTCTATCTTTACCCGTGGTGAGACACAGTCGCTGACCACCGTCACTCTGGGTACCAAGCTCGACGAGAAGCTGGTTGACGACGTGCTCGACAAGAGCTATCAGCGTTTCCTGCTGCACTACAACTTCCCCCCATTCTGTACGGGTGAGGCTAAGGCACAGCGTGGCGTAGGTCGTCGTGAGATTGGTCACGGACACCTGGCTTGGCGTGGTCTGAAGGAGATGATTCCTGCCGACTTCCCCTACACCGTTCGTGTCGTGAGCCAGATTATGGAGTCTAACGGTTCTTCATCAATGGCTACCGTCTGCGCTGGTACGCTGGCTCTGATGGATGCTGGCGTTCCCATGAAGAAGCCTGTATCAGGTATTGCTATGGGTCTGATTAAGAATCCTGGTGAAGATAAGTACGCTGTACTGTCAGATATCCTTGGTGACGAGGACCATCTGGGTGATATGGACTTCAAGACCACTGGTACAAAGGACGGTCTGACCGCTACCCAGATGGATATCAAGTGCGACGGTCTGTCGTTCGACATCCTCGAGAAAGCTCTCATGCAGGCAAAGGCTGGTCGTGAGCACATCCTGAAGTGCATCACCGATACCATCGCCGAGCCACGTCCTGAGCTGAAGCCCCATGTACCTCGCATCGAGGCCTTCGAGATTCCGAAGGAGTTCATCGGTGCCGTTATAGGTCCTGGCGGAAAGATTATCCAGCAGATGCAAGAAGATACCGGTGCTACCATCACCATCGACGAGGAAGACGGTGTTGGCAAGATTCAGGTCAGCGGTCCTAACAAGGAAAGCATCGACGCTGCCATCGCTAAGATCAAGGCCATTGTGGCCATCCCAGAGATTGGTGAGGTGTACGAGGGTACTGTTCGTAGCATCATGCCTTATGGCTGCTTCGTAGAGTTCATGCCTGGCAAGGATGGTCTGCTGCACATCAGCGAGATTGACTGGAAGCGCCTTGAGACTGTCGAAGAGGCAGGTATCAAGGAAGGCGACAAGATTCAGGTGAAGCTCCTGGAGATTGACCCCAAGACTGGTAAGTTCAAGCTCTCGCACCGTGTGCTCATCGAGAAGCCTGCTGACTATGTAGAGCCCCAGCAGCGTCGTCGTGAGCGTGGCGAGCGCCCTGAGCGTGGCGAGCGTCGTCCTCGTCCTGAGCGAAATGATCGTGGCGAGCGTCGTAACCATGGCGAGCGTCGTGAGCGCAATGACGAGTTCAAGGCTCCCGCAGAAAACAACGAGCCTAAGGACTTCAGTGACGAGCTCGACAAGATGGATTTCTAAACAAAGACATCACATCATAAAGAATCCCGATAAGCAGTTTGCCTATCGGGATTCTTTTTTATTGCTGTCCAACTATCAGAAAACCGCCATTCTCAGGAATGGTCATAGTCAGCTGTTGTTTCTTGTTCTGCTTTACCTGCTTCACAGAACCATTCAGCTGGGCATCGTCAGCATAGACGGTAAGCTGGGTGTCCTTGGCGAACATGGGCAGTGTGATGGTCTTCTTCAAGGGCTGTTTCTCTGAATTGATACCTGCTACGTACCAAGTGTTACCAGCACGACGGGCAATGATGGCATATTTGCCAGGATAGCCGTCGATATAGCGAACCTCGTCCCATGTGGTGGGCACCTGCTTCATGAAGTCTATAGCCCAGGCTGGAGCATCGTCAAGGTTGTTGGGTGCCAAGGCGAAATGCTGGACACTGCTCTGGAACAGGACGGCAGTGGCGAGTGCATAGACATCGCTGGTACGACGATAGGTGCCGCGGTCGTTGCCTGGACTATAGCGCTTGTTAAGGGTAGAGCCACCGAAGTCCATCGAAGCTACGGTATTACGGATAAAGGTATGCGTACAACCATTCTTGGCCTCAGCATCGCAGGCGCCTTGTCCGAAGCTCAGGTTCTCGGAGGCCAGTACAGCCTCAGAGGCCACAAAGTTAGGATACATGCGCTCCCAACCACGAGGTAGAGTGCATCCGTGGAAGATGACCTGCAAACCAAAATCGTTGGCATCAGTCAGAATGTCTTCGTAAAGCTGCATCATAGGCTGCTTGTCTCCACCGAAGAAGTCGACCTTGATTCCCAGAATACCGTTATCCTGCATCCATTTCATCTCCTTACGACGGGCTGCCGAACGGTCCATCTTGAAGCGTGGCCCTTGTGGTGCATCATTCCAAGTACCATTACTGTTATACCATAGGAACAATCCCACACCCTTCGACTGAGCATAGCGTGACAGCTCAGCTATACGGTCGTAACCAATCTTGGTGTCCCACCAGGCGTCGACCAGTACAGAACGATAACCCATGGCTGCTGAGAAGTCGATATACTCCTTCTGCTCCTTGTAGTTGCAGCTGTTGTCCATGCGGATAATCCACGACCAAGAACCCTTACCGTAGGTGTAGGCCTTCGAAGCCTTGTATTTAGGCTGTACAAGGTCATTGGCAATGGTAGTCTCTACGATAGGAGCCAGCGTACTGCCAATGGTCATAGTGCGCCAAGGAGTCAAGGCAGGAAGTGCCACCGAGGCAGTAGGCGAACCAAAGCCATTCAGTTCTTCCTTCTGTGGGAAGTCGATGCTATATTTGGCACCACCGTCGTTCTTCAGAGCACAGCCCACGTAATTGCCGTCAGTGCCTGTCTCGGAGATAATGACCCATCCGGCAGGCGTCTTGAACAGGCAGGGGAAAGTATAGCCCTGCCCCCATCCGTTCTTACCCATCTGGTCATCCCAGGTGTAAGAGGTCTCGTAACTGGGATAGGTACGCGCGAAGCCACCCATAGGCTTCACCTGCGGACAGAGGAAGGTGGTGGTACCCTCAGGCAATACGAAGCTACTGGCCTCACCCTCCACGATAGCACTCATCATGTCCTTCTTCGGAGCATAGATTTTATAGCGATAGGCGACGTCACGACCAGTGACACGAAAAATAATGTCAAGGGCAGGCTTGCCTTGTTTCTCAAACTGGCAGACAGCCTCCGTAGCCTCATAGCTGACATGGCTCTGCTTGATAGTCTTCAGATCATACGCGTCCTTGAAAACACTCGTCTTGCAGTCTTTCAGGGTCAGTCCCTGTGACAGATCGCCAAAGTTCATCTTCACGCCCAATGGTGAGCGCTCGATATATACAGTACCGTTTAGCGTTACCTGATACGTGGGACGTCCACCGTCGTCACTCACCGTGACAGCCATCGTGCCATCTGGACTTTGGAATGTTTTCTCAGTTGCTTGGGCTGGCAGCAGACAGAACGCCAATGCTGCAGTTGCCATCATTTGTTTCATCATACTTTAAGTTTATAATAAGTTACAAGATTCAAGTTTCAAGATTCATTTTTCATCTTTCATCTTTAATTGGTACGTCTGCCCCGCAGTCGTATCCAAGTCGTACTCATAAACCTTGCGAAGTGGCAAGACTGACATCGACTTAAGTTCCTTAGACTGTAACGGCTGCTTGATAATGGCAGGTGTCAACAGCTGGTTGGGACATGCACCCTGTGCTTCGTTCAACGTGACACCCTTGGCACCTTTTACCAACTGCAGGGGCACATACGAACGCAGGCGCAACGTACCGCCAATGGTCGAACGGATGCTTGCTGAACGAAGTTTACCTTCGCTCCATACCTCATCGACAACAAAGCCACCACGGGCCCTCAGGCCTTTCACCTCACCAGCCTTCCAGTCGTCGGGCAGGGCAGGTAACAGCTGTACAGCACCGTCATGGCTCTGCAACAGCATCTCACAGATACCTGCTGACACGCCGAAGTTACCGTCAATCTGGAAGGGTGGATGGGCATCGAACAAGTTGGGGTATGTGCGTCCGTTGGGATATTGACGTGCCTTGCTGTCGTCGGGCAGCAACTTTAGCATGTTCTTGATAATCTGGAAAGCATGGTTGCCATCGAGCATGCGCGCCCAGAAATTCGTCTTCCAACCCAAGCTCCAGCCAGTGGCCATATCGCCACGTTGTTTCAGCGTGTTGGCAGCAGCTGTAAACAGTTCGGGATGGGTATAGGGCGATATCTGGTTCGAGGGATACAGTCCATAGAGGTGCGAAATGTGGCGATGCTCATCCTTAGGATCATCAGCATCTATCAGCCACTCCTGCAGTTGTCCGTAGCGACCAATCTGCATAGGAGGCAGATTAGCAATCTGGAACTTAAGGTTGGCAGCAAATAGGCTGTCCTTGCCCAAAGCCTGAGCAGCCAGCAAAGCCTGCGACAGCACGTCAAAGGCTATCTGATTGTCCATTGTCGAACCAGCACAGACATTGGTGCCCTTGCCCCTTGGTCCGTGTTCAGGCGATACGGTGGGAACGGTCATCAGCCATCCAGCAGCCTGCTTGATTTCGCCTGCGGCAGGATAGGTCTGCATGTAGTCGAGCAGGAATTCTGCAGCACCCTTCATGACGGGGTAGTATTTGGCCAAGAAGTCCTTATCGCCCGTATACAGGTAGTGTTGCCAGATATGGGTCGTCAGCCATGCGCCACCTGTTGGGAACATGCCCCAAGGTGTACCGTCTACAGGACCGGCAATGCGCCACAGATCCGTGTTATGGTGGGCCACCCAACCCTTACAGTCATACATCTCCTTGGCTGTCTTGGCACCCGTCTCGCTCAGTTCACGTGTCATCTCGAACAGTGGCTGCTGTGTCTCGGCAAGATTACCAATAAGTGCAGGCCAGTAGTTCATCTCAGCATTGATGTTGATAGTGTACTTCGAGTCCCAAGGGGCGTTCATCTTGTCGTTCCATACGCCTTGCAGATTGGCGGGCTGTCCGCCTGGCTGACTCGACGAGATGAGCAAATAGCGCCCATACTGCATCATCAGCGAAACCATGTCTAGGTCGGTACCGTCGAAGGATCCTAAACGTTCGTCGGTGGGAAGGTTGCTTCCACTGGTCTTGCCCAAAGTCAATGATACGCGGTTGTATTGTTCCTGATATTTCTTGATATGGTCGGCCAGCAACTGCTTGTAGGACTTACCCTTCAGGCCGTCTAACGTCTCGTTGTTCTTCTTGACGGGATTGCCGCTGACGTCGTGATAGTTTACGAAGTTGGTGGCGGCTGTGATGTAAAGCGTTGCCGTAGTGGCATCGTCCACTTCGATAGCGTGAACCTTGCGCTCTATCTTACCATCGGTTTCCACCTTGATGCGGCACTCGGCATTCAGACCTGCCTTAATGCCTTCCTGTTCCACACCTTCAACAACAGCTGCCAACTCGTAGACGGCTTTATGCTCACGTTCTGTGACATTGAACACATTAGCCTTCAGCTGCGAGGTGAAGTCGATGTCGAACTCCAACTTATTCTTTTTGCTGGCCTTCAGCTGTACAACAATGACGTTGTCCGCCTGTGAGGCAAAGACGGTACGCTCGTACTTCACACCATCGCTGGTATAAGTGGTCATAGCAATGGCATTACCCAGATTCAGTTCGCGGCGATAGTTGCTGACGTCTTTATGCTCCAACTTCAGCTTCACGCTACCCAGCGGCAGGAAACGCATACCGTGAGGACCTTTGACAAAGTGGCGGTCGATAAGTTTGGCTGCTTGGTTTTCCTTGCCTTCAAAAATCAGACGACGCACCTCAGGCAGAGCTGCCAACGACTCCTTCGAGTTATTGTCGTGAGGCGAACCACTCCAGAACGTCTCCTCATTCAGCTGGATTTCTTCCACGTCAGTACCACCATACACCATCGCTCCCAGATGCGAATTGCCAATGGGCAAAGCCTCAAGCCAATGCGATGCAGGCTTGTTATACCACAGTTTGTGCTGTTGCGCACTCATCGTCATAGCCACCAAGGCCACCGATGCCAAACAAATCAGTTTCTTCATGTCATTTAACAACTTTAAGGGTCTCGTTTATGTTATTGCCTGCGAAGATACGAAAAAAAATCGGTCTGACAATGCATCTGCCCGACTTTTTTCGTTACATTTTCTATAATTTTGTAGACCTTTTGAAAATAATTCATTAAATTTGCAGACAAAAATTAAACATGATGAAAAAGATCTTATTATCAATTGCAATGATGGCATGTGTCGCTACTTGTTACGCACAAAAAACCTTGGTGCTTTACTATTCAGAAACGGGTTCCACCAAAACCGTAGCAGAGGAGTTGCAGAAACAACTTGGTGCTGACATTGAAAGCATTGAGGCTGTGAAGCCTTATTCGGGCAACTTCCAAGAAACGATACAACGCGGACAACACGAGATGCAGAGTGGCCTGTGGCCCGAATTGAAACCTCTGAAATCGACGCTCGCCAAGTATGATGTTATTTTCTTGGGCTATCCCATATGGTTTGGCACCTATGCCAATCCTATCGTCACACTCGTGAAGGGCAATGACTTTGCAGGTAAGAGCATCGTGCCTTTCTGCACGTTCGGAAGTGGTGGACTGAACACCTCATCGGATGCGCTGAAGAAAGCCTTGCCCAAGGCCAAGATACAGAAAGGCTATGGTGTGCGTACCGCACGCATAGCCTCAGCCAACAAGGAGCTTGACCGATTTCTGAAGGAGAACGGCTACAAGAAAGGTTCTGTTGAAAAACTACCAGAGTATTCTGTCCAGCAGCCTGTCGATGAGGCTGAAAAAGCCATCTTCGATGCCGCCTGCTCTAACTATCAGTTCCCGCTTGGCACACCACAAACCGTTGGCAAACGTACCACTGACGACAGCACCGACTATAAGTACACTGTCAAGAGTCGTGGCTTTGATGGCAATGAGTCTACCTCGACCATTTATGTCACGGTCAGTAAGCAAGCTGGTGCTAAGCCTGAATTCACAGAGGTCGTTCGATAGATAGCAGTAAGCTATCTGACGACGACCTTACGACCGTTAACGATATACAGCCCCTTTGCGGGCTGAACCACGCGCTGACCAGCAAGGTTATAGACGTCACCTCTTACATCAGCCATCTTACTTCTAATAACGTTAATGCCTGTCGCATCGTTGGAAGCAATCTTGAAGCTGACAGTCCCGAACTCTGAATTTTCGGTGATGTTGCTGAGCATAAAACCGACGTCCTTGGCTTTCGAACTGTCCCAAAAACAGTAGTTGGGCAACTGCATCTGGTCGGTCAGCGATGTCACGTTCTTAGAACCTGGGAAAGTGGCCGATTGCAGACTTTCCTGCCATTCCTGTCTGGTATATGTCTTGCCGTCACCACGCAGATGGCTGTTAATCAACCTGCCACCAGCAGGTACAACGGCCACTGCGGGATGACCCGGATTATTGTTTGGCGAATCGGTCATGTTTACGGTAGTGTATGGATAGTCAACATGGTAGACCAGCAGGCCATGAGCTTCGCCATACTGGTTAAGCCCGCGTTTCTGCACATTCTCCATGACGATAAAGTCACAATCGTTATTGCTGTTCACCAGCTTATAGGCCTTACCGCCTTCTATCAATGGTGTCATATCAGCTATTTGGCAGCTGTCATCTACCATCATGCTTCTGACATCTTCCACCTCCGTCCAACCCATCACTTCCTGTTCCCATGCCGTATAGGGACAAGGGCAAAAACTGTTGTAGTTATAGAGCCCATAGTCCATGATGCTGAACGACTCCATGCCCTGATTATTTACGTATCCACTAGATCGAGTGGCATAAAGGTCAGGCAGTCCCATACAATGCGAGAACTCATGAATGAAGACACCTGTGCCATTGATGAATTTCGAATAATCGTAAGGCTTGCCATTGGAGGAAACACCTTTGCTGGGATTGAACAATTCTGAGCAACAATTGAAGCGCGAAATACGCAGCGCATCATTCAGTTTGATGTTCTGATAACTGGCCTTGGCCCAAATGGTACTATCGGCACCACCCTGATTCTGTCCGTATCCAGCAAAGATGACGCATACCAATTCGACACGCCCGTCCTTGTCGTTGTCGTAGATACTCCAGTCGCTGACAACATCATTTGCCAACTCCATAGCATCGCGACAGAAGTCTGAGAATTTGTCGTCAGAACCCGTCTTATTTTTACCACCGTAGTAAGCCATCTTCTGAGGGAGGGTAATTGGTCCTACGACGTCGAACTGTGGCGAGAACTTCTTATGACTACAGGTCTCGAAATACTGGCGCACACTGGCAGAATTCAGTTGGTTCATGTTGCCCAAATTCTCTTGTTTGTCAGCATTCAGATATTGATCGAAGGCCTTAACAGGGTCGTTGACGGTAAAGCCTACATCCTGGAAGGCAGCCAGAATGGTCAGTACGCGCGGACTTCCACTATGCTGTAAATACAAACTTTCACCTATCATTGCTGACGATGCACACTGGATGTCATCACAAAACGGGGTGACAGCTTCCGCCAATGGCGCTACCATCTTGCCATCGCTCAGCTTCATGGGTATGAGTCCACGTAGGGGAGGTGCCGCATTAACACACAGTACAGAGCATGCTATTGTCAGGAATAAAACCAACTTCTTCATATAACCTTATTGTTTGTTACGGCTGCAAAGATACAAATTTTCTTTAAACTTTAAACGCTAAACTCTAAACTTTTTTGTACCTTTGTCGCCATGAAGGCAAGATGGACGTTTCTTTTAGCTGTTTTGATGTTGTTTGCGGCATGCAGTCGTAAGCAGCAGCACACTTTTACCAACGACCTGTTGCTGCCTATGACCCCTATCAAGGATCAGGGCAAGTCGGAACTCTGCTGGGCGTATGCCATGCTGGCGACGATAGAGACGGAACACTTGGTCAGGGGCGACTCTGTCAACCTGTCGCCCGTCTACATCGGACGCATGATGGAAAGAGAAAACAAGCGTGCGATGGGACAGACGCTACTCAACATGATACAACAATATGGCATCGTGCCTTACGACGTGTTGCCCGACGATGCTACCGACGATCTGCCGACACCGAAATGGGTATTCATGCTGGGCGCCCGCTATACGCCTTGGGAGTTTGCCCACTCTGTCTGTGCACCAGACGAATATCTGTCGCTGACGTGTTTCCCCGATTCACCTTATTATAAAAAGATGATAGTACCCGTGCCTGACAACTGGGAAAAGAACACATTATTAAATCTGCCGATAGACACGCTGCGCACGCATGTAGACCGTGCACTACGTCATCGTCATCCCGTCTGCTGGGAGAGTCGTGGACATGCCATGTGTATCGTTGGCATGGCCCATGACGAGAATGGACGCCCCTACTACATCATGAAAAACTCATGGGGACCTAAAGGCCCCCACGATGGATTGGTTTATATGTCAGTCCGCAAGATGTGGAAAGACATGATTGCTATTTACATGACTCGCGATGCCTATGAAGCATCATGGACTTCCGTACCATGAAACCTATCCACATTATTAGCTGGCAGCATAGCTGATGCACATCAGTGTAAGGTCGTCGTTGGGTTCGGCCCCTGCGCGATGCTGCTCCACAGCTTCTTTGAGATGGTCGATGACCTGAGTGGATGATAGCTTGGAAGTGTCAGCCATCAGCTCAAGGAGTCGACTATCGCCGAGGAGTTCATGCTGTGGGTTCTCAGCCTCGTTCAGACCATCTGTGTAGATGAGTAGCTGGTAACCACGGATGTCGGAGATGGACTCACCACAGAAAGAAATGCCATCCACGATACCAAGTGGCTGATTGGGGTACTTCGTCTGTATGAAAGCATCGTTAAGAATTGGCGGATTGTGTCCACAATTACAAAAGTCGAGGCTTCCGGTGTCTAAGTGGAGCAGACAAATAAACATGGTCACGAACATATTGTTGTCGTTACCTTCAGACAGTTCGTTGTTCATACGGACGGCAATGTCGGATGGCCCCATCCCATCCATCGCAAATGTACGGAATAATCGGGCCGTCTGCGCCATAAAGAGCGAGGCTGGTACACCTTTGCCTGACACATCACCCACACAGAAGTAGAGATTCTCGCCCTGCATAACATAGCCATAGAGGTCGCCACCCACTTCTTTGGCAGGAGTCATTGAGGCATACATGTCCAGTCCGTCGCGTTTGGGAAAGGCACCTGGCACCATTGACATCTGAATGTTACGGGCAATGCGAAGCTCCGATTCTATGCGCTCCTTGACTGCGGTGGTTTCTTCCAATTGGTCGTAAGCCTGCTGCAGTTGTGCATGGGCAATGCCAAGGCGCTTCTCACTCTTGCGGCGGTGCAGCGTATAAATGACGAAGAAAATGGTGAGCAGTACCAAGGCCGCAAGAGTTCCCATCCAACGCTGTTTCGATAGTTCCGCCTGCTGATGCGCTATTTGCATCTCCTTGCCCTGCGTATCATAAATGGTAGCCATCTCTGCCATCTGACTACGTTTTTGCCAAATATAGGCAGAGTCAAAGGCCTCAGCAATCTGATGGGCCACAAACAGGGCGCTGTCCTTACGTCCCGCATTGTAGTTAGCACGGAACTTAGGAAAATAATAGGCGTAGATTTCCTCCATGTAAGGCTTGTTGACAAGCCAGTCGAGTGCCACGTAATTGTCGGCAGCATCTGCCCAACGCTCAGCAGGCATGAGATAGTCATTAGACTGAATAAGGCCAACTACCGAATAAGCACACGGATACCTACGGAACTCGGCATACTCGGCAGCGGCAGAATCCTTCTGCCCCAGACTCCACACTTTGATAGCACGGTCCAAGTGGGTGTAGCCATCATAAATAGCCCAGACAGGTGCTTCGGGATGACGTCGTTTGAAGAGGTTGCCAATAGAGTCGTTGAAAGCCATCCACTCCCTGACGGACTCCCAGTCCTTCACCCTGACATAGGCATCCTTGATGCGGGCGTAAGAATTGATAAACAATTGATGGATACCTGGCGTCGAATCGTGGGCGAGTACCTCCCAACAGTATGCTCGGGCTTTGTTGCAGACTTCACGGGCTTTGTCAGGTTGCTCCAGCTTCACATAGCAGCACCCCATCAGCGAGTAGAGGTTAATCTTTTGGTCGTAAAGGCCATTACCCAATGAGTCCATTGAGGCTAGCAGAGGCACAGCTACGCGCAAAAAGCCATCGTAGTTATGGCGCATATATAGATAATATGCTAGTCGATTGCCTGCAAAGTTGTAGTACCACCGCTGTCGGTTCTGAGGATCTTCGTGGCTAAAGGCACGACTATACATCTCCTCAGCCTTGGGGTCGTAGTCGCCAGACAGGAAAAAAGTTTCGTGAGTGATGGCGCGGAAGACATCCGCCCCCTGTGCACTCAGGTCGCCACACTCCTCAAGACTATCGATGATGAAGTTGGCGCGCTCTGGATTACGGGAGCCCAAGCCATTAATATAGACTAAGGAGTCTGCCGAACTTAAGCTTGGGCCCGACAAATCCGTCACCTCTGCCTGCTGTTTCTCCTCGCAGGCAGAAAAGAACATGGTCACAACAGCCAAGGCCATTGCTACCAGTGCCAGCTGTCTGTTTGTATTGTGAATACTTGTCATTTATTCAATTTCCAAGTGACACCGTCCTTGGTGTCCTTGACCTCGAAGCCTGCAGCAGCCAGTTCGTCGCGAATCTTGTCGCTGGTGGCCCAGTCTTTATCAGCCTTAGCCTTGGCACGCAGTTCTAGCACCATATCCATCACTTTACCGAAAGCTTCCTCGCGGGCATCGTTAGAGCCCGACTTCTCTGCCTTCAAGCCTAGGATATCGAAAGCGAAGAGTTGCATCACCTCTTTCAACTCTGCAAGACAGTCTGCGCAGATTGTGCCTTTATGGTCAACAAGTTTATTGATGGTGGTGCAAGCCTCAAACAGATGACTGATAACCTGCGGTGTAGCCAAATCGTCGTTCATGGCGTCGTAGCACTTCTGGCGGAGGCCCTTGACTACGCGCTCAGTCTCCGCGTCGCATTGCGGGGAAACTGCAATACGCTCTAAGTCGTTGATGGCATTCATCAGTTTCTCATAGCCCTTCTCGGCAGCTTGCAGGGCCTCGTTCGAGAAGTCTACCGTGCCACGATAGTGGGCACTGAGCACGAAGAAACGGATGGTCATCGGTGAGTAGGCCTTCTCAAGCAATGGATGATTACCCGTAAAGAATTGCTCCAGCGTGATGAAGTTGTTGTACGACTTACCCATCTTCTGGCCATTGATGGTCAACATGTTGTTGTGCATCCAATATTTTACGGCAGGATGACCCATCGAAGCCTGAGCCTGTGCTATCTCACACTCATGGTGTGGGAAGATGAGGTCCATACCACCACCGTGGATATCGAACTCCTCGCCCAGATACTTACGTCCCATGGCCGTGCACTCGCAGTGCCAGCCAGGGAAGCCGTCGCTCCAAGGTGAGGGCCAGCGCATGATGTGTTCGGGCTGAGCCTTCTTCCATAGGGCGAAGTCGGCCTGGTTACGCTTCTCGCCTACTCCATCAAGATTCTCGCGCGAGGCATCCTTGATATTCTCCAGCGAACGACCAGACAGGATACCGTACTTATACTGCTTGTTATAGGCTTCGATGTCGAAATAGATAGAACCATTGCTCTCGTAGGCAAAGCCGTTGTCCAGAATCTGCTGCACTAACTGCTGCTGCTCGATGATGTGTCCGGTAGCGTGGGGTTCGATAGAAGGGCGCAACACGTTCAGCGCATCCATATACTGATGATAGCGGTTGGTATAGTACTGCGCAATCTCCATAGGCTCCAACTGCTCCAGACGTGCCTTCTTGGCAATCTTGTCCTCACCCTCATCGGCATCATGCTCCAAATGGCCTACATCGGTAATATTACGCACATATCTTACTTTATAGCCCAGATGTTTCAGATAGCGGAACACCAGGTCAAAGGTGATGGCAGGACGGGCATGACCCAGATGGGGGTCACCATAGACGGTAGGACCACACACATACATACCCACATTGGGGGCGTGCAACGGCTCGAAACGCTCCTTCTGGCGCGTCAGCGTATTATATATAACCAGTTTTGATTCCATATTCTTTGCGTTTAGAAGTTGCAAAGGTAGTGCAAATTGAGTAAAATGCAAAATAAAACGCGATTTTTTTCATTTTTCAGTTTTCACTTTTCACTTTTATTCGTATCTTTGCAAGCGATATGAAGAACTCGCTGTCGTCACGACTCATCTACCGTATCATGGCGGTGGTGATGGCCATGATGGCCATCATTACCGGTGTGGTGTATGTCACCGTCAGGGAGTATATGCTTGACGAGGCCAAACAGCGTTATGAGAGCGTGCTACTCGACTACCATGAGGAGTTGCGCCGCCACTTGGCGGACATTTACATTGCTGCCCAGAATAACGTACACGACATCGAGCACGACATCGACCATCCTGAGCGGATGACCGAACACATGGTACGTATTCTCAAAAAGAATCCCACCATCGCCTGTTGCGCACTACTGTTCGAGCCTGGCTATTATCCTGATCAGGGTAAACTGTTCGTACCCTGTGCCAGACGAGACGCACACGACAGCGTGAGGGTATTGCGAATTGACAGCACTTACCGAAAATACTATCTGGAAGAATGGTACCTCACACCGATGACAAAAGACAGTGACGTCTGGATAGACCCCTACTTCGAGTCTCCATGGTTTGCCGGCAACGAGGAACCACGCCTGCTGACCACTTATACCATTCCCATCCACAACCATGAAGGACGCCCCGTTGCACTGCTTGGTGCCGACATCGCGCTGGAGTGGCTGAGAAATGAGATGATGGAAGATGTCGAGAAGGTGAACAAGAAATTCGAGTATCAGCTGAGCCACAAGTCGTACAGCTTCGTCCTCGACCGCAACGGCCGCTATATTGTCCATCCTGACAAGAACCGCATGCTGAAGGACTCCTTGGGCATTGCTTCTACGCTGACAGGTGAAAGAGGGGCTACCAAAGCCGTCATCGACGGTGTGGAGTCATGGCTATACTACCGTAGCGTCAAGAATATGGAGTGGATCATCGTCATCGCCGTGCCTAAAGAGGTGATACTATCAAACGGGCGCATGCTAAACGTCATCATCCTGACGGTGATGGCTGTCGGACTGATGATTATCTACCTGTTCTGCCGTCACCAAATCAAGGAGATTGCCGACCCCTTTGCCGCACAGCATGCGGCAGTGGAGCGTGAGCTGAACATTGCACACAACATCCAAATGTCGATGCTACCCTCACCCCTCACCTCTCACCGCTCACCAATCAAGCTCTATGCCACCCTGACACCTGCCAAAGACGTCGGTGGCGACCTATACGACTACATCGTTCGCGACAACCGCCTCTACTTCTGTATTGGCGACGTGTCTGGTAAGGGTGTGCCTGCTGCCCTGCTCATGGCGGTGGTGCAAACCATGTTCCATAATGAGACGCAGCATGCCACACGGGCCTCTGACATCATGATGGCACTGAATGCCCTTGTCTGTGCCGAACAGAACACGACGGGCTTCTTCGTCACCATGTTTGTGGGTATCCTCGACCTTACTACGGGCCATCTGGACTATTGCAATGCAGGACACGAGGTACCGGAAGTGACAAGTAAAAACGGTACAGAGAAAAGTGAAAAGCTACCCGCCGTACCAAATCTGCCTGTTGGCGTACTGCATGATTGGATATTCGAAGGCCAGGAGGCTCAACTCTGTAGGGGCGACATGCTGTTCCTTTATACTGACGGACTCAGTGAGGCTGAAAATCCTGACAAGCAACTGTTTGGACGCAAGAGGGTGGAAGACTTGGTACAGCAATATAGTAACAGCACGCCACAGCTACTGATTGACAACATGATGCAGGCTGTCCGCCAACATGCCGATACTGCTGAGCAGAACGACGACATCACGATGCTGGCACTCAGGTTCGAAACGGAAGACGAACGATTAGAGGTTCCTGCCCAGATGGACGAGATGGACCACATCACGGACTTCGTCATTGGCGCAGCAAGACAGGCCGGCATGAGCGAGCGCGAGACAAAGCGCCTTCGACTGGCTGTCGAAGAGGTTGCTGCCAACATCGTCAACTACAGCGGTGCCTCGAGCATCGCCATCACCACAGTTAGCGACGACGGACTGTTGGTGTTGACCATCCAGGATGACGGACGACCCTTCGACCCCACGACTGCCGAGACTGCCGACCTCAGCATTCCTGCCGATGAGCGTCCGCCTGGCGGCATAGGCCTCGTCCTGCTGCGTCAGATGACCAACAGTCAGGAATATCAGCGTCAAGGGAGTCACAACATCCTGACCATTCGGAAGAACATTGAATAAGGAATAATATAATAATGTATAAAGCTATGAACATTACAATTAAGGAAGAAAACCAGCAGATGGTAGCCGTACTGGATGGCGACCTGAACAACATGGCGAGTACACAAGCTGAGCGTGACCTGGCGCCACTATTGCAGCACAACGACTGCGACATCGTGTTAGACTGCACAAAGCTGAACTACATCTCGAGTAGCGGACTGCGCATCTTGCTCAACATCTTCAAGCATACCCGTAGCAACGGCCACCAGTGCATACTGCGCCATCTGGCCGATGACGTCAAAGAGGTATTCCAGCTGGCAGGATTCCTGCAGCTGTTTAAGTTGGAACAATAGTAACGGGAAGTTATGGCAAAAGACACTACTGCGCAACTGCAACAGGAGATTGCAGTCCTCCGTCAAGAAGTAGAGATGCTGAAGGACGAGCTGGTACGACTGGTGAGCCGTAACCTCGACCTGTCGGAACAACTGGAGTACGACGTACGATTGCGACAGCGTACCGAGGTGGCTCGCGAAATCATGAAAGGTCACGTGGAGCGTCAGCGTAATGCCGACCTGAAGGACGACGGACAGCTCATGGCACTGATTGAACTGAAGCTGGAGAAGGACCATCCGCACCTGAAACCCGACTTCGACACCAAGGCGCTGGCCGAGCTGCTGGACGTCAGCCAGGAACGCTTGTTCCGCCTGTTCCGCCATCAGACCATACATCGCAGTCCTGATGCCTACATCGACAACCTGCGCACCTTGGAGGCCCTGCGTCTGCTGCGCGAACAGCCCAACTACACCATTGCGGTAGTGGCCGAGGAGGCTGGCTTCTCGAACGTTCGCACCCTGCAGCGTCGCATTCAGGAGGTCATCGGCATGAGTCCCGTTGACTACCGTCTGCTACTGACCAGCGACCAATAAAAACACCCCTTTTTTCCCCTAACTACGACAAATTCAGAGGGGCCTTCTCCGCTATGTCGCAGAAAACCCGCAGTTGTCGTAAGAACTCGAAACGAAAAGTGGCACTTTCTTTGGAAGGTGCCATTTTTCGTCATAATTTTGCAGTGTCGAAAGTCAAAAAACGACACGGCAAGAGATAAAAAACTAATGTTTAACAATAAAAACTTGAAGATGATGAAAAAGAATTCAGTTTTGGTAAAGTCGATGTTCATGAACATCCTGACCGCAGGTATTTTCAGTTTCGGTTTCGCATTCACCGCTTGCAGTGCAGACGATGACATGTCAAACGAGTACTCAGCAGACAACAGCCAGGAGATCACGGCTGGTGAGAACGATGGCATAAAGGCTCCCATCGGACTGGTCTACACCGACTTCATTACTCCTAACGACGTATTTATCCTTGATGCCGACACGACAGAGATTTCCGTCAGCAAGGCTTTGGCCGACAAGTTAGGCGTCAAGGACTTCGTAAGTCGTCCGATGGGTATCTGGCAGAGCTTGGATGAGCGCGCTTATCTGCGCCGTGCCACTGCTCAGAAGCTGGTAGGCGACAAGTACATCCTTACCGTCGTGCGCTCCGGTCTCGGTGAGGTCCTGATGGGTCAGGATTACGAGTTGAGCACCTCTATCTTCGTCAACCCGAACGCTGGTACGACACGTGGTGCAGGCGGCAGTACTGATAAATATACCGACGCCAACAACGTGCTTCACCCCGCCGCAGTGAGCATCAATAGCATGGTGGGTGCCAACGGTCAGGTGACCCGTGGTGCTGACGGCAGAGGCTTCGGCACACTGACAGCCGAGCAGATCATGGCTGGCGAGACTTTCGGAGATTGTTGCCAAACCCGTGGTTTCCTTTCAGACATCTACAATGCCATAGACAGGGCCGTCACCTTCATCAAAAATGTCAGAAAGAATGGTCTTACCATCAATGGTGAGGATCATGGCAAGGTGTTGAACCTGAACGGCACGATTACTCCTCCCGACATCCACGCCACGTTTGGTAAGCAGAAAGGCGACACGCTGAACATCAAGAGCAAGGTGCCCTACAACATCTCTCTCGACTATTACCTGAAGCTGAATTCCAAGGCTAAGATCAAGACCGTCTGGCAGATGTGGGATGAGCGGACCCTGAACCCCATCGATTACAAGTGCAACTACTTCGAGGGACGTCTCGACGGTGAATTCTCCATCGCTCCCCAGATGACAATCGGCGTAGGCGGAAAGGCTGAGCTGCCCGAGGACATGCAGGACCACAAAATTTGCGACCTTCAGGAGATTACCTTCACCTTCATGGCAGGCGTTGTTCCAGTAGCCATCGTCGTACAGCCCCATCTCGACCTCCATGTCAATGTCGGCGTAGGCGGAAAGATCTACACAGGTGTGAAGTACGAATATGCCAGTGAGTTCTCAGTAGGTATGAAGTACCAGAATGGTTGGAAACCCATCAGCAAATATGAGACCACCAAGAACGAATTCAGCTTCATCAAGCCCACTGGTTCATTCTCGGCAGAGGCAGAAGCAGGTGTAACCCTCGGATGCGACGTGATGATCGACGGTCTGGTAGGCCCCACACTCAGCGTAGGTCCCATGTTCAAGGCTGGTCTGGAAGGCAAGGTTGCTCCATTCGACAAGGTTCCCTTCACCTTCGAGGCAGCAGTAACGGCCGGTATCTATGGCAAGGCGGGCGCCAAGCTGAAGCTCTGGAAGATTGACCTCCTGAAGGCTGAAGCAGACTTCAACTTCGGTCCTGAGTGGGAAATCTGGAGCTACAAGTACCCCAACGGAAACAACAAGGGTGGCAGCAATAAGCTTCTGCAACTGGTAGAGGAAATGAGACAAGAGGCTTTGAAACAGTTAGATGCAAAAACTGACGCCGCCGTTAATACCATCTTCCGCTAAACCACACAGACTCTCTCAATAGAAAAGGCTTCCCCCCAAGGGAAGCTTTTTTTTGCCTTGAAATATTAATAAAATCTGCTTTTATTTTGCATTTTGCTCACTTATTCGTACCTTTTCGCTATCGCGAGAAGGTACTCCCGTTCGAAAATGCATAAAACATTTTGCATTTTGCTCACTTATTCGTACCTTTGCAGGCAAAACTAATGAACTAAAATAAATCGACAATGAAACAAATGAACGTTAAATGGATGAAAAGACTGGCGGTGACGCTTCTCATTTTCTCTTTTTCTCAATCTCTCATTTTCGCTGAGAACTATCCTTACCGCAGCGACTATCTGTGGCTGACGGTACCCAACCATGCCGACTGGCTCTACAAGACGGGCGAGAAGGCTAAGGTCGAGGTGACACTATGTAAATATGGCGTTCCCCAGAATGTCGAGGTCAGCTACGAGATTGGTCAGGACATGCTGCCCGCAACGTCCAAGGGTACGGTGATGCTGAAGAACGGCAGGGCCACCATCGACATGGGAACCATGAAGAAGCCCGGCTTCCTGGACTTGCGCCTGAAGGCTACTATCGATGGCAAGACGTACGACCACCACGTCAAGGTGGGCTTCTCGCCCGAACAGCTGAAACCCTATACCAGGAATCCTGCCGACTTCGACGATTTCTGGCAGAAGGTCATCGAAGATGCACGCCGTGAAGTGAAGCGTGAAAAGCTGCAAGTGAAGTGTGAGCGGGTCGACAAGTATTCGACCGATGATGTCGACTGCTATCTCGTCAAGCTGCACACCGACCGCCAACACAGCATCTATGCCTACCTGACAAAACCCAAACTCTCAACTCTAAACTCTAAACTCTCAACTAAGAAGTACCCCGTCGTTCTCTGTCCTCCAGGCGCAGGCATCAAGACCATCAAGGAACCCATGCGCAACCACTACTATGCCAAGAATGGCTTCATCCGCATGGAGATGGAGATCCACGGTCTGAACCCCGAGATGACCACCGAGCAGTTCCAGGAGATTTCCAGCGCCTTTTCGGGCGAGAACGGCTACTTGGAGAACGGCCTGGACTGTCGCGACAACTATTATATGAAGCACGTCTATACGGCCTGCATCCGTGCGCTGGACTACCTCTGCTCGCTGCCCGAATGGGATGGCAAGAACCTCTTCGTACAGGGTGGCAGCCAGGGTGGTGCCCTCTCGCTCATCACCGCCGGTCTCGACCCCCGCGTGACGGCCTGCGTCGCCAACCATCCTGCCCTCAGCGATATGGCGGGCTATGCCGAACAGGGGCGCACGGGTGGCTATCCTCACTTCCATCGCGAGAACCAGATGCTGACACCCGAGAAGATTCAGACCTTGCAGTATTACGACGTCACGAACTTTGCCCGCCGCATCAAGTGTCCCGTCTATCTCACGTGGGGCTACAACGACAATGTCTGTCCGCCAACCACCAGCTATATCGTGTGGAATCTGATTACCGCCCCCAAGGAGTCGCTCATCACCCCCATCAATGAACACTGGACCACGACAGACACCAACCAAGGCCAGATGCAATGGCTAAAAAAACAAATCCGATAGACTATAGTCGCTGCATGTTTATGCACACGTCACGCGCTCGGAGCAGAAGGGGCGTCTGCTCGGAGCAAGACGGCCTTTTGCTCCGAGTAAAAGGCCTTTTTACTTACTGCAAACCTATGTGTTAGGTTTTGTACGGATGATTATGCAAGAACAGCATAAATATGCACGGTGGACTGATTTTTCGAGAGACATCGTGGAAACACCTAACCTCCTACCTTGATATCGTCCAAACGCCCGTATATAAAGGGTTGAGGGCCAGGTAGGTGTTGGACCAACACCTACCTGCCCTCTCTCCCTTTGTACAAAGGCATTCCAGAAGTCTGAGGTAGGAGGTTAGGTGTTTGAACGAAGAACGTACAGCGAATACCTACTTATGATTAATCTGTATTGACAGAGAATCTTGGAGTTGCATCAAGTAAAGCCTAACTTTTAAGTATTGCACAGTTCGCTGAAACTCAGTAATTTTGCACCCGAAAACATTTTAGCCATTTAAAGATATAAAAGAAATGAATACAACGATTGTAGTTTATGGTTCCTCGACAGGAACATGCGAGGCTATCGCAGAGAAGATAGCCCAGAAGTTGGAATGTGAGGTCATTAACGTGCAGGACTTGACTGCTGAGGTAGTCGACAATCATCAGAATCTGATTCTGGGAACTTCGACGTGGGGTGCTGGTGAGTTGCAGGACGACTGGTATGACGGCCTGCGCGTGCTGCAGGGTGCCAACCTTGCCGACAAGACCATCGCGCTGTTCGGCTGTGGCGACTGTGAGTCGTATGGCGACACCTTTGTGGGCGGCATCGGCGAGCTGTATCATGGCATTAAGGAGAGCGGCGCACGCTTTGTTGGTGCTGTCAGCACAGACGGATATACCTTCGACGACTCAGAGGCTGTCGTGGATGGTCAGTTCGTGGGACTGCCTCTGGACGATGTGAACGAGGATGACAAGACGGATGCACGCATCGATGCGTGGGTAGCTGAGATTTCTCCAAACCTTTAACATACCGAGTATATGCAGCAGACGGTGAATAGACAGACGGCAAACGAGGTGCTCCCTTCAGAGATGCGGGTGCTGATGAACCATATCTACGAATATAAGAAAGGTGTGCGCAGAATGATACTCTTCACCTGCAACCAGCGTTACGAGGCTTTCGCCACCAATCGTCTGAGCCGCCAGTCCATCGATTACGTGGTTCAGCCTGCTGGCAAGGAGAATGTCAACATCTACTTTGGCCGAAAGGAGTGTCTCGATGCCATCCGTCTGTTCGTCACCCGTCCGCTGAACGAGCTGACACCCGAAGAGGACTTTATCCTGGGTGCCATGCTCGGCTACGACATCTGCGCACAATGTGAGCGATACTGTGAACGCAAAGGTAGGGCTGCGTGTAAGCGAAGGGCATGTGGATCAGCTTGGGCTAGAAACCAAGTGTTATAGTCTGAAGAGCAGCTTCACCAAGCGTAACATTCTGGTTGAAACTGTAGATGCTAGCCTTGTCATTGCTATAGTAGCGCACCTGCAGGGCCTCGCCTGCCGAAGTGCGGAAGACGGTGAACGGCTTGCCGACACTACCCACGCCCCGACACTCATTGCCTGCAAAGACGCCCACAAGGTCGCCTGCGGCAGGTGTGAAGGGTACTTTTGCAGGCAGGTTGACCGTCAGCGTACTCTGCACCGGATACTTCTTGCTGCCCTTTAGCAGTGGTGGCTCGTAGTCACCGGTGTTGCCGTATTCCAGTTCGGGCGTGAAAGTAGCCTTCCCCTCAATCGTAAACAGCTGGCGAAGCTTTGTGCACCAGTAGCACAGGCGGATGTTGATCTCGCGGTCGGTACTGTTACCACCGATGGTCAGCACGAAGTACACGCTACCGTCAGTTAAGATGTTCGGGGCGGAAGGTCGTGAGCGCTGCTCGTCGCCGATGAACACCACCATGCGATCGTCACTGCTGGCATGCTTCGCCAACTCGTCCTGCAACTTCACCGTGACGTACATCCAACTCTCGTAATGTGTCCGGACGATGCCCTGCCACCCTGGGGCGGCATCACTTCCCGACAAATCTACACTCCATGACGGTTTCACGCTGGCTCCAAAAGTGTACGTGCTTGGACTGGGACTGTTGCTATTGGTGTCGTCGTCGCTGCTGCTGCAAGCCCCAAATATGAGACTTGCCAGCAAAACGATCATTAATCTTGTCTTATTCATAATTTTCACTGATAGTTTTTTATTTTTTGTCCCGCAGAAATCGCAGAAATCGCGGAAATTAATATTCCACAAGTTTATTACAGCACATCTTATTTCTGCTATTTCAGCCATTTCTGCGGGACTTAAATTACTTAACCACAACCTTGAGCTTCGCTCGAGCTCGTTCCCGTTCGGAAGAGCTCGAGCTAGCTCGGCTCTTCTCTCACTTAATCACGACCTTCTTTCCGTTATAGATGTACACACCGCTCTGAGTGGGTCGCTTCTGCAGCTTCATGCCGCTGACGCTGTACCACTGGCCGTCCACGTGCTCAGTCTTGACGAAGCTGATCTTCGTAGGCTCAGCAGGTGTACCGCTGATGCCGTTGACTTCGTAGGTCATCACCTCACCAGTCGTGGCAATGATCTCGTCACCACGTTCGATGGCGAACGACAACGGAGCCTTCTGATTACCCTCGATGCTCAGATAGAATAGAGGTGAGTGGTGAGAGGTGAGAGGTGAGAGGATAGTCTTGCCCACCTGTTCGCCACCGGCGTATGCGATGAGTCTGTCGCCCTCTTCTACCTCGATGCCTACGGCCTCAGCCACCACGCTCATCGTCGTAGCGAAGCGGGCACCGGCGTACTGCGGCGCGTAGGCCACCGTCGTCTCGAACGAGTTCTCGCCCGGCTCGTAGAACGGATAGGTGAACGTCGTGGTGGTCTGCTTCTGGCGGTGCATCATATAGCCCTCGCCCGGCTTCATGTACTTCAGCGTGCCCTGCCACTTGCCGCCGCCCTTACCGTCGGCGGTAAACATGGCGAACTCATGCTGGTTCTTCACCACGTCGCCCGGTGTTGCCTCGTCGAAGTATTCTGTCAGAGCCGTCGTTACGGGCAGGTTCACCAATGGCGTATAGCCGATGCTGCTCCAGCCCGGCTTCACCTCGATGGTACGCTCGTCTTCATCCTCGAAGGCGGTGCCCCAGATGTCTATCTGATGGGAATCCTGCACCAGTACGCTGTAGCTCACCTTCTGCGACAGTTGCAGGTCCATGATATCCGAGCCCATAGTACTGATCCACTGTCCTTTCTTATAGACCAATGTCAGACCGTCTGTGTCTTCGGTCAGAATGTCGCCTTCCTGCCACTGGAACCGGTTGAGCACCGACGACAGGCTTCTGAAGCCCGAATTAAAGACATTGAACGATATCCAGTTCCAGCCCTGTGCCAGGTCTATCGTCTGCTGGTACATGTTCGCAGCGCGCATCGTGACGGGCTTGTCGACAGTACCTACGATGGCTTTGTTGCCGAAGTGGATAATTTCCGATGTCTCCAACTCCATCGTCTTGCCGGTAGCATAGTGCCACAGACGGAAGAATACCGGTGTAGCCACCGTCGTGCTGTCATAGACGGTCATGTAGAGCATGCTTCGTCCCGTTGCCGGGTCATATTCGATGTTGTTCACACCCATGCAGCGGCCGTCGGCATCGAAGGCTGCCACCACGTCGTGCGAATCGGTGACCAGCGTATTGTTCACAAACACCTGTGCCACCACGTTCATCGAGTAGCGCATCATGCTCGGGTCAACCTTCCATTCAGGCGCCTTGCCCTCCACGGTCAGTTCCAGATAGTAGGCATCCGACATACCGTTCTCGTCCGTCAGATAGATCATCTGGTCGTAGGTGCCCACTTCCAGGTTCGGACTGATGGTGAAGTCTATCTCGTCCTCACCCTGCGGCTGCACGATGTCGCTCGTCTTGTCGACTGTTATCCAGCGCGGCACATTCTCGATGGTGTAGGTATGTGCCTTACCGCCATTGTTCAGAATCATGCCAATGAGTGTCAGCGACTGTCCTTGCTGGACGGTCACGGCGCGGTGCTTGCCTAACGTCATCCATGTCAACGGGTTGCGGTTCACGAAGAAGCACTCCGTAGCCGGCGACTTCATGAAGTTACCGTTCTTGTCGGGAATATCGTACAGCGTCACATAGACGTTCTGCTTGTTGATGCGTGCGTCCTGCTCGTCGATGTTCACCAGCAGCTGGTTGTCACGACCCACGTAGCTGAAGTTCAGGTTACGCAGGTGTTCGTAGGCCTGGACGGGAGCGCCCATGGTGCGGTCGATATGAGCAAGGATTTCGTCAGCAGAATTGACAAAGACGCTGTCGCGCTTGCCAGTATCGTTGCCGTCGTTGTCGCGCTTCACCCGGGTGCTCAGTACCAAGGGCTGCAGCGTCAGCTCGCCGTTTTTCTGGCGTACCTGATGGTCGAACGGCATGTGCAGCAGCAGTCCGCGTTCTTCACCGCCCGGTGACTTCTCCGAATAACGCTTGATAAGCGTTGTGGGCAGTGCCTGCTCGAAGAGCATCAGTCCGTCGATATGACCGGTAAAGGCGTTAGCCTCATAGACGAGGGGATTGCCTTCCTCCTGCCATACCATGTCGCCCAGCATGAAGCGCGTGCCAAGCATACCGCCAAGTGAGTCGGTGGTCAGCTGGGCCTTCGCCTCGTTATCGACATAGATGCTTGCCACGTTGCGGGCGCGGTTCACGGTCATGGCATAGTGGTGCCAGCCGTCGTCGCACAGGTTGTCGCCCAGCGTGAACTCACGACCGTTGGTGCGATACTTCAGTGTGCGGTTCTCGAAGCCGATGAAGAACTTGTGCAGTGCACCCTCGTCGTCAGCCTTTCCTGAGCCGTTAGCCAGCAGCGTACCATTCTGCTTTGCCGTTTTGAACCAGAACATCAGTGTGTAGTCCTGCTCCGCGTCGCGCTGGAAGAGGTCGTTGCGCAGCTGCAGGCCCTTCGGGTTGCTGGCCATATAGACCTGGTTGTTATTGACACGCGGAACGACGTTGCCACTCGCATCCACCATCCAGCCAGAGCCTAATGCCTTCGCCACTTCCTCGGCAGACATGTTACCCACGTCGTTGATAACTTGTGCTACTTTGGCGTTTCTGGTCCAGTTGTTGGTTCCAGCCCAGCGTGATTTGTTAATATAGCAGGAACTGTACCTGCCATAGAAATCAAAGTATCCGCCATAGTCTAAACAGTTCTCTACAGCAAGTGTGGTATTGCTGGTGGCACAGCCAACGAAAGCACCGGCGAAACTGGCTGCAGAATTGTCTTTCTCTAAGTCAAAGCCTGTGTGATGGACGGATCCGTCAAACCGACAGTTGCGCACGGTGAGAGTGCCCGCATCGGCGTATCCTACAATGCCGCCACCTCTTACATAGACTGTTATTTTTGGCGACACCCGGCAGTTCGTTACCACCACATTGGAACCGCTTTCTACGTGGCCTACGAGACCGGATGAATGCCAACTTCCCGTAATGCTACCACTGACGTTCACATTGCGGATGGTACTGATGCCCGTCACATACTGGATAGGTGCCGTGCAATTCCCATGACTACCTATATTACATGTCAGCGTATGACCATTACCATTGAAGTCACCACGGAAGCGTGCTGAGCCGACGCCCACAGGCTCGGTGATGTTGATGTCCGCCATGAGCTGGGCATTCACATCGTACTGGCCTTTGGCAGCTTCGACCATTGAGCGGAAGGTGTTCCAGTCTTCATCAGTCTTAATCTCGAAGACGTTACTGTTGCTGCCGATGCCGGTGGTGTCATTGTCAATCTTCAGCGACATACCTTCGGGCTGAGCCCATGAAGCACCTTCGAGTATCAGATGGGCACCCTGTGCCTGGTCACTGGCATACGTGCCACGTCCGTCGTTCATCGGGTAGTAATCGACCAGTCCCATTTCATAGCCCGTAAGCAGTTTGTCACCATAGCGGTTCAGACCCGCCAGATCCATGGCGCGGTACCACAGGCGACCTTGCAGCATGCGTCCCGTGTAGTACTTCGTCTTACCGTCGGTATTGTCAGCGGCTCCGAATGTCAATGGACCGGAACCTGCGTAGGTCACGTCGTCCTTACTTCCTATCTGCCGGTCGCTGTAGAGCATCAGCCGCTTGTTGTCGTTATCCAATACCATAGCCACGCGCTGGAAGCCTTTGAAGTTCAACACCGAGTCGCTTGTCAGTTCCTTGTCGCCGACTATGGCCTTCAGCTTCTTCTCCGCCGTCAGCCACAGTTGCAACTGCTTGCCTTCGCTGCCATGCGAGAAGATAGGCATGTCGGTGCCGGTAGCCTCAGGCTTGATCATGACCTCCACAGTCAGGTTCTTGCCCGCAAAATTGCGGCGCGACTGCGTCTGGGCATAGCCCTCGCCACCAAACTGCAGCGACGGTGCTTCCTGTACGGCGGTCTCGTTGGTCTCACCCGACACCTCGAAGTTCGTCGTAGCTTGCAGGTAGTTATGCTCGATGTCCTCTGAGAAGTCGAAGATGATATTGTCGCCAGGACCCAGCACGCCCGACTTCGGTTCTGGTGTACCGAACAGTTGCGGACGGCGCGTATCCTTCACACCAGAGAGCACCTTCGACTCATTGGTGAGGAACGCATTGCCGTTCCTGCAGAACAATACGGCACGGAGGTCGTAGCCCTTCTCCATCACCGTGCCCTCGCCAAAGAAGCGGGTGGTGATGTTGCCGTTCTCAGGTATCATCTCCTTCGTGCCGGTAGCAGCGCGGTAGATGGTAGAGTCGGCATAGT